>CAKTEF010000015.1 GCA_934547065.1 uncultured Faecalibacterium sp.
GCCACCAGAGCGCCCATGTCCAGGCTGAACACGGTGCGGTCTTTCAGGTTTTCGGGCACATCGCCGCGCACGATCCGCTGGGCCAGGCCCTCGGCGATGGCGGTCTTGCCAACGCCCGGCTCGCCGATCAGGCAGGGATTGTTCTTGGTTTTCCGGGACAGGATGCGGATCACGTTGCGGATCTCCTGGTCACGGCCGATCACGGGGTCCAGCTTCTGCTTGCGGGCCAGATCCACCAGATCCTGGCCGTATTTCTGCAGGGCGTTGTAGGTATCCTCCGGGTTGTCGTTGGTCACGCGCTGGTTGCCGCGCACGGCCGTCAGCTGCCGGAGGAATGCATCTTTTTGGATGTTAAACGCGCGGAACAGCTCGGTGGTGTTCTGGGTCGGCTCATCCAGCAGGCCCAGGAACACATGCTCCACACTGATATAGTCGTCTTTCATGGCCTTGGCTTCGCGGGCGGCGGCGCTGAGCACCTTATCGGCGGCCTGCGAGATATACACCTTGTCCGGGTCACGGCCGGAGCCGGACACACGGGGCAGGGCGGCCAGCTTTTCGGCCACAGCCGCAGCAAAGCTGCCGGGGTCCACATTCAGTTTCTGGAGCAGCTGCGGGATCAGGCCCTGCTCCTGCGATGCAAGCGCATGGAGCAGATGCTCCGGCTCGAGCTGGTTGTGCTGGTACTCCACAGCCAGCTGCTGCGCCGCCTGCAAAGCTTCCAGCGTTTTCTGGGTATATTGATTGGTATTCATAGAATCACCCTCCATTCATACCGGAACGTGTTATCTTAGCGGACATACATTCATTCTGCTAAAAGCTCCGAGCGCAGAGACACTGGAACCGGAAGCAGTCTGTTTTCAACTTTTGTTTCATGGTTTTTCGCACCTCCCGCCGAACTTACCTTTGTTGCTTTAGCACTCTATCTGTTCGACTGCTAAAAATATACTCCAAACAGCCCCCTTTGTCAATAGGGTTTCCCTCCCTGGACGGAGAATTCACAAATTGTTTGCAAACGAAAGCGGCCGCCCCGGCAAAAACCGGAACAGCCGCTGCTGGTTTTTGAAAAAGAATGCCTCAGCTCACCTGTGCGCCGCTGGTCAATGCGTCGGTCACGGCATCCATCAGGGCCACCATGGTGCAGTAGTTGGCACCGTAGGTCTGGGTGTAGGCGGAGTAGGTGTCGATCTGCTCCTGCGTAGGCACGATGTCCATTGCCTCGGCCACAGCCTGATAGAGCAGCGCTTCCTTGGAATAGGAGGTGATGCTGTCGCTCATGGCGTTGAGCATCGCATCCGCATTTTCATACCCGACCGCGCTCTGCACAAAGGTGTCCAGATCGTAGCCGTAATAGCTGCCCATGGTGTAGTAGTAGTTCAGGCACTGGTTCACCTCATACGACGTGATCTCCTGCGGCAGCTCCTTGAACGTGGAGTTTTCCAGCAGGTAGTTCATCACGGCTGCATTCAGGTTGTCCTGATACAGCATCTTCTGGAACAGGGCACGCAGCGCCTCCACGGTGTGGACATCATCGGAGGTGCCGTAGTGTTCGTCCACCCAGGCATCGGTCAGCTCCGGCAGGATCTCCTCGCTGATGGAATTCAGCGTCACGGAGAACACGGCCTTTTTGCCGCTGAGGACCACGGTGTTGCCCTCCGCATCGGTGGAGTCGCTGTATCCGTCGGGGAACGTCACATTCACATCAAACGTTTCGCCGGGGGTATGCCCCACGATCTGATCCTCAAAGCCATCAATAAAGGAGCCGCTGCCCAGTGTCAGGTTATAGCCGCTGTAAGTGCCGCCCGTAAAGGCCACGCCGTCCACGCTGCCCGCGTAGTCGATGTTCACGGTGTCGCCATCCACTGCCGCGCGGTCCGTCACCTGCTTCTGCGTGGTGTTCTGGTCCAGCAGGCTGTCGATCTGGCTCTGCACGTCCTCCGCCGTAGGTTCCAGGTCGGCCTTGCTGAGCGGGATGGCCGCATAATCTTCGGGCAGGGTCACATAGTCCAATGCCCTGACATTGCTCCAATAGCCGTTTTCGTCCAGCCCGTCGCTGTAAGTAAAGTTCTGGTAATCATAGTCTGCCGCGCTGCCATAAGGTGAGACTTCCCCGCTGGAAGCGGAAGAAGAAGCTGCGGACTTGGAGCAGCCTGCCGCGCCCAGGGCCAGCGCACCGGCGCAGAGCAGGCAGAGCGCTTTCCGGATGATCTGTTTCAAATGGATTCCCTCCTGTTGGAATGCCGGTTCTCCGCCGGGCACTCGTTCGTTCATGCAGGTCTTATTATAAAGGCAAAAAATGAAAAAGAAAAGAATTTTGCAGAATTTCCACAAATGCCTCACGCCTCTTGCGTAAGTCGTTGCTTTTTGTCAAAGCCTGTGATATGCTATAATTGCTGTCAAAAACAGCAAGGCGCTGCCCGCAAAAAGGTGGTCAAGTTTCCGTAACCCGTCCGCGTACTCATACCATCATCACCGTGGCTCATGGTTCGATCGAAGTGACGCTGAAGGTCATGCAGTACATTGAGAGCAAGCATAACAAAAAAGATTGACCGCCCAGTGTCCCAACTCCGCGGTCAATCTTTTTGACTAAGGGATACGGAAACTGACCATTGTGGGCCAGCGCCTTTCTCTATTTGTAGTATAATCGTTCCAACGTTGTTTGTCAAGCCGCAGCCTGGCGGCAGGCAGTTTCTTCTTGCTTCTCCGGGCTGCGCGTTCTATTATAATAAGGAATCATCCATCAACCATAAGGAGGAACCCCCATGGATTACAACAAAGCCGCTCTGGAAATGCACGAGAGCCACCACGGCAAGGTGGGCATCGTCAGCAAGGTGGAAGTTGCCACCCGCGACGATCTTTCCACCGCCTACACCCCCGGCGTGGCCGAGCCCTGCCGCAGGATCAAGGAAAACCCGGACGATGTTTACAAGTACACGTTCAAGGGCAACATGGTAGCCGTTGTCTCCAACGGCACCGCCGTACTGGGCCTGGGTGATATCGGCCCGGAAGCCGGTCTGCCCGTGATGGAGGGCAAGGCCGTTCTGTTCAAGGAGTTCGGCGGAGTGGATGCGTTCCCCATCTGCATTGATGCCCACGATGCCGCCAGCGTGATCGCCGCCTGCAAGGCCATTGCGCCCACATTCGGCGGCATCAACCTGGAGGACATCAAAAGCCCGGAATGCTTTGAGATCGAGCAAACGCTGGAACGGGAGCTGGACATTCCCGTGTTCCACGATGACCAGCACGGCACCGCCATCGTGGTCACGGCTGCTCTGATCAATGCCCTGCGCGTGGTGGGCAAAAAGATGGAGGACGTACACATCGTGCTGAACGGCCCCGGTGCAGCCGGAACCGCCATCATCAAGATGCTGATGACCGCAGGTGCCAGGGATATTGTGGCCGTGGATCAGTTCGGCACCCTGTACAAGGGCTGCAACAGTGCCGAGGCCCACAAAAACTGGCTGGGTGAAGTGACCAACCCCCGCCAGATCCGGGGCGGCCTGAAAGAAGCCCTTGCGGGGGCCGATGTGTTCATTGGCGTGTCCCGCCCCGGCATCCTGACAGCCGAGCTGTGCCGCACCATGAACAAGGATGCCATCGTTTTTGCCATGGCCAACCCCACCCCGGAGATCATGCCGGACGAGGCCAAGGCAGGCGGCGTGCGGATCATCGCCACCGGCCGCAGCGATTTCCCCAATCAGGTCAACAATGTGCTCTGCTTCCCCGGCCTGTTCAAGGGCGCTTTGAGCGTGCGTGCCCGCGACATCAACGACCGGATGAAGCTGGCCGCTGCTTACGCCATCGCGGACCTGATCACCGATGCCGACCGCAGCGAGGAGAACATCATTCCCGGCGCGTTCGATCCCCGCGTGGCCGAGGCTGTGGCAAACGCCGTGGCCAAGGCCGCACGCGAGACCGGCGTGGCCCGCCTGTAAGCGGAGGGCGTTTGTATGAGGACCATTTCCGCACAGGAGATCACCCATACCGTTGCGCGGCTGTGCATCCAGGCCAACACCCGGCTGCCGCAGGATGTGCAGGCTGCGCTGGACAAGGCCCGGCAGGCCGAGCCCTGGCCTCTGGCCAAAAACACCCTGGACCTGCTGTGGTCCAACCTTTCCGCCGCAAAAGAGAAGAACCTGCCCATCTGCCAGGACACCGGCATGGCCTGCGTGTTCGTGGAGCTGGGCACCGAGGTCCACATCGACGGCAGCTTTGAAACCGCCATCCACGAAGGCGTGCGCCGGGGCTACACCGACGGCTACCTGCGCAAGAGCATCGTGGCCGACCCGCTGCGCCGGGGCAACACCGGCGATAACACCCCCGCCGCCATCACCGTGCATCTGGTGGACGGCGACGGCTGCCGCATCACCGTGGCCCCCAAGGGCTTTGGCAGCGAGAATATGAGCCGGGTCCAAATGCTCAAGCCCGCCGACGGCGTAGAGGGCTTCAAAAAGTTCGTCCTGGAAACCGTACAGCAGGCCGGTTCCAACCCCTGCCCGCCCATCGTTTTGGGCATCGGCGTGGGCGGCAGCTTCGATAAAGTAGCCTATCTGGCTAAAAAAGCCCTGCTCCGTCCGCTGGATGTGCCCAACCCCGACCCCTACTACGCGGCCCTGGAGCAGGAGCTGCTCACCGCCATCAACGAGCTGGGCATCGGGCCGCAGGGCTTTGGCGGCCAGACCACCTGCCTGGGCCTTGCCATTGAGCAGATGCCCACCCATGTGGCCGGGCTGCCCGTGGCAGTGAACGTTTCCTGCCATGTGACCCGCCGCGCCAGCGCAGAACTGTAAGGAGGTGCATGATGGAATACAAACTGACGACTCCCTGCACCGCTGCCGACCTGGCCCCGCTGAAAGCGGGCGACACGGTCCTGTTGTCCGGTGTGGTCTACACGGCACGCGATCAGGCCCACAAGCGGATGATCGAGGCGCTGGACAAGGGGGAGCCCCTCCCCTTTGCGCTGAACGGCAGCGCCATCTACTACGTCGGCCCCACCCCGGAGCGTCCCGGCGAGGTGATCGGTTCAGCCGGGCCCACCACCAGCGGCCGGATGGATGCCATGAGCCCACGCCTGCTGGACCTGGGCAACAAGATCATGATCGGCAAAGGCAAGCGGGATGAAGCCGTAAAGGCGGCCGTGGTCCGCAACGGAGCGGTCTATCTGGCCGCACTGGGCGGGGCCGGGGCCCTGATGGCCAAAAGCGTGCAGACGCTGGAAGTGATCGCCTGGCCCGACCTTGGCTGCGAGGCGGTCCGCCGCCTGACCGTGCAGGACATGCCCCTGACCGTGATCCTGGATGCCCACGGCGGCGACCTGTACTCCTCCGGCCCAGAGGCCTACCGGGCCGGCAAACACTGAGCCGCAGCCGGCAAAATCGCAAAGATTCGTAGGTTCGATTTGGTTTGTTCCAGCAAACTTTCGATGGATTGCTTGTATTCCCTGTAAGATTGTGGTATCCTATAACAAACCGAACCGATGTGCGTTTTCTGCTCCGGGCCGGAAATCAACAAGAAGGCAGGAGGCCGATAAACCATGCAGATCCACCAATCCGCAGAAGATTACCTTGAAACGATCCTGATGCTGAGCCAGAGGATGGGCCGGGTGCGTTCCATCGACGTAGTCAACGAACTGGGCTACACCAAGGCAAGCGTCAGCATTGCGATGAAAAAGCTGCGGGAAAACGGCTACATCGCGGTGGACGGCGAGGGCAACCTGACCTTGCTGAAGCCGGGCCGCGAGATCGCCGAACGTATTTACAGCCGTCACCGGCTGCTGACCCACTTTTTTGTCCAGCTGGGCGTGGACGAAGCCGTTGCCGCCGAGGATGCCTGCAAGGCAGAGCATATCCTCAGCGAGCAGACCCTGGAAAAGATCCGGGAATATGCGCTGCTCCACGACGCAGAGGACAGCCTGAAACCGCAGGAATGACCGCATAAAAGAGGGAGTTGCGCAAAAAAGCCGGGCAGCCTGCGGGCTGTCCGGCTTTGCGTGATTCAAAAGGTGTTATTCCGTGCGGGGCAAGGGGTCAGGTAATCGGTTTCAGTGTAGTAGCTGTCCAATAGATTTTACCCTCAATGGTCACCACACCAATGCTGAGAGCGGTGGAAGAATCCATGGAATTTGCAAATCCAAAACCGATCAACTCTTTCCGAAACTCTGGAGTATCCCCCTCATAGACGGTGTCCAGCTTAGCAGGATTCGAATTATCGTAGTTGATGCTCCCAGTGTTTTCCCAGCCAGCTTCCTTCTGCTTCTTCTGAAGCTCCCGCTCGAGTTGGTTTGCTTCACTCAAGGGGATTCCCGTCGTTCCGGCTTCGCGGAAATGTTCGATGAACTCCTGCTCCAATTGAGTAAGTGCCGTGACTTCCTGCAGTGACGACATCCTCACTTTTTGGCGTTCTTCATTGATAGCCTTGATGATCTCCCGCTTTGCCTTTGCTTCCGCCGCAGTCAAGCCAGAGCTGCCGCCCGGCACACCCGGGTTGGGGGCAGCTCCACAGGATGCCAGCAGCAACAGCATTACACCGGTGAGCAGAAGGGCGGTCAGTTTTGCCAGCTTTTTCATAGAGATCAACCTCCAATCCTTTCTTACAGCTTGGCGTTGCTTTCTTCGGTACTATCAGTATACCAGATACCGCCCCCCCGCAAGAGCAATTCGATGCAAAATAACCCTTATTCACGCAGGGTAAGAGAAATATTTCCCGTCTTTTTGGGCAAGGTGCGCAAAAAAGGGGCTGTTGCACAAGGGAAAAAGCCGGTGCAACAGCCCCTTTTAATAGCTGTCCAGCCCCAGGCTGACATCCAGCGCCTGATTGACCCGGCGCTGATCTTCCGGCGTGATCTGGCCCGCCCGCTCGCGCAGGCGGTGTTTGTCCAGGGTGCGGATCTGTTCCAGCAGCACCACACTGTCTTTGGCAAGGCCGGTATCCGCCGCCCGGATGTTGATGTGCGTCGGCAGCCGGGCTTTGTCCAGCCGGGATGTAATGGCCGCCGCGATCACCGTGGGGCTGTGCCGGTTGCCGATCTCGTTCTGCACGATCAGCACCGGGCGGATGCCGCCCTGCTCTGAGCCGACCACCGGCGAAAGATCCGCGTAAAAAACTTCTCCTCTGTGTACCTCCATGAAATCGTCCCTCCCTGATGTTGGAGGATGCGCCCGCTATGTGGTGCGCCCTGCGCATCCCCGGTTGGTCTGCCTTTAGTATGTACCAACCGGGCGGCCGGTATGCACCCACGGGTCCTGATCTCATTGTATGCGGCAGCCGCGCTCAGGTTTCCGCCGTTTCCAGCACACAGAACGCCAGCGCCATGCCGCCGTCGTGGCTCAGCGATAGCTTTGCGGCCAGATGGTGCTGCGCCACCCACGCTGCCGTCCGGCCGGAGAAGCGATACACCGGGGCACCGCTTTCCAGGCGCACGGCTTCGATCTCGCACAGGGAAAACGGCTCCCGCAGGCCGGTTCCCGCCGCCTTGAGGAACGCCTCCTTGGCCGCAAAATCCGCTGCCGCGCTGGCCGTTTTGTGTGCCGTGCGCCGGGGCGGCTGTGTTCCGGGCTGCAAAAGCTCTAACGCTTCCTGCTCTGCGGGGCCGAACACCCGCCGCACAAAGGCCGCCGCGTGGGGGCCGGCCAGGCTTTGTTCCATCCGTGCCACCTCGCACAGGTCGCACCCGATCCCATAGATCATAAAAAACCTCCGCTGCAAACGCATTTGCTCTGTGGTTTTCGCTCAAAAACTCAGAAAATTTTAGGTAAAGTGTGCAAAATCCGGTCCGGAATCTTGAAGTTCCGGCGCATTTCGTGTACAATGGGCTATAAGTTCCAACGCCTTATTTCCAAAGGGCGTGGCGCAAGACAAAAGGGAGGTGCACTGCGTGGGCGATGCGACTGCTATTTTTTCGATCCACGACAAAAAGGACTACGAAATTCATGAGATCGTGCAGCAGGTGTACGACGCACTGAAAGAAAAAGGCTATAATCCGGTCAATCAGCTGGTGGGCTATATCCTGTCGGAAGATCCCACTTATATCACAACGTACAAGGGAGCCCGCTCCCTGATCCGGAAAGTAGACCGTGACGATCTGCTGCAAGCCTTGCTGCGCAGCTACCTGAACGTCTGACCCGGTATCTGTCCTTTCAGGCTCCGCCGCTTTTTTGCGGCGGGGCTTTTTTGTTTGCAGGGGAAGTCCCTGCTCTGTACAACCTCTCAGCCACGCTTCGCTATGATTTGCCCCGCTGACGTAAAGGCTGCGCAAAAGGCTTCCCCCATGGGGAAGCTGTCGCCGCAGGCGACTGATGAGGTGATATGCCTGCGGCAGATGTTGATTTTGGAGCCGCAGGCGATCAGCTTAAAATTGAACCTTATTCCAAGGGTTCTCCCTTTGGGAGAGCTGGCAAAGCCGCCAGGCTTTGCCTGAGAGGGCGAACCCGTTCTCAGATCAATTCCAGCGTAAAGATCTGATTCACCACCGTCTCATACTCCCAGCCTTCGCGCGCTTTGCGCAGCTGCTTTTCCAGCTTTTCGGCCCCGGAAAAGCGGTGGATGAGGTAGAACCAGTGGGCCTTCATCCGGCTCACCGCACAGCTGGCGGCCCCAAACAGCTCTGTGTAGCCGTGGTACAGCTCATCGTGGTAGCCCCGCAGCTCTGCCTTGGAGGCCGTGGCCCCGCCCCGTGCGCGGCGCAGCAGGGCCGGGTCTGCGATCAGCCCCCGGCCCACCATGATGGCGGACAGGCCCGGGAACCGTGCCTGCAATTGCAGCAGTTCCTCCGGTGTGGTCACGTCGCCGTTGTAGCACACCGGCATCCCGCACTGCGGCAGGGCAGCGGCAAAGGCCGCACGATCCGCCTGCCCGCGGTACAGCTGCTTCATCACCCGTGGGTGGATGGTCAGCTCACAGATGGGGTATTTTGCGTAGACTGCCAGAACGGCCCCGAACTCCTCCGCTTTTTCCACGCCAAGCCGCGTTTTGACGGACACCGGCCCGCCCGCCTGGGCGAACACTGCCGCCAGGAACGCATCCAGCGCTTCCGGATCCCGGAGCATCCCGGCCCCCTTGCCCTTTGCCGTCACCGTGCCGGACGGACAGCCGAAGTTCAGGTTGACTTCCGTATAGCCCAGCTGCCGCAGCTCGCCGATCATCCAGGCTGCCAGCTCGCCGTCCTTGCACAGCAGCTGCGGGATCACCGGAACGCCGGGGTTTGCCGCCGGGTCCAGCTCCGCCATCTTCTTTTTGATGAGCACGCGGTTCTCCGGCGGCGAAAGGAACGGCGCATAGTACCGCTCCGGTGCGCCCTGCGGCCCGAACCAGCGCTGGTGGGCCTGCCGCCAGACCCGGTCTGTCAGCCCCTCCATCGGGGCGGCATAGTAGTTCATACAAGAATCCTCAATTGCAATCCACCTGTAAATGTGATATTCTGTAAGTATCGCCATAAGGCGATGTTGGCGCTGTCCGCAATTGGCTGGTCATGCTTCCGCACCCGTTCACATCTTTCATTCCACGAATGAACCAGGTGAGACCGGGAAAGGAACTTTTTTTGAAAAGCGAATCTTCCCGGAACCTGATGGCGAAGGGGGGATGTCCAATGACTTTACTGGAAACGCTCGCACTGCTGACATTCATTGTTACCGTGATCTACGGAACCATTGATGTTGCATTGAAAGTATTACAGTACATTGAACGTAAGCAAAACAAAAAAGATTGACCGCCACTGTCTTCCAAACCGTACGGTCAATCTCTTTTGATTCACGGGAACGGAAGCTGACCTCTGCGGCCAGCGCCTTCTCTGTTATTATTATACGTCTGCTCTCACATTTTTGTCAAGTGTGAGGGCTTTTTCTTATTCCGCAAACAGCGGGGTGGAGAGGTAGCGGTCGCCGGTATCGGGCAGCAGGACCACGATGTTCTTGCCTGCGTTCTCCGGGCGCTTTGCCAGTTCCAGCGCAGCCCAGACAGCGGCACCGGAGGAAATGCCGACCAGCACGCCCTCCTTGTGGCCGATCAGGCGGCCGGTGGCAAAGGCATCCTCGTTGGTCACGGGGATGATCTCATCGTAGATCTTGGTATCCAGCACATCGGGCACAAAGCCTGCGCCGATGCCCTGGATCTTATGGGCACCGGCCGTGCCCTTGCTCAGCACCGGGGAGGAAGCAGGCTCCACGGCCACCACCTTGACGGCGGGGTTCTTGCTCTTGAGGTACTGGCCCACGCCGGTCACCGTGCCGCCGGTGCCAACGCCTGCCACAAAGATGTCCACCTTGCCGTCGGTGTCGTCCCAGATCTCCGGGCCGGTCGTCTCAATGTGAGCCTTGGGGTTGGCCGGGTTGACGAACTGGCCGGGGATAAAGGAATTGGGGATCTCCTTGGCCAGCTCATCGGCCTTGGCAATGGCACCTTTCATGCCCTTGGCACCCTCGCTCAGCACCAGCTCCGCACCGTAGGCTTTCATCAGCTGGCGGCGCTCCACGCTCATGGTCTCCGGCATCACGATGATGATGCGGTAGCCCTTGGCGGCAGCCACAGCAGCCAGGCCGATGCCGGTGTTGCCGGAAGTCGGCTCAATGATCACGGAGCCGGGCTTGAGCTTGCCGGTGGCCTCGGCATCGTCGATCATCTTCTTGGCGATGCGGTCCTTGACGGAACCGGCCGGGTTGAAGTATTCCAGCTTTGCCAGCACAGTGGCTTTCAGGTCAGCTTCCTTTTCAATGTGGGTCAGCTCCAGCAGCGGAGTGTGGCCGATCAGCTGGTCTGCGGACGTGTAAATCTTGCTCATAAGTTTATCCTCCCTCTGCGGGCGCTTGGCCCGGAAGTTGTCTGACGGTTCTTTATTCCCTCTAAACCAACATCGTTTGTGGGTTTGATGGTATTATAGTCCTCTCCGTTCTGTTTGTCAATGGAAAAATCGAAAAAAGCGATTGAAAAGTTATTTACCCCGTTGTATAATAGGTTTAATCTTTCCGGAACAACTATCCGGGCGTTCTCTGCATCCCGTCTGCCGCTGTGCCGGGCACTTTCCGGCAGGGGGCTTTGTGCGGAGCAGCGCCCAAGAAATAAGGAGTATGCAACTATGATCGTTTCAACCAAAGGCCGCTATGCGCTGCGTGTGATGATCGACCTCGCCGAGCATCAGGCCGAGCGCTATGTCCCGCTGAAAGAGGTCGCCGCACGGCAGGAGATCTCCGAAAAATATCTGGAAAACATCCTGAAAGTCCTGGTCCAGAACGGCTTTCTGGAGGGCCTGCGCGGCAAGGGCGGCGGCTACCGGCTGACCCGCAGCCCGGACCAGTACACCGTGGCTGAGATTTTGCTGCTGACGGAGGGCAGCCTTGCCCCGGTCAGCTGTCTGGTGCCCGGAGCCCCCATGTGTGAGCGGATGGTCAACTGCCGCACTTACAGCATGTGGAAAGGCCTGAACGACCTGATCTCCGATTACTTTGGCAAGATCACCCTGGCCGACCTCGCTTCCCCGGAGCAGGATGGCAACGATTATGTGATCTGAGCCCGCTCCCCTTTTTACACCGGCAAAAAAACTCCCCGCCGTGCAGGTTTTGTGCTCTGCATGGCGGGGAGTTTTTGATCATGGCTTTATGGAGCTTTTTTCTCAGAACTTGAACAGGTTCACGATCCGCTGCCACAGGCGGGTGAAGAAGTTGCCTTCCTGAGTCTGGGCAGTGGTGTCGGCCACCGTCTGTGCGGCGGCCACGGTCTCACCAGTCTTGTAAATGAATTTGACGCTGCAGGAAGCATCCTCCGGAGCACCGGCAAAGCTGGTGTAGTTTTCCAGGCGGCTGCTCATCTCGTCCAGCACGGTCTTGAGGCCGTGGAGCTGATCCTGATCCAGCGCACCGGTCAGCTTGGAGATGCCCTCCTCGTTGAACCGGTTCAGGCCGTCGTTCAGCTGCACCGTGCCATCGGAAAGCTGGCCCGCACCGTCGTTCAGGGTGGTCACGCCATCGTACAGGGTCTTGGTGCCATCGGCCAGCTGGGCGCTGCCGTCTTTCGCGGAATGAGCACCATCGGCTGCGGCAGCCACGCCGTCGGTGTACTGGCCCACGCTGCTGACAAAGTACTGGATCTGGCTCAGGCTGGTCTTGAGGGCGCGGACATCCGCGATGTCCTGGCTGTTCTCGGCCTGCAGCTTGAGTTCGGCCTGCACGGTCTGCTTGGCATCGGAGTCGGTCACCATCTGCAGCATCCCACACAGCATCGAGGGATCGTAGTTCTGCATCAGGCGCAGGGCGGCTTCCAGGTCGTGATTGGTCTTGGTGGCGGAAAGGTACAGGGCCAGATCCAGCTGGCTGTCCTTGAAGCTGGGTTCCTGCTCCCAGACGGTACGCACCATCTTTTTGCGGGCAGCGGCCAGCGTTTTTTCGTTCATGGTCAGAATGTTGTCAATGACCTCGGCGTAGTTGCTCCAGGTCATGTCCTCGTCGATCAGGCCGCCCTCTTTCAGGGTCTTGTTGGCCGAGGCCAGGACACCGTCGGCCACCTGCCGGGCACCGGCGGTCAGGGCTGCGTTGTTGGAAGTCAGGGTGTCCAGGCCGTTGGTCAGCTGGCCCAGGCCCTCGTCCAGGGCAGCGGCACCGGTGTTCAGCTGGGCAGCACCGTCCAGCAGGGTCAGCGTGCCGTTTGCCAGCTGGGCAGCACCGTCCACCAGCTGAGCAGCGCCGTCCATCAGCTGGTTCATGGCATCGTTCAGCTGGTTGATGCCGTCGGTCAGGTCATTGATGCTGCTCAGGTCAAACACGTTGTCGGTGCCCAGAGCGGCGGCGTTGGTGGCAGCGGCCAGCATGATCTGAGGAGCGGTCAGCCCCTCCACATCGGCTTCCACGGTCACGCTGTCCTGCAGGTAATCTTCCACGGTGGACAGGTCATCGGGCAGCAGGCCGTCCAGAGACTCCCGCACGCCCGGCAGGCAGACGAACGCGGCCACGCTGCTCTTGGCAGCGGATTCCAGCACGCCGTGCTCGGCGTTGACATTGGCGGCCTCCTCACCAAAAATGACACCCACGGCCGTGATCAGCGGGGTGACCACGGTGCGGTCCTTGCCATTGACGCTCACCGTGCCGGTCTCGTTGTTGGTCAGGTCGATCCGAACGGTCAGATGGCCGCTCTTGCCCAGCAGATTTTCCAGGCTGTCGGTCACGCCGTCCAGGGTGTAGGTCACGTTCGCTGTGATGGGCAGGGCCTTGTCGGTGCTGCCTTTATAGTACACATCGGTATCGTCGGTGTTCCAGACCAGCTTTTCGCCATCCTGGGTAAAGGCGGCATCGCTTTCGGTGTTCTGGATATCGCTCAGCGTGGTCTGGTCGGTCACGCCCGACAGGCCGGAGGCGCTGTACACATGCTCGCTGACGGTGGTGCTTTTCACGGAGCCGTCGGCATTCATCACCGCATACACAGTCTCATCCTTGGAAAAATCGGCCTTTCCGGCGGCAAAGGCCGGCAGGGTCATTCCGGCGGCGAGGGTCAGGGCCAGCGCCGCACTGGCGAAACGAAGCGATCTTTTCATAACGCATTACTCCTTTTCAGACTTCTTGGCGTTGGCAGATTCAGGCACCATCCATTTCAGGGTGGTGTGGCGGATGATCCAGTCGCACAGCATCAGGGCGGCGGGCAGCACGACCAGAATAACGACCATGCTGATCAAAGCGCCGCGGGAGATCAGCAGGCAGATGCTCTGCAGCAGCTCCATCTTACTGATGGCGGACACGCCCACGGTGGCGGCAAAGAAGGTCAGGCCGCTGGTCAGGATGGACTGGCTGCAGTGCTCCAGCGACTGCTGCGCAGCCTCTTTGGGCGTGCGGCCAAAGGCGCGCTCCTCGTGGTAGCGGGTGGTCATCAGGATGGAGTAGTCCACGGTAGCACCCAGCTGGATGGTACCAATGACGATGCTGGCAATGAACGGCAGCTGAGTACCGGTAAAGTACGGGATGCCCATGTTGATGGCAATGGCCGCCTCGATGCTGGCCACCAGCAGCACCGGGATGGACAGGCTCTTGAACGAAAGGGCGATGATCACCAGAACGGCCAGGATCGACCAGACGTTGACGTTTTTGAAGTCCACGTCTGCCACTTCGATCAGGTCTTTCGTCATGGCACCCTCGCCGGTGATGACACCCTCGGGGTCTACCTTTTTGATCCGGCCGATCATCTCGGTCAGCTGGTTGTTGATGGCATCGGTGCCGGTCTTATAAGAGCTGTTGGCCAGGATCAGCTTGTAGCCGCCGGACTGCAGGATCTCGGTCACACTGTCGGGCAGCAGCTCGGTCTGGAAGCCGGGGCCGGTGATGGAGTCCAGGCTCACCACCTGCGTGATGCCGTCCACATCGCGCAGCTCGTCGCACAGGTCGCTCACCTCGGTGGCGGTCAGGTCATCATGCACCAGGATGAAGTGGGAGGTGGTCATGCCAAAGTCCTCGCCCAGCTTGTTGGTGCCAACGATGCCGGTCAGGTCCTGGGGCAGGGAGTCGAACAGGGTGTAGTAGACCTCGGTCTTGTTCTGTGCAATGGCAAAGGGGATGAGGATGAGGATGAAGACGACCACGATGGGCACCGAATGCTTGGAGACAAAGTAACTCAGCTTGGTCAGCTTGGGGATCAGGGTGCGGTGCTTGTATTTTTCCACCCATTTATCAAAGGTCAGGATCAGGGAGGGCAGAATGACCACGGTGCAGACAACGCCCAGGGCCACGCCCTTTGCCATGACAAGGCCGATATCGCGGCCCAGCGTCAGGCGCATGGCACACAGAGCCAGGAAGCCCGCAATGGTGGTCAGGCTGGAAGCGGAAATGGAGGTCATGGTCTTGCAGATGGCGCTGGTCATTGCTTCTTCATTGGAGGAGCGCAGCTCCTTTTCTTCCTGGTAGCGGTGCAGCAGGAAGATGGAAAAGTCCATCGTCACGCCCAGCTGCAGCACGGTAGCCAGGGCCTCGGTGATGTAGCTGATTTGGCCCAGGAAGATGTTGGTGCCAAAGTTGTACACAATGGGGAACAAAAGGCCCAGCATGAACAGCAGCGGCGTGACGGTGCTTTCCAGCGAGAGGAACAGCACCAGCAGGCTGGCACCCACGGCAATCAGGATGTACAGGGGCATTTCCTGGTTGACCAAGGCCTTGGTGTCCTGCAAAATGACGCTCATGCCGCCAAAGAAGCAGTCTTTGCGCAGCAGCGTTTCGATCTGCTTGACGGCGTTCATCGTCTCGTCGCTGGCACTGGGGGCATCGAACCGGACGATGAGCATGGTGGAATCGTTTTTGCCAAACATGAACTGCTGCACATCGGCAGGCAGCATCTCGGTGGGGATGCTGGGGTCGATCACATCGCTGAGCCAGAACGTCTGGGTGACACCGGGCACGGCATCGATCTCTTTTTTCATCGCGATGAGTTCATTGGTTGGCAGGCCCTCTACCGTGATCATACCGGTGGAGGCCAGATGGAAATCGTCCTCAAGGGCTACCTCGCCGATCATGGAGTCCAGATCCTGCGGCAGGTAGGTGAGGATGTCATAGTTGATGCGGGTGGCAACCGCGCCGATGGCGGAAGGGATCAGCAGCAGCACAGCCACTGTCAGGATCAGCTTCCGGAACCGCACGATGCCCTGTGCGATCTTTTTCATGAGAACCCTCCATAAAAATTTGATGGGATCGGCCTCAAAAGTGACCCGTGGTCATTTCTGAGCAAACCCTATTATAGCGAACCGGAACAGGGTGTCAAGCCAAAAAGTGACCAAAAGTCAGTTTTTTTATCATCGACCCGAAATTGTATAGTACACCACGGCGGTTTTGCTCTTGCACTGCGGCACACAGCCTGCTAAAATAATGTTTACGCAGCAAAACCATGTCAGAAAAGAGGAACCGCCAACACCATGAACACCGTGGAAGGAAAAAAGCAGGAAAAGCGTAGGGCACTTCTGGATGCAGCCTATGAGCTGTTTTTGGAGCGGGGCGCGGCCAAGACCAGCGTGGAGGATATCACCTCCCGCGCCAAGGTGGGCAAGGGCACGTTTTACCTTTATTTTGCGGACAAAGGCGCGGTGACCCAGGCGCTGCTGGCACGGGTGAGCTACCAGCTGCTGGACGATGCCTGTGCCGCCGCCGAGCGCCGGGGCGATGCTCTGACTTCGTTCCCCGACCAGATGATCTTTGTGATCGACCACATCATCGAGGCGCTGCGCAAGGATACGCTGATGCTGCGCTTTCTGGAACGCAGCTTTGTCTGGCCGGGGCTGGACCAGATCGAAGCTTCCAGCGAGGCAGAGCCCCTGATGCGCAAGGTGCTCAAGACCGTGATGCGCAGCCCCGAAATGTCCGGCCGCACCGAGCGTGAGATCTACCAGCGCATCACTGCCCTGGGCAGCATGTGCATGTCGGTGTGCTATACCTCCGTATTGGAGGGCAAGCCCGACAACATTGATGCCATGAAGCCGGTGCTTTACGATATCATCCGCCGGGCCTTGTGATGCCCCTGCCCCGTTCATCCGATCTGCACCACCCGCCGTTTTTCCTGCATCAGGCGGAAAAAATCGGATTTTTTCAAAAAATGCTTGCTTTTGCAGCAAAACTGTGGTATCATAGCCAAGTCGATATGACATTTGGACGGTTAGCTCAGCTGGTAGAGCATCTGCTTGACGTGCAGGAGGTCACAGGTTCGAGTCCTGTACCGTCCACCAAAACAAGAGCCTCTGACTTCGGTCAGGGGCTTTTTTCTTGCGTCATCCACCAACTCATGTTGGAGCAGGACGGTACAGGACTCGAAAGGGCGACGGTGCGCAGCACCGGAACCAAAGCCCCAGTGGGGCTTTGGTTAGCCCGTGGTTGGTGATGTCAAGGAATGTCTACCAAGAAAGCTGTCACTGCCGGAGCATCTCCACAACGAACCTGCGTTGGAGCAGCAGGACGGTACAGGACTCGAACAGCAACGACGACGACCGCGGCCTGCGGCCGAAACAGGGAGGAGTTGTTGGGGCCGCGTTCTGATTTTTCAAGGCCCCGCCAAGGGGCTGCGGAAAAATCAGCAAACGCAACCCGTACAGGCCGGCAGCACGTTACGGCAGCTGTTGCTTCGCGGTTCCTAGACCCCTAGGAATGTCTACCAAGGTTGTACGAACCCGATTCTTTATGAAAAAGGGTTCGGGTATTTTTTATACAGCTATTTGCAGGAAAAGGAAATTATCTATGATACAAAAACATGATCTTCCCATTCTTGAATACGATTTTGATTCTGCTGAGGTCATCCGGCCCAATCATGGAGCAGAGCAACTAATCCTTCCAGAAAAATGTGTGTTTGGTTTTCTGGGCGATATGATTGATGATTACGCATTTGAAATGGACGCGGTCATTGCCGAACACTTTGAAACGATCACAAAAAGCTATCCGGTTTATATCGTCCGGCAAAAGGGGCTGGAATTTTGCCTGTGTCAGGCACCGCTGGGGGCTTCTGCGGCTGCACAGCTTCTGGATTTTTTGATCTCCTGCGGATGCAAAAAAATAATTTCAGCCGGTTCTTGCGGAGTGCTGACCGATCTGGACGAAAACGAATTCTTGATCCCCATCAGGGCGATGCGCGATGAAGGCACTTCGTATCATTATCTTCCAGCCGCTCGGTTTGTTGATTTGGAGCCTTCCGCGATAAAAGCCATCGAGCAGACTTTTTGTGCGTTGAATCTTCCGTTTCAAAAATGTATCACGTGGACAACGGATGGCTTTTTCCGAGAAACACGAGACATGGTAGAATACCGCAGATCCGAGGGCTGTTCCACAGTTGAAATGGAGTGTGCTGCATTGGCTGCCTGCGCCCAGAAACGTGGTGCAGTCTTTGGCCAGATTCTCTACACTGCCGACTCTCTTGCGAATATTGATGCTCATGATGAGAGAGATTGGGGAAAGGGTTCTTTGCGGAAAGCACTGGAACTCTGCATCAGCGTTCTTATAAACATGTAACCGGCCATGGTTTCAATCAGCAGAGCGGTAAACGAACAAAGGCAGGATATCACCATGGCGGTGGTATCCTGCCTTACTGTATTTTGGGTCAATCGCTGCGTACAAGAAGCTTCAAGACGCAGTTTCTGCTTCGGTCAGCACAAAGGTCAGTTCTGCCGTGGCGGCACATTTGCCGTCCACATAGGCGGACGCTTTGCCGATGCCCACCGGGCCGTGCTGTTCCACCAGCTCACAGTGGAGCGTGAGCACATCGCCGGGGGTGACCTGCTTGCGGAAGCGGGCATTTTTGATGCCGCCAAAGAGGGCCAGTTTGCCCTTGTTCTCCGGCAGGCTCAGCGCCGCCACGGCCCCGGTCTGGGCCAGTGCTTCGAGGATGAGTACCCCCGGCATCACCGGCTGGCCGGGAAAGTGTCCGCAGAAAAATTCCTCGTTGCGGGAAACGCACTTGCGGCCAATGGCCCACTGACCCGGCTCATAGTCCAGGATGCGGTCCACGAGGGCAAAGGGATAGCGGTGCGGCAAGAGGGCTGCGATCTGTTCGCTGTTCAGAGCGTTTGCGTTTTCACGCACGGTGCGGGGTTCTGCCATAGGTCAGCCCTCCCATCTGCGCAGGGCGATACAGGCGTTGTGCCCGCCAAAGCCCAGACTGTTGCTCAGGGCATAGGTCATGGCCTGCGGGCGGCCAACGTTCGGCACATAGTCCAGATCGCACTCCGGGTCCGGCTGTTCGTAATGGATGGTGGGCGGGGCAAACTGGTCCCGCAGGGCCAGCGCGGTAAATACGGCTTCGATGCCGCCCGCGCCGCCCAGCAGGTGGCCGGTCATGCTCTTGGTGCTCACAACCGTCAGCTGCTTTGCATGCTCGCCGAACACGGCATGGATGGCAGCGGTCTCACAGGCATCGTTCATGTGGGTGCCGGTGCCGTGGGCGTTGATGTGATCCATCTGCTCCGGGGTGATGCCCGCATCGGCCAGCGTCAGCTTCATGCAGTCGATGGCACCTGCGCCGCCGGGTGCCGGGGCAGTAAAGTGGTAGGCATCGCAGTTGGCACCATAGCCCACCACTTCCGCGTAAATTTTAGCACCGCGCGCTTTGGCGTGCTCCAGTTCTTCCAGCACCAGCACGCCGCTTCCCTCGCCCATGACGAAGCCTCCGCGCCGCGCATCAAAGGGCAGGCTGGCCGCATCCGGGTCGGTGGCCGTGGAAAGCGCTTTCATGCTGGTGAAGCCGCCGATGCCCAGCGGGCTGATGCAGCTCTCCGCACCGCCGCAGACCATGGCGGTTTCGTAGCCATCGCGGATCCGGTGGAACGCATCGCCCACGGCGTTGGTGCCGCCTGCACAGGCGGTCACCGGGCAGGTACACATGCCTTTCAGGCCAAAGCGGATGGCCACCTGTGCCGCCGCCATATTGGCAATGGACATGGGTACGAAGTAGGGGCTGACTTTCTCCATCCCCTTTTCCTCGCCGCGGGTGTGCTGCTCCTCAATGGTGGGCAGGCCGCCGATGCCGCTGGAAAGGATGACACCGATCTGCTTCGCTTCCGCTTCGGTGTCCAGGCCGCTGTCTGCAACCGCTTCAGCGGCGGCAGCAAGGGCCAGAACGGTAAAGCGGGCCATCTTGCGGGCTTCCTTTTTGTCCACGACCGTTTCCGGGTCAAAGTTTTTTACTTCGCCGGCCAGCTTGCACTTGAAATCCGTGGTGTCGAACTGGGTAATGGGGCCAATGCCGCATTTGCCGGCTTTGGCGGCGGCCCAGCTTTCGGAAACGCTGCTGCCCAGCGGGTTCACGGTGCCAAGGCCGGTGATCACAACTCTGCGTTTTTCCATGCGAACATTCTCCTTTTACATTGCCATGCCGCCATCCACACAGAGCACCTGCCCGGTGAGATAGCTGCTTTGTTCTGCGGCAAAAAACGCCACGGCATTTGCCACGTCCTGCGTTGTTCCTGCGCGGCCCGCCGGGATGCCTTTCAGCATCTCAGCGCGGACGGTTTCCGGCAGGACGGCAGTCATATCGGTTTCAATAAAACCCGGAGCCACGGCGTTCACGGTCACGTTCCGACCGGCCAGTTCCCGTGCCAGGCTTTTGGTCAGGCCGATCAGCCCGGCCTTGCTGGCGGCGTAATTGGTCTGGCCCGCATTGCCCCGCAGGGCGACCACACTGCTCAGATTCACAATGCGGCCATACCGCTGGCGCACCATGCGGCGGGCGGCCTCTTTGCAGCAGAGGAACGCGCCTTTCAGGTTTGCATTCAGCACAGCGTCAAAGTCTGCTTCGGTCATGCGTAAAATCAGGTTGTCACGGGTGATGCCCGCGTTGTTCACAAGGATCTCCACCCGGCCAAACGTGTTTCCGGCTTCTTCAAAAAGCTGCTTGCAGCCCTCAGCGGTGGAAACATCGGCCTGCACAGCTACGGCATCTGCACCTTCGGCCTTGCACAGCGCCACGGTCTCGGCGGCAGCGGCTTCGCCGTGGCAGTAGTTGACCACCACATTGCAGCCCTGTTTTGCCAGAGCCACGCACACCGCCCGGCCAATGCCGCGGCTTCCGCCGGTGACAACGGCCGTGCGGATGATTTTTTCTTCGCTCATTGTTCTTCCTTCCATGCGGTCAGCACCTGATCCAGCTCTGCCGGGGTCTCCACGGCGGCGCAGGTCACGCCGGGCAGCGTCTTTTTCACAAAGCCGGACAGCGCACTGCCCGGGCCGACTTCCAGAATATGATCGACCCCCAGCTCGCCCAGACGGCGCAGGGTATCTTCCATGTAAACACTGCTCTGCACCTGCTTCACCAGCAGGGCGGCAATGCTGTCGGCCTCGGCCTTTTCGCGGCCAAGGCAGTTGAACAGCACCGGAACTTTCATGGAACCAAACGCTTCCGTTTCAAACCGCTTTGCCAGTGCATCCCCGGCGGGGGCCATCAGGCAGGTGTGAAACGGGCCGCTGACCTTGAGCGGGATGCAGCGGCGGGCACCGGCTTCTTTGGCCAGTGCGGCGGCTTTGTCCACTGCGGCTTTTTCGCCGCCAATGACCAGCTGGCCCGGGCAGTTGTAGTTGCAGATCTGCACACAGCCCAGAGCCGAAGCCTGCTCGCAGCAGGCGGCAAGCGTGTTCCGGTCAAGGTTCAGCACGGCGGTCATGCCGCAGTCGATGCCCTGAGCCGCCTCTGCCATGGCTTTGCCCCGGTAGGCGGCCAGTTCAATGGCCTGCTTGGCGCTGAACACCCCGGCGGCTTCCAGCGCGGAATATTCGCCGAGGGAAAGTCCGGCCACATAGGCGGGCTTGATGCCCTTTTCCGCCAGCACGGCGGTCACGCCGCAGGCAAAGGCCACCATGCAGGGCTGGGTGTACTGGGTCTGATTCAGAACGCCGTCCGGGTCCTCAAAGCAGACGCGGTGCAGGTCAAAATCCAATTCTGCGCTGTCGAACGCCGCCCGGAAGGCGGGAGCATCTTCGTAAAATTCTTTGCCCATGCCGGGGTGCTGAGCGCCCTGACCGGCATACAAAACGGCAAGTTTCATCGGTTTTGCCTCCATTCAGTCACAAGTTCGTCCATCAGTTCGCGGACGGTGTACATCCGGTCAAGCCTGCCCACATTGTCCCCACAGAAGAAAAGCCCTTCCTCCACATTGCCTTTGACGGCTTCAATGAGTGCATGGGTGATGCAGTAGGGCACTTTGGCGGGGTCGCAGGTTTTCAGACAGCGGGCGCAGTGTTTGGGCGGGAAGCGTTTTCCCTCTGCCATTGCCTGCACCAGCGGGGTATTCAGCGCCCGGCCCGGCATTCCCACCGGGCTGTGGATGATGCGCACATCTTCCGGGACAGCGTGCAGGAGAACCTCCTTGTACCCTTGCGATGCATCGCATTCGGAAGTCGTGATAAAGCGGGTGGCAAGCTGAACACCGGCGGCACCCATGCGGGTAAAGTGGGCCATATCGGCCCCGGTGTACACGCCGCCCGCTACGAACACCGGGATGCGGTGGCCGAACGTTTCCTCATACGATTTCACTTCGGCCAGCACCTCAGGCAGGATCTCGTCCAGTGTCTGGCATTTCCCGGTCAGCAGGTCGGTTTCGGAAAAGCCAAGATGCCCGCCCGCCTTGCAGCCCTCGATGACCACAAAATCGGCGGTGCGGCCGAACTCCTTGGCCCAGCGGCGCAGGATGAGCTTTGCCGCCCGGCCGCTGGAAACGATGGGGGCGATCGCAACTTCCGGCGTGTTCACAAGGCCGGGCAGTTCCAACGGCAGACCCGCGCCGGACACCACCGCGTCCACCCCCGCTTCCACGGCGGTGCGGATGGCGGCGGCATAGTCCTGTGTGGCGACCATGGCGTTGATGGCCACCATGCCCGCGCCTTTTGCAAGGGCCTTTGCCTTTTGGATTTCCGCCGTCAGGGCCCGGTGGTTGGCGGCTGCCGGGTCGCGGGCAAAGTCCGGCTCCCGGTAGCCCGCATCGGCGGTGGAGATGCACCCCATGCCGCCGCAGGCAGCTACGGCACCGGCCAGCCCGCCCAGCGAAACGCCCACGCCCATGCCGCCCTGTAAAATGGGCACGGACAGGGCTTTTTTCCCGAGGGTCAGCATTCCGCATTCAGCGCACGGATGCGCTGCCTCCCACTGTCCCACAGGTCGGCCAGAATGTCCGCCACCGGGCGCACCTCATGCAGCATTCCGGCCACCTGACCGGCCATCAGGCTGCCGGTGGCGGTATCGCCCTCAAACACGGCGCGGCGCAGGCTGCCCAGCGTGTATTTTTCCAGTTCCATCTTGTCGGCCCCGGCCTTTTCCTGCCGGACATACTCGCGGCTCATGCGGTTTTTCAGCACACGCACCGGGGAGCCGCCGATGCGGCCGGTGACGATGGTGTCGCTGTCCTTGGCCTTGAGCAGGGCGGCTTTGTAGTTTTCATGGATGGGGCATTCCTCGCTCACGAGGAGGCAGGTGCCCACCTGCACGCCGCAGGCTCCCAGCGCCAGCGCTGCCGCCAGCTGACGGCCGTCGGCAATGCCGCCCGCCGCAACGACGGGCACATGCACTGCGTCCACCACCTGCGGCACCAGCGCCATGGTGGCCATTTCGCCCACATGGCCGCCGCTCTCGGTCCCCTCGGCGATCACAGCGTCGATGCCAAGCGGCTCCAGATGCTTTGCCAGCACGGCGGCGGCCACCACAGGGATCACCTTAATGCCGGCGGCTTTCCACATGGGCACATATTTCCCCGGGTTGCCCGCGCCGGTGGTGACCACCTGCACGCCTTCCTCCACCACGATCTTTGCAAATTCATCTGCCTGCGGATGCATCAGCATGATGTTCACACCGAAAGGCTTGTCGGTCAGCTGCTTGCAGCGGCGGATGTTTTCGCGCAGGGTGTCGGCATTCATGCCGCCGGCCCCAATGATGCCCAGCGCACCCGCGTTGGAGCAGGCGGCGGCAAATTCACCGGTGGCAATGTTGGCCATGCCGCCCTGAATGATGGGGTATTTTGTGCCCAGAATTTCGTTCAGAAGTTTCATAGCTTATCCTTTATACGTAAAGACTGCCCCGCCCCAGGTCAGGCCGCCGCCGAAGCCAATGCAGGCCAGCGGTTTGCCCGGGATCAGCTGCCCGCTCTCGGCCAGCTCATTCAGGGCTACCGGGATACTGGCGGCGCTGGTGTTGCCATGGCGGTCCATGTTCTTGTAAAACTTGGCCGGGTCAGCCCGCAATGCCTTGACACAGTGGTCAATGATGCGGCTGTTGGCCTGATGGCAGACCACCCACGACAGATCATTCAGGGTCAGTTGTGCTTCATCCAGCACGGTATGCAGACATTTGGGCAGAGCGTCCACCGCAAAGCGGAACACCGCCCTGCCGTCCATGGTGATCGGAGCAGAACCGGTGCGGCTCGCCCCGCCTGCGTGGAGGACATCGCTGCCGCGTGCGCCCAGCGTAAGCGCAAAAGGCGTATCGGCCAGCCGGAAGACAGCGGCCCCGGCCCCATCGCCGAACAGGACGCAGGTGGAGCGGTCGGCGGGATCCATCAGGCGGGAGAGGGCCTCGCACCCAATGACAAGGGCGTACTGCCCGTCCATCGTTTCCAGCAGTCCCCGCGCCACGGCCATGCCGTACAAAAAGCCGGAACAGGCCGCGTTGATATCCAGCGCGGGCCGGTTTTCCGGCAGACCCAGCGCCGCCTGCACCTGACAGGCGATGCTGGGGGTGGCATCCGGTGCGGACAGGGTCGCGCAGACACAGCACCCGATGTCCGCAGGGGAAAGACCGCTGCGTTCCAATGCCTGCCGTGCGGCGGCAATGGCCAGCGTGGCGGCGGATTCGTCCTCCGTACACCAGTGCCGGGTGCGGATGCCGGTGCGGCTGGCGATCCACTCATCGCTGGTGTCCACCATGCGGCTCAGGTCCTCATTCGTGACCGTCCGGCCGGGCAGCGCCCCGCCGGTGGCGATCAACTGCAAACCATTCATGCGTTCCTCGTTTCTCCGATCTGGCGGTATTTCTTGTAGCGTTGCTCAGCCAGCTGTCGGCCGTTCACGCTGCACAGTTCTTTCAGGTGGGTGCGCAGGGCCGCGTCCAGCCGCTCAAACAGGGCCGCATGGCCGCGCTGAGCACCGCCCACCGGCTCCGGGATCACTTCCTCCACGATGCCGTCGTTGTAGAGGTCCTGTGCGGTCAGCTTCATCATCTCGCAGGCTTCGCCGCTGCGGGAGGCATCCTTCCACAGGATGCTGGCAAAGCCTTCCGGGCTCAGAACGGAATAAACGGCATTTTCCAGCATCAGGATGTGGTTCGCCACGCCCAGCGCCAGCGCGCCGCCGGAGGAACCCTCGCCGGTGACGACCGCAATGACCGGAACCGTCAGGCCGCTCATCTCCATCAGGTTCCGCGCAATGGCTTCGCCCTGGCCGCGCTCCTCGGCATCCTTGCCGGGGTATGCGCCCGGCGTGTCGATAAAGGTAATGATGGGGCGGCCGAACTTTTCGGCCTGCTTCATCAGGCGCAGGGCCTTACGGTAGCCTTCCGGCCCCGGCATCCCGAAGTTGCAGGCCAGATTTTCTTCCAGCGTGGAGCCCTTGCGGTGGCCGATGACCGTCACGGGCATCCCATGGAACCGGGCGATGCCGCCCAGAATGGCGCGGTCCTCTTTGCATTGACGGTCGCCGCACTGCTCGAAGAAATCCGTGAACAGCGCGGAAACGGTTTCGTCGATGTGGGGGCGCTCCGGATGCCGGGCCAGAAACACCCGGTCCTCGGCGGTCAGCGGGCCGCAGGAGCGCAGGATCTCATCTTCTTCCACGGCCAGCTCCGCCAGCTCGGACGCATGGGCTGTGATGGCCTCCATATCACCGCTGCCTTTCAGCGCGGCGATCTGAGCGTCCAGCGGAGCCAGCTGCTCTAAAATTTCTTTGATCATAGGCGCTTTCCTCCGGTATGAAGCTGCAAAATCTGGATCAGCGTATCCCGCAGCTGATCACGGGGAACCACCTGATCCACAAAGCCGTGCTCCATCTGAAACTCGCTGCGCTGGAACCCGGCGGGCAGCTTTTCCCCAATGGTCTGCTCGATGACGCGCGGCCCGGCAAAGCCGATGAGCGCACCCGGCTCCGCCAGCATGATATCTCCCAGGCTGGCAAAGCTGGCGGTCACGCCGCCGGTGGTGGGATGGGTCAGCACGCTGACGTACAGCCCGCCCTTTGCGGAAAAGCGCTGAATGGCAGCGCTGGTCTTGGCCATCTGCATCAGGCTGAAAATGCCCTCCTGCATCCGGGCACCGCCGCTGGCCGAAAAGATGACCAGCGGCAGACGCTTGGCCGCGGCATGCTCGATGGCGCGGGTGATCTTATCGCCCACGGCCGTACTCATACTGCCCATAAAAAAGCGGCTGTCCAGCACGGCGGCCACGCAGGCGACCCCGCCAATGCGGCCTGTGGCCGTGACGACAGCTTCGTGAAGGCCGGTCTTATTCTGAGCGGCGGTGAGTTTTTCCTCGTAATCGGGAAAGTGCAGGACATCCTGCGGGGCAAGGTTTGCGTCCAGTTCCCGGAAGCTGCCGTGGTCCAGCACCAGACTGAGCCGATAATACCCGCCAATGGGCATGTGGTAGCCGCAGTTGGGGCAGACGTACAGGCTTTTTGTCCACAGAATGCGGGCAGCGCGGCGGCCGCACTGCTTGCACTCCACGAACTGAGGCTCCTTCCAGACGGCTCCGGCATCCCGCTTGGCTTTCAGCTGGAAGGTCCGTTCCCGCATTCGGCCGGGGAACAAATCTCGGATATCGTTCATCGCTGTCTGCCTCAGACGTGTGCGGTGATGTAGTTGAAGATGTCACCCACGGTCTTGAGCTTTGCCAGCTCCTCGTCCGGGATGGATACGCCGCAGGCATCTTCCAGCGCCATGTTCAGCTCCACGGCATCCAGGCTGTCGGCCTCCAGATCCTCGGTCAGGCTGGCCTCCATGGTCACCTTATCTTCCTCGCAGTTCAGGGTATCAACAACGATCTTTTTCATTTCTTCAAACGTCATGGCAGTAGTCTCCTTTATTTGACTTGTCTTTTGAATATCTAAATTTTTTGAGTTTTCTTGCGAACACGACCATTATACCCAAATCGTTGGATAAGTCAAGAAAAATAGTTAAATTGTTTTAGATTTTACAATTTTGACACAGATCGCTTCCGTACCAGGCGCGTTCGCCGCCGCCGATCTTACAGCCGGAAACGGCGGAAGATGCGCGGTTCGGCCGGGTGATCCGCCCCCCGAATGGCGGCCGCAACATAAAAACCGACCCCCGTGTGCCGCGGCACACGGGGGTCGGTTTTTATGGGATGGTTTTGAATTACTGGATCACGATGATCCGGCTGATCTTATCACAGGAGTAATTGCCGCTGACGGTGGCGATCTCCTCATAGGTGCCGGGCTCCGTGGGGAACGTGCTCTGCTCCGAGCCTCCGAACAGGCTGGCCAGGAAGCCCTCCTGTTTTCTGTATGTCACACTGACCCTGGCTCCCTCGATGACCTGGCCGTTGTCCTCCAACACGGCAGCCGGATTGAACGCAGCGCCCTCGGCTGCGGTCATGGCCGCCGGAGCCTCCTGCGCCCAGTACAGCCGCACACCGGCCGTCTTGGGCTTGATGCGGAACATGGCAAGACCTGCCGTGTTCACATCGCCGGATTCCAGAGCAATGGCCCCCGCGATGTAGTTGCCTGCATCGGTGGGCTGCTCGTCCAGATAAATGCGGCTCATCGCCCCCTCCGGCAGATAGCGGCGGATCATTTCCAGCGCCAGCTTCATCCCGGTGGAGACATCTTTCAGGGTGGGCAGGTAGAATTTCAGGCTGTCCATTACGGACACCACTTCATCCGCTACCCGCAGCAACACGCTGACATCGTTGCCGTCGATCAGCTGCTTGAGGTAGGCGTAGACGTTGAATTCTTCCTCCTGCTCCGGGTTGGCCGACATCTTCTTGGGCAGCGGGATCATCTTGAGCAGGGTGCGGATCTTGCCCGAAAGGATCAGCGTCACATACCCCTTTGCTTCACCGCCGGTGCCCAGCACCACGCCGATATACTGGGTATCGGCAGGGGTGGTCTGCACACTGAGGGTAAACGGCGAACCATACGTCATATCGCCCGACGTGGTCAGGCGGATCGAAACAACATCGTTGGTCTGGTCCAACTGGGCCGCTTCCGGTGTGGGGAGCTGCGTGCCGGCCGCTGCTGCAGACGCAGGGACAGCAGCTACACTCAGCGCCAGAACGGCGGCAAGCAGCAGCGAGATCAGTCTCTTGGTCTTCATTCCAATGACCTCCTTGTTTGCATTCACAAGTCATTTCCCGATCCTGGGACACCTATATTTTACCGCATTCCGCAGTGCGGGTCAATAACGGGATTCAACCGATTCCAGCGTTTGAGGTTTTAGCGAAATTCAAAGGGCAGCATCCTCGCCCTCTCAGTCAAAACCTGACGGTTTTGCCAGCTCCCCCAAAGGGGGAGCCAATTGCGGCTCACGGGCAGGCCCGTCCTTTGTACAACCTCTCAGTCTCACTTCGTTCGCCAGCTCCCCTAGTAGGGGAGCCCTTGGCAAAGAGGTTTCCTCGCAGCGCAACTGGGAACTTGCAGGGCTTTCCGCCACGCCAGAGCCTCCCCTACTAGGGGAGGTGGCATTGCGAAGCAATGACGGAGAGGTTGTACAGAGCAGGGCCTTACCTGGGATATGCGTTGGCTCTCCTTTCGGGAGAGCTGTCAAAGCCTGCGGCTTTGACTGAGAGGGCGTATTCAAAACAAAAAAGGCCCACCGCACCTTTCGGTGCAATGAACCTCAAAATACAGTTGCTTCAGTTCCAGTGCGTTTCCCTGACGTGGACGCAATGGATCATTTCAGGAACTTATGCACCGCGCGGGCCACGATGCCGCCCAGAATGCCGGACACCAGGAACTCGGCCACGCCCTGCACGCCGACCAGCAGCACCACGAACATCAGAGGATTGGCAGCGCCCTTGACGGACACCAGGTTCTGCACATAGTCACAGTGGTAGAACGCCAGCACGATGTAGCCCATGAAGAACAGGGTGTTCAGAGCCGGGGCGCTCATGGCGCTGACAATGTAGCTCCAGGTGCGGGATTTGTCCAGCTTGCTCAGGCCGCCGAAGATCAGGCCCGCACACAGGCCCATCAGCACGCGCATCCCCACGCACAGGATAAAGGTGTTGACCGGGCTGACCTGGAACAGGGCACCCGTCATGGCGGAAGCACCGGTCACGGCATCGTAAAAGCTCACCGCGCCAAACACGCCGCCCAGCACCGCACCGGCGGCCGGGCCCATGGTGATGGCACCCACCGCAATGGGCAGGGTCAGAAAGCTCATGTAAAGCGGGCCCACGGGCACGCTGCCCAGGCCGATGGCCTTCATGACAAGCTCAATGGCAACCAGCAGAGCCAGCCGCGTCAAAGTACGAAGATCGTTGTTTTTCATTTCAGTTTCCTCCTGCTGCCGTTCCGCCCTTTGTGTCGGATACGGCGCAAATCTGGTTTTTTAAGAGATGTTGTCAGGGAAATCCTCTATAAACACCCTCCCCCGCCTGCACAACGCAGCGGGGTGAGGGGGTCTATCTTTATGGATCGCAGGGGAATTTGATCCCCGCGCTCCGCCGGGCCACCGTCAGCACCCGGCTGACGGCCACCGAGGTGTCCAGCATCCGGCTGCACAGCTCCTGGTCCCCACCTGCAATGGCTCTGGCAAAGGCCCAGAACTCTGCCGCCTGGCGGGGACGGCCCCCGTTCAGGTTGAAGTGCTCCTCCCTGCCCCGGTTGGGGTGGAACGTTACGCCGCCGCACCAGTTGGCAGTGGATTTCTGCAAAATGTAGCCTTTTGTGCCCTGGATCACATACCGGGCCGGAGCTCCGCAGTCCTTGGCGGCCATGCTCACCGCCCGGAAGCTGTTGTACTCCATGGTCAGGATACCGCTGGTGTCGATGCCGCGCTCCACATTGGCGGTGTACTGCACCCGATTCGGCTCCCCGAACAGGCCCACGATGTAGCTGATGTTATACACGTTCAGGTCCATCAGCGCGCCGCCTGCCTGCTCCGGATCAAAGGAGGCGGGCGTTTCTCCGGCGCAGAACGCATCGTACCGGCTGGAATACTGGCTGAAATTGCACTGCACCAGCTTTACCGTGCCAATGCGGGGCAGCAGCTCCCGGATCTTGTTGTAATTTTCCAGATACTGGGTGGTCATGGCCTCGAACAGGAACACCTTTTTGCGGCGGGCCAGTGCGGCCAGTTCTTCTGCCTGGGCTGCGGTGCAGACCATAGGCTTTTCCACGATCACATGGCGGCCCGCTTCCAGCGCCACCTTGGCATAACGGGAGTGCTGCAGGTTTGGCACGGCCAGGTAGACCACCTCGGCCTCCTGCAAAAGTTCAAAATAATTGGTGGTATGCTGCGGGATGCCGTAGGTTTCGCACAGCTCCTGTGCTGCCGGGGCGCTGCGTTCCGTGCTGCAAAGCACCTGCACGGCAAACGGCGATTCCGGCCCGGCCAGCCACGGCAGGAATTCCCGCACGATCATCCCTGTGCCCAGGATGCCCAATTTCATTTTTTGTTCCATGGTTTCGTTCTGTCACCCGGCTTTCGTGTCGTTTTCCCGGCGTTCCCGGTGCTGGGGGTGGTTCCGGCGGCCCCGCCGGACATTCTGCCCCCGGTGCGGCTTTCCCCCGGCTGCCGGATGGCGCTGCGGGGCGTTGAGCTGGTACAGATAGGCCAGCCCTTTCAGCAGCAGCTCCGGATCATAGGTCAGCGGATGGCGGCACAGGGGGATCACATACTTTGCCAGTCCTCCCGTGACCACCAGAGTGGCCGGGCGGCCCAGTTCTTCCTCAATGCGCTGGGTGATGCCGTCCAGCAGGACCGCCGTGCCCAGCACCGAGCCGGAGAGCATACAATTCTCCGTATTATTTCCAATGGCCGTTTTGGGCGAGGCCAGCCGCACCTGCGGCAGCTGGGCGCAGCGTTCGCCCAGGGCCCGCAGCCCGGTGGAAAGGCCGGGGCAGATCACGCCGCCCCGGAACACCCGGTTTTCGTCCACCACATTGAACGTGGTGGCCGTGCCCAGGTCTACCGTGACCACGGGCAGGGGGAAGCTGGCCGCCGCATAGGCAGCATCCACCAGGCGGTCCTTGCCCACGGCGTGGGGGTCGGGTACGCCCATGGTCAGCCCGGTGCGGATATCGGGCGATACGATGACCGGCTTTTTTCCGGTGTAATAGCGGGCACACTCGGCCAGCGCCCCGGTGATCTGGGGCACAACGCTGGTCAGCACGGCCCCCTCAAAGCGCAGGGGCTTTTCGGGGTGGCGGCGGTGCGCAAACACCTTTTCCATTTCGGCGCGGTATTCCGCCGCCGTGCGGGTGCGCACCGTATCCAGATGGGCCACAAAGCATACACGTCCGTCCCGGATGCCCCCAAGGGCGACGGTGGTGTTGCCTATATCAATGGCTAAGATCATATTGGGGAAACCTTTCTCAATGCAGGGCCGCCCCGGCAAGGGCAGCGCAAGGCGGCCTGATTCCAATGAATGTCATGTTATTTTACCGCATTTTGCGGCCGGATACAACCCTTGCTGAAAGATTTTATTGTGCTGGCGGCCGTTTTGGATTATACTAAGGGGAGCAAACCCGCAAAACAGGAGGTTTTTGGATGGATCTGCAAGGCAAATGCGTCCTTTTGGGCGTAACGGGCGGCATTGCCGCCTATAAAATGGCGAACGTTGCCAGTGTACTGCGCAAGCTGGGGGCCGATGTGGAGGTCATCATGACCCGGAACGCCACCCAGTTCATCACCCCCCTCACCTTTGAGACCCTGACCGGCCACAAATGCATGGTGGACACCTTTGACCGCGATTTCAAGTTTGAGGTCACCCACATCTCGCTGGCCAAAAAGGCCGATGTGATCCTGGTGGCCCCGGCCACCGCCAATGTGATCGCCAAAATGGCCCACGGCATTGCCGACGATATGCTGACCACCGTGGTGCTGGCCGCCAAGTGCCCCAAGCTCGTCTCCCCGGCCATGAACACCGGGATGCTGGAAAACCCCATCACCCAGGACAACCTGAAAACGCTGGAACACTACGGCTTTACGGTCATCCCCTCGGAAAGCGGAGTGCTGGCCTGCAAGGATGTGGGCCGCGGCCGCCTGCCCAAGGAGGATGTGCTGCTGGAGTACATTCTGCACACGGTGGCCCGCCCCAAGGACCTGGCCGGGCTGCGCATCGCCGTGACCGCCGGCCCCACCCAGGAGCCGCTGGACCCGGTGCGCTATCTGACCAACCACTCTACCGGCAAAATGGGCTATGCGGTGGCCCGTGCCGCCGCCATGCGGGGCGCGGAAGTCACCCTGATCCACGGCCCCACGGCCCTGCCGCCGGTCAGGTTCACCACCGATGTGCCCATTACCACGGCGCAGGACATGTACGACGCAGTGACCAGCCGCTTTGAACAGATGGATGTGCTGGTCATGGCCGCAGCGGTGGCCGATTACCGCCCGGCCACCGTGGCCGACGACAAGATCAAGAAAAAGGACGGCGACCTGTCCATCCCGGTGGAGCGCACCGCCGATATCCTGGGCACCATCGGCCCCCGCAAGACCCACCAGTTCCTCTGCGGTTTTTCCATGGAAACGCAGAACATGGTGGAAAACTCCGCCGCCAAGCTGACCCGGAAGAATCTGGACATGGTGGTGGCCAACAACCTCAAGGTGGCCGGTGCCGGATTTGGCGTGGACACCAACGTGGTCACGTTCCTCACCCCGGACGGCGCACGGGAACTGCCCCTGATGAGCAAGGCCGATGTGGCCGATGCCATCCTGGATGAGATCCTGGCCCGCCGCAGCAAATAAAACCCGCTTTTTCAAACAAACAGCCGCCCCGGCAAACGCGTTTTCCCGCGCTCTGCCGGGGCGGTTCTTCATTTTCAGCGCCCGCTGCGCACCCACTGCACCAGCTTTTCGTTCCGCTGACGCGGGATGTCACGCACCCCAGTTCAGTGGGAAACGCAGTGCAAAACAAAAACGGCCCTGCCGAAGCAGAGCCGTTGAAAGTTCGATCTTTCGAGTAAATCAGCGCTTGCTGAACTGGGGTGCGCGACGAGCAGCCTTCAGGCCGTACTTCTTGCGCTCCTTCATACGAGGATCGCGGGTCAGGAAGCCAGCCTTCTTCAGGACTGCGCGGTTCTCATCGCTCTGCTGCAGCAGGGCGCGGCTCAGGCCGTGGCGGATTGCGCCAGCCTGGCCGGAAACGCCGCCGCCGGAAACGCGGACGACGACATCGTACTTGCCCTCCAGGCCCAGCAGGACCAGCGGAGAACGGACGATCAGCTTCAGGGTCTCCAGACCGAAGTAGTTGTCGATATCACGATCGTTGATGGTGATCTTGCCGGTGCCGGTGTAAACGCGAACGCGGGCAACGGAATCCTTACGACGACCAGTGCCGTAGAAATAAGGTTTGGTTTCGTACATATTCGATTGCCTCCTTCTTAGAACTCGATCTTCTCGGGCTTCTGAGCAGCGTGAGCGTGCTCGGCACCCTGGTAGCAGTGCAGGCGGGTCAGAGCCTTAGCACCGATGGTGTTGGAAGGGATCATGCCCTTGACAGCGTAGGTCATAGCCAGATCGCTGTTCTCAGCCATCAGCTTGCTGTACTGGACCTTCTTCAGGCCGCCGATGAACTTGCTGTGGGTGATGTGGAACTTCTGCTCTGCCTTCTTGCCGGTCAGAACAGCCTGATCGCAGTTGATCACAACAACGTAATCGCCGCAATCGACGTTCGGGGTGTAGTTGACTTTCTGCTTGCCGCGCAGCAGAACAGCAGCCTCAGCAGCGACGTGGCCCAGGCTCTTGCCGGCAGCGTCGAGCAGATACCACTTGCGCTCGACTTCAGCGGGCTTTACGAGAGTAGTGCTCATATCTATTTCCTCCTGATAAGTGTTTTGGTCGATTCAATGCGCTCTTTGGGGCGCGAGTGTCAGTATACATCACAAAAAGGCACCTGTCAACAGCTTTTTTTGATTTCTTCATCGCAATTTTTTCATCCTCTTGAAATCTCTTGTTTTCTTTCAAAATCTCGTGATTTCTAAAATCGCATTTTTCAAAATATTTTTCTGCCCGCCGGGGCCGGATTCCATGCTCCGGCGCTACAATTTTGGGCCAAAGTGTGCTATACTATATAAGATATCGTAAAAAGGAGACGCATCCCATGCCGAAAGACATTCATTCACAGGATCCCGCCCAGCAGCGCGCTTCCAGACTGCTGCTGGCCATGGGCGTGATCGTTCTGGTGGGCGCACTGGCCTACTTTGGGCTGACGCTGGTGGTCAACCGCCGCACTCCCGCAAACCCCGACACCCACTATACCGCCGAAAACGGCATTTCCGTGGACTACGAACGCGCCATCTGGCCCGTGTGCCAGATGACCGAGGACGAGACGCTGGGCCGCGCCCTGCAGCTTGCTTCCGGCGAGGACAGCTCCGATTCCAACTACCAGGTGGTGCTGCTCCAGCGGGGCGATGCCTCCACCTACCAGGATTTCATCGGCCAGTCGGAAGCGGACCTGAAACAGGCCTACGGTGTCATCAGCCCGCGCAAGGTCAAGCTGCAGATCGACGGGGCCTCCGTCACGGCCGTGCGGTGCGACATCCAGGCCTACTACGCCGTGCTGGCCACGGTGGAGTACAGCAGCGGCGACGTGATCTACATTTCTGCTCTGACCAAGCTGGCCTCCATCAGCGACATCGTTAATCTTGCGGAAAGCGTGGCCCTGTCATGAGCGAGCCGCATGCCATGCAGCGGCTGTGCGGCCTGATGCGCAAAGCCGTGCAGGACTATGAGATGATCGCCCCCGGCGACCGCGTCATGGTGGGCGTTTCCGGCGGCAAGGACAGCGTGGCCCTGACCATTGGCCTTTCCCGGCTGCGCCAGTACCTCGGCTTTCCCTTTGAGGTCGTTGCCGTCACGCTGGACCCCCAGTTCGGCGGCCATCCGGTGGATTATTCCCCGCTGGCCGAGCTGTTTGCCCGATATGGCATCCCCTACGAGGTGCGCCGCACCGAGATCGGCCCCATCGTGTTCGATTACCGCAGGGAGAAGAACCCCTGCTCCCTGTGCGCCAAGCTGCGGCGGGGTGCGCTGCACGCGGCCGCGCAGGAACTGGGCTGTAACAAAGTGGCCCTGGGGCACCACCTGGACGATGCCGTGGAGACCTTTTACATGAACCTCTGGCGGGAGGGCCGCATCGGCTGCTTCTCGCCCGTGACCCGGCTGGACCGCCGGGACTTGACCCTGATCCGCCCCCTGCTGCTGGCCACCGAGTACGAAGTCCGGTGCGCCGTGCAGGAGGAGGGGTTTCCCATTGTAAAAAGCCGCTGCCCGGCCGACGGGGCCACCGTGCGGGAGCAGACCAAGGAATTTGTCCGGGAGCGCTGCCGCACCGACCATGCGTTCCGGCAGAAAACGCTCCACGCTTTGCAGGAAAGCGGCATCGACGGCTGGCGGCCCCTCCACACCGGGCGCAGCACCGCCGGATCCGCAAAGGAGGAGTCCGCACATGCAGTCAACAACCTTTGAAAAACACGTCTGGGCCGAGATCGACCTGGATGCCCTGCGGCACAATTTCCGCACCGTCAAGGCCCGCGCCGGGGCACTGCCCCTGTGCGCCGTGGTCAAGGCCGACAGCTACGGCCACGGGGCCGTGCAGTGCGCCCGCGTGTTTGCCGAGGAGGGCGCGGCCTGGCTGGCCGTCAGCTGTCTGGCCGAGGCGCTGCAGCTGCGGCAGGCCGGGCAGACGCTGCCCATCCTCATCCTGGGGCACGTTCAGCCCGAATATGCGGCCGATCTGATCCGCCGCAACATCACGGCGGCCTGCTACTCTCTGCCGCAGGCAAAGGCCCTGAGCGAGGCCGCACAGGCCGCCGGGGGCCGGGTGCAGATCCACCTGAAAGCCGACACCGGCATGGGCCGCATCGGCTTTGCCCTGCGCACCGATTTTGATGCCGCCATCCGGGAGATGCTGGCCGCCTGCGCCCTGCCCGGCCTGCAGATGACCGGCCTGTTCCAGCACTTTGCGGTGGCCGACGACACCGGCGCGGACAGCATCGCCTACACGCAGGAGCAGCACCGGCTTTTCCTGCGCACCTACCAGGCGCTGAAAGCCGCCGGGCAGGAGCCGCCGCTGGTCCACTGCGACAACTCCGCCGGGGTCATGCTCCACCCGGAGTGGCCCCAAAGCGAGATCACGGCTCCCTGCATGGCCCGGCCCGGCATCATCCTGTACGGTTTTGACCCCAGCGACGAGGTCCGCTTTGGGCAGTTCCGGCCCGTGATGAAGCTCAAGACCGTGGTGAGCATGGTCAAGCAGCTGCAGCCCGGCCAGTCCACCAGCTATGGCCGCCGCTTTGTGGCCGAAAAGCCCACCCTGGTGGCCACCCTATGCACCGGCTACGCCGACGGTTATCCCCGCCTGCTGAGCTGCGGCAAGGGCATCGTAGAGGTGCATGGCACCCCCTGCCCCGTGCTGGGCCGTGTCTGCATGGATCAGCTCATGGTGGATGTCTCCGCCGTGCCCGGCCCCGTGCAGGAGGGCGATGAGGCCATCCTGTGGGGCGGCACCGTGAGCGACAGCGCCGAGGACATTGCCCGCAAGACCGATACCATTTCCTACGAGGTGCTCTGCGGCGTTTCCCGCCGGGTGCCCCGCGTCTACCTGGAACACGGCCGGATCACGGCCGTGGAGGACTGGATCTTACAATAAACCCACCGAATTTTTCCGTTGGAGGAACAGATGGCAAGAGACAATATCCGTAATTTCTGCATCATCGCACACATCGACCACGGCAAATCCACCCTTTCGGACCGCATTCTGGAACTGACCAAAAGCGTGGACGAGCGCACCATGGAGGACCAGATCCTCGACAACATGGACATCGAGCGGGAGCGCGGCATCACCATCAAGGCCCGCGCCGTGACCCTGAACTACACCGCCAAGGACGGCAAGACCTACGAGTTCAACCTCATCGACACGCCGGGCCATGTGGACTTTGCCTACGAGGTCAGCCGCAGCCTGGCCGCCTGTGAGGGCGCGATCCTGGTGGTGGATGCCACCCAGGGCGTGGAGGCCCAGACCCTGGCCAACACCTACATGGCCCTGGAGCACGACCTGGAGCTGGTGCCCATCCTGAACAAGATCGACCTGCCCAGCGCCCACCCGGACGAGGTGGCGCAGGAAGTGGAGGACGTGATCGGCCTGCCCTGCATGGATGCGCCCCGCGTTTCCGCCAAGACCGGCCTGAACATCGACCAGGTGCTGGAACGGGTGGTCAGCGACATCCCCGCCCCCACCGGCGACCCGGATGCCCCGCTCAAGGCCCTGATCTTTGACAGCATCTACGACAGCTACAAGGGTGTCATCGTTTACATCCGCGTGTTCGAGGGCACGGTCAAGCCCGGCGACACCATCCGCCTGATGGCCACCGGCGCACAGTTCACGCTGGTGGAGGTGGGCCACATGGGTGCCACCAGCCTGACCCCCTGCGCCCAGCTGCAGGCCGGTGAGGTCGGCTACCTGACGGCCAGCATCAAAACGGTGCAGGACACCCGCGTGGGCGATACCGTCACCCTGGCCGACCGCCCCACCGCCGAGGCCCTGCCCGGCTACCGCCAGGTCAAGCCCATGGTATTCTGCGGCATCTACCCCGCCGACGGTGCCAAGTACCCGGACCTGAAGGACGCGCTGGAAAAGCTGCAGCTGAACGATGCCTCCCTGACCTTTGAGCTGGAAACCAGCGCCGCGCTGGGCTTCGGCTTCCGCTGCGGCTTCCTGGGCCTGCTGCACATGGAGATCATCACCGAGCGCCTGGAACGCGAGTTCGACCTCGACCTCATCACCACCACCCCCAGCGTCCGCTATCGGCTGACCCTGACCGACGGCACCGTGGAGATGATCGACAACCCCTCCAGCTATCCGGACCCCTCCAACATCGTCAAGCAGGAGGAGCCCTTTGTGGATGTCCACCTCTACACCCCCAACGAGTACGTCGGCAGCCTGATGGACCTGTGCCAGCAGAAGCGCGGTGTCCTGATCGACATGAAGTATATGGACGAGATCCGCGTGGACCTGCACTACGCCCTGCCGCTGGGCGAGATCGTATACGATTTCTTTGATGCGATCAAGAGCCGCAGCCGGGGCTACGCCAGCTACGATTACGAGTTCAAGGAGTACCGCGAGAGCGACCTGGTCAAGCTGGACTTCCTGCTCAATGGCGACCCCGTGGATGCGCTGTCCATGATCGTGTTCCGCGACAACGCCTACGCCAAGGGCCGCCGCATCTGCGAAAAGCTGCGGGACAATATCCCGCGCAACCTGTTCGAGATCCCGGTGCAGGCAGCCATCGGCGGCAAGATCATTGCCCGCGAGACGGTCAAAGCCATGCGCAAGGACGTTCTGGCCAAGTGCTACGGCGGCGATATCAGCCGCAAGAAAAAGCTGCTGGAAAAGCAGAAAGAGGGCAAGAAGAAGATGCGCCAGCTGGGCACCGTTTCCCTGCCCAGCGAGGCCTTTACCGCCGTGCTCAAGCTGGACAGCGACGACGATTGATCCCGCTTTTTCCCCGCAGACAAACAACGCCCGGAACCAGACGGTTCCGGGCGTTGCTGCATCATTTTTTACTGGTTGTCGGTCACCATCATCTTGCCGGCCTTGTAGATGTCGCCGCAGCCCAGCGTGATGACCAGATCGCCCTCGCGGGCATTCTGTTTCACCCAGTCGGCGGCAGCTTCCAGGCTGTCCACCAGAACCGAGTTGGGGATCTGCGCTGCCAGCTTTGCGCTGGTAATGGTGGGGTCGTTCGGCTCACGGCTGCCCATGATGGGGGTGATGACCGTGATATCCGGGATCTTGAACACGTCCACAAAGTCGTTGAGCAGCATCTTGGTCCGGCTGTATGTAAACGGCTGGTGGACGGCGATCAGGCGCTTGTAGTTCATCTCGCGGGCGGTGGTCAGGGTCGCACGGATCTCGGTGGGGTGATGGGCATAGTCGTCCACCACCACAGCGCCGTTGCACTCGCCGTACAGCTCAAAGCGGCGGCCTGCGCCTCTGAAGTTCAGGGCAGCCTCCGCGCACTGCTCCACGGTCAGGCCCGCAAAGCGGCAGACGGCACACATGGCAAGCGCATTGTAAACGTTGTGGCGGCCGGGCACCGACAGGCGGATGTGGCCCGTGACCTTGCTCCACTCCTTGAGGTCGAACTCAAAGAAGCCGGGTTTGTACTCCTGCACATGGATGGCGCGGTAGTCGCCGTCGTTGTCAATGCCAAAGGTGCGCACGCGGCGGTCCAGGGTGTACATGACATCCATGGTGTTCTTATCATCGGCGTTGGCAAAGATCATGAACTGAGTCATCAGGGCAAAGCGCTTGAATGCAAACTTCAGCTCGCCCATGCTGCCGTAATAATCCAGATGGTCATTGTCGATGTTCAGAACCACCGAGAGATACGGGGTCAGCTTCAGGAACGTCTCGGAGTACTCGCAGGCCTCGATGACGATCTCATTGCCCTTGCCGGCCTTGCCGTAGCCGCCGATCAGGGGCAGCTTGCCGCCGATGACAGCCGCAGGATCGCGCCCTGCCAGCTCCAGCGCCGTGGTGATCATCGAAGTGGTCGTGGTCTTGCCGTGGGTGCCGGACACGCAGATGCTGTCCTTGTACAGGCGGCTCACATAGCCCAGCAGAACACTGCGCTCCACCGTGGGGATGCCGTAGGAGGCCGCCGCATTCAGCTCCACATTCTCCTTGGCAATGGCCGCCGAATAAACCACCAGGTCCACGCCGATCACATTGTCCGCACTGTGACCCAGGCTGACCTTGATGCCCATTTCCCGCTCGGAGCGGATGATGCTGCCATCCAGTACATCGCTGCCGGAGATCACATAGCCCTTTGTGGCAAGGATCTGGATCAGGGGATACATTCCACTGCCGCCGCAGCCAATAAAATGGATCTTTTTCACATGATCCAGCAGATGTTGGGTATAATCGGTAATGAACATAGTAAGGCAAACCTCCAATAAGTCAAAACGTCCGCAGTGCAGACCGATTCCATCTTAATCTTCATGGTGTAATACATATTATATAATTTTTGGCGGACAAAATAAACAGTTCCGAGCGAATTTTCGGAAAGAACCATAAAATCCACCCAAATTTTGTGACAACTGTACAGAAAGACAGCAGAATTTCCAACCTTTTGCGCATTCTGTCAAGGCATTTCCCGCCTGATCTTCCTGTATCAGGCCTTACTTTTCAGGATCCTGTTGTACCGGATCACCGCGTCTGCCCGGTCAGCTTCCGGTAGAGCTTCATCAGCTCCGCCACGCAGGCGCTTTCACTGGTGCGCGCCGCGGTTCCTTCTCCTGTTCTGTAAAGGGTTTGTCCCATTGTACCACAAAGCAGCCCGGCAAAAAAGCGGGGCCGCCACACAGAATTTGTGCAGCGGCCCCAAGCCGGTTTCATAATTTACATTTTAACATCGCTTACAGGACCGCTCAGGCGTTTTTCTTCAGCTCCTGTGCTTTCTGCCATGCTTTCAGCACATCGATCCGGCTCACAGCGTTGTCGGGATAGAACTTCATTTCTTCCGGTGCCGTGCCCTCCTCGTTGCGATCCGGGATCAGGTCATTTTCCATGGCCCAGCGGGCGGCGTGCTGCAGGTCCATATCCTGTTCTTCCTGGCCGACATCGGGGTAGAGCCGTTCCGATTCGGGCATCGGCTTGCCTGCATCCTCCCACAGCATCACGGCAAGGGCGCTGCGGTTGGCGGGGAAATAGGGCAGATCCATCAGATAGCCTGCAAATTCCGTGCCCAGGGAATAGGCCTGATAGCCCAGCACCATGGTCCCCACAACGGCCGTGCCAATGATCGCGGCCGTGCCCAGCACAGTGGACCCATCATCTTCAATGGTGGCATCCCGGTACTGCGCGGCAATGTCCACACTCTCGCGCATGGTAAAGGTGATGGTCTCGGCCTTGTAATTCTGTTCCGACGGCAGGGAGAAGCTGCCGGTCGTCCAGATATCAAACACCATGCCCTCCGGGATCTGGGTCTTGTCCAGCGTCACGGTCACTTTTACGTTGTCCTCCGGGATCGAGTAGGTCTTTTTGTCGCCGGTCACGACAGGGACAATGTTCAGCGTCCGGCCGTCTTTTTCCACGGTGACATTGCCGCCGGTCACGGACAGCGTTTTAGTCCCCGTAAGATTCGTCGTGTTGCTTCCCAGCTCCACAGCATCCCGCACCACAGTTGCGGTCAACTTCTGCTCGCCGGCATTTTTGGGGGTAATGCGGAACGTATACTGATTCTTCGCAGCATCGCCCAGACCAATTTCCAGGCCGCTTTCCGGCATGTGCTGATACGCGCCGGTTTCGTCCTGATATTCGATCTCGCCGTTCTTGTCGCCAAAGGTCAGGATACCGTTGCCGGTGCTGCCCGCATGGGCAAGGGTCACGGTAAACTCTGCCGGTTCTTCTGCTTTGATCGCATCTTCATCTTCCAGACCGCTGACGGTCACGCCAACTTTCTTGGAAAGGCAGCGATATTCCTTGCCATCCGCGGTCTTTTTGTAGCCCACCAGATAATCTGCATTCGCACTCGTCAGGTTCAGATTCTTCTGATAATCCGTTCCCGTGGTGGATGTAGTCAGCTGACGGCCATCCTTCGGGTCGGCGCAGCCAACGGTAGCATTGCGATTGAAAGTTTCGTTAATTGAGATTTTCTGGTTTGCATTCAGATAAATGTCCGTACCATTGTTTTCAAACTCAGCATTTTCCAAAACGACAACTGGTGAACCATCTCCTACATGAATGCCGTACCCGGCACCATGAATTTTACCGTCATTGACTACGGTTCTTACATAAGATCCACCTCCACATGTATAGAGTGCTGCCCGCTTCGATGCACCCAGCACTTCAATGATTCCATCATCGAACTGCAGATTTCCATTTCCCCAAGCACCGCTTTCGGCAGTTTCACAATTCATGATTGCATCTAATGAGCCGCTTCGACTATAAAACTTTGGTATGCTAATGGAGCTGTCAATTTTGACAGTTGCATTATTTCGGAGTACTAATCCACTTTGGGTACTGGTAAATGTGCCTCCATGAATCTCCAGCGTTACCCCTTGATAACCTCTATGCGTGGAAACATCAAGTGTAGGCATTCTGTTGGAACCACCTTCAAACTCGCCACCATTGATGGTTACATCAACTTTACTCCTACTGGCTATATTAGATACAACTACATCCGTACGATAATCGTTTGTGTATCTTCCACTGTTGATCGTTAATTTTCCGGCATTATCAATTATAGTTGGACGAGAGATAGCATGGGCAGTGACATTGTCCAACGTTACTTCTGCATGGCCTCCTTCTACATAGATCGCGCTATATAAATTTCCGCCTACATTGATTGTCGAGTTTTTAATTTTTACTTTTGGCGCTTTATTGGCATAAATTCCATTAAGCTCACCGACTTTAATGCCATCGGTGTTTGTTTTTCCTTGAATTTCAATTCCGTCAACTTCAATTTGATTTCCGTCAGCGAAGGTAAAAGCGGTACCGCTTGTAATTATATATTTTCCTCCTGATATTTCTGCCTTATCACCTTTAAAATACAGAAAACGATTTCCCTCATAAGTCCCTTTATTGTTGAGAGTTAGCTTTCCTCCTTCTTCAACCTTTAAAAAGAGATCGGAACCATTCTTTTTTATAGTATTTCCTTCTGCAATGTTGATGGTGACCGGGTCACTGGTATTGATTGTAATCGTCCCTGTATATTCACCACTCAAGCTATAAGTACCGCCTTGCTCAATGGTCTCACCATCTCCGATTCTGCGGCCAATATTCTCTTCCGCAAATGCTGGCACTGCCCCCGCAGGCAGGAATGTCAGCATCATACTGAACGCCAGTAAGAGGCTGATGAGCCGTTTTTTCATAAAAATCCTCCTTTGTCAGTCATCAATACGCCCAATTACTCCACAAAAAGCACCCCCGTAAACAGAAAAAAGCGCTGCACCAGCCGCCAAATGGCTGATCCAACGCTTTGCGTTTTGTACTTTCGGGGTGCCCGCCCTTTCGATCCATGCCCTGCATTGCCGCCTCCAAAAGGAAAAGCAGCGATGATTCCCTGAAAAGCCTGCATCTCCCACAAGCTTCTCCATAAATCTGCACCGGCTGCCCCTTTGGGGCGCTGGCACGGTTTCCGCATGAAAGAAAGGGTTGCAGAGCAAAGTGCAGCTGACGGCCCCTACCGAGCTTTCCGCCTTGCGTCACAGCCTTCCGACTGGCTTGCCGATCTTTCTATTTTGATAATAAGGGACTTTTCATGTCCATCTTACCCCCCCATAAAAAATCAAGGGGTCCGGGAAAAATTTGTAAATACTCACAATTCCATGGGATTTTTTCAGGGCACTTTGACAAAGGAAACTCCGCACAGCAAAAAACAAGCCCCCAAGGACATACATCCTCAGGGGCTTCATTTAAGTCGGCGACTACCTATTTTCACGCGCCGTTTCCAGCGAACTATCTTGGGCACGAGTGAGCTTAACTTCTGTGTTCGGAATGGGAACAGGTGGAACCTCACCGTCATCGTCACCGACCAATATGACTGAATCAGTATAACACAATTGTTCTACTGTGTCCAGTGTTTCTGAAAGACGTGCCTTCAAAACTGAATAATCACTGCTACTTCTCGTTGGCTCTTTATGAGAGCTTCAAGCGAATTGTGGTCAAACCCTCGATCTATTAGTACACACTTGCTGAATGGATCACTCCACTTACAC
>CAKTEF010000016.1 GCA_934547065.1 uncultured Faecalibacterium sp.
AAGGTCATGGACGCTGCCGAGACCAACGCCATCGCAAAGCTGCCCAACCGCGAGGGTATGCTGTCCATGTTCGCAGGCGCACTTACCAGCACTCTGTCTGGTCTGGCTGTTGCCATGCAGGCTTACGCCGACAAGCAGGAGGAGCCCGCTGCCTGATGGCCGCGTGACCGCCGCTTAACAATCAACTGAAATCAACAAACAAAACCATTTATATTGGAGGGTTATTACCATGGCTTCTGAGAAGATTACTGCCATCATCGACTCCGTCAAGGAGCTGTCCGTTCTGGAGCTGAAAGAGCTGATCGACGCTTACTGCGAAGAGTTCGGCGTTTCCGCTGTTGCTGCTGCTGCTCCCGCTGCTGCTGGCGCTGCTGCTGCCGCTGAGGAAGAGAAGACCGAGTTCGACGTCATCCTGGCTGAGGCTGGCGCTACCAAGATGCAGGTCATCAAGCTGGTCAAGGAGATCACCGGTCTGGGCCTGAAGGAGGCTAAGGCTATCGTTGACGGCGCTCCCAAGGCTGTCAAGGAGAAGGCTTCCAAGGCTGAGGCTGAGGACATCAAGAAGAAGCTGGAAGAGGCTGGCGCTAAGGTCGAGATCAAGTAATTTGATCCCCCTGAACGTTCTTTCTTGAATCTGAATTCTTGAAACAAAAGGCACTCTCGCTGCAAAGCGGGGGTGCCTTTTTGCGTGGGGGTGCGCCAACGCATCTCCCAGATAAGGCCCTGCTCTGTACAACCTCTCCGTCATTGCTCCGCAATGCCACTGCCCTCCCTTTGTCGCTTGCGCGACATCTCCCTCCGGCCGGAGGGAGTCTTTCCTAGTAGGGGAGGCTTTGGCATGGCGGAAAGCTCTGCAAGTTCCCCTTTGCGCTGCAAGGAGACCTCTTTGCCAAGGGCTCCCCTACTAGGGGAGCTGTCACCGCAGGTGACTGAGAGGTTGTACAAAGGACGAGTCTGGCCGTGAGCCGCAATTGCCTCTCCCTTTGGGAGAGGTGGCACGCCGTCAGGCGTGACGGAGAGGGCGAGGACGCTGACAAGGAGCTTCCACACAGCGATAGGCACATCTCTTGGTCAGAGTGATGCCATCGCAGTGTTTGCGGCTCTGACTTTGCCGGGCTCACCCTCTCAGCTTCCCTTCGTTCAGCAGCACCGGGTTGCGGCACCCAGCATCCGCTTCGTGCCTTAGGCGGCACTCGCGTCTTGCTGGCCGCTGCCCCAACAGCTCCTCCCTGTTTCCGCCGCAGGCGGCGGTCGTCGCCGTTGCTCCCAAAGGAGGACCCCCCGACCCAAAACCGGGATACAAAAAGGACTGCTGTACCAGAACGATACAGCAGTCCCTTTTCTTTATGGGCTTTTGCAGGAAATGTCTCAGAATTCCAGGTGGGTGACGGCACGCAGCTGGTACAGCTCCTGTGCCAGCTGCAGGGGGGTCAGGCTGCGGGGCAGACGGAGCAGCAGCTCGGCCTCGGTGCGGCTCTGGGCGAGAGTGTGCAACTCCAGGTTGACCACTTCCACGTTACAGGCGGCAAGCCGTTCCAGCACGCTGTCCAGTCCGCCCAGATCCTCCTCCAGGTCCAGCGAGAACATGGTCACGCTGGGGAACAGCCGCTGGCTGAACTTCAGATGCAGCAGCACCTGGGCCAGCAGGACCAGTGCGGTGGACAGGAAACCGGTGACGTACATGCCGCAGCCCAGCGCCATGCCGATGGAAGCGGTCACCCACATTCCGGCGGCAGTGGTCAGGCCGGTGACCGAGTAGCGGTGGACGGAGATCATCCCGGCCCCCAGAAAGCCGACACCGGTCACGATGCTGGAGGCCACCCGGCTGGGGTCCAGTTTGATGAAGTCGGAACCCATCAGATCAAAGAAGCCATACTTGGACACCAGTGCGGCCAGGCAGGCACCCACCGCAACCAGAAGATGGGTGCGGATGCCCGCTTCTTTCAGGCGGTTCTGGCGTTCCAGCCCGATCAGCATCCCGCACAGCCCGGCAAGCACAAGACGAAGCAGGAATTCCGGATGCATGATCCAGCCCTCCTTTTCTGCAGGGGTTCAGGGGATGACCCGCGCCAGGATCTGCCGGGGCCAGCTGCTCAGGAACGCTTCCGGGATGGTCAGCCCGCCCTCGTTGCCCAGGCGGACATCCGGTTTGCGGGTGCCGTGGAAATCGCTGCCGCCGCTGCAAAGCAGGTGGTGTTCCCGGCAGAATGTTTCCAGCCGCTGGGCCTGCTCCGGCGTAAAGGCGGAGTGGCGGCACTCCATGCCATCCAGCCCAAGCTCCGGCTGCAGGACAGCCAGGCGGCTGAAGAACGACTCGGCGTGCGCATAGAGGAACAAGTGGGCCATCAGGGCAATGCCGTGGGAGGCGTGGATCATCTCCACCGCCTCGGCCGCCGTGGGATACAGCGGCGATTCGTCCACATACAGCGGGCTGGCGGGGTTGTAGATCTCAAGGCGGGTGAAGCCGCGGGAGCTCTCCCACCCTTTTTCGGAGGAGAACAGCGCACGGTTGGCGGGGTCCTCTTTCAGCAGGGCCAGAACGGCCTTGCGGCAGGATTCACGGTCCGGGTCGAATACCAGGCGGGCGGGGTCGAACCGGGCACCGGCCTTTTGGAGGGCCGCGATCACCAGCTCCGATTCCCGCAGCTGCTTTTCCCGGAACGTGAGCACATGGCCCTTGAGCTGCCTGCGCATCAGCGGCAGCTCAAAGCCATAGCCCAGCACCTCCACGATCTCGCCCTCCAGCATGCAGGTGATCTCGATGCCCGGCAGAATGGTACCGCGGTAGAGGTCGTGCCAGTGCTCCATGGCGGGATCCTGGTAAGCGCCAACGGCGTTGTGGTCGGTGATGGAAAGGGCAGTCAGGCCCAGGGCCTGCGCGCGGGTGAGCAGTTCCTCCACCGAGGAGCTGCCGTCGGAATACACGGTGTGGGTATGAAGATCGATCATATCAGAACCTCAGGATGCAAAAAGCATCAGGCATTTGCAACGTCCTCGTCCGAGATGAAGAACCAGGTGATGATGGCCGCTGCCACATAGGAGATCAGGATGCCGATGACAAAGTTCAGCATGCACTCCGGCAGCATGATGGTCACGCCCAGGATGCCGGAGGGGCTGTTGGCCGATGCCATGACATGGTTGATCATGCACCAGGCACCGCCAAAGCCGGCACCCAGACCGGCGGTGATAAAGGGTTTCATCATCGGCAGGGTAACGCCGTAGATCAGGGGCTCGCCAATGCCCATGATACCGGCAGGCAGCGCACCGGCAATGACAGACTGCAGGCGCTTGTTGCCCACTTTCTTGGCCTTGAGCCACAGGGCGATGGCTGCGCCGACCTGACCGGCACCGGCCATGGCAACGGCAGGGAACAGGGTGGTGCCGCCGATCTTCTCGATCTGCAGCGCATAAATGGGCACCAGGCCGCGGTGCAGGCCCAGCAGGACCAGAGGCAGGAACAGGGCGGCCAGGATGTAGCCGGTCAGAATGCTGACAACGGGGTTGGAGGAATAGATGAACAGGCTCAGGAACTCAGAGATCAGGGTGGAGATCCAGCCGGTGATGGGCATGATGATCAGGACAAACAGCGGCATGGTGAAGATCATGCTGACCAGCGGGGTGAACGAGATGTCCAGCACAGAGGGCATGTGGTTGTGGACCCACTTTTCCACCTGGGCCAGGATCCAGACACCGACCACAACGCCGATGATGCCGCCGGCACCGGTGGAAAGGACCGAGTCGTTGACCACGTCGGCATTGTACCAGCCCATGGCATCGGAGATCTTGTTGATGACCGCGTTCAGGGAGGCAGCGCCGATCATGCCGCCCAGCATCTCATTGACACCGAACTGCTTGGCAGCCCGCACGCCGGTGAAGATGGCCAGGTACGAGAGGAATGCGTTGCCGATCAGGACAAACAGGTTGTAGATGACCACCATGGCGGCCACATTGGGCAGAGTGCCGTTGGCCATCAGGATCTTGATGATCTTGCCCAGGCCGTTGCAGATACCGGATGCGATAAAGGCCGGGATCATCGGGGTGAAGATATCCGCGATGATGCGGATCTTGGCAATGGCTTCGCTGTGCTTTTGCTGACCCTTGACAGCACTCTTATTCTTCTGCCAGTCGGTGCTGACGGCCGAGTTGCTCACAGCGGGGACGCCCAGCTCGGTGCAGGCGGTCATCACGTCGCGCACCTTGCCGGGGCCGAGCACGACCTGGATGTAATGCTCCTCATTGGACATGACACCCAGAACGCCCTCGGTGTTCTTCAGGGCTTCCACATCCACCTTGGATGCGTCTTTGATGTTCACGCGCAGGCGGGTCATGCAGTTTTCTGCACTGACAATGTTGCTCAAACCGCCCAATCGCTCGGTGATCCGGGCCGCCAATTCCTTGTTCGTCATAGGAATGCCTCCTTTTCAGTGTTTGTGTGGGAAGATCAAACATACGGTGTCCAAACCGCAGCGATACAAAAGAGATCAGGCCTCGTTCCGGATGGCAGCGCGGACAAATCCACCCGCCGCCTCCAGGCGCTGGGCCGCTTGCTGGGCCGTGCAGCCGGCCAGGATCATGGTGATGGCAGTCTTGGCGCTGCCGCCCGCCTCGTCGATCACCCGGCGGGCTTCGGTGCGGTCCACGCCGGTGGCCTGCATCACGATGTTCTCGGCCCGTACACAGAGCTTTTCGTTGGTCTGCACCACGTCCACCATCAGGTTCTGGTAGACCTTGCCCATCCGGACCATGGAAGCCGTGGAGATCATGTTCAGGATCAGCTTCTGCGCCGTGCCGGATTTCAGCCGGGTGGAGCCGGTGAGCACCTCCGGCCCGCAGTCCACCTCAATGGCAAGCTCAGCGGCTCTGCCCACGGCGCTGCCTGCATTGCAGGCGATGGCGGCGGTGTGGCAGCCAAGGCTCTTGGCGTATTCCAGGCCGCCCAGCACATAAGGCGTGCGGCCGGAAGCGGCGATGCCCACCACAAAATCGCGGCCGGAAAGATCGTGGGCTTTTAGATCTTCCTCGGCCAGAGTCAGGCTGTCCTCCGCGCCCTCAATGGCTGTGGTGAACGCCTGATCGCCCCCGGCGATGAGCCCGACGACCATCTCCCGCGGCACACCGAATGTGGGGGGACACTCGGCGGCATCCAGAACGCCCAGCCGCCCGCTGGTGCCCGCGCCGAGGTAAAACATCCGGCCGCCGCTGCGGAACGCTTCCACGGCAAAGGCCGCCGCCTGTGCGATCTGGGGCAGGCATCTGGATATCGCCTGCGGCACCTTTGCGTCTTCCTGGTTCATGGCTGTTACGATCTCAAGCTCGGACATGCGGTCCAGTTCCATGGTATGCGGATTCCGGGTCTCGGTCGTCATACCGCGCAGATTCACGCTCATTTTCTGCACCTCCGCTTTCGTTCTTTGGTTGGAGCAGGAGTCTTTGTGTCTAAACTATAAACTTTTTCAAACAAAATGTCCACAGAAACTGGATTTTGTGGTACAATGTTTCAGAAAGAACCGAAAATTGAAAAGTTCTTCTCTTTTCATGAAACTTTTGTGGAAAAAAACCAAAATGGAGCGAATCCAAAGGAGGAACACCGGATGCAGAATGTTCTTTTACGGCTGCGGGAGATCCTGCCGTCGCTCAGCAGCACCGAGCGGCAGATCGCGCGGTACATCCTGGAAAACCCCGATGAAACAACATCCCTGACGGTGCGGGAGCTGGCCGGGCGGACATTCTCCTCACCGTCCAGCGTGGTGCGCATCTGCCGGGCCGTGGGGTTCCGGGGATATAAAGAGCTGCGCCACGCCCTGATCCTGGAGCTGGCGACACTGGGGGAGCACGGCAGCCACCCGGAGCAGGACATCACCCCGCAGGACAGCCTGCAGCAGATCGTGGACAAAGTGACCCGGAAAAACATCCAGTGCCTGCTGGATACCCAGAAGCTGCTGCTGGTGGACGAACTGGAAGCCTGCGTGGAGCTGCTGGAACGCTCCCGCACCGTGCTGCTGTTCGGCATCGGGTCCTCGCTGTGCGTGGCAAAAGATACCTACCTGAAGTTCCTGCGCATCGAAAAGCCCTGCGTGGTCAACGAGGACTGGCACTCGCAGCTGCTGCAGGCCCGCAACGCCACGGCGCAGGACCTGGGCATCGTGTTCTCCTACTCCGGCCAGACCGTGGAGATGATCCAGTGCATGGAGGAGATGCGGGCCAACGGCACGCCGGTGATCGCTGTCACCCGCTATTACCCCTCGCAGGTGGCGCAGCTGGCCGACCATGTGCTGTATGTGGCGGCCAACGAGTCGCTGTTCCGCAACGGTGCCATGTCCTCCCGCCTGTCCCAGCTGAACGTGATGGATATTCTGTATACAGCGTATGCCAACCGCCACCACGAGGAAACCATGCGCTGCCTGACCCGCACCCACATCTCCAAGCCGGGCGACCCGGTTGAAAAAAAATGAAAGCCCGGCGGTGTGCCGGGACTCTTGACAGGTAAAATATAATGTGATATGATTTTGATATCACAAAGAAACACTTCCGGACCCGTCAAGGAGGGATTTTACATGGAAGAAAAAATTTTGAATACCCGCAAAAACGGTATGGCTATGTTGCTGCTCACGCTGCTGGGCTATGTGGCGGCCATTGCCCTGTTCATTTACAGCGTCACCCTGCTGGATGCAGACCGGATGCTTCTGGGCGTGCCGCTGCTGATCCTTGCCATCGTATATGCGGTGGCGGGCATTTTCCTGTTCTGCGGCCTTAAAGTGTTAAAGCCGCAGGAGGCCCTGGTGCTCACCCTGTTCGGCGATTACATCGGCACCCTGAAAGGCCAGGGCTTTTACTGGGTGAATCCGTTCTGCACCGCAGTCAACCCTGCGGCGGGCACGAAGCTGAGCCAGAGCGGCGATGTGAACAGCGGCGAAACCGGCATGGCGGCGCTGCTCAAGGCGGGGAACAGCAGCGCCCAGACCACAGAATTGACCAGCAAGAAGATCTCGCTCAAAATGATGACCCTGAACAACTCCCGCCAGAAGATCAACGACTGCCTGGGCAACCCGGTGGAGATCGGTATTGCGGTGATCTGGCGGGTGACCGACACCGCCAAGGCCGTGTTCAATGTGGACAACTATAAGGAATACCTCTCCCTGCAGTGCGACAGTGCCCTGCGCAATGTGGTACGGGTGTACCCCTATGACGTGGCCCCCAACGTGGACACCACCGGCGACGGCGTGGCCGACGAGGGCAGCCTGCGCGGCTCCTCGGAGGTGGTGGCGGCCCGCATCCGGGACGAGATCCAGAAGAATGTGGCCGAAGCCGGCATCGAAGTGGTGGAAGCCCGCATCACCTACCTGGCCTATGCCCCGGAGATCGCAGCCGTGATGCTCCAGCGCCAGCAGGCCAGCGCCATCATCGACGCACGCAAGATGATCGTGGACGGCGCTGTGGGTATGGTGGAAATGGCACTGGACCGCCTGAGCGAGAACAACGTGGTGGAGCTGGATGACGAGCGCAAGGCGGCAATGGTCTCCAACCTGCTGGTGGTGCTCTGCGGCAACCGGGACGCTCAGCCGGTTGTGAACAGCGGCAGCCTGTACTGATGGCAGAACCCAAAAAGCAGATCCCGCTCCGCCTGAACGCAAAGCTCTACGATGCCCTTGCCGCATGGGCTGAGGACGACTTCCGCTCGGTGAACGGCCAGATCGAATACCTGTTGACCGAGTGCGTGCGCCAGCGGAAAAAGAACGGGAAATATGTTTCGGACCAGATCGACGTACCGCCGGAACTGGATCTCAAATAAAAAATAACCCTCTCAGTCAAAGCTGATCGGCTTTGCCAGCTCCCCCGAAGGGGGAGCCTATTGCGAGCCTGGGATAAAGGCAGCATAGCCTCGCCCTTTGGGAGAGGTGGCATTGCACAGCAATGACGGAGAGGGTTATTCTTTTTTTAATTTGCGTGTTCGTCCCATCCGCTGGATTTGACCACTTCGCCGTCGGTGGTACACCAGAGGGCTTCCACGCCGTCCAGCGACTCCACCAGCGCCTGCCCTTCGTCCAGCGGCAGGCAGAACAGGCCGGTGGTCAGGCAGTCGGCCACGCCGGAATCCGGGGCCAGCACGCTCACGCTGTCAAAATAGACGGCGGGCCAGAGGGTGGCCGGGTCAATCAGGTGATGGTAGCGGACCCCGTCCACCACATAGTAGCGCTGGTAATCGCCGCTGGTCACCAGCGAAAGATCGCTCATCCGGACGGCGGCCACGGTGGAGGAAGCGGAAGTGTACACGTCCGAGGAATCCCACGGGTCTTCCACACCGCCCACCCAGCTGCTGCCGTCTGGCTTTTGACCGATGGCGCGCAGGTTGCCGCCCACGCTGATCAGGGCGCTGGTCAGGCCGCGCGCCTGGGCAGCCTGCGCGGCCTGCTCCACGGCGTAGCCCTTGCCCACGCTGCCCACATCCAGCGACATCTCCGGGTCGGCCAGGTAGACCGTTTTGGCCTCCTCGTCGATCACAAGGTCTGCAATGTCGCAGTGCCGGGCGGCGGCTTCCAGTTCGGCCTGGTCGGGCAGCCGGTTGTTGGTGTCGTCCTGGTCGGCCAGGGCGGCTTCGCGGTCGTTGTGCCAGATGTTCAGCACGCTGCCCATGGCGACGTTCAGCTTGCCGCCGGTGGTGGTGTACATCTGCCGGGCCAGTTCCAGCATCCCCAGGATCTTGTCGTCCACGGCCACGGGCGCTTTGCCCGCATTGTCGTTGATGGTCTTGACATTGGTCACGCCGTCGTAATCGTTGTAGATATCGTACAGCTTGTGATATTCCAGCAGGTCGGCGTGCAGTGCGTCCATCTGCGCGTTGAACTCCTCCTGGCTGTCGCAGTAGGCAATGACCTGGGTGATGGTATCAAAGGCATCGTAGAACACCGTGGTGTAGCGCTGCGGGCCATTGGCGGCAGAGGAAGCGCTGCCGGACGAGGCAGCGGTGCCGCAGCCTGCCAGCAGGCCAAGGCTGAGCACGGCAGCCAAAAAAGCGGAAGCAATGCGTCGGAATCTCATGCGTTGGCGTTCTCCTTTGCGGCGGTAAAGGCGGCGTGCTCCTCCTGCAGGTTGGCCAGCAGGTCCCCGAACACCCAGCTCTTGTTGGTGGGGGTCACCACGGCTTTGAGCGGGATGTTCACCTGTGCCTGCTTCATCAGATCCAGCAGGGTGTCCACGTCCTTATCTTTGAAGTTGGCCAGCACCAGGGCGGGCGGAAAGGCCCCCGGCTCCAATACCAGGGTTCGGGCGGTTTTCGTCTCCACCTCGCCCAGCAGCTGGGCCACGGTGCGGCCCGCGTCAGCCGGGGAGACGAGCAGCAGCTTCATCCCGAACGCGGGAGCCATGCCCTCCAGGATGCCGCGGTCTGCGGCGGAAAGGTTCCAGCCCAGCGCCAGCGGGATGCCGGCGTTCTGGTTGCGTGCAATGTGAGCTTTCATAAACTTGACCTCGTTTCGAGTGTGATTCAAAAGATACCATAGTATAACACAAAACGATCGAAAAAGAAAAGCATCGGAACGCCGGTTTTGATGGAGTAAAAATCGTAGAATTTTGGAAAAACATCTTGAAATCCGACGGCCGGGTGATTATTATAAAAACGGATCGCGGCAAAAAATGGAGATGCCGCGAAATGAACGAAAGATGAGGTAGTTGCTATGAGAAGAACAAGAATGCGGATCATCAGTGCGGCGCTGTCGGCTTGTATGATGCTGACAGCTTTTCCTGTAAGTGCCATTGCGGCCGGGGGGGGGGTATGATGGCCCCGAAAGCAGCGTAAGCGAGCAGACGGAGAATGCGAGAGAACTATCACATAGCGGCGAGACGATTACAGAAGGCGGCTATTATAAAGTTAGTACGGGAACATATACCGGGCCAATTAAGATTAACACAACGGAAACTGTAAACATTGAAATTACGGGAAACGTAACAGCGAATACTGACCCGCTTTTTAATATAGGGAATGCGGGAATCGTAAACATCATAAATGATGGTGAGTATGAAGTTGACTGTGCAGGAAAGCATCTCATGTATATGAGCTGCTCGACGGCTCAGGTAAATATGACCGGTGGTCACTATAAAACATCCGGTGGAACCCATATGATTATGGATTTCAGCGGAACCCTGACGATGACAAATGTTACTGCACAGTCCGAAAAAGGCTACACGGTGACAAGCGCAGGAACGGTTATTATCAATGGCGGCAGTTATACACGCAGTGGTGCAATTGTTTCAGGTGTGGAAAATGGAGCGATCGGTAACGGCGGCGGAACGATGGAGCTTCACGACGTTCAGGTGAATTCCACTCAAGTGGCAGTCACGAACTCGAGTGGTACGCTGACAATTGACGGAGGTACATATATTCCGGGCGATTGGTATGAATGCGTCAGAAATGAAACGGCAACGCTGAAGATTTATAATGGCACGTTTAGCAGCAAAAGTGCCAGCTGCATCAAAAATAACTGGGGACAAGTTTTTATCCACGGCGGTACGATCACTTCTGATGAAAAGACGGCGGTTGAGAACAATGGCGGTCTGCGCATGAGCGACGGCACGGTCACAGCCCCCCAGGGAACGGCCATTCTGCTTACAAATATAGCCGGCGATGCCCAGATCACCGGCGGCAGTATCATCAACAGCGTCAACGGGATCTGGCTGCAGGACATCGGCGAATCTGAGGTGACGCTGAAAAACGTAACATTCAGCGGCAACCAGAATGATATCCATCTGGGAGCGGGCCAGAAGATCAACATCAAAAAGAGCTTTACCGGCAGCGCTACGGTTCTGGTAGATGACCCGGACGAGGGCCGCCAGATCACCCTGGAAAGTGAAGATGTCTCGTACCAGAAACAGCTGAACCTTATCAGCAACAACGAGGGCTATCGGGTCGGCTACAAAAAGGAGAACGATCAGGAATACCGGATGCTGACCACCCGGATCGGAAATGCGGTGACCGCTGTGGATGCCGTGGCAACGGCGGAGATCAACGGTGAGGTCAAGGAGCTGGACAACACGACCCCGGTGCCTGTCGGTACAATCGTCACCATCAAAGCGAACAAAGCACCGGATGGTATGGTGTTCGACCAGTGGACGGCGACCCCGGCGGACCTGCTGGGCGATACGGCCTTTGCCTGGAAAGAAGAAAACACGACCTTTGTCATGCCGGATCATGAGATCACTCTGGCGGCGCAGTACCGTTCGGCGGAGATCGAAGATGATTCCGATTGGGTGGGCACGGCCCTGATCGCAGCTACGGTGGCTGTCGGCGGTGCGGTGCTGTTGTATCAGGCGCACGAACTTGGAACCGAAGCGTATCTGAATCGTGTCCTCCCTTACGGCGAAGCCATTCCGAGTAACCGCATCCAACTGGCGGAGCTGCTCTGGCGGGATGCCAAATGCCCGGAAGCAGTCAGCACGGAGAATTATCGTGATATCGACAGCGACAGCGCGAAAGAGCAGAAAGCCGCACACTGGGCCGTGGAAAGCGGGCTGGTGAAACTGCAGGACGAGGAAACGTACCCCAATTGCTTTGACCCGAATGCACCGGTCACCAAGGTGGATGTGATCCATGCTTGGAAAAAAGCGCAGGAACTGAAGAAAGCCGCCCAGTAAAAACGGACGGCATCGCATAAGATAACAGAAAAGGCAGACCCGGCGGAGGATCCAAACCGCCGGGTCTGCCTTTTTGAGATCCTGAAGATCAGTTCATCGTCTTGCCAAAGAACTCGACTTCTTTGCTGATAAAGCCCATCAGTTCGTCGAACTGGTCGGGGGTCAGGCTCTGGGCACCGTCGCACTTGGCCTTGGCGGGGTTGTTGTGGACCTCGATCATCAGGCCGTCGGCTCCGGCGGCCACGGCAGCCTTTGCCAGCTGGGGCACCATCCAGGCGTGGCCGCAGGCATGGCTGGGGTCCACCACCACGGGCAGGTGGGTCATTTTGTGGAGCATGACCACACCGGCCAGGTCCAGGGTGTTGCGCATACTGGTCTCAAAGGTGCGGATGCCGCGCTCACACAGGATGACGTTCTCGTTGCCCTCGGCCATGATGTACTCGGCGCTCATCACAAATTCTTCCAGCGTGTTGGCCAGGCCGCGCTTGAGCAGCACAGGCTTTTTCTGGCGGCCCACGGCCTTGAGCAGCTCAAAGTTCTGCATGTTGCGGGCACCCACCTGGATCAGGTCCACATTCTCGAACAGGGGCAGGTGCTCGGTGTTCATGATCTCGGTCACAATGGGGGCACCGGTAGCGCGGCGGGCCAGCTTGAGCAGGTCCAACCCCTCGCTGCGCATTCCCTGGAACGAGTAGGGCGAGGTGCGGGGCTTGAACGCGCCGCCGCGCAGCAGGGAAGCCCCGGCGGCCTTGACGCGCTGGGCGCAGTAGGTGATCTGGTCCTCGCTCTCGATGCTGCACGGGCCCGCGATCACGGCAAAGCTGCCGCCGCCGATCTTTACGCCGCTGACATCCACCACGCTGTCGTCCGGGTGGAACTTGCGGTTGGCCTTTTTGTAGGGCTCGGACACGCGGCGGCAGGCCTCCACCACGGGGTTGGCCAGCACCCAGCTCTCGGCAATGGCCTTGGTGTCGCCGATCAGGCCCAGGATGTGGGTGTCGCTGCCCTTGGAGTCGTTGATCTGCAGGCCCATATCCTGCAGTTCGTGGCAGAATTCCCGCACCTGTGCGTCGGGAGCGTTCTGTTTGAGTACGATGATCATGGCGGTCGTCTCCTTTTCCTCACATGGGATAACGGCAAAAGGAGAGCGGCTCCATTGCCGTGGCTTGTTTCGTCAAACTTCAGTTTCCTGAAGCATGGGCCTATCATATCACTTCAGGAAACTGAAGTCAATACCCCGGCAGGAACTTTTTTGAAATTTTTCAGAGAACGTGGTAGAATAGGGGCGGGATTCGGCTCCCGCTTGCCGTGAGCCGCAATTAGCTCTCCCTCTGGGAGAGCTGGCGCGTAGCGCCTGAGAGGGCGAGGACGCTGACCACAACCCGGAGCACCTGAGAGGGCACGGCCGGCAAAGGCGGTGCAGGACCTGAGTTTCGAGCAAACTGCAATATTAAAAAAGATTGAATGGGGATCAGACAAATGGGAAAAGAAGCAAAAACGAACGCCATGCGCATTCTGGAGCGGGCCAAGGTGCCGTATACGGCCCACGAGTATGCCCATGAGGAGGGCGTGGCAGTGGACGGTGTGACCGTGGCCGCCAGCATGGGCGAGGACCCGGCCTGCGTGTACAAAACGCTGGTCACGCAGGGAGCAAGCCGGAACTATTTTGTGTTCGTCATCCCGGTGGCGGCGGAGCTGGACCTGAAAGCCGCCGCCCGCAGCGTGGGGGAAAAGAGCGTGGCCATGATCCATGTGGCCGATATCAATAAGGTAACGGGTTATGTGCGGGGCGGCTGCAGCCCGGTGGGCATGAAAAAGCAGTATGTCACCGTGTTTGACGAAAGCGTGCTGGCGCAGGAAAAGGTCTATGTTTCCGGCGGCCGCATCGGCACGCAGGTCTGCTGTGCCCCCGCCGACCTCATCAAGGCCGCACGGGCCGCCACAGCGAAGATCATTTTTTGAGAGGGCAGCTTATCGCTGCATCTATGGCTTTTTCGCCAACGGCATCGCCCTCTCAGCTTCACTTCGTTCAGCAGCTCCGGGTTGCGGCACCCAGCATCCGCTTCGTGCCTTGGGCGGCACTCGCGTCTTGCTGGCCGCGGCCCCAACAACTCCTCCCTGTTTCGGCCGCAGGCCGCGGTCGTCGTCGTTGCCCCCAAAGGGAGAGCCAACGCATATCCCAGATTCAGCACCTGCTGGCCTTGAGCCGCCAAAGGCTTCCCCTTGAGGGGAAGCTGTCTGCGAAGCAGACTGATGAGGTGAAAACCTTGTGGCAGATATTGGTTTTGGAGCCGCAGGCGATTTTAGCAAAAAACAAATCTTATGCCAAGGCCTCCCCTACTAGGGGAGGTGGCATCGAGCGTCAGCGATGATGACGGAGAGGTTGTACAGAGGAGAGGCTTTATCTGAGAAAGCTGCCACTTGCGCCTTACAAATATATATTTTCCAATAAGTCATACTTAAAAAGAAAAAGAATGTCGAAACTGCACAAAACTTTTGAAAGTTTTTTGGCACCATGAGAACACAAGGGAGAAATTGGGAAAACACCCTTTGCAAAGCGTCTTTTTTGCCGTAAACTGTACTTATCAGAAAGACGATATGCCCTTTGGAACAGGGGCTCGTTTGGAGAAAAAAGCGGATCTCATGAGATTTTCGGAGGAACACGGAATGATGGAACGGCTGCTTGGTACCCTGCACCGGCTGTGCGCGGGTGGTCACAAGGGGCATCGTGCAGCTGCATGGGAGAACGCTTTGCACAAGGGGCAGATCAAAGGGGCCGTGGTGTAACTGTACACCGCAGCCCTTTTTGTTTTGAGGTTCCTGGGAGAGAAAGAGAGGCTTGGATTATGATTCGTAAAGTTGCAGTCATTATGGGCTCGGACAGCGATTGGCCGGTGGTCAAGGGGGCCTGCGCACAGCTCAAGGCGCTGGGCATCCCGTTTGAGGCACATATCCTTTCGGCACACCGCACCCCGGCCGAGGCCGCCGCGTTTGCCAAAAGTGCAAAGGGCAGCGGCTTTGGCGTGATCCTGTGTGCAGCCGGCATGGCGGCCCACCTGGCCGGTGCCTTTGCGGCCAACACCACTCTGCCGGTGATCGGCATCCCGATGAAAGGCGGTGCCATGGACGGCCTGGATGCCCTGCTGGCCACTGTGCAGATGCCCAGCGGCATCCCGGTGGCGACCGTGGCGCTGAACGGTGCCAAGAACGCTGCCTGGCTGGCCGCCGAGATCCTGGCCCTGGGCGATGAGGAGCTGGCTGCCAAGGTGGAAGCCGAGCGCACCGCCATGGCTGCACAGATCGCCGCCAAGGAAGAAAAACTGCAGAAAGAGATCGAGGAGCTGTAATGTCTGATTTTGCATATCCGCTGCATGAAGAATGCGGCGTTTTTGGCATCTATGACCGCGCGGGCACCGAGGATGTGGCCGCAGCGGCCTATTCTGCCCTGTATGCCTTGCAGCATCGTGGGCAGGAGAGCTGCGGCATTGCCGTCAACGACGATGGCGTGATCAACGGCCACCGTGATCTGGGCCTGGTGAACGAGGTGTTCACCCCGGCGGTGCTGGCCTCGCTGGCACGGCCTACGGCCCACATGGCCACCGGCCATGTCCGCTATGCCACGGCGGGCAGCCGGGTGCGGGCCAACGCCCAGCCCATGATCGTGCGCCACGGCCGGGGCACCATGGCCCTGTGCCACAACGGCAACCTGACCAACGCTTTGGAGCTGCGCCGTCAGCTGGAAAACGAAGGGGCCATCTTCCACGGTTCCTCCGACACCGAGGTGATCTGCTATCTGGTCACCCGGAACCGGCTGCGGATGGGCAGCATCGAAACGGCCATCAGCAAGACGATGGATGTGCTGGAGGGCGCGTACAGCCTGGTCATCATGTCGTCCACCAAGCTGATCGCCGTGCGCGACCCGCGCGGCTACCGGCCCCTGTGCATCGGCACGCTGCCCGGCGGCGGTTATGTGTTTGCCAGCGAGAGCTGCGCCCTGGATGCGGTGGGGGCCACCCTGCTGCGGGACGTGGAGCCCGGCGAGATCGTGGTGACCGACACCCGCACCGGGGAGCTGCGCAGCATCAAGGACCACTGCGGCCGCCCCGACACCCAGATGTGCGTGTTTGAGTTTATCTATTTCTCCCGCCCGGACAGCATCATTGAGGGCTGCTCGGTGCATGAGGCCCGCAAGCAGGCGGGCCGGTTCCTGGCACAGGAGCACCCGGTGCAGGCCGATGTGGTCATCGGCGTGCCGGATTCCGGCCTGGATGCCGCCCTGGGCTACGCGCAGGAAAGCGGCATCCCCTATGGCATCGGCTTTATCAAAAACAAATACATCGGGCGAACCTTTATCCAGGGCAGCCAGAAGCAGCGCGAGAACAGCGTGCGCATCAAGCTGAACGTGGTGTCCAGCACGGTGCGGGGCAAGCGTGTGGTGCTGGTGGATGATTCCATCGTGCGCGGCACCACCTCCGCCCGCATCATCAAGCTGCTGCGGGATGCCGGTGCCACGGAGGTACACTTTATGGTATCGGCCCCGCCGTTCAAGTATCCCTGCTACTTTGGCACCGATATCCCGGACCAGAAGCTGCTGGTGGCCACCGGCCGCACCGTGGACCAGATCAACGAGGTGATCGGGGCCGATACGCTGGGCTACCTTTCCACGGAACATGTGGTCCGGCTTGCCAAGGGCGCAAAATGCGGATTCTGCACCGCCTGCTTTACGGGTGAATACGCCGTGAAGCCGGAAGAAGTGCTTTCCACCGATATTCACGAACGCCACCTGAATGACCGTCCCAAGGACGCAAAAAAGTTAGGAGAGTAAGAACATGGAAAAGAGCTATTCGGAAAGTTATGCAGCGGCCGGTGTGGACATTACCGCCGGTTACCGCTCTGTGGAACTGATGAAGCAGTATGTGGCCCGCACCATGAACGAGCACTGCATCGGCGGCCTGGGCGGCTTTGGCGGCCTGTTTGAGCTGGACTGCACCGGTTACCAGCACCCGGTGCTGATCTCCGGCACCGACGGCGTGGGCACCAAGCTGAAGATCGCCATGATCCTGGACAAGCACGATACCATCGGCATCGACTGTGTGGCTATGTGCGTCAACGACGTGATCTGCGCCGGTGCAAAGCCGCTGGTGTTCCTGGATTACATCGCCTGCGGCCGCAACATTCCCGAGAAGATCGCCGAAATCGTCAAGGGCGTGGCCGAGGGCTGCGTGCAGGCCGACTGCTCCCTGGTGGGCGGCGAGACGGCCGAGCATCCGGGCATGATGCCGGAGGACGAGTACGACCTGGCCGGTTTCACCGTGGGTGTTGTGGATAAGGAGAAGATCCTGAGCAACGACACCATGAAGCCCGGTGATGTCATCATCGCCCTGCCCTCCACGGGTGTACACTCCAACGGTTTCTCGCTGGTGCGCAAGATCTTTGACATTGACGGCAACCCCGACGTGCTGCGCACTGCCCCCGCAGAGCTGGGTGGCAAGACTCTGGGCGAGGCGCTGCTGGCTCCCACCAAGATCTACGTCAAGCCTGTGCTCAAGGTGCTGGAAGAAGTGGAGGTCAAGGGCATCTCCCACATCACCGGCGGCGGCTTCTATGAGAACATCCCCCGCAGCCTGAAAAAAGGCTGCTGCGCCCGCATCAAAAAGGAAGATGTCCGCACCCCGGCCCTGTTCCATCTGATGCAGGAAGTGGGCCATATCTCCGAGCACGACATGTTCAACACCTTTAACATGGGCGTGGGCATGGTGCTCACCGTGCCTGCCGAGCAGGCAGACAAGGCCCTGGACATCCTCCATGCCAACGGTGAGCCGGAGGCTTACCGCCTGGGCGTGATCGCAGAAGGGAACGGTGTGGAGCTGTGCTGAACATCGCAGTGCTCGTTTCCGGCGGCGGAACCAATTTACAGGCTTTGCTGGACAGTGAGGCCCGGGGCGAGAACCCCAACGGCAGGATCACCCTGGTGGTCGCCTCCAAGCCGGGGGTCTATGCGCTGGAACGCGCCGCAAAGGCGGGCGTGGAAGGTGCTGTGGTCCGCCGGAAAGATTACGCGTCCGGTGAAGATTTCGACAAGGCCCTGCTGGAGGTGTTGAAAAGTCACAGCATCGACCTGGTGGTGCTGGCGGGCTTTTTGTCCGTGCTGGGACCCAGCGTCATTGCGGCCTATCCGCGCCGCATCCTGAACGTCCACCCGGCGCTGATCCCGTCTTTCTGCGGGCCGGGCATGTACGGCCTGCGCCCCCACGAAGCGGCGCTGGCCCGTGGCTGCAAGGTGACCGGTGCCACCGTCCACTTTGTCAACGAGGAGTGTGACGGCGGGCCCATCCTGTTGCAAAAGGCCGTGGAGATCCTGCCCGGCGACACCCCCGAAGTGCTGCAAAAGCGGGTGATGGAGCAGGCCGAATGGAAGCTGCTGCCCAAGGCCGTGGCGATGGTGTGCAGCGGAGAAGTTGAGTGAGGGCGATTGCCTTCCCCTTGAGGGGAAGGTGGCACGCAGTGCCGGATGAGGTGGAAAACGGCAGTGATAGCTACACCTCATCAGTCTCGCGTACGCTCGACAGCTGTCCTCCCTCTGTCGCTTATGCGACATCTCCCTCCGATCGGAGGGAGTCTTTCCTCAAGGGGAAGCCTTAACCTTAAATAGGAGAATTACAAATGGAAAAGATCGACCTGAACGAATATCTTGCTTCCAACGAGTATCCCGGCCGCGGCATTGCTGTGGCGATGGCCCCGGATGGCCGCCAGATCTTCATTGGCTATTTCATCATGGGCCGCAGCGAGAACAGCCGCAACCGCGTGTTCGACCCCATCCCGGAGCGGGGCGGCATCTGCACCATGGCAGCCGACCCCGATAAGCTGGAGGACCCCAGCCTGATCATCTATAACCCCGTGCTGACCCTGGGCAGGACCCATATCGTGACCAACGGCGACCAGACCGACACCATCTACGACGGCATGAGCCGCGGCAAGAGCTTTGCCGACAGCCTGCGCACCCGCACCTTTGAGCCGGACGGCCCCAATTACACCCCCCGCATCTCCGCTGTGGTGTATGAGGACGGCAGCTACCAGATGAGCATCCTGAAATCTGCCGACGGCAATGGCGACAGCGTGCAGCGCTATTTCTTTGATTACCCCCAGCCTGTGGCAGGCGAGGGGCATTTCATCAGCACCTACAAGCACAACGGCAGCCCCATCCCCAGCTTTGAGGGCGAGCCGCTCCGCTTTGCCTGCCCCCGCACCATCGGCGATTTTGCCCACGGCCTGTGGCAGAACCTGAACCCGGACAATAAGGTCAGCCTGTTTGCCCGCGTGATCGACCTGGATTCCGGCGAGACCGGCGACATGATCTTCAACAAGTACGATGCAGTGTGCAGCGACCTGGACGATCCGGAGGAGCCGGAGCTGCTGCCGGAGGAGCTGGAACTGCTGAAACAGCAGGACGCAGAGGAAAAAGAATAAACCGAACAAAAAGCGTATCAGGAGGATGCACCAATGAATGAACTTGCACTGAAGTACGGCTGCAACCCCAACCAGAAGCCCAGCCGCATTTACATGGAGGACGGCTCCGACCTGCCCGTGACCGTGCTGAACGGCAAACCCGGCTACATCAATTTTCTGGATGCCCTCAACTCCATCCAGCTGGTCAAAGAACTGAAAACGGCCTGCGGCCTGCCCGCAGCGGCCTCGTTCAAGCATGTGTCCCCGGCGGGTGCCGCCCTGGGCCTGCCCTTGACGGAGGTAGAGCGCAAAATGTACCACATCGCCCCGGACATGGAGCTTTCGCCGCTGGCCTGTGCCTATGCCCGCGCCCGCGGTGCCGACCGTATGTCCTCCTTTGGCGACTGGATCGCCCTTTCCGATGTCTGCGATGTGCCCACTGCAAAGCTGATCCAGCACGAGGTGTCGGACGGCATCATTGCCCCGGGCTACGAGCCGGAGGCTCTGACCATCCTGGCCGGTAAGAAAAAGGGCAACTACAACGTGGTGGCCATTGACCCCGCCTACAAGCCCAACCCCGTGGAGCACAAGCAGGTGTACGGCATCACCTTTGAGCAGGGCCGCAATGAGCTGGCCATCAACGCCGATACCATGCTCACCAACTGGGTCACGGAGAACAAGACCGTGACTGAGGAGCAGAAGCGCGACCTGATCATTGCCCTCATCACCCTGAAATACACCCAGTCCAACAGTGTCTGCTACACCATGGGCGGCCAGACCATCGGCGTGGGTGCCGGCCAGCAGAGCCGCATCCACTGCACCCGCCTGGCGGGCCAGAAAGCCGACAACTGGCAGCTGCGCCACATGGACAAGGTGCTCAACCTGCCGTTCCGCGATGATGTGGCAAAGCCCAACCGCGACAACGCCATCGACGTGTACATTGGCGATACCCCGGAGGATGTCATTGGCGATGATGTCTGGGCAGAGACGTTCACCGAGCAGCCCGAACCCCTGACCGCTGAGGAAAAGAAAGCCTACTTGAGCCAGGTCACCGGCGTGTGCCTGGGCTCCGATGCATTCTTCCCCTTTGGCGACAACATCGAGCGCGCCCGCCGCTCCGGCGTGACCGCCATCGTCCAGCCCGGCGGCTCCATCCGCGATCAGCAGGTCATCGACACCTGCAACAAGTACGGCATTGCCATGGCATTCTGCGGCATCCGGCTGTTCCATCATTGATTTTTGAACTCCTTCAGTCACGGCTTGCGCCGTGCCAGCTCCCTCTGAGAGGGAGCCTTTGATCAGGAGATGAAGTTTCCGGTTTTGCCAAAAGGCCCCCTCCTTGAGGGGGCTGTCTGCGAAGCAGACTGGGGGAGTTCCCTTGGCAGAAGAGCTTTCATAAAGAAGGTAGATCTATGAAAAAGAAAATTTTGGTCGTCGGCGGCGGCGGCCGTGAACATGCCATCATCAAGGCGTTGAAAAAAAGCCCGGACTGCGGCGAGATCTGGTGCGCACCGGGCAACGGCGGCATCAGCTACGATGCCAAGTGCAAGAACATCAAGGCCACCGATGTGGAGACCATGGTGGGCTTTGCCGTGGAAGAAAAGTTTGATTACGTTGTGGTGGCGCAGGACGATCCCCTGGCTCTGGGCATGGTGGATGCCCTGGCGGCTGTCGGCATCCCGGCCTTTGGCCCGGACAAGGCCGCTGCCCGCATCGAGGCTTCCAAGGTGTTCTCCAAGGACCTGATGAAGAAGTACGGTATCCCCACAGCCAAGTATGAAACGTTCGATGACCCCGCCAGGGTCATGGAGTATATCAAAGCCGAGGGCAAGTACCCCGTGGTCATCAAGGCCGACGGCCTGGCCCTGGGGAAAGGCGTGCTGATCTGTGAGAACGAACAGCAGGCCGCCGACGGCGTGAAAGAGATCATGCTGGACAAAAAGTTCGGCGCATCCGGCAACCATGTGGTGGTGGAGGAATTCCTCACCGGCCCGGAGGTCAGCGTGCTGAGCTTCACCGACGGCAAGGTGGTCAAGCCCATGGTGTCCAGCATGGACCATAAGCGGGCGGGCGACCACGATACCGGCCTGAACACCGGCGGCATGGGCACGGTGGCCCCCAACCCCTACTACACCCCGGCCATTGCCGCCGAGTGCATGGAGAAAATTTTCCTGCCCACGATCCGGGCCATGAACGCCGAGGGCTGCCCGTTCAAGGGCTGTCTCTACTTTGGCCTGATGCTCACCCCGGACGGCCCCAAGGTCATTGAGTACAACTGCCGCTTTGGCGACCCGGAGACGCAGGTGGTGCTGCCCCTGCTGGAAAGCGACCTGCTCAAGGTCATGACGGCCTGCACCGAGGGCACCCTGGCCGACACGGAAGTGAAATTTTCCGACGGAGCTGCCTGCTGTGTCATCCTGGCCTCCGGCGGCTACCCGGTGAGCTACGAAAAAGGCAAACCCATCTCCGGCCTGACAGACGGCCAGCTGGCTGGGGCAGAAAACATCACGGTGTACCACTCCGGCACGGCCATCACCGAAGATGGCCGGCTGGTGACCAATGGCGGCCGTGTGCTGGGCGTGACCGCAGCGGCTCCCCGCCTGACCGCTGCCATCACCCAGGCTTATGCTGCCACGGAAAAGATCCACTTTGAAAAGCTGCATAAGCGGACGGATATCGGCATGAGAGCGCTGAAGGCGCTGGCAGAGGGGTAAGTGATCCTCTGTACAACCTCTCAGCTTCGCTTCGCTCAGCAGCTCCCCTAGTAGGGGAGCCTTTGGCGGACCGTATGCTCTGAAAGATTGGATTTGCGTGCTGCTGCCCATAGAAGCAAAACTGGCCCGCGATGCCAAGGTCTCCCCTACAAGGGGAGATGTCGCGTCAGCGACAGAGAGGTTGTAAGAAGGAAAGCCTGCCCTTGCGTAAGCAATGGGACAACTTAAAGTATATGATAGGGGGATTTCCCAATGGTCTATCGCATTTATGTTGAAAAAAAGCCCGGCTATGATGTGGAAGCCGAGGGACTGGAAAAAGAACTGGTGAGCCTGCTGGGCATTTCGTCCCTGACAGGTCTGCGCGTGCTGAACCGCTATGACGTGGAGGGCATCGACCAGGCACTGTTTGAGCAGTGCAGAAACACCGTGTTCAGTGAGCCGCCGGTGGATAACACCTACGCCGAGCTGCCGCAGTTCGACGGCGTGTCCTTTGCCGTGGAGTATCTGCCCGGCCAGTTCGACCAGCGCGCCGACTCCGCTGCCGAGTGCATCCAGCTCATCAGCCAGGGCGAGCGCCCGCTGGTGCGTTCGGCCCGTGTCTACCTGCTTCAGGGCGCTTTGACCGACGAGCAGGTGGCCGAGATCAAAAAGTATGTCATCAACCCGGTGGAGGCCCGCGAGGCTTCGCTGGAAGAAAAAACGACCCTGAAGATGGAGTATCCCGTCCCCACCGCTGTGGCGGTGCTGGAGGGCTTCAACGCCCTGGACGAGGCCGGGCTGCAGAAGTTCATCGACGAAAAGGGCCTGGCCATGGACCTGGGCGACATCAGGTTCTGCCAGGAGTATTTCCGCTCGGAACAGCGCGACCCCACCATCACCGAGATCCGGATGATCGACACCTATTGGTCCGACCACTGCCGCCACACCACGTTCGGCACCATCCTGGACGATGTGCAGATCGACGACGAGATCGTGCAGGCCGCCTTTGACCGCTACATGGCCATGCGCGCCGACCTGGGCCGCGAGAACAAGCCCCGCTGCATGATGGACCTGGCTACCATCGGTGCCAAAGAGCTGAAGAAGAAGGGCATCCTGAAGAACCTCGACGAGTCCGACGAGATCAACGCCTGCACCGTCAAGATCAAGTGCGACGTGAACGGCAAGGACGAGGACTGGCTGTTCCTGTTCAAAAACGAGACGCACAACCACCCCACCGAGATCGAGCCCTTCGGCGGTGCGGCTACCTGCATCGGCGGCGCCATCCGCGACCCGCTGTCCGGCCGCAGCTATGTCTATCAGGCCATGCGCGTGACCGGTGCAGGCGACCCGCTGGTGCCTGTCAGCGAGACGCTGCCCGGCAAGCTGCCCCAGCGCAAGCTGGTGACCACCGCGGCTGCGGGCTATTCCTCTTATGGCAACCAGATCGGCCTGGCCACCGGCCAGGTGGACGAGATCTACCACCCCGGCTATGTGGCCAAGCGGATGGAGATCGGTGCGGTGGTGGGCGCAACGCCCGCTTCCCATGTCCGCCGCGAGTGCCCGGCCCCCGGTGATGTGATCGTGCTGCTGGGCGGCCGCACCGGCCGCGACGGCATCGGCGGTGCCACCGGTTCTTCCAAGGCCCACAATCTGAGCAGCCTGGACCACTGCGGTGCCGAGGTGCAGAAAGGCAATGCGCCCATCGAGCGCAAGCTCCAGCGCCTGTTCCGCCGCGAGGATGCCTGCAAGATGATCAAGCGCTGCAACGACTTTGGCGCAGGCGGCGTTTCCGTTGCCATCGGCGAGCTGGCCGACGGCCTGTACATCGACCTGAACAAGGTCACCAAGAAATACGACGGCCTGGACGGCACGGAACTGGCCATCAGCGAGAGCCAGGAGCGCATGGCTGTGGCCCTTGCTCCGGAGGACGTGGACAAGTTCATCGCCATTGCCACCGAGGAAAACTTGGAAGCCACCCCTGTGGCCAAGGTCACCGAGGAAAAGCGCCTGAACATGGTGTGGAACGGCGTGTCCATCGTGAACATCAGCCGTGAGTTCCTGAACTCCAACGGTGCAGAAAAGCACCAGAACGTCCATGTGGAAAAGGGCAGCGTCTGGCAGCCCCAGTGGGCCGGCCTGACCTTCAGCCAGAAGATGAAGTCCATGGTGGGCGATCTGAACGTCTGCAGCAAGAAGGGCCTTTCCGAGCGGTTCGACTCCACCATCGGTGCAGCCACCGTGCTCATGCCCTTTGGCGGCGCATACCAGCTGACCCCCCAGAACGCCATGGTAGCAAAGCTGCCGGTGGACGGCGAGACCACCACCTGCTCCGGCATGGCATGGGGCTATAACCCCTACCTGATGAGCGCCAACCAGTATGTGGGCGCACGGCTGGCTGTTATTGAGAGCGTGACCAAGCTGGTTGCCACCGGCTTCCGCTACGAGGACGCCTACCTGACCTTCCAGGAGTACTTCGAGCGTCTGGGCAACAAGCCCGAGCGCTGGGGCAAGCCGCTGGCTGCCCTGCTGGGCGCACTGGATGCGCAGATCGGTCTGGGCATCGCCTCCATCGGCGGCAAGGACAGTATGTCCGGCTCCTTTGAGCAGCTGGATGTGCCCCCCACGCTGGTGTCCTTTGCCACCGCCATCGGCAAGGCAAGCCGCGTAGTCTCCACCGAGTTCAAGAAGCCCGAGAGCACCGTGGTGCTCGTGCGGCCCATCATCGACCCGGAGACCGGCTGCCCCAACTTCTTCTCCCTGAAGGCCAACTACAAGATCGTGGAGAACATGATCGAGGAGGGCATGGTCGCTTCTGCCTGCTCCGTGGGCTACGGCGGCATTGCCGAGGCACTGTTCAAGATGGGTCTGGGCAACCGCATCGGCTTCAAGATGCGTGCGGACATGACCACCCACCAGATGTTTGAGCCCATGTACGGCTCCATCATTCTGGAAATGGTGTCCGATTCTCCCGCCGGTATGCTGCTGGGCGAGACCACCAAGGAGTACACCTTCGAGTCCTGCGGCGAAAAGCTGGATATGGCCGAGCTGCAGGAGATCTGGGAGAGCAAGCTGGAGCCTGTGTATCCCTACCGCAAGGCCGGCTCTGCCGTGGAGAAGATCAACGGCAGCCTGACCGCCCCCGCCGCACCCAAGATCGGTGTGGCAAAGCCCAAGGTCATCATCCCGGTGTTCCCCGGCACCAACTGCGAGTACGACACCGCCAAGGCCTTTGCCCGCGCCGGTGCCGACCCCGAAATTCTGGTGGTGCGCAACCTGACCCCCGCCGACGTTGCCGAGAGCTGCGAGGCACTGGTCAAGGCCATTGACGCAAGCCAGATCGTCATGCTGCCCGGCGGCTTCTCCGGCGGCGACGAGCCGGACGGCAGCGCCAAGTTCATCGCCTCCTTCTTCCGCAGCCCTGCGGTCACCGAGGCTGTGCGCGGTTTGCTGCAGCAGCGCGACGGCCTGATGCTGGGCATCTGCAACGGCTTCCAGGCTCTGATCAAGCTGGGTCTGGTGCCCTACGGCGATATCCGCCCCATCACGGCATACGATCCCACCCTGACGTTCAATACCATCGGCCGCCACCAGAGTATGCTGGTGCGTACCCGCATCGCCTCCACCGGCAGCCCCTGGCTGAGCAGGTGCGAGGTGGGCGACCAGTACACCGTGGCCATCAGCCATGGCGAGGGCCGCTTTGTGGCCCCGCAGGAGGTGCTGGATACCCTGATCCGGAACGGCCAGGTCGCCACCCAGTATGTGGACCTGGAGGGCGTTCCCACCATGGACCAGCGCTACAACCCCAACGGCTCGGTGCTGGCCATCGAGGGCATCACCAGCCCGGACGGACGTGTGTTCGGCAAGATGGGCCACTCGGAGCGCAGCGGCGAATACCTGTACAAGAACGTGACCGGCGATAAGTACCAGCCGATTTTTGAAGGCGGCGTGGACTATTTCAAGATTTGATGGTACAATAAAGAACGGATTAAACCTCTCAGTCACGGCTGCGCCGTGCCAGCTCCCCTAATATGGGAGCCCTTGGCATGTCGGGCAGGTTGTTGTGTTGTCGCCTGCGGCTCCTGCGCAGCCGGGCCCTGTTCTCATGGGAAGTAGTAGCTGGCCTAAGCAGCAAGGCCCATTTTGCGATAAATTGAGCCTAAGCGGCCAGTACAGCCAAAATCGGCTCGCCAGTGGCTCCCCTACTAGGGGAGCTGCTGAGCGAAGCGAAGCTGAGAGGTTGTATGAAGTAAAAGCTGCCCCGCGCAAGCGACCGGGGCGTAGGAGGATACCAATGTCTCAGCATGACCGTTATATCAGCCCGTTCTCTACCCGTTACTCCTCCGACGAGATGCAGTACATCTTTTCGGATGACAACAAGTTCCGCACCTGGCGGCGCTTGTGGGTGGCCCTGGCACGGGCCGAGATGAACCAGGGCCTGACCAATATCACCCCCGAAATGGTGGCCGAGCTGGAAGCCCATGTGGACGACATCAACTACGATGTTGCCATTGCGCGGGAAAAGCTGGTGCGTCACGATGTGATGAGCCATGTTTACGCCTACGGCCAGCAGTGCCCCAAGGCGGCCGGCATCATCCATCTGGGCGCTACCAGCTGCTATGTGGGCGACAACACCGACATCATCGTGATGCGCCAGGGCCTGGAGCTGATCCGCAAAAAGCTGATCGGCGTGCTGGCAAAGCTGGCCCGCTTTGCCGAGGAGTACAAGGACATGCCCTGCATGGCCTACACCCACTGCCAGCCCGCCCAGCCCACTACCGTGGGCAAGCGCGCCACCCTGTGGGCCAACGAGCTGGTGATGGACTTGGCCGAGATCGACCACCGCCTTGCCACGCTGCAGCTGCGCGGTGTCAAGGGCACCACCGGTACGCAGGCTTCGTTCATGGAGCTGTTCAAGGGCGATGCCGACAAGATCCGCGCCGTGGATGCCTCCATTGCCGGGGAGATGGGCTTTGCCCCGGATGCCGTCATCCCCGTATCGGGTCAGACGTACAGCCGCAAGGTGGATGCCTTTATCCTGAACGCCCTGGCAGGCATTGCCCAGAGCTGCATGAAGTTTGCCACCGATCTGCGGCTGCTGGCCAACTTCAAGGAGATGGAAGAACCGTTTGAGAAAAATCAGATCGGTTCGTCCGCCATGCCCTACAAGCGCAACCCCATGCGGTGCGAGCGCATCTGCGCGCTGGCCCGCTACCTGATGGTGGATGTGCTGAACCCCAGCTTTACCACCGGCACCCAGTGGTTTGAGCGCACGCTGGACGACAGCGCCAACAAGCGTGTTGCCATGGCAGAGGGCTTCCTTGCCACCGACGCCATCCTGAACATCATGCTCAACGTCACCGACGGCATCGTGGTGTACCCCAAGGTGGTGCGCAGCCGCCTGATGGCAGAGCTGCCCTTCATGGCCAGCGAGAACATCATGATGCAGGCCGTGGAAAAGGGCGGCAACCGTCAGGAGCTGCACGAGCGCCTGCGCCAGCACGCCATCGCCGCCGGTAAACAGGTCAAAGAAGAAGGTCTGCCCAACGATATGGTGGACCGCATTGCCGCCGACCCCGCCTTTGGCCTGACCAAAGAGGAGATCGTGGCCGGCCTTGTGCCGGAAAACTTTGTGGGCCGCGCTCCCCAGCAGGTGGAGGAGTTCATCGCCCACATCCTCAAGCCGATCTTTGATGCCAACCCCGATGCCGTGGAGCAGCATGCAAGCTTGAGTGTGTAAGCCACGAACAGAATCGACTGCGAAACCAATGTGCAGTCACGCCGTCAGCGTCCTCGCCCTCTCAGGCGCTTCGCGCCAGCTCCCCCAAAGGGGGAGCCACTGGCGAGCCGGGCAAGCCCTGCTGACTGCGTGAAGTTTTTCATATCGTAAGCGTGTGGGCTCCGTCCTCATTGGCAACAGCATCTGAGATGCCGTCAATCGAGACAGCGGGGCCCATTGCTTTACGCAAAACAGGGCCTGATTTGTCCAGCATTGGCACGGCAAAGCCGTGACTGAGAGGGCGAGGCCGCTGACAAGGAGGATCTATGCGACTGGATAAATACCTGGCCGAGACGGCCCAATGCACCCGGAGCGAAGCGAAAGTGATGCTGAGCAGGGGGCGGGTGACGGTGAACGGAGCCGTGTGCAAAAAGGGGGATACCCAGCTCCGGGAACAGGATGCCGTGGCGGTGGACGGCAGTCCGCTGGTGTACCGGAAGTTCGTTTACCTGATGCTGAACAAGCCCGCCGGGGTGGTCAGCGCCGGCACCGACAAGCGGGACACCACCGTGGTGGACCTGGTGGGCAATGCCTACCCCCGGCGGGAGCTGTTCCCGGCCGGGCGGCTGGACAAGACCAGCACCGGCTTTGTGCTGCTGACGGACGACGGCGGCTTTGCACACGACATCCTGGCCCCCAAGCACCATGTCTCCAAGACCTACACCGTGACCCTTGACACCCCGCTGACGGAGGAGATGCGCGCCGGTTTTGCAGCGGGGGTCACCCTGGCCGACGGCACGGCCCTTTCCCCGGCTGAGGTGACCGCCCTGACCGAGGACGGCCTGACGGTGCGGGTGGTGCTCAGGCAGGGGGTGTACCACCAGATCAAGCGGATGTTCGGGGTGTACGATGCCGGGGTGAACGCTTTGCACCGGGAAGCCATCGGCGGCCTTGTGCTGGACCCGGCGCTGCAGCCGGGGCAGTGGCGGGAGCTTTCGGCCGATGAGGTGGCGGAAATTACCACCTGAGAACGACGGCTTTTCACCGGGATTTCAAAAAAACATCACAATTTGCCGGTAGAATATCCATAAGAACCACGCAAAAAGGCACTTTTTGAGCCATGAAAATGCCCCGAAAGATAATTTCAACAAGAAAGTCAAAAATTTTTTGGTGAAATATGTTGCAAAAGTAAATTCTTTTGTGTAAAATAGAAAATGTAATGCGGCGAAATTGTTAAAAACGACAATCTCGCCCCTGCGGCTTGCACAAAAGAGGAAAAGGGGTATCCATTTATGGCCAATAGAGTATTCCAGAGCGTGATCTACCAGATGAAAGATGCGATCGACCGTGTGGTTGGCGTGGTGGATGAGACCGGCGCTGTGATCTCCTGCTCGGAGCTGAATCTGATCGGGGAAGTGCGCGAGGGCTTTATGGCAGAGCGCCTGACGGCCGGGGACCGCTTTGTGCGGGATGGCTACACCTACCAGCAGTTCTCCAGCGCAAAGCATAACGATTATGCGGTGTTTGTGGAAGGCGCGGATGAGACTGCGGGCCAGTTTGCGGCGGTGCTGTCCATCAGCCTGCAGAGCATCAAGCAGTATCATGACGAAAAATTCGACAAGTCCAACTTTATCAAGAACGTGGTGCTGGACAACATCCTGCCCGGCGATATCTACGCCAAGGCACGGGAGCTGCATTTTGCCACCGACGTGTCCCGCGTGGTGTTCATCGTGCGGGTGACTTCCGGCGGTGATATCTCGGCCTACGATGTGGTCAGCAGCCTGTTCCCCGATAAACAGAAAGACTTTGTGTTCAATATCAGCGAAACCGATACCGTGCTGGTCAAAGAGATCCGCAAGGGCATCGACCGCACCGATATGGAAAAGCTGGCAGCCAGCATCGTGGACACCCTGTCCGGCGAGCATTACATCAAGGCTGTGGTCGGCATTGGCACCCCCATCTCCAACGTCAAGGATCTGGCGACTTCGTTCAAGGAAGCCCAGATCGCCATGGAGGTCAGCAAGGTGTTCGACACCGAAAAGCAGATCATCCGCTACGACAACCTTGGCATTGCCCGCCTGATCTACCAGCTGCCCACCACTGTGTGCGAGATGTTCCTGCGCGAGGTGTTCAAGCAGGGCAGCATTGAGAGCCTGGATCAGGAGACGCTGTTCACCATTCAGCGCTTCTTTGAGAACAACCTGAATGTCTCGGAGACCAGCCGCGGCCTGTTCGTCCACCGCAATACGCTGGTGTATCGTCTGGAAAAGATCAAAAAACTGACCGGTCTGGATCTGCGTGAGTTCGACGACGCTATCGTTTTCAAGGTAGCGCTGATGGTCAAGAAGTACCTGTCCAACAATCCGGCCAAATATTGAACCTTTGCTTACGGCGTTCTGCCGTTGGCGCAGAACCGGCCGCTCGAAACCGATGCTGGCCGGTTTTTTTGTGGGTCAGGGCCGAAAACCTCCCCGTTGCCCCGGCAAAAGCACTCTATGCGGGTGCTGCAATGCGGCGTGGCAGGGGAGCCGGGAAAATTTCGACCAAATAACTTTCGGGAGAGATCCAAATGATCGACTTTGAACACGTCTCCAAACAATACAAAAAGAACGCCAAACCCGCCCTGGAAGATGTGAACTTCCATGTGGAGGACGGCGAGTTCGTTTTTCTGCTGGGCCATTCCGGTGCCGGCAAATCCACCCTGCTCAAGCTCATCCTGCGCGAGGAGGTCCCCACCGAGGGCCGGGTGCTGGTGGACGGCAGGGACGTTGCCAAGCTGCGCCGCCACAAGGTGCCCTACCTGCGCCGTCAAATGGGCATCATCTTCCAGGATTTCCGCCTGATCCCCAGCATGACGGTGTATGAGAACATCGCATTTGCCATGCATGTGACCAACATCGGCCGCAAGCAGATCAAGGAGCGGGTCAACTATATGCTGGAGCTGGTCCACCTGGAGGACAAGGCCAATGTTTACCCGGAGTTCCTTTCCGGCGGCGAGCAGCAGCGTGTGGCGGTGGCCCGCGCCCTGGCCCATGCGCCCAAGCTTGTCATTGCCGACGAGCCCACCGGCAACATCGACCCGGAGCTCAGCCTGGAAATGATGGAGCTGCTGGAGCGGGTGAGCAAAATGGGGATCACCGTGCTGGTGGTCACCCATGAGCATGAACTGGTCCACCGCTTCCATCAGCGGGTCGTGACCCTGAAAGAGGGCCGCATCATCTCCGATGTCCCCGCACAGCAGGAGGAAGCACTGGTATGAAACTTTCAACTTTCGGGTTCCTGACCCGGCGCGGCGTGCGCAACCTGGGCAAGCACTGGGCCATGACCATTGCCTGCATCGCCTCCCTGAGCGTGTGCATGACGCTGAACACCTTTGCCACCCTGGTGGAGGTGAATGTGAACAACATGGTCAACTACCTGGGCCAGCAGAACGAGATGGTGGTCTATGTGGACCCCGCTGCCGATGATGCCACGGTGGAGGAAGTCGGCCGCCGCATCACCGATACCGCCGGCGTGAGCCGGGTGCAGTACATGTCCAAGGAGGATGTCCTCAACCAGTACCGTGGGTACATGGCGGACTATGCCGTTCTGCTGGACGAATTTGAGAACGACAACCCGTTCAAAGCCAATTACCGCGTTTCGCTGGAAGATCTGGGCCAGATGTCTGCCATGAGCCAGACGTTCCAGAGCATTCCGGGCGTGTACAGCGTTACCGCCCCCATTGAGATGACCCAGACCTTTGTGCAGGTACAGCGTGCCGTGACCAAGGTCGGCCAGGGCGTGGTGCTGGTGCTGATGGTCGTCAGCATCATCACGGTGGGCAGCACCATCCGCCTGAGCGTGTTTGCCCGGCGGCGCGAGATCGAGATCATGAAGTATGTGGGTGCCACCAATGCACTGGTCACCCTGCCGTTTGTGATCGAGGGCCTGACCATGGGCCTGATCTCCGGTGCCATCACCTCGGCGGCCAGCATCGGCGGCTATGCCTACATCGTGCAGGCTTCCAGTACGCTGGGCGGCCTGTGGCAGCTGCTGATGGGCACTGCCATGGTCCCGGTGGATGCCGTATGGTCCACCATCCTGACGTACAGCCTGGCAGGCGGCGCTGTTGTGGGTGCCTTTGGCAGCCTGTTCTCCATCCGCAAGCATCTGAACGTGTAAGCGAAAGGAGCGCCCCGTGAAACAATCCAGACATTCCACAGGCTTCCGCCTGCATCTGCCCCGCCCGGCGGCCCACGCAAAGCCCGCGTGCGGCCGCAGCCGCCCGCTGCGTGCGGCCAGCCTGTTTCTGGCGGCGGCCTGCCTGGTGCTGAGCGTTTCGGTCTATCCGGCCTCGGCTGCCACCAGCATGTCCTCGCTGCAGAACAAGCTCAATAAACTTTCGCAGTCCATCGAGCAGCACAAAAAAGAGCTTTCGGATGCCCAAAAGAAAGAGCAGGCCGCCAAGGCCCTGGAATCGGAGCTGAAAGAAAAGGTCAGCGTGGTCCAGAGCCAGATCAGCGTGCTCAGCAGCCAGATCGCTGCGGTGCAGAACAGCATCGGCATCAAAGAGCAGGAGATCACGGCCAAGCAGGACGAGATCGCCGCCAAGGAAGCCGAGATCGCAGACCAGTGGGACGATTTCAAGCTCCACATGGCTGCCATGCAGGAGCTGCGCGACGGCGGCAGCGTAGCAATGCTGGCCTCGGTCAAGGATCTGTATGAGCTGCTCACATTCAACGAGGTCATGCAGGATATCTCCATCAAGGATACCCAGATCCTGAACAATATGAAAAACGCCAAAGAGTCGCTGGAAGCCGACAAGACCGCTCTGGAAGAAGAAAAGGCCACCCTGCAGAGCCAGAAAGCCGATCTGGATGCTCAGAACAGCCAGATGCTGTCCAAGCAGAAAGAGCTGAGTTCCAGCGTGGCGGCCGCCCGGATGAGCGCGGCCGAAGCCCAGCAGGCCCAGAAGGATGCACAGGCCGCCATTGAATCGGACGAGATGAACTACGAGGCGGTCAAAAAGCAGATCCAGAAGCTGATCGCCGAGGCAGCCGCCGCCAAGCCGCAGCTGAGCTTTACCGGCTTCATCTGCCCGCTCAAGAGCTATACCCGCATTTCCAGTGAGTATGGCTGGCGCAAGAACCCCGTGACCGGGGTCAACAAGCTCCACGCCGGTACCGACTTTGCCGCCCCCGGCGGCACGCCCATCTATGCGGCCGCCAGCGGCTATGTCCAGGTGGCGGGCTGGTCCAGCGGCGGCTACGGCAACTATGTCATCATCTATCACGGCAAAATGTCGGATGGCAACCAGTACAGCACCCTGTACGGCCACATGCGCTCGGTGGCCACTTCTGCGGGCAAGTATGTCCAGCAGGGCGAGCTGATCGGCTATGTGGGCAGCACTGGCAACTCCACCGGCAACCACCTCCACCTGGAGGTCTGGAAAGGCGGTTCCAAGGCCAACGCCGTCAATCCGCGCGGTTATATTCCCATGAAATAATTCCTGATCGTATCACAAAAGGAGGCCGTTCTGGCTTATGAATGAAGAAAAACGCAAGCGCCTGCTGCGCTGGGGCTGTCTGCTGCTGGCAGGTGTGTTCGGGCTCTCTCTGCTGGGGAGCGTGCTCATGATGCTGCTGGTCTGACAGAGGAGGAAAACAGGACATGAATCGAAAAATCTCTCTGGGCATGGCGGTCAGCATCGTCATTCTGGCCATGACCGTGACCTTTTCCATCACCATGCTGGTGGCCATGCGGCTGTTTGACAGCACGGTTTCCAGCGTGAAGGAAAAGGAAAGCATGTATAACAAAGTCGCCGAGGTGGACCGCTATGTCCGCAGCAACGACTACTATACCATCGACGAAACGACCCTGTACGACCGCCTGACGGCAGGCTACCTGCTGGGCACGGGCGATAAGTATGCACGGTACTACACGGCCTCGGCCTATACGGATCTGATGAACGCGCAGAACGGCACCCTGATCGGCATTGGCGTGGAGCTGGCCGTGGACCAGTCCGGCTATGCCAAGGTGACCAAGGTGTATGACGAATCGCCTGCCAAGGAAGCCGGGATCGCGGTGGGCAATTACATCACCACCGTGGACGGCACCGATGTCAAGAGCCTGAGCAGTGCGGATGCCATCCAGAACCGCCTGCGGGGGGAGTCCGGCACCCCGGTGAATGTGGTCTGGCTGGACAGCGAAGCAGGGGAGCACAGTGCAGACCTGACGCATTTCGGTTACAGCGCCACCACCGTGGATTACCAGATGCTGCAGGACAATGTGGGGTACATCAAGATCCGCCAGTTTGATGCCGGAACGCCCAGTGAGCTGGACTATGCCATCCGCAGCCTGAGCGCAAACGGTGCAGCCAGCCTGGTGTTTGACCTGCGCGACAACGGCGGCGGCCTGCTGGAAGATGCCATCAGCTGCATCGACCTGGTGGCTCCGGAGGGCACCCTGGCCTATGCGGAGGATAAAAACGGAAACCGCACCCTGCTGGGCAGCAGCAGCGGCGAATCGCAGGTGACGCAGCCCATCGTCTGCCTGGTCAATGGCAGCACGGCCAGCGCAGCCGAGCTGTTTGCCGGCAGCCTGCGCACCCTGAACGGTGCCCGCCTGGTGGGTACCACGACCATGGGCAAGGGCACCATCCAAAGCAGCCCGCAGCGCCTGTCGGACGGCAGTGCCGTGGTGATCACGGTGGCCAAGCTCATCTGCGGCGATGGCAGCTGCTTTGATGGCACCGGCCTGACCGTGGACGTGGAGCGCCCCCTGACCACAGAGGAGCAGAACGCCTACTACGATTACACGGTGGAGGATGATCCGCAGATCCAGCGTGCCGTGAGCACGGCACAGCAGCTCAGCGGCACCACCACAGTGGGCGGTGTCAACGAAGCTGCTTCCAGCAGTGAGGCAGCCGAGAGCGGTGAGCCTGCGGACAGCGCAGCGGCCGGGGAGCAGACTCCGGTACCGGAGGCAGACAGCGCCGGCGCGGAGGCTGCATCTTCCGCTGCACAGTAAACACGACCACCAGAAAAGGCCCCCGGTCCGCTGCCGGAGGCCTTTTTGCCAGAAGAAAGGATGAAACGATGCCGGAGTTAACGGACCTGTCTTATGTTCGCAGCCTTTGTGAAAAATACGATTTTGCCCTTTCCAAGGGGTTTGGGCAGAACTTTATCGTCAATCCCGGCCTGCCGCCCAAGATCGTGGATGCCAGCGGCGTGGACAAGCGCTACGGCGTGTTGGAGATCGGCCCCGGCATCGGGGTTCTGACCCGCGAACTGGCCAGGCGGGCCGCCAAGGTCGTCTCGGTGGAGGTGGATGAGCGTCTGCCGCCGCTGTTGGCCGAGACGATGGCAGGCGTGGATAATTTCAAACTGGTATTACAGGATGTACTGAAAGTAGATCTGAAAGCCCTGATCGCAGAGGAGTTTCCCGGGATGCCGGTGGCGGTCTGCGCCAACCTGCCGTATTATATCACCAGCCCCATCGTGATGAAGCTGCTGGGGGACCGACTGCCCATCGAGAGCCTGACCGTCATGGTCCAGAAAGAAGCCGCCGACCGTCTGGCTGCGGCCCCCGGCACCCGCGCATCCAGTGCCATCAGCTGCGCGGTGAGCTATTATGCCACCTCCAAACTGATGTTCACCGCCGCGCCGGGCAGCTTTTACCCGGCCCCCAAGGTGACCAGTGCGGTGGTCCGCATGGACATTCGCCCCGCCCCCGCCGTGCAGGTGGAGGACGAGGCCGGGTACTTTGCCCTGATCCGCGCCGCCTTTGGACAGCGCCGCAAAACGGCAGCGAACGCCATTGCCAGCGGGCTGGGCCTTTCCAAGGATGCCGTCACGGCCGCCATCGAAGCGGCCGGTTTCGATGTCCGCATCCGCCCGGAGGCCCTGACCCTGGAGGATTTTGCCAAGATCCAGGCCGCATTGGCGGAAAAAGCCTGAACCGCAGCCGGAACGGAGCGTGCCGTATCCTGCACGGACTCCAAAGAATAACAGTGCCTGCAGCCCACAGCCGGAGCCTGCCATTTGTCAAGAGTAAATGCACAAAAAAGCAAAAATATTTTTTATGAGGCCAGAATGAGGGCGATTTCTTCCCGGAAAAGCTGCTCGGAGCACAGATAACCGAACATTTTGCGGGGGTAGTTGTTCAGCCAGTCCTCGATCCGCTTGGTCTCCTCGTAGGAGATCGTGCTCAGGTCGGTGCCCTTCGGCAGGTGCCGACGTATGAGGCCGTTCTGGTTCTCGTTGGATCCGCGTTCGCTCGGGCGGTACGGGTGGCAGTAGTAGACCTCGGTGCGGGATCCCCGGTCGGTGACGCTGCGTTCGATCCCGGCGGCGTCGGCAAACTCGCAGCCATTGTCGCAGGTGATCGACTGGAAGATCAGCGGGAACACTTTGGAGCCGACTTTCTTCTCGAGGGTGTCGAGGGCGGCGACGACGCTGGCGCTCGTCTTATCCGGCGAGGGGATGATGATCTCGCGGCGGGTCTTGCGCTCGGTCATCACGATGTAGGTGTTGCTGACGCCTTGACAGCTCTCGACGCTGTCCATCTCCCAGTGACCGAAGGTGCTGCGGTCGTTGATGTGCTCGGGGCGATCCTCGATGCTCCGGCCAGCGGGCTTGCGGGGCATGGATCCGGCCGGGCGCTCCGGCTGGTGGCGCTTGCCATGCTGCGGCAGCATGGAGACGGTCAGCTCGTCGCCGAAGATCTCGCCGCGGATGTAGTTGTAGGCGGTGCTCGCGCAGATGTGGGTCTTGAAGGGCCAGCCCTTGACCTCAGCCTCACCGATTGCGGCCTCCGGGCTGTACTTCTCGTCGCGGATCTTGGCGATCAGGTAGTCGGCCAGCTCGTAGTCGTTGCCGATCTTCAGCTCCGGGCCCTTGGCGCGCAAGTTGGCCTCATAGCGGGCCTGTGCGCCTTCGGGGTTGTATCTGGTCTCTGTGGTGTAGTCGCTGTTGAGGTGCTCATAGGTGCACCGCTTCAGCTCCCGGTAGATGGTCGTATGATGGACGCCGAGCTCCTTGGCGATGTCCGTCGGCTTCATTCCTGCGCGGATGAAGGCGTCGAGCTGGATGCGCTTGGTCGGCGTCAGATGGCTCCAGTGCTGTCCCATTGTGTTCCCCTCCGTGATAAAAGAAAAGGGGCGGCCCGCCGGCCGCCCCTTCTGTGTGTCAGTGTTCCTCGTACTTTTTCAGGAGCTCGAGCGTCTCCTCGTCTGTGATGATGTCAGCCAGCCTGCACTCCAGCGCGTTGCAGATCTTCAGCAGCGTCGGCAGCTTTGCGCCGTTGATGTCCCGGGCGCCGCGCTCGTACTGCTGGAGCACCTGCACCTTGATCCCGGCCAGATCGGCGAGCTGAGACTGAGACAGGCCGGCAGCCTTGCGGAGCTTTTGTAGCCCCTCGCTTTTGTAGGTCACTTTGATCGAGATGTCCATGTCGTTCCTCCCGCTTGACTTTGCCGTGGTTTCGTGGTTATAATGAAAAGGAACGGCGGGCGGGATTTTTCCCGCCGTCCTTCGACCTTACTGCTTGGGCTTTTGGTTCGGCTTTATTGTGATCGTAATGGTGGCAACCTGTTCACACTTTAGAGCCTGTTCCAGCAGCTCGAGCAGTTTTTTCATCTGCTCAGCATCCACGGCTTTGCCTCCTTTCCGCGGTTTTGTTCTCCTTTCTTTCTGTACTCGGCTATCCCTTGCCTGTGATTATATTATAGAGCATTTGCTCTATAATGTCAAGCATAATTCGGCAGATTTTCAACATTTTCCCGCGATTTTCCACGAAAAAAGCCGCACGGCGTCGCTGCCGTGCGGTTTTCTCATTCTTTCCCGAGCAGGTGGTTGATGGTGGTGCCGAGAGCGGTCGCCAGATAGTCCAGCTCGTAGTCAGCGACGACTCGGCTGCCGTTCTCGATCCTGCTGATGACCTTCTGCGTGACGTCCAGCCCGATGATCTGGAGCTTGTAGGCGAGCTGCTCCTGTGACAGATTTGCCCGCAGCCGCTCCTCTCTGACTCTCTCCCCGGAGATGTTGCACCTGCCGTCTGGTTTGTATATTTTCGCAGCCCTCGCCTCCCTTTATGCTAAAGATGACTATGCAATATTGACTTTACCAGTTTTGGCATGGTAATATTATGCCAAAGATGACTAAACGCTAAAAAGCGCACATAGGAGGGAAAAGCATGGGTACAAGGTTTAGACGCAGCTTTAAGGTGGCCCCGGGTGTCCGGGTAAACCTGAACAAAAAGAGCGCGAGCATCAGCTTCGGCCCGAAGGGTCTGAAGCACACGGTCAGCACGACGGGGAAAAGCCACACGACCGTCGGGATCCCCGGGACGGGCCTGTCATATACGACGAGCTCCGGTGGGAAGTCCGGCACGCAGCAGGGCGCGGTCAGCATCCCCGCAGCGCAGCGGCCGACGTCTCCGAAAAGCAAGGCGGTGGCGCTGCTGCTGTGCATCTTCCTCGGCTTCTTCGGTGTCCATCGGTTCTATGTCGGAAAAACCGGCACAGGCGTCATCTGGCTGCTGACGGCCGGAGCCTGCGGGATCGGCTGGCTGGTCGATATTTTCACCATCCTGCTCGGCGGTTTTTATGACTCCGAGGGCCGCGTGCTGCGGTTCCAGCCCACAGAGGCAGAGCTTGAAGCTGACGAGGCCGCCGAGAGGTATCTGACGCAGCCTGCCGCCGAAGCGTGGGCCGTTTGGGATGGCTGTCACGATTATAAACCGCAGAAGGATCGCCGGGCTCGAGCTCGATGCGGCGAGCTGATGCCGGACTCCGTCGACCGTGAGCGAAAGGTCGCCACATTTATCGGCGGTCATAATGACAGCTACACGACGACGCTGCTCGGGTGTACTTGCCCCGATTTCGCAGAGCGCGGTAAACCGTGCAAGCACATGTACTGGTTGGCGCATGAGCTTGGTCTCGACGACGTCGAGGAGTAAAGCCCCACATAACAGAAAAAGCCCGCCCGGGATCTCCGGGCGGGTTTTCTTGTGCTGTGAAGTTGTGGATCAGCGTGCGAGTGCTGCGTTGACAGCCCGCTGGACGGCGTTATAGTCGTAGCCGGCGGCCTCGAGGCGCTTCTTGCGGTCTGCGCCGTTGCCCCACTTGCCGGCGATGACCTCCTTGGCGATCTCGGCGTTGCTTTTCTTGGGGGCCGCGGTTCCCGGGATCTTGATCTTCTGGCCGACTCTGATGATGTTCGGGTTGGTGATCCCGTTGTACGCTGCGAGCTTCTGGTAGGTCGTCCCGTACTTGGCCGCGATCTTGCTCAGAGTGTCGCCAGCGACGACCGTGTAGGTCACTTCGCTGGTGGTGCCTCCGCTCGGCGTCTGACTGCCCGCGTTGGCGTTTCCGGGCTCCGCGTCGTAGGCCGGGCGGCCGTAGCCGACGATGTAGCTATCGCTCAGGTAGTAGGAGCGGCGGGCCACTTTGTCGGAGGTGTTGCCCTCGATGGTGTAGACCTTGCTGCCGTCCACCTTCTCGACGAGGCCGGTGTGGCTG
>CAKTEF010000017.1 GCA_934547065.1 uncultured Faecalibacterium sp.
ATCGTCGAGAAGGTTATGGACCAGGACGGCGTTATCCAGCTCTCCCGCAAGAAGCTCGCATCTCGCAAGGGCATGGAGGAGATCGCCAAGGCTGCTGAGTCCGGTGAAGTTGTCGAGGGCGACGTTACCGAGTTCAACAAGGGCGGCGTTGTGGTCAACGTCAAGGGCGTTAAGGTGTTCGTTCCCCGTTCTCAGGCAACCATGCGCCGCGACGAGGACTACACTGCTCTGGTTGGCCAGCATGTCCAGCTGGTTGTCACCGAGTGCTCCGGCCGCAAGATCGTCGGCAGCATCAACAAGGTGACCGCTGAGCAGAACAAGGCAAAGCGTGAGGAGTTCTGGGCAAACGTTGAGGTGGGCAAGACCTACACCGGCGTTGTCAAGAGCCTGACCTCTTACGGTGCATTCGTCGATATCGGCGGTGTGGACGGCCTGTGCCACATCAGCGAGCTGAGCTGGAACCGCATCAAGCATCCCTCTGAGGTCGTCTCCGTTGGCGACACCATCGAGGTGTATGTGAAGGACATCGACACCGAGAACCACAAGGTTTCTCTGGGCTACAAGAAGGCTGAGGACAACCCCTGGGAGCAGCTGAAGAACAACTACCCCATCGGCAGCACCTTCCATGCTCCGGTCGTGTCCCTGACCAAGTTCGGTGCATTCGTCCGCATCCTGCCGGGTGTTGACGGTCTGGTCCACATCAGCGAGATCAGCAATGACCGCGTTGAGAAGGTCTCCGACGCACTGAAGGTCGGCGATATGGTCGATGTGAAGCTGCTGGATGTTGACTTCGACAAGAAGCGCATCAGCCTGTCCATGAAGGCTCTGCTGAACGACGACGCTGAGTAATCAGCCCGCAGTCCACTGAGTTTCAGACACAATGCGACTGACAGCCCCGTTGCCGGGTAACGGCGGCGGGGCTGTTTTTGTAACCTCTCAGTCAAAGCCTGACGGCTTTGCCAGCTCCCCTGATAGGGGAGCCAATGGCGGCCTGCGGTCAGGCCCGTCCGAGTACAACCTCTCAGTCGGGCTTACGCCCGCCAGCTCCCCTAGTAGGGGAGCCTTTGGCAAAGAGGTTTCCTCGCAACGCAACGGGGAACTTGCAGGGCTTTCCGCCACGCCAGAGCCTCCCCTACTAGGGGAGGTGGCATTGCGGAGCAATGACGGAGAGGTTGGACAGAGCAGGGCCTTATCTGGGAGATGCGTTGCCTCTCCCTTTGGGAGAGGTGTCACCGTAAGGTGACGGAGAGGGCGCGGCCTATGGTCAGCTGTTGCTGAACCGAGAAGATGCACGGCCTCCCACTTTGAGGAAAGACGCTCCCTGGCCGGGGAGAGATGCTGCGTCAGCGCGAGAGTGTTGACGGAGAGAGCGAGGATGCGGACAAGAGAGATAAAACAACATGATAAATTGGGTCAAGAAGCACTGGGAAGTGCTCTCCTATCTGGTTTTTGGTGTGCTGTGTACGGTGCTGAACATTGTGCTGTATGCACTGTTCAACCGGCTGTTCGGCTACGAAGCCGCCAACAGCTGGGGCAATGTGCTGGACAACATCCTGTGCATCCTGTTCGCCTACGCCACCAACCGCGCCTTTGTGTTCCGCAGCAAGACGCGTGGCCGGGCCATGGCAAAGGAGTTTGGCACCTTTGTCACCTGCCGTCTGGGTACACTGGTATTGGATGCCGCCATCATGGTGGTCTTCGGCAACCTGCTGGCCGCACAGGGGGCGGCTCTGGTGGAGAGCTTTATGAACGGTGCGCTGAGCCTGCTGGCAGGCTGGTTTGGCCCGGACACGGTGCTGCACATGGCCACCGGCGGCGCAGCGCCCGCCCCCTCCATCTCCGACGGCTCTGCCGCCATTGCCATCATCGGCGGTGCCGACGGCCCGACGGCCATCTTCGTCACCAGCTTCTACGATGCCCAGGCCCTGTGGGGCCTTGCCGTGAAAGTCTTTTCCAATGTCCTGGTGATCGTGCTGAACTATGTGTTCAGCAAATTGATTATTTTTAAAAAGAAGTAAGCACCTCATCCGTCTGCTCCGCAGACAGCTTCCCCTCGGAGGGGAAGCCTTTTGACAGAGCGGGCAAGCCTTCCCCTTGAGGGAAAGGTGGCGCGCAAGCGCCGGATGAGGTGAAAATAAACAAAACAATGGAGGTACGGTATTATGAAACGTGGTCTGAAAGGGTTTGCATTCCTGGTCTCCGGTCTGGTGCTGGGCATCATTGGTGCAACGGTCTCTGCAACTGCAATTGCCCTGAGTGCTGTCGGCATGGCAAAGGTGCGCCGTGCCAACAAGTAAAACGGAGGAAACAAGATGAATCGCGAAGAAATTCTCTCCCACGTCGATCATACCCTGCTGAAGCCGGAAGCTACCTGGCCCCAGATCCAGGTGATCTGCGACGAAGCCATTGCCAACCACACGGCTTCCATCTGCATCAACACCTGCTATGTCAAGCAGGCTGTGGAGTATCTGGCAGGCCGCATCCCGGTGTGCTGCGTGGTCGGGTTCCCTCTGGGTGCCATGGACACCGAGTCCAAGGCCTTTGAAGCCAAAAAGGCCGTTGAAAACGGCGCATCCGAGGTGGACATGGTCATCAACATCGGCCGCCTGAAGAACAAGGAGTACGATGCCGTGCGCGAGGACATCCGCGCCGTGAAGCAGGCGGTGGGCGACAAGATCCTGAAGGTCATCATCGAGACCTGCCTGCTGACCGATGCGGAAAAGGAAAAAATGTGCGACATCGTCTGCGAGGCCGGTGCCGACTACATCAAGACCAGCACCGGTTTTTCCACCGCCGGTGCAACGTTCCACGATGTGGAGCTGATGGTCAAGGGCGTGCATGGCCGCTGCAAGGTCAAGGCCGCCGGCGGCATCTCCACGGTGGAGGATATGGAACGGTTCCTGGCTCTGGGTGCTGACCGCCTGGGCACCTCCCGCGCCGTCAAGCTGCTGAACGGTGAGCAGGCAAAGGGCTATTGATCCTGCATCAATTTTGGAACAATGTATAAAAAGAGTCAGACTGTTCTTGACATTCTGACGAAGCAATGATAAGATATCACCTGGAAAACAACTGAATACCGACTTATCAAGAGCGGCTGAGGGGACAGGCCCTGTGAAGCCCGACAACCTGTGCAAAAGCATAAGGTGCCAAATCCTGCGGGAGACCGAAAGATAAGAGTGCAAACGCTCAGAACTTCGGTTCTGGGCGTTTTTGTTTGCGCAAAATCTTGATGCCGTGTAGGAAGCTGTGAATGGATCACCACATTTTTATGGAGGACAATTTTATGGCAAGACATCTGTTTACGTCTGAATCTGTGACCGAAGGACATCCCGACAAGATCTGCGACCAGATCTCCGATGCGATCCTGGACGAGATCCTGACCCACGACCCCGATGCCCGCGTGGCCTGCGAGACCTGTGCTTCCACGGGTCTGGTCCACATCATGGGCGAGATCACCACCAGCTGCTACGTCGATTTCCAGAAGATCGTCCGTGAAGTCGTGGCCGACATCGGCTACACCCGCGCCAAGTACGGCTTTGATGCCGACACCTGCGCCGTCATCTCCAACATTGACGGCCAGAGCCCCGATATTGCACTGGGCACCAATGACCAGGTGGGCGGTGCCGGTGACCAGGGCATGATGTTCGGTTATGCCTGCGATGAGACCCCGGAACTGATGCCCATGCCCATCAGCCTGGCCCACAAGCTGGCCAAGCGCCTGACGGAGGTGCGCAAGAGCGGCGAGCTGGGCTACCTGCGTCCGGACGGCAAGAGCCAGGTGACCGTGGAGTACGACGAGAACAACAAGCCCGTCCGTGTGGATGCTGTGGTCATTTCCAGCCAGCACAGCGACAGCGTGTCCATGGAGCAGCTGCATGCCGACATCATGGAAAAGGTCATCAAGGCAACCATCCCGGCGGAGCTGCTGGACGAGAACACCAAGTATTATATCAACCCCACCGGCCGTTTTGTTGTGGGCGGCCCGCAGGGCGACAGCGGCCTGACCGGCCGTAAGATCATTGTGGACACCTACGGCGGCTATGCCCGCCACGGCGGCGGCGCATTCTCCGGCAAGGACCCCAGCAAGGTGGACCGCAGCGCCGCCTATGCGACCCGCTGGGTGGCCAAGAATATCGTGGCTGCCGGCCTGGCCAGGCAGTGTGAGGTGCAGGTGGCTTACGCCATCGGCGTGGCAAAGCCTGTGTCCATCATGGTGGATACCTTTGGCACCGGCACCGTGTCCGACGAGAAGATCGAGCAGGCCGTGGAAAAGGTGTTTGACCTGACCCCCGCCGCCATCATCCGGGATCTGGATCTGCGCAAGCCCATCTACCGCAAGCTGGCTGCCTACGGCCACATGGGCCGCGAGGATCTGGGCGTGAAGTGGGAGAACACCGACCGCGTGGATGAGCTGAAAGCCGCTGTGGCTGCGCTGTAATCCGCAAAATAAAATGCTCTGTGCTCTTTTGGGAGTGCAGGGCATTTTTTTTGGAAAGGTGATTCGTCGGAATGACCATAAAAACTTCCATCATTTGTGAGTTCTTATAAAAATCATCCAATCTGCTTGTTTTTTTTCGGGGGGGGGGTAAAATGATAACAAAAGTTCCTGAAAAAGGAAAAAAGAAAGGATGGAACCATTGTGAAACATAGAAAACCCAGACTGCTTGCGGCACTGCTGGCAGCAGCCATGATGTTTCAGCTGCTGCCTCTGGTGGCATTTGCGGACGCTCCGGACACGGTTGAGGCCGGAAAAGCAAAGATCGGGGATACCCAATACAACACCCTGAAAGAGGCTGTGGAACACGCAGAAGACGGCGCGACCATTACCCTGGGCGAGGGACCCTATACACTGTACGGTACAAAACTGACTGCATCCAAGGAGCTGACCTTTGTCGGACAGGGCGCAGAAAAAACGATCTGGGAGATCGGAACAGAGCATGCAGCGGATTACAGCCTGGATGGCTCGAAAACAATCACATTCAAAAATATGACCCTGAAAGCAGGAAATGACAATTATCTTGGATTTGCCAGTAGCAATGATACCGTTGTGGAAAACTGCACGCTCAAGGGCAGAACGGCTTATTGGGGATACAACACGGCAACGTTCACCGACTGCGTGTTTGAAGCACCGGGTTCTGCAAATTCGGGGTATACCAGTGCGGATTACGCGGTGTGGGATTATAGCTCCCCCAAAATGACCTTTAATCGCTGTACATTCCATACGGCGGGCAAAACCGTCAAGGTTTATACCGAAAATAAGGAGAAAGATTTCACGGTCAATTTCAATCAATGTACGGTGATCTCGACCCAGCAAAACAAAGCGGCCCTGAATGTGGATGCCACAGATCACGGCGATAAAAAGTATATTCTGAATATCATAGATTCAACTGTGGACACAAAGTGCGAGAACAAAACCTGCTCCAGGCTGTTCGGTTTTGGCGGAAAACTTTGCGGCAAGACGGTAGTTTCGATCAATGGCACCAAGGTGTGGGAATACGGAAAGCGGGTAAGCCATGCCTACTCTGAAGGGGATGCAGAAAATGCATACGAAATGAAAAACTCCTCCTGGGAACCGGTTGCAGGCGATCCCGCCCGCCAGACCTGCACGGTGACCAAGGAGTGCCGGTACTGCCACTATCAAAAAGAAAAATCGACGCTCACCTGTGACCTGAATCGGGACGTTGCAGCCGGCGAACAGGTGGATTGCAGCACCTATTTCTCCCTGGAAGGCAGCCATGTGATGGTTACTGCCGAACCGGGGCGTGCAGGCTACCGCTTTGAGGGCTGGTCGGATGGAGAGGGGCACGTTTACCACGAGGCAGAGACCTTTGAGCTGAGAAGCGGAACGGACCTTACGCTGACAGCCCAGTGGGCAGACCCGGCCCATGATCCGATCCTGACCGTTGAGGGCGGGACCATCACGGCCAAGAAAGGCGGCGCAGAACTGACCCTGGACATTCAACAAGATGGCGACACGCAGAAAGCAGCCGTTCCGGCGGGAGCAGAAGTGACTGTGACCCTGAACCGGAAGGGCGTACCGCAGGGAATGGACTTTGATCTGTGGAAGTTTAACGATGATGCCCTGATGGGGAATCTGGATGTGAAACTTTATCAGGACACCGTTCATTTTACCATGCCGAACCATGCCCTGGGCGTGAAAGCAATGTACAAGGATGCTTCCGTTGCAGGCAGTGACCCCTGCATCCTTGGCACGGCAGCGCTGATCGGCACCGCTGCTGTGAGCGGTGCCGTGCTGGCCTACCAGCTGTATCAGCTGGGAACGGAGGCGTGGCTGTACGCTCACCTGCCCAGCGGTGCGGTCATCCCGGAAAACCGCATCCAGCTGGCGAAACTGCTTTGGAACGATGCGGGCAAGCCCGCCCTTGCCGCAGCAGACCGCTACACGGATCTTGATGCCGACGACAGCGAGGCACGTCAGGCTGCACAGTGGGCTGTGGACCAGGGCCTGGTGGACGAACTGGATGAAAATAAACCGGATCAGTATGGCCCGGCGGTGCCGGTCACCCGGATGCAGGTCATCCATGCCTGGAATCAGGCGCAGGACCTGAAGAAAAGCCAGAAAACCGCATGACCGGAACCCGGCCATAGAGGACTGAATGAGGAACGCCGCTTTGGGGAAACTGCCCCAGGGCGGCGTTTTTGTGCAGGCACAGCGTATGAAAAGGTGCGTCTTTTGTGCCAAACTCACAGTCTGCAGCGGAATTTGGAATAACAGCTGTGCAAGCCGCAGAAAATGCCCGCTGGCAGGAAATTGGGCGTGTCGAAACGTGGATTTTGTGATAGAATAAAAACAGATATGCACTTCCGTGTATGACGGATCGAACAGGAACATGAAGGAGAAGTAACTATGTCCAGTGAAATCAATCCGATGGCATTTTTCCAGGAACCCAGCGTGGCAGACCTGCGGCTGCTTGCCTGCCCCGGCGCAGAGGAGCTGACCGGCCTGATCGACAAGCACCTTGTCGAGTGGGCCAAGTCTGCCGGTGTGGAGAAAGACAGCTTCATCATCCCCTGCGAGTGCCCCCGTTTCCAGAGCGGCGACGCAAAGGGCCTGGTCAAGGAGTCTGTGCGCGGCGATGATATCTTTATCGTTGTTGACCCGGGCAATTACAGCGTGACCTACAACCTGTTCGGCTACGAGAACCACCTTTCGCCCGATGACCACTTTGCAAACCTGAAGCGCCTGATCCAGGCTGTGGCCGGTAAGGCACACCGTGTTTCGGTGATCATGCCCAGCCTGTACGGCGGCCGCCAGCACCGCCGCGTGGTCCGCGAGAGCCTGGACTGCGCTGTGGCCCTGCAGGAGCTGCAGACCATGGGCGTGCGGAACATCATCACCTTTGATGCCCACGATCCCCGCGTGCAGAACGCTGTGCCGCTGCTCAGCTTTGATAACGCGATGCCCACCTATCAGGTGCTCAAGAATCTGCTGAAGAAGAACCCTGAGATCAGCTTTGACAAGGAAAAGTTCATCGTGGTCAGCCCCGACGAGGGTGCGATGAGCCGCAACATGTACTTCTCCAGCGTGCTGGGCTGCAACCTGGGCATGTTCTACAAGCGCCGCGACTACACCCGCGTGGTCAATGGACGCAACCCCATCGTGGCCCATGAGTACCTGGGCGACAGCGTGGAGGGCAAGACGGTCTTTATTGCCGACGATATCATTGCATCCGGCGAGAGCATGCTGGAAGTTGCAGGCAACCTGAAAGCCCGTGGCGCTGGCCGCATCATTGCCAACGCAACGTTCCCGCTGTTCACCAGCGGCCTGGAAAAGTTTGACAAGGCCGTGGCAGAGGGCATGCTGGACTATGTGGTGGGCACCAACCTGACCTACCGGATGCCGGAACTGCTGACCCGCGACTGGTATGTGGATGTGGACGTTTCCAAGTACGCTGCTTACTTTGTGGTGGCACTGAACCACGATATGTCCGTTTCCAGCATCATCGACCCGATCAAGAAGATCGAGGCTCTGCTGGCAAAGCGCGCATAAGCTTCTTCATAGAACGAACAAGGGCCTCCGGCAAAACGCCGGGGGCCCTTTTGTGCTGTTATGGGGGAAAGCGGGCAGCTTACAGCCTGCCGTTTTTGAGGTGCCGGACCAGGACCGGCGTTTCATAAAGCAGCATGAGCACCCAGCCCACCACATAGCTGTACGGCAGGGCCTCGATGTCCATGTTGAACATCAGCACAAACACGGCGGCACCGGCTACGCGGCCTGCCATGTTGAGCATACTGCTGTTCAGGGTGATCTTCAGGTCGCCCAGGCCGCGGAAGCCGCCCTGGATGCCGTTGGTCAGGGCGGGCAGCAGGTAGAACAGGGAAACGGTCTTCAAAAAGCGCACGCCCAGCTCCACCACCCCAGGGTCTGTGGCAAACAGCCGGATGATGGGTTCGGCCCCGAAGAAGCAGGCTGCCGTGATGCAGAACGCATAGAGGGTTTCCAGCTTCATGCCGCAGAAAAAGCTGCTGCGGACGCGGTCTGTCTTGCCCGCACCCCGGTTCTGTGCCATCAGGGTGGTGGTGGCGTGGCCGATGTTCTGCTGTGGAATGTAGGCAAAATCGTCGATGCGGCTGGCGGCGGTGAAAGCAGCCATGGCATTGACCCCCATCGTGTTGACGATGGCCTGCACCGCGATGCGGCCCAGCTGCACGGTGGCCTGCTGCATCGCGGTGGTCCAGCCGTAGCTGACCGTTTTGCGCAGCAGCGAGGAATCAAAAACCAGCCAGCGCCGCCCCAGTTGGAGCACCGGCACGCTCCGGCGAATGTAGATCAGGCAGAGCAGGCAGCAGAGCGCTTCGCTGAGCACCGTGGAAAGGGCGCAGCCCTCGGAGCCCCAGTGCAGGGCCTGCACAAAGAACAGATCGCCCGCAATGTTCAGCACGGCGCTGATCATCAGGAAATAGAGTGCGCTTTTGCTGTCGCCCAGCGCCCGCAGGGTGGCAGCGAGAAAATTGTAGAAAAAGGTGAAGATCAGCCCGGAAAAGACGATGCGCAGATAATTGACCGCCAGGGGCAGGATCTCGGCCGGGACCTGCAGCAGCCGGAGCAGGGGATTGGCCAGCAGGATGCAGGCCAGGGAGAACGTCAGGGAAAAGGCGGTGCCCGCCAGGGCTGTGGTGGAGACCTGACGCTCCACAAGCTTGGTGTCCCCGGCACCGAACGCGGTGCTGACCAGGATGCCTGCCCCCAGGCACATGCCATTGATGAACAGGATGGCCAGGGTCATCAGCGGGTTGGAGGTGCCCACCGCAGCCAGGGCATCCTCGCCGACAAATTTGCCCACGATGATGCTGTCCACGGCGTTGTAGGTCAGCTGGAACAGGTTGCCCAGCACCAGCGGGATGGTGAAATTGACCAGCAGCGGCGGAATGGGGCCGGTCGTCATATCTTTTGTCATAAAATACTCCATTTTTAATGGTCTTTCCCTATTCAGGTGAGCGATTGATAAGGAAAGGCTGAATTGTTGTCAGCATAGCGTTGGGGAGCTTTCCCACGGTTTGCGGTTTTGGCCTGTGTTCCGGTAGCTTTCTCCTCGGACACGAAACGGGCCATTCCATCGCCCGCCCTATTGCCGCTTTGCGGCAACAGGGTCCCACCCCAGCGGACGGTCCTCGGAGAAACTCCCCTCGCGCAGGCCAGGATAGCAGCTGCTTCCCCAGCAGGGCGGCGGGGAGTTTCCCAAAGCAAGTGTCCGGGGGTGGGGCCCCGGCGCGCCAGCGCTGGGGCGGGGGCGGGACGCACTGCAACGACAGCGACCGCCGCCAGTGGCGGATACAGGGAGCTGTTGTTGGGGCCGCGGCCAGCAAGACGCAAGCGTCAGCGCGCGGATGCTGGGTGCCGCAACCCGATATCACTTGCGCGGGAAAGCTCCCCGATGCCCTGCAAGAACAAGCTTATTTATAGATTAAACCCCTGCCGTGCGCTGAAGATGGCCAGGGCGGAGCGGCTGGTGCCGTTGGCAATGAGCTGGGCTGCGGCGTGCAGGGCGGCCCCGGCGCTGGGCGCGGCGGGGATGGCATCGGTGGCAAGCACCCGCTGGGCGGCCCGGCTGGCATCCGCGCTGGTCACGGCAGCTACATTGTCCACCACGTAGGCGTTGTAGTTGCCCGGCACGATGCCGTAACCGATGTCCGGGATGCCGTGGCTGCCGGTGAAGCCTCCGCCGATGGCCTGGCACTCAAACGGCTCCACCCCGACGATCCGGACGTCGTTGGTCCAGCCTTTCAGCGTTTCCCCCACGCCGGTAATGGTGCCGGCGCTGCCCACGCCGATGGTGATGCTGTCCACCAGGCTGGCCCCCTCCCGCGCAATGGCTCTGGCAATGGCCGGGCCGGTCACGCGGCGGTGGTATTCGGGGTTGTCGTCGTTGGCCAGCCAGTTCATATAGTACCAGCCCTTTTCTGCGGCAGTGGCCTGAGCCAGGGCACGCGCGCCCGCAAGGCCGCTGCGGGCCGGGGAGTGTAAGATCTGTGCGCCCAGCCGCAGCAGATACTCCTGCCGCAGGGCGGGAGCATCCTCCGGCATGGCCAGCACCACCGGATGCCCGGCGGTGCGCCCGGCCAGCGTCAGCGCCATGGCAAAGGAACCGGAAGCAGCCTCTATAATGGGCTGACCCGACAGCAGGCCGTGCCGCTCGGCCGCCAGGGCCAGCATCCCCTCTGCAAGGGAATCCCGTGCCGTGCCGGTAGGACCGTTGAAATCAAGGTAGGCGTACAGCCGCCCTTTCAGGCCGCAGGCAGCAAGATAGCCCCGCAGCTCCACAATGGGACAGGGGGCCAGGGTCTGATAAATGTTGGGATAGATGGGCACAACGTTCTTCCTTTCGTGTTTTCAGCCGTGGATCGCGGGGCCGTCCTTATAAAAATATCGCAAAGTGGGGGGAGCGTCAAGCCGGTGTTTGGCAAAACGGAGAAAAATCTGCCGAAAAATTGGCAGAGTCATGAGAAAGAGCCTTGACAAGGCGGAAAAGGTCTGCTATACTCCGTATGTAAAGCAAAAAAACTTTACAACAAACGGGAGGTCAGGGCGGAAAGCATCATGGCAAAAGATTTTGAAATGGGCTATCTGCTCGATTTTTACGGCGAGGTGCTCACGCCAAAACAGCGTGAGATGCTGGGCCAGTATTATAACGATGATCTTTCCCTGAGTGAGATCGGCGAAAACTTTGGCATTACCCGGCAGGGCGCGCGGGATGCGATCAAGCATGGCGAGACGACCCTGAAAGAGCTGGAAGCCAAAGTGGGATTTGCGGCCCGGTACCGCCGGGTGCAGGAAAAGCTGGAAGAACTGGAGCAGCTGGTGATCGATGCACGGTTCGAGTGTACCGGCCCCCATGCAAATCTGACGACCACCGAGTATGCAGCCACATTGAACCGGATGCTGGAGCTGATCCGCTCCATGGACGAGGTCAACGAGAGCTGAACAAACTGTTTTGAGAGGAGCACCGCACATGGCATTTGAATCTTTGACCGACCGCCTTGCCGGTGTGTTCAAAAAGCTGCGCGGCCACGGCAAGCTGAGCGAGGCCGATATCAAGGCAGCAATGCGCGAGGTCCGGATGGCCCTGCTGGAAGCCGATGTCAACTACAAGGTTGCCAAGGACTTCTGCGCCAAAGTTTCGGAGCGCGCCATGGGCCAGGAAGTGATGGAGAGCCTGACCCCGGCCCAGCAGGTGGTCAAGATCGTCAACGAAGAACTGATCGACCTGATGGGCGGCGAGGAAGCGCCCCGCCTGATCATCAAGAACAAGGGCCAGACCGTCCTGATGCTCTGCGGTTTGCAGGGCAACGGCAAAACCACCCATGCAGCCAAGCTTGCCAAATACTTCATCAAGCAGGGCCGTCGCCCGATGCTGGTGGCCTGCGATATCTACCGCCCCGCTGCCATTGATCAGCTGCAGGTGGTGGGCAGGCAGGCAGGCGCTCCGGTGTTCACCTTGCCGGGTGCCAAGCCCCCGGAGATCGCCCGCAAGGCTCTGGCCCATGCCAAGGACTACGGCAACGATATCGTGATCCTGGATACGGCCGGCCGCCTGCAGATCGACGAAGTGCTGATGCAGGAGCTGGTTCAGATCAAGGAAGCCGTTCCCGTGGACGAGACGCTGCTGGTGGTGGATGCCATGGCAGGCCAGGACGCGGTGAACGTGGCCAAAACGTTCAACGAGACGGTGGGCATCGACGGCATCATCCTGACCAAGACCGACGGCGATACCCGCGGCGGCGCAGCACTTTCGGTGCTGAGCGTGACCGGCAAACCCATCAAGTTCCAGGGCACCGGCGAAAAGCTGGACGACCTGGAAGTGTTCCATCCCTCCCGCATGGCAAGCCGCATTTTGGGCATGGGCGATGTGCTCAGCCTGATCGAGCGGGCACAGGATGCTGCCGATGAAAAGCTGGCCGAAGAAACCGCCAAGCGGATGCTGGAAAACAAGTTTGACATGAACGATATGCTGACCCAGCTTGCCCAGATCCGCAAGATGGGCGGTGCGGGTGCCATGCTGAGCATGATGCCCGGCATGTCCGGCCTGGATCCCAGCCAGATCGACGAAAAGGCGTTTGACCGCATCGAGGCGATGATCTACTCGATGACCAAGGAAGAACGCGAAAAGCCCTCCATCATCAACCCCAAGCGCAAGCGCCGCATCGCCGCAGGCAGCGGCACCCGCGTGGAGGATGTGAACAAGCTGCTCAAGCAGTTTGACATGATGCAGAAGATGATGAAGCAGTTCAAGAAAAGCCCAAAAGGCTTTGCGCGGCGGCTGGGCGGCATGATGGGCAGCCCGAAAGCGTTCCGCGGGTTCTAATAATGGTATACACCCCGCTGGGGTTGTACAGATAGATTTTTTCAAACCCCGCAACGGGGCACAAACAATTTTTGGAGGATATTTACCATGGCAGTTAAGATTCGTCTGCGCCGCGTTGGCGCTAAGAAGGCTCCTTTCTATCGCGTTGTTGTTGCTGACAGCCGTTTCCCCCGCGACGGCCGCTTCATTGAGGAGATCGGCACCTACGATCCCAACAAGGAGCCCTCTGAGGTGAAGATCGACGCTGAGAAGGCAAAGCAGTGGATCGCCACCGGCGCACAGCCCACCGATACCGTTCGTGTGCTGCTGAAGAAGTCCAACATTCTGTAAGTAGGAGGGCTGACTCATGCAGGAGCTGTTGCTGGCAGTTGCCCGCGGTCTCGTGGAGGACAAGGACGCCGTCAAGGTCACGGTGGACGAGCCCCGCGAGGACGGCACCATCGTCTACCACCTGAGCGTGGCAGAGGGAGATATGGGCCGTGTCATCGGCAAGCAGGGCCGGATCGCAAAAGCCATTCGTGTGGTGATGCGCGCGGCTGCTGTGCGGGTCGATGAAAAGGTCCTTGTTGAGATCGACTGAGCACCCTATGGGCCCTTTGTTGCAAGGCAAAGGGCCTTTTTGCTGTTAAGGGGCAGGGCGTTGGGGAGCTTTCCCGGAACTTGCGGCTTTGGCCTGTGCTCCGGGAGCTTTCTCCGCGAACAGCCCGGAACCCACGGTTCCGCCCCGACAATCAGTCCTCCGGATTGATTGTCAGGGCCCCACTTCCCGGACATTCGCCGGAGAAACTCCCCTCGCGCAGGCCAGGATAGCAGCAGCTTTCCCAGCACCTTGCCCGGCAGCAACTGTGCAAAACTGAGAGACTGAACAGGAGAAGAATGATGCAGCAATATCTGGAAGCAGGCAAAGTTGTAACGACCCACGGTGTGCGCGGCGAGATGAAGCTGGAGCTGTGGTGCGACGGCGCAGCCTTTTTGAAAAAGGTGGGCCGTCTGTACACAAGCCCCCAGGGCGGAAAATGCTACAAGATCACCTCCATCCGCCCGCAGGGCCAGATGGCACTGCTCCAGCTGGAGGGCGTGGAGGATATGGACGCAGCGCGCGCTCTGCGCGGGCAGGTGTTCTATTTTGACCGCAGCGATGCGACCCTGCCCGAGGGCCGGTGGTATGTGGCCGATCTGATCGGCTGTGAAGTGCGGGATGCCGACACCGGCAAGGTGTACGGCGTGGTGACCAGCGTGGACCACCCCGGCGCACAGGATATCTATACCGTAAAAGCTCCCGGCGGCAAGGAGTATCTGTTCCCCGGCGTGGATGCGTTTTTGAAAGAGCGGAACCCGCCGGAGGGGTACATCCTGGTCACCCCCATCCCCGGCCTGCTGGATGATGATTTTGACAGTGAGCGGGAGGAGTAAGCCATGGGGATGCGTGTGGACATCGTGACTCTGTTCCCGGAGATGTGCCAACAGGTGCTGGATGCCAGCATCATCGGACGGGCGGCCAGGCGCGGCTATATTGAGACGCACTGCCACCAGATCCGGGACTATACCCTGAACCGGCAGAAGCAGACCGACGATTACCCTTACGGCGGCGGCTGCGGCATGGTGCTGTATGCCCAGCCCATTGCCGACTGCCTGCGCGCCGTGCAGAACGAAGTGGCGGAACAGGGCCGCCCCGCGCCGCATATTGTGTTCTTGACAGCAGGCGGCCAGCGCTACACCGAGGAGCATGCCCGCCGGCTGGCGGAATATGATAATCTGACGTTGGTGTGCGGGCACTACGAGGGCATTGACGAGCGGGTGATCGAAGCCTTTGCGGATGAGGAGATCTCCATCGGGGATTACATCCTGACCGGCGGCGAGCTGGCCAGCCTGGTGGTGGCGGACAGTGTGCTCCGCCTGAAGCCGGGCGTGCTGGCCGAGCAGAAAGGCTACGAGGAAGAAAGCTACTGGGACGGCCTGCTGGAATATCCCCAGTATACCCGCCCGGAAGTATGGGAGGGCCGCGCCGTGCCCCCGGTGCTGCTGGGCGGCGACCACCAGAAGATCGACGCATGGCGCGGCGAACAGAGCCGTGCCCGCACCCGGCAGCGCCGCCCGGAGCTGTATGAAGCATGGTGCGAGAGCCACCCCATCACCACCCTGCCCAAGTGGAAGCGCGGGGAAAATGTCCGGCTGGTGAAAACGGAAGAACAGTTCCGCGCAGCGGCGGCATTGTTTGCGGAGGGGCGGCAGACGATCTGTGAAGCGTGCTGGACTCCGGAAGCGCTGGCTGAGTGGACACCGGAAATTTTCTGCGATCAGCTCAAGGAAGAAAAAACGCAGGGCTGGGTGTGCTACCTGCACACCACCAAAGATGTGCCGGACGGCATGGTCAGCGTGAACCACAAGACGGGGCAGATCGAGCACCTGTTTGTAACGGAAGCGGCGCGGGGAAAAGGCATCGGTCAGAAAATGCTGGATTTTGCCCGCAAAAAGCTGGCCGAGCACGCACACCCCACCCTGACGGTGCTGGACAAAAATACCCGTGCGCTGGCCCTTTACCGCCGCATGGGCTGGAACGTGTGCGGCGTGGAGCGGGTGTTTGACCCGGCAAAGGACGGCTTTGTGCAGAGCCGCTGCGAGCTGCTGATCCTGCGCTGCGAGGGCTGAACATTCTGCCGAAGCGGCCCGGAACCGGTCGAACGTCGAAAAAATGTTGAAAACTTTTGTATTACCCTGCCAACACTGGGGGAATGATTTTGTTATCTTTGTATAAATGGTGAAAAATGCCCCGGGGTTCATTGGGAAAACCGCCAAAAATGCGTTCGGGGGCTGTACAACGGTTTCGGCTTGCGCTAAAATAAGTACAACGCAACAGGCACGAAACAAAATTGCATTCCCGAAAACGATAATAGATAGGAGCGTTTTACTATGTACGTCAAAGAAGTTACCGTTGAAAATCAGGTTGGTCTGCATGCTCGTCCGGCTACTTTCTTTATCCAGAAGGCTAATGAGTTCAAGTCCTCCATCTGGGTCGAAAAGGAAGAGCGCCGCGTGAATGCCAAGAGCCTGCTGGGCGTTCTGTCCCTGGGCATCGTGGGCGGCACCACCATCCGGATCATTGCGGACGGCGCGGACGAGCAGGCTGCAGTGGATGGCCTGATCAAGCTGGTTGAGTCTGGCTTTGCAGAGTAATTCAGTTCTTGTTTTTGGAAGCGGCGGGGGAACCTGCCGCTTTTTTGGTATCTGCCCCAAGAGCATAAGCGCGGCGGGGCGTGGAAATGCTGAACCTAAGGAGGAAACGGCAATGAAGCTCTCAACGAAGGAATTTGCAGAAAAGATCCACGCACTGTGTCAGACCGAGGCACTGTGGAAAGGATTCCTGGTGGTGTATGCCATCCTATTTGCAGCAGATCTGCTGCTGACGCTGATCGCAGAAAATAAGCCCAAACGGTGGAACTTTGCGCTGATGGGGGCGGGTGCAGGTGTTGCTTTGTACCACCTGAAACGAGTCCGGCGGGAGAAGCAGGAAGCGGACGCATGACAAAAGCGGAGTTATACCAGAAAGCCTGTATGCTGCCGCTGCTGCCCGGCGTGTATATCATCCGGGATAAAAGCGACACCATCATTTATATCGGCAAGGCAAAACGGCTGCGCATCCGGGTCAGCCAGTATTTCCGGGAGGGCGTGCCCCACGATAACAAGGTCAGCCAGATGATCGCCCACGCCTACACCTTTGATGTGATCGTCTGCCAGAGCGAGTTTGAGGCCCTGGTGCTGGAAGCCAGCCAGATCAAGGCGCATACCCCCAAATACAATATCCTGCTCAAGGACGACAAGGGATACAGCTACATCCGCATCACCAAAGAGGAGTGGCCCCGGCTTTCGTTCGTGCTGCAAAAGGAGGACGACGGGGCCGAGTATCTGGGTCCCTACACCTCCGGCTTTGCGGCCCGGCAGATGGCGGAAACGGCCATGGACGTGTTCCGCCTGCCCCGGTGCAATAAACGGTTCCCGCAGGAGATCGGGCGGGGACGGCCCTGCCTGAATGCCCACATCGGCAAGTGCATGGCCGTGTGCAGCGGACGCATCAGCTGCGAAAACTACAACCAGGCGGTCAAAAGTGCCGTGCATCTGATCCGCTACGGCAAAAAGGAGATCCTGAAAACGCTGAACGAGCGGATGCTGGAAGCTTCCGAGCGGCTGGAATTTGAGACGGCTGCCCTGATCCGGGATCAGATCAACGCCATCACCAAGGTATCGGCCGGGCAGAAAGTGGTGGTGGACCCGGATGTGGAGATGGACGTGGTGGCTCTGGCCGGAACGCCCAGCAGCGTCTGCGCGGCGGTGCTGCGCTTCCGGGAGGGACGGCTGACCGATAAGCGGGAGTTTCTGTTCCACGATACAGCCGACATTGCGGCGGTGCGGGAGGAACTTCTGCCACGGTATTATCTGGACGATGAGCAGATCCCCAAGGTGATCGCGGTGGACGAGCTGCCGCCCGACAGCGATGCCTTACAGCAGGCCCTGAACGAAAAGCGGGGCAGTGAGGTACAGCTCTATGTGCCCCAGCGGGGCGACAAGGCCCACCTGGTGGAGATGGCCCACACCAACGCCGTGGAGCGCCTGGCGCGGGAGAGCGGCCGCTACGCCCGCGAGGAAAAGCTGCTGGACGAACTGGCGCAGGTTTTGGGGCTTGAAACGCCGCCCCGCACCATTGAGAGCTACGATATCTCCAACTGGGGCGACGGCACCAGCGTCTGCGGCATGGTCACGTTCCGGGACGGCAAGCCCTACAAGGCGGGCTACCGGAAGTTCAGGATGCAGACCGTGGCAGGCACGGACGACTACGCCTCGCTGGCAGAAACGGTCTCCCGGCGGGCGGCCGAGTACGAAAAATACGCCGCCCTGGCCGCCGCAGGCCAGCCCAGCGACAACTATTTTGGCCAGAAGCCGGATCTTTTGCTGATGGACGGCGGCCGCGGCCAGGTGAGCGCGGCCAAAGCGGCGCTGGCGTGTACTCCGCTTGCCGATGTGCCGCTGTACGGCATGGTCAAGGACGACCACCACCGCACCCGCGCCATTGTGGACAGCGAGGGGCGGGAAATCGCCATCAACATGAACCGGGGGACGTTCACGTTCATCACGGCCATCCAGGACGAGACACACCGCTTTGCCAACGCCTACCGCAAGCAGCAGATGAAGAAAAAAAGCTATTCTTCCACCCTGACCGAGATTCCCGGCATCGGCCCCAAGACCGCCAAGGCCCTGATGGCTCAGTTCAAGAGCGTGGGGGCCGTGAAAGAGGCTTCCCCCGACCAGCTGGAAAACACCCCCGGCGTGGGGAAGCAGACGGCACAGATCATTTACGATTATTTTCACGCAGAATAAACAACAAGAGGGCTGCTGCAAACGCAACAGCCCTCTTGGCATCTTTTGGAAAATTAGGTCTCGGAAGAAATATCCTGACCGAAATATTTTTCGCTCAGCTCTTTCAGGGTGCCGTCGGCACGCAGCTCGTCGATGGCGTTGTTGATGGCTTCCAGCAGGGTGGCGGAAGCATCGCCCTTGCACAGGGGGATGGCGACGTGAGAAGCCTCCTCCGTCTGGGCCACCAGCTTGAAATCGGCATCCGGATGGACGTTCAGATAATCGTAGAACGAGACATCGGCGTTCAGGGTGGCATCAATGCGGCCTGCGGTCAGCAGCTGGATGGTCTCCTCCAGGGTGTCGATGCCCTGCACGGTGGCACCGTAGCTTTCGGCCAGCTCCATGTAGGTGGAGGCCAGGCTGTTGGCGGTGGTCTTGCCGTTCAGGTCCTCAAAGCTCTTGATCTCGTCGTTGTCCTTGCGCACGGCCAGAGCGGTGTGAATGTAGCCGTAGGGCGTGGTGAAATCGTAGGTCAGGGCGCGTTCGTCGGTCACCTCGACACCGTTGCACACGATGTCGTAGCGGCCTGCGTCCAGACCGGCAAACAGGCTGTCCCAGTCGCTTTCCACATACTCCGGCTCCACGCCCAGCTTTTCGGCAATGGCGCGGGAAACCTCCACGTCGTAGCCCACCAGCGTATCGGACTCATCGTGATAGCTCCAGGGCTGCCATGCGCCTTCCAGCGCAACCACCAGCTTGCCGTTGGACTGGATGGCGGCCAGCCGGTCTGCCGGGGCAGAGCCTGCAGAAGCAGCGCCGGAAGCGGCAGCGCTGGCGGAGGTGTTGTTGGAGCAGCCTGCCAGCGTCAGCACACCGGCTGCGGCCATAACACTCATCATCGAAATAAACGTTCTTCTTTTCATGGTAAACCTCTTTTTGAAATAATACTAGATTATAATATGCTGCGTAGGGCAGGGTGGCGGGGAGCTTTCCCGCGCAAGTGATTCGGTGCGTCCCGCCCCCGCCCCAACGCTGACGCGCCGGGGCCCCACCCCCGGACACTTGCTTTGGGAAACTCCCTGCCACCCTGCTGGGAAAGCTGCTGCTATCCTGGCCTGCGCGAGGGGAGTTTCTCCGGCGAATGTCCGGGAAGTGGGGCCCCAATACGCGATACGGAGAATCGCGTATTGGGGCGGAACCGTGGGTTCCGGGCTGTTCGCGGAGAAAGCTCCCGGAGCACAGGCCATTGCAGTGCGTTAAAGTGGAGCAAGATGCGGCTTTTACGCCGTATGCTCGATCTTGCGCAGGAACGCGCGGGTGCGCTCCTCGCGGGGGTGGGCAAAGAACTCGGCCGAGGGGGCCTGCTCGACCACCACGCCGTTTTCCATGAAAACGGTCTTGGAGGAAACGTTGCGCGCAAACCCCATCTCGTGGGTGACCACCAGCATGGTCATGCCCTCCTCGGCCAGCTGGCGCATCACGGCAAGAACTTCGCCGGTCAGCTCCGGGTCCAGCGCGGAGGTGGGCTCATCAAAATAAATGATCTCCGGGTCGGTGGCAAGGGCGCGGGCAATGGCCACGCGCTGCTGCTGGCCGCCGGACAGCTGGCGGGGATAGGAACTGGCCCGGTCGGCCAGACCGACTTTTTCCAGCATCTTCAGGCCGATGGCATCGGCCTCCGCCTTGGGCATCCTGCGGGCTACGATCAGGCCCTCGGTCACGTTCTGCAGGGCGGTCTTGTTCCGGAACAGGTTGTAGTTCTGGAACACAAAGGCCGTTTTGCGGCGCAGCCGGGCAATGTCTGCCTTGGAGATGCGGCTCAGGGCAAAGGACTCACCGTCAAAGACCAATGTGCCGTCATCGGCCGGTTCCAGAAAGTTCAGGCAGCGCAAAAGCGTCGTTTTGCCGGAACCGGATGGCCCCAGGATGGCAACGACATCGCCTTTTTCCACCGTCAGGTCCACGCCGTTGAGGACATTCAGCGCACTGGCCGCCCGGCGGGCACTGCCGCGCGGAAAGGGGCCGAGGCGGAACCGGGGCTTGTCGTCGTACGTATAAAATGTTTTGTGGATGTTCTGGATCTCCAGCATTGCCATGGTTCATTGCCCCCTTTCTTACTGGAAGCCGTGGGCGTTCAACCGACGTTCCAGCAGCCCCTGCAGCTTGGTGATGACCGTGCAGAACAGCAGGTAGACCACGGCCACCTCACAGTAGATCGGCAGAAAAATATAGGTGCGGGCCGCCACGCGCTGGCCGGCCATGAACAGCTCCGCCACCGTGATGTTGGAGGCAAGGGAGGTGTCCTTGATCATCCCGATCAGCGAGTTGGAAAGGGCGGGAACGGCTGTGCGCAGCGCTTGCGGCAGCACGATCCGGCGCATGATCTGCCACCAGGTCATGCCCACACAGGAGCCGGCCTCCAGCTGGCCCTGGGGAACGCTTTCCAGCGCACCGCGCATCGTTTCGGCGCAGTAGGCACCCTCGTTGACGGCAAAGGCGATCACGGCTGCCGGGAATGCATCCAGCATGATGCCCACACTGGGCAGACCGTAAAAGATGATGAACAGCTGCACCAGCAGCGGGGTACCGCGGATGACCCAGATGTAAAACCGGGCGATCTGCCGCAGCACCGGCACATTGGCGTACTGCACCAGAGCCACTGCCACGGCAAGCACCATGGCAAGGCTGAACGAGATCAGCGTGAGCGGGATGGTCATGGTCAGGCCCGCCGAAAGGATGCGGGGCAGAGCCTCCCACAGCACGCTGAACGTGCGGTTGGCAAACAAAGATTCCAGCATAATCGATCTTCCTTATATGATAAAAACAGCGGAATACTCTCAGAATACACCTTAAAGTATGGTTCAAGTCAAGAGAAAACCTACAATTCCTACCAGAATACTATAACATGATTTTCCGGTAAGTGCAATCCATTCTTGGAAATCCCCTGTTATGGCCAAAACCACAAAAAAACAGGGGCTAACTTTGTGCACACTGGCAAGGTGTTGACGGCATACGATGTTTCGTGTAAAATGAAACCAAGAAGGCCCCGCGCACAGCGCGGCGGGGAACAGGCCGGGCACTGTCTGCCCGGCGCATACGGAGGACAATAACGTGACGAAACGGAAAATTGGTGTTCTGGGTGCAGGCACCTGGGGCATGGCTCTGGCACGGATGCTGACGGTGAGCGGGAACGATGTGGTGGTCTGGTCGGCCATTGAGCGCGAGATCGACGAGATGAGCGCGAGCCGCGTCCACCCCAACCTGCCGGGGATGAAGATCCCTGCCGAACTGGGCTTTACCAAGGAGATCGAAGAAGTATGCACCGGAAAGGATATCCTGCTGTTTGCGGTGCCGTCGGTGTTTGTGCGCTCCACGGCGGCCAAGGCCCGGCCCTTTGTGCCGGACGGGCAGGTGATCGTGGACGTGGCAAAGGGCATTGAGCCCGATACCCTGCTGACCATGACGGAAGTCCTGGCGGACGAGCTGGGGAAGGAGGGCGGCCCGCACGGCATCCGCCTGGTGGCGCTGTCCGGCCCCACTCACGCGGAGGAAGTGTCTGTGGACCTGCCCACCACGATCGTGTCGGCCAGCAAGGATGCCGCGGCGGCAAAGCTGGTGCAGGAGGTGTTCTCCAACAGCGTGATGCGGGTGTACACCAATGAGGATATCAAGGGTGTGGAGTTGAGCGGTGCCATGAAGAATGTCATTGCGCTGGGCGTGGGCATCTCCACGGGCCTGGGCTACGGGGACAACGCCCGTGCGGCCCTGATCACCCGCGGCATTGCCGAGATCGCCCGGCTGGGCGTGGCCATGGGCTGCAATGTTCATACCTTTGCGGGCCTGGCCGGCATCGGCGACCTGATCGTGACGGCTACCAGTATGCACAGCCGCAACAACCGCGCCGGCATCCTGATCGGCAAGGGCGAAAGCCCGGAGCAGGCCGTGAAAGAAGTCGGCATGGTGGTGGAGGGCATGAACGCCCTGCCCGCTGCGCTGGAACTGGCCGAACGGTATCAGGTGGAAATGCCCATCGTCCAGACCGTGAACGCCATTGTGAACAAGGGCATGAGCGCGGCCGAGGCGGTGCGCACCCTGATGGACCGCGACCCCAAGAACGAACTGCCCCAGGGCTACGAGCAGTAAAAAAATACCTCTCTGTCCCCGCGCAGCGGCGGCTGGCTCCTTTGGGGCGGCTGAACGGGCAGGGAGGTTTCTTTTTCTCAAAAATATCTCAAAAATTTTACCAAAATAAGACGAGAAAGGGTAGCAGGGCGGGGCGGTTTCTGTTATACTGAACTGTGGAGAAGTTCCAAAGGAGGAAAAAGAGATGCCCTCTACTTATGCACACCGCCGTTTTGGCGCGGATGTTCTGGCACGGCTGCCGGAAGAACTGAAGAAACAGATCGAGCCGCAGCGCGCGTTGTATGACATGGGCCTGCACGGGCCGGATCTGCTGTTTTACTACAAGGCGCTGCGATCCAACCCCGTGAGCCGCCTGGGAAATGCGATGCACGAGCAGCGCGGCCGGGTGTTTTTTGAACGGGCAAAGCGGGTGGTAAACCATGCCGCAGACCCGGAAGCCGCCCTGGCCTACGCGCTGGGGTTCATCTGCCACTTTGCGCTGGACAGCACCTGCCACCCCTATGTGGAAGCCTACGTCCGGAAAAGCGGCGTGAGCCACTGCGAGATCGAGACGGAGTTCGACAACCGCCTGCTGCGGGAGGACGGACAAGATCCGATGAAATTTTTCACGGCAAGCCACATTCGGCCCAGCCGTGCGCGGGCGGAGGTGGTGACCCCATTTTATGAGAGGATCACCGTGGACGAGACTTACGAGGCGATGCGCGGGATGATCACCGTGCATAAGTTTTTGCAGGCCGCCAACCCCGCCAAGCGGTGGGTAGTGCTGACCGCCATGCGGCTGGCAGGCAAGTGGGAGTTCATGCATGGGCTGGTGGCGAACCCCCAGCCGAACCCCCGGTGCGAGGAGAGCGGCCGGGAGCTGGAAGCGCTGTACCGGAGTGCCATCCCGCTGGCGGTGCGGCTGATCACGGAATATGCCGCCGCACTGCACACCGACACCCCGCTGGATCCGGCATACGATCACACCTTTGGGGAACACTGAGAGAGGAAACAAACGAATGGAAGAAACGACAAAACAAAAATTCCGCCTGACAGGGCTGGAACGCGCATGGATCCTGTACGATGTGGGCAACTCGGCCTTTGTGCTGCTGGTGGCAACGCTGATCCCCATTTTTTTCAATGCACTGGCGGCCGAGGGCGGCCTGAGCTCCGTGGAGTATCTGGCCTACTGGGGCTATGCGGCCTCGGCTGTGACGGTGATCACCGCCATCCTCAGCCCCATCCTGGGAACCTTGGCCGACACCCGGAACTTCAAAAAGCCCATCTTTATCCTCTGCCTGGGAGTGGGCGTGGCGGGCTGCTGCGCCATGGGCCTGGCCAAGACCTGGCTGCCGTTCCTGCTCATCTTTGTCTTTGCCAAGGTGGGCTTTTCGGGCAGTCTGGTGTTCTATGACTCCATGCTCAGTGATGTGACCACCCCGGATCGGATGGACGAAGTATCCGCGCGCGGGTATGCGTGGGGTTACATTGGCAGCTGCATTCCCTTTGTGGTCTGCCTGGCTCTGGTGCTGGGGGCCGGGAGCATCGGCATTTCCCAGCTGACGGCGCTGAACATCGCGCTGTTCATCACCGCCGCCTGGTGGCTGGTGACCACCCTGCCGCTGCTCGGGCAGTACCGCCAGCTGCACTATGTGGAGGTGGAACGGCACGCCATCCGCCAGAGCTTTGCCCGCATCGGCCACACCATCCGCCACCTGCACGAGGACCGGCAGGTGTTCTGGTTCCTGCTGGCGTTTTTCTGCTACATCGACGGCGTGTATACCATCATTGATATGGCCACGGCCTACGGCACGGCCCTGGGGCTGGACACCACCGGCTTGCTGCTGGCACTGCTGCTGACCCAGGTCGTGGCGTTCCCCTCGGCGCTGGTCTTTGGCCGCCTGTCCACGAACCACCCGTCCACCCAGCTGATCCCGGTGTGCATCGCGGCATACGCGGGCATTGCCCTGTTTGCGTTCTTCCTGACCCAGCAGTGGCAGTTCTGGGTGCTGGCCGTGGCCGTGGGCATGTTCCAGGGCGGCGTGCAGGCGCTCAGCCGCAGCCACTTTGCCAAGATCATCCCGCCGGAGAAATCGGGCGAGTATTTCGGCCTGTTTGATATCTGCGGCAAGGGGGCTTCGTTCCTGGGCACCATGATCGTCAGCGTGGGCAGCCAGCTGACCGGCAGTGCCAATGTGGGCGTGGGCAGCCTGATCGTGCTGTTTGTGATCGGCTTTGTGCTGTTCCGGGTATCGACCCGGACGGGAAAGATCACAGGGTGAACCCTCTCCGTCAGCCCTCCGGGCTGCCACCTCTCCCGGAGGGAGAGGCCTTGGCAGGCCGGTTCAGCCCTGCTGGCTGAGATGCGTTTTAAGAAACCGAACAAAACCGGGCCCTGCTGTCTGACACAGCGGGGCTCGTTTTTTGTTCGTTGCGTCTTACCGGAATGCGTGATACAATAGGGAAAAACCTGCAAAATACATGCAAAAGGAGAAACAACATGAACTATCCCGGTTATACTCTGGTGCGCCGCGAGGACTGCCCGGAGCAGCACGGCACGCTGACCGTGCTGACCCACGATGTGAGCGGTGCGGCCGTCCTGCTGGTGGAGAATGAGGATGCCAACAAGGCGTTTGGCATCGGGTTCGGTACGTTCCCCTCGGACGACACGGGCGTGTTCCACATCCTGGAGCACTCGGTGCTGGCGGGCAGCGAAAAGTACCCGGTGGCTTCACCGTTTCTGCAGCTGCTCAAGAGCAGCATGGCCTCGTTCCTGAACGCGATGACGTTCCCGGACAAAACGGTGTATCCGTTTGCCACCCCCAACGAGACGGATTTCAAGAACCTGATGGATGTTTACCTGAACGCGGTGTTCTGCCCGCTGGCGATGGTGGACAAGGCCGTGTTTGAGCAGGAAGGCTGGCACCGCGATGCCGACGGCACCGTGAGCGGCGTGGTGTACAACGAGATGCAGGGCGCACTGGCCGCCCCGGATGCCCAGCTGCAGAATGCGCTGGAGCGGGCCATGTTCCCGGACACGGCCTATGGCTTTGTGTCGGGCGGCGACCCGGCCTCCATCCCGGCGCTGACCTATGAGAAATATCAGCGGGTGTACCACCGCCATTACAGCGCGGACAACTGCTGCATCACCCTGTACGGCAAGATGGACATGGCCGAAAAGCTGGCCTTTCTGGACGAGCACTACCTGAGCCGGATGCCCAAGGGTACCAGCCGCCCCCGCCTGACGCTGCAGGACGAGCAGAACGGGGTGCGCGTTGCGATCCCCTATTATACCGACAAGCCGGAAGCCGACCAGGTGCAGTGTGCCCTGGCCTGGTACACCGGAGCCTTTGCGGACCGCGAGCGCCAGCTGGGCGTGGAAATTTTGCTGGATGCTTTGCTGGGCACCAACCAGGCACCCCTGAAAGCGGCCCTGCTGGAACAGAAGCTGGGCGCAGATATCGACATCGGCTTTGACGACAGCACCCTGCAGCCCACGCTGGAGCTGGTGCTGCGCGGTGCCACAGCCGAAACGGCCCCGAAGTTTGCCGCAGGCGTGAAGCAGGCGGTGGAACAGCTGCTGGCACAGGGCATCCCGCAGGAGCTGCTGCTGGCCAGCCTGAACGCGGCAGAGTTTGCTTCGCTGGAGCGGCCGGGCAGCCTGCCGGACGGCGTGCTGGATGCCATCAACGCAGCGACCGGCTGGCTCCACACCGGCGACCCGGCTTTGCTGCTGCACACGGACAAGCTGTTTGCCTCCCTGCGGGAAAAGCTGACCACCGGCTGGTTCGACACCCTGCTGCGGGAGCTGCTTCTGGCCGAGCCGGTGCAGGTGATCCAGACCCCGACCCTGCCCAAGAAAGAGGACGATGCCGCCCCGGTCCGCACGGACGGAAAGCTGGTGCTGGATCATCCGCTGACCGTGGCGGACCTGGGCGAGGGAGACCGGCTGGCCCCCGGCAGGGCAGAACCGGCTGCCGGTGCGCAGCTGCTGCACCACCCCTCCAAGGGCAGCCTGTACCTGAACTTCTATTATGATATCGGGGCGCTGGAACCGGAAGAAGTGCAGTACCTTGACCTGCTGACCGATGTGTTGGACGAGCTGGATACCCCGCACCATACGGCGCGGGAGCTGCAGACCCAGCGTGCGACCTGGCTGGGCAGCAGCACGGCCTGCATCAGCTTCTGGACCGGACGGCAGGAGGGCAGACCCTGCCACGCCAAGCTGACGCTGAATATGAGCCTGCTGGAGCGCAGTCTGGAAAAGGCCGTCCGGCTGGGTGGGGAATATCTCTACGAGACGCAGCTGACCGGCGCAAAAGCCGAAGCCGCTTTTGCCCGCGTGCTGAGCCAGCAGAAGCTGAACATGGAGCAGCAGTTCATCCGGCAGGGCAACCAGTACGCTGCCGTGCGTGCCGCCGCCCACTACTCGGTGGAGTATGCCCTGAGCGAGCGGTGCAGCGGCGTGACCGGGTATCATTTCCTGTGCGATCTGCTGGAAAAGGCCGACTGGGCCGCCCTGGGCCGGAAGCTGGAAGCCGTGCGGGAAAAGGTGCTGCACCATGCAGCCCTGACCGTCAGCCTGCACGGCAGCGATGCGGCCTTTGCGCAGCTGAAGTCTCTGCTGCCCGGCAGTGCCTTTGCCGAGGCCCGGCGGAACGAGCCGCAGCCCTATACCGAGGAACTGCCTGCCCCCCTGAACGAGGCCTTTCTCATTGACGGCGGCGTGAACTATGATATCCTTGCCTGGCCCATGCCGTATCAGGCCGACCGCCGGGTGCTGGCCCGTGTGATGAGCTATGAGTACCTGTGGCATCACATCCGCGAGGTGGGCGGTGCTTACGGAACCGGCATGCTGACCCGTGCGGAGTTTGAGGGGCTGTATACCTACCGTGACCCCCACCTGACCGAGAGCTATGAGACGTTTGCCAAGGCCCCGGCGGCACTGGCCGGGCGTGCTTACACGGAGAAAGACCGGAACGAGTTCATTGTGGGCACGGTGTCCGAGCTGGATTCGCCCCGCAAGCCCTGCGCAGAAGCCAAGGAGCTGGACCGCCGGTATTTCTGTGGCATCACCGACGCGATGATGGCTGCGGACCGCAAGGCCCTGTGCGGCGTGACGGAGCAGACCATCCAGGCACAGGCAGCGGACCTGGCCGAGCGGATGGCAGGCGGTGTCCGGGTAGCCTTTGGCAGTAAGGAAGCCGTGGAGGCGGCCAAGGCAATGTTTGACCGGATCGAGACGCTGTAAAATAAATAAGATCAGACCAAGAGCAGGCACTGCACTGTCCCGGAACGGGGGCGGCGCAGTGCCTGTTCTTTTTTGCAAAAGATACTTCAGGAGCGTGATGTGACTCGGCAAGGAAATCGGGTGGGAAATCCTGCGTTTTTTGAAAGAAACGGATCTGTGTGATATTTTGAACGCTGGAATAATACGGAACGGAATTGAAATGGATAAAAATACGATGCGGGCCTGCAAAAGGACGCGCTGTCCGGGCGGCGGAAAGCATGGTATCCTATTGCCAAGCCAAACAGAAAGGAAGTGAAAACACCGAAATGGCACAGACAAAGCTGCCTGCCGGGGACAGGAGCCTGGCCAGCCTGCACAAGGCGACCGACACCCTGAGCACCCTGCTGGCGCAGGAAGTCAAGGAGCTGAACGCCCGTCAGAAAGCTCAGAAAGCCGGGGGCGGGGAGAGCGGCTCCGCCATGAAAGGCCTGAAAGAAGCCACGGCTGTCCTCAAAGATCTGGCCGCTGTGGCAAAGACCCTGAACGACCAGGGAGCCGACGCGGAAAGCGCAGAGTGCGGCGTGGTGCTGCTGCCGCCGGTGGAAAGCGGATGAACACACCGATCGTATGGCGGCCCCAGCCCCGGCAGATGGAATTCATGCGGCGGCCGGAGCCGGAGGCCTTGTATGGGGGCGCGGCGGGCGGCGGAAAAAGCGATGCACTGGTGATCGAAGCGCTGCGGCAGGTGCAGATCCCCCACTACCGGGGATTGATCCTGCGCAAGACTTACCCGCAGCTTTCAGACCTGGTGGACAAAAGCCAGATGTACTACCGGCGGGCGTTTCCGCAGGCGCAGTACAACGCCACCAGCCATGTGTGGGTGTTCCCCAGCGGAGCAAAAATTTATTTTGGCTCCATGCAGTACACGAAAGACCGCACCAATTACCAGGGCAAGGCGTTTGATTTCATCGGCTTTGATGAGCTGACCCACTTTGAGTGGGAGGAGTACAGCTATATGATGAGCCGCAACCGCCCCACCGGCCCCGGCACGCGGGTGTATCTGCGGGCCACCACCAACCCCGGCGGCGTAGGCCATGGCTGGGTCAAGGCCCGGTTCATCACCCCCGCGCCGCCCGGCACCCCGATCGTGGAGGAATACGAGGTGCGCCTGCCGGACGGCTCCACCCAGGTGCTGCGGCGGGCCAGGGTGTTCATCCCCAGCAGCGTGTTCGACAACCCCGCCCTGCTGCAGAACGACCCGGATTATCTGGCCAGCCTTGCCAGCCTGCCCGAAGCGGAAAAACAGGCGCTGCTCTACGGCAGCTGGGACAGCTTTTCCGGCCAGGTGTTCACCGAGTGGCGGAACAATCCGGCCCATTATCAGGACCAGCGCTGGACCCATGTGATCGCGCCGTTTGCCATCCCCAGGCACTGGAAAATCTACCGGGGCTATGATTTCGGCTTTTCCAAGCCGTTTTCGGTGGGATGGTATGCGGCGGACGAGGAGGGACGGCTCTACCGCATCAAAGAGCTGTATGGCTGCACCGGCCGCCCCAACGAGGGGCTGCGCATCGACCCGGTGGAGCAGGCCCGGCGCATCCGGGAGGCGGAGCAGAACGACCCGATGCTGCGGGGACGCACCATCCTGGGCGTGGCGGACCCGGCCATTTTTGATGAGAGCCGGGGCGAGAGCATCGCTGCCATGATGGAGCGGAGCCCGAATTTCCTCCACTGGACCCCCGGCGACCACACCCGCCTGGCGGGCAAGATGCAGTTCCACTACCGCCTGGCCTTTGATGCCGAGGGAAAGCCGATGTTCCAGGTGTTCAACACCTGCAAGCATTTTCTCCGCACCCTGCCGAACCTTGTGTACGACGAGAGCAATGTGGAGGACATCGACACCCGGCAGGAGGATCACATTTACGACGAGTGCCGGTATGTGCTGATGGAGAACCCCATCTCGCCGCCCCGGCGCGCAGCACGGCCGCCGGTGGGGGACGACCCGCTGGACCTGCACCGGCAGGCAAGGTTTTACAGGGTGTGAGCGCCCTCTCAGTCAAAGTCTGCGGGCACGGCCGAAAGAGAACCCGGCGGGAAAGAACCTCTCAGGCGCTCCGCGCCAGCTCCCCTATAAGGGGCAACAATTTCGACCGCCGCCAGTGGCGGAAACAGGAAGAAATTGTTGGGGCAGCGGCCAGTAGGATGCAAGCGAGAGCGCAGCAGACGCTGGGAGCCGCAACCCGGGTGCGAAGCACCATTGGCAGGCCGGGCAGGTCTGAGCAGACGGAACAAAGCCCGACAGGGCGTGAAAGCGAGTGCCCTGCGACAGAGGGCAGAAAGGAGCGGACCTTTGAATATTCTGGACGAAAAGCCCCCGATCGGGGCGGAGGAAGTGGCACAGGCGGAGGCGGTGCTGCAGAAGTACAAGGCAGGCAAGGCGGCGCTGGACAAACGGCTGGTGGATAACGAGCTGTGGTTCCGGATGGGCCACTGGAAAAACTACCGGAATCCCATGATGGAGGGCAAGCCCCAGCCCAGCAGCGGGTGGCTGTTCAACAGCATCGCCAACAAACATGCCGATGCCATGGACAACTACCCGGCTCCGAACGTGCTGCCCCGCGCGGCAGACGATGAGCAGACCGCGCAGGTGCTTTCCAGCATCCTGCCCGTGGTGCTGGAGCAGGCGGACTACGAGCAGGTGTACAGCGACACCTGGTGGCGCAAGCTCAAGCAGGGCACCGGCGTGAAAGGTGTGTTCTGGGATCCGGCGGCCCGCGGCGGCCTGGGCGAGATCAGCATCCGGCCCATGAACCTGCTGATGCTGTACTGGGAGCCGGGCGTGGAGGAGATCCAGGCATCGCCCAACTTTTTCTCCCTGAGCCTGGAAAACACCAAACAGCTGGAAAGCCGCTGGCCCCAGCTGGCCGGGCACAGTGCCAGTGTGCTGGACGTGCCCCGGTACATCCACGACGGCGGTCTGGACACCAGCGAAAAAAGCGTGGTGGTGGACTGGTACTACAAAAAGCCGGACGAAAACGGACGGGTGCTGCTGCAATACTGCAAGTTCTGCAATGGCGTTGTGCTGTACGCCAGCGAGAACGACCCAGCCCTTGCCGGACGCGGCTTTTATGACCACGGGAAGTACCCGTTCGTATTCGACCCGCTGTTTGTAGAGGAGGACAGCCCCGCCGGATTCGGTTACATCGACGTGATGAAAGAGTGCCAGACCGCCATTGACCGGATGAACCATGCCATGGACGAAAATGTTCTGCTGGCTTCCAAACAGCGCTATGTGCTGAGTGATACGGCAGGTGTCAACGAGGAGGAGCTGGCGGATTTTTCCCGCGATATCGTCCATGTGGCCGGGCGGATGGGGGACGACAGCTTCCGGCCGCTGCAGACAGCCGGGCTGCAGGGCAACAGCCTGAGCTACCGCAACAGCCGGATCGAGGAACTGAAAGAGATCAGCGGAAACCGGGACATGACCCAGGGCGGCACGGCGGGCGGCGTGACGGCGGCAAGCGCCATTGCCGCCTTGCAGGAGGCGGGCAGCAAACTGAGCCGGGATATGCTCAAAAGTGCTTACCGCGCCTTTGCCAAGGAGTGCTATCTGATCCTGGACCTGATGCGTCAGTTCTACGACGAGGCGCGGGTGTTCCGGATCGTGGGGCCGACCGGGCACAGCGAGTTCGTGCCGTTTTCGGGCGCAGCGCTCCGCCCACAGCCCGGCGGTCGGCTGGGCGGTGTGGAGCTGGGCAGCCGGGAGCCGGTGTTCGACATCGTGGTGAGCGCCGAGAAAAAATCCACGTTCAGCCGCCTTTCGCAGAACGAAACGGCCAAGGAGTGCTATCAGCTGGGCTTTTTTGCCCCGCAGAATGCAGATGCGGCCCTGGCGGCGCTGGAAATGATGGATTTTGAGGGCATTGAAAAGGTGCGCCAGCGGGTGCGGCAGAACGGCACCCTGGCGGTGCAGCTGGCGGCGGCGCAGGCCCGGCTGACCCGCCTGACGGCAGGGGCACCGCAGGGCGGCGGCACCCCTGCGGCGGAAAGCCTGAGCGGCCCGGCGGAGAACCTGGCAACAAAAGCAGCTGCGAACGCAATGCGGCAGAAAGGAGAGATGAAATGATCAAAGTAAGCTATACGGAACTGGACGGCCCCCATGGGCCGACCCTGCGGCTGGAAGCTGCCGGACATGCGGGCTATGCACCGGCCGGGCAGGACATCGTGTGTGCCGGGGCCAGTACCCTGATGCAGGCAATGGTCAGCCTGCTGGCAGGGGAGGAAAATGCGTCCAGCGATGCCTGGGAGGAGCCGGGCGGCCCGCGCCTGGCCGTGACGGCTGCCGCCCCGCAGCAGCCCTGGGTGGAGGGAGCGTTTGAACTGGCCAAGGCGGGCTTTGCCCTGCTGGCGGAGCGCTACCCCGACAACCTGCGCTTTGCCGACCTGAGCCGCAGGGGCGAAGCGGCTATGATGGACTTACAGCTGTTTGCAGAGGGGGAAGCCGCTGCCCCGCCTGCCCTGAGTGCGGCCCAGGAGCAGCAGGCCGTGGCCAGCGGCACGATGAAACCGGAGGAACGCGCTGAAGTCAGGCTGGCACAGGCCGCGCCGCCGGAGGCCCCGGAGCCGGAGCAGCCGCCCCGGCAGGAGGAGCAGGCCCCGGAGGACAAGCCGCAGCCGCCCCGGCTGCCGCCCCAGTTCCCCGGCAGGGCGGCCGTGGACCGGCTGCACAGCCGCTGGGCCGGGGAGGAAGCCATGATCCGCCGCGCGGTGCCGGGCTTTTCGCTCCAACAGGAGCTGCGGGACCCGGAGATGCGCCGCCTGATGCAGCTGCCGGGGATGCGGGTGGCCGATGCCTACCGGCTGGCACACTACAACGATGCCCTGCGCCAGACAGCCCAGGCCGTGGAGCAGGGCGTAGTGGAACGCATCCGCCAGCGTGCGGCCCGCCCGGCGGAAAACGGCACCCACCCCGGCAGCGCTGCGGTGACGGGGGCGGATGTTTCCCGCATGACCCGTGCCCAGCGGGAAGCGCTGGAACGCCAGGCGATGCATGGGGCAAGAATTTCGTTTTGACCGTCTGCCGGCCCCGTCTGCCTGACGGCGGCACGGAGGACGGAAACGTGAAAGATCAAAAAAGAAAGGAACGACAACATGAAGCAGTTTAACATTCAGCTGTTTGCAGCAGAAACTCCCCTGAACTCCACCGGCACCATGACCGAGGAGATGAAAACCTTTTATGAGAAACGCCTCATCGACCAGGCGGAGCCGCGCCTGGTGCATGACCAGTTTGCGGATTACTACCCGGTGCCCCAGAACGGCGGCAAGACCATCGAGTTCCGCAAGTACGACAGCCTGCCCAAGGCAACGACTCCGCTGACCGAGGGTGTGACCCCCAACGGCCAGACCCTGAACGTGACCACCATCACCAGCGACCTGCACCAGTACGGCGGCTGGACCCCGCTGACCGATGTGCTGCAGATGACCGCCATCGACAACAACGTGGTGCAGGCTACCCGCATCCTGGCCAGCCAGGCCGGACGCACCATGGACAGCATCACCCGCGATGTGCTGGCAGGCGGCACCAATGTGCTGTATGCGCCCAAACAGGCCGCCGACGGTTCCGAGACGGCTGTGACCAGCCGGAAAGCGCTGGATAAGACCTGCACCCTGACCCCCAAGCTGTTCTTCCAGGCAGCTGCCCAGCTGGGTGCCATGAACGCAGACCCCATCGGCGACAGCTACATTGCCATCATCCACCCCTATGCAGCCTACGACCTCAAGACCAGCAAGGAGTGGATCGAGGTACACAAGTACGCGGACCCGGAAGCCATGTACCGCGGTGAGATCGGCAAGCTGGGCAACATCCGCTTTATCGAGACCAGCGAGGCCAAGATCTGGAAGGATGACACCTGCCCCGCCGGCCTGGCGGTGTTCGGTACCCTGGTGCTGGGAGCCCACGCTTACGGCGTGACCGAGCTGGAGGGCGGTGGCCTGGAGCATATCGTCAAGCAGCTGGGCTACGGCGACGACCCGCTGAACCAGCGCGCCTCGGTGGGCTGGAAAGGCATGCGCGCGGCCGAGCGCCTGGTGGAGCAGTACATGGTGCGCATCGAGAGCGTGTCGAGCTACTCGGAGAACGCGGCCGCGAACTGAGCCGGGCAGACCGGCAGAAAGGAGGAATGGAATGGAACGGAAAGCTGTCCGTGTCCGGCTGTTCAAGGACAACAGCCGGTATAAAGGCGACCTGTTTGTGAGCGTGAACGGCGTGAATTACAAGATCCGCCGGGGCGTGGATGTGGAGGTGCCGCCCGAAGTGGCAGAGGTGCTGGAACACAGCCAGATGCAGGACGAGCGTACCGCAGCCCGGATCGCGGCGGCGGAAACAGCCGCCCGGTAAACCAGCGGCCCGGCCGGGAAACATGCCTGGCCGGGCCTTTTTTGAAACAGAAAGGTGGGAGCTTATGACAGTAGGAGAGGCTCTGGAACGAGCCGAAGAACTGCGCCCCGGCTGCCGGATCGACCCGCGCACCCGGCAGCGCTGGCTGTGTGAGGAGGACGGGCTGCTGCGGGAACGGTTTTTCCGGCAGGGCGGGGATGCCTGGGCTGCCGTGGGGGCAGACCTGGCGTGGCCGGAGGAGGGCGGCCTTGCAGACGAGACCGTGCTGCTGGTGCCGATGCCCTTTGATGCGCTGTACCCGCATTTCCTGTGTGCCCGCATCGACGCAGCCCTGGGCGAAACGGACCGCTATGCCGGGGAGCAGGCCCAGTACAACAGCCTGCTGGCCGAGCTGGCAGGCTGGCTGCGCCGCAGGCACAGGCCGCCCCATGGGGCGCAGTGGCGCTGGTAAGGGGGTGGAACGATGATCCTGACCGATCGGACCGGCCTGCGGAACACCCGAAGCCTGCTGCGGGCCTTTGGCGGCCTGAACGAAACGTACAGCTGCACGGAAGCCGAGTACAGCGCCGGACTCAATTTCTCGGCACGGGACTTCCCGGCCCTGAGCACCCGCAGCCCCCGCCGCAGGCTGCGCACCCTGAGTGAACTGAATGGGATGTATCACCTGAACGGCCTGCTGACCGTCTGCGGGCGGGATCTGATCTACACCCCGGACGAGCGGGAGCGTGCTTCCTGCCGGGTGGAGGGGGCCGTTACGGACAGCCGCAAGACGATGGTAGGCATCGGGACAAAGATCCTGATCTTCCCGGACAAGGCGGCATTTGACACCGCCGACGGCAGCGTGACCCCGCTGGGGGCGGTGTGGGCGGCGCAGGGGCAGGTGGAGATCCTGCCCTGCGATGCTTCCGGCAAGACCTATGCCGTGCGGGATTACGGCCCCCGTGAGCCGGAACAGCCGGCGGACGGGCAGCTGTTTTTGAAGCAGAATGACCCGGAACACCCCTTTGCAGCCGAAAACACGCTGGAAGTGTACAGCGAGGCTTCCGGGAACTGGACCGCCGTGCCGCTGGACTACTGCCTGGTACGGGCCGAGGGCATCGGGAGCGGCTTCCGGGTCTGGGACACCGTGACCCTGAGCGGCACCGGTGCCGCCGAGCTGGGGCAGTGGGCCGGGCTGGACGGCGACCGCATCGTATCCGCGGTTCAGCCCGACAGCCTGATGCTGCGGGCAGACCCCGGCGGCGAGCATTTCTACGGCCGCCTGATCCGCAACGGCACCAGCGCAGTCTGGCTGAGTGTGGACGAAGCAAAGCGGCAGGAGGTGTTCCTGGCGGAGGATGTCCGGGTGGAACGCCGGGTGCCGGACCTGGACTACCTGACCGAGTGCGACAACCGGGTGTGGGGCTGTTCCAGCGCCGAGAACGTGATCTACGCCTGCAAGCTGGGCGACCCGACCAACTGGTTCTCGTACCGGGGCATCGCGGCGGACAGCTACGCCGTGACCGTGGGCAGCGACGGCCCCTTTACCGGGGCGGCTACCTGCATGGGCTATGCCCTGTTTTTCAAGGAGAATACCCTCCACAAGCTCTATGGCTCCAAGCCCTCGGATTTTCAGCTCAGTTCCCTGTGCTGCCGGGGCGTGGCCCGGAACGCGGGCCGGAGCCTGTGCGTGCTGAACGAAACGCTGTATTATCTTTCGCCGGACGGTGTAATGGCGTGGGATGGCAGCATCCCGGTCAAGGTATCGGCTGCGCTGGATGCCGGGCGGCTGGCCAATGTCCGGCTGGCCGTGGGCGGTGCATTGGATGGCCGGTATTATCTGCACCTGGCCCGCGACAGCAGTTCCGGCACCGAAGTACGGCTGCTGGTCTACGACACGGAGCGCGGCCTGTGGCACGAGGAGGATGTCTGTTCCTATGAGATGACCAGCACCGGCGGGCAGCTGTATCTGTGGGACGGCACGGCGCTCTGGGCGGCGGACCCCAGCCGGGAGAGCGACTGGCAGACCACGGCCGGGGTGGAATCGGCCATCCCGTTTGAGCTGGTCACGGGGGAGATCGGGATGGACAGCCCGGAGGAACGGTATCTTTCCCGCTTGACGCTGCGGCTGGATGCCGCCCGCCGCACCCATCTGACCGTGGAGCTGAGCTATGACGGCGGCCCGTGGGAGCAGGCGGCCGCGCTGACACTGGAAGGGCCCCGGAGGAACTGCGACCTGGCGCTGGTGCCCCGGCGGTGTGCTTCGCTGCGGATGCGGCTGCGGGGCAGCGGTCAGCTGACCCTGCGCAGCCTGGCCCGGACCTTTGCCAACGCAAAAGGAAACATCATGGAACAGGAGGGATGAATGGATGGCAAGCATTGCAGGCCTGGGCAAGATCAGTCTGCCCCGGCTCAGTGAACAGATGGACCCGGAGGATGCGCGTGCCCTGCGCAATTACCTGTACCAGCTGCAGGAACAGCTGCAATATGTGTTGAGCAACCTGGATGGCGAGAATCTCTCGGAGGAACTGCGTACACGGCTGGACCGCATCCCGTAAGAAAGGAGGACTTATGACCACAGACGAAAAAAAGAAGTATTCCACCAACGGCCTGAACAGCCGCCAGCAGGTGGAGCAGGCAATGGCCGCAGCGGACTACCGCCCCTCGCAGGAGGTGACGGATGCCGCCAACGACCTGAAACAGTGGCAGGAAAAACGGCCCGGCAGCTACGAAAGTGCCTATCAGGGCCGGATCGACAGCCTGCTGAACGATCTGCTGGGCCGCAAGGAGTTCCAGTACAGCTATGGGCAGGACCCGCTGTACCGCCAGTATGCCCAGCTGTACACCCAGAACGCCCAGAATGCCAGCGCCGACGCGGCCGCTCAGGCCGCCGCCCTGACCGGCGGCTATGGCTCCAGCTATGCGGCCAGCGTGGCCCAGCAGGCCTATCAGCAGCAGATCGGGGCGCTGAACGAGGCGGTGCCCACCCTGTATAAGCTGGCACTGGATACCTACCAGAGCGGCGGCGAGGAGCTGGTGTCCCGCATCGACCAGCTCAACGGGCAGGAGCAGAACGCACAGGACCTGTATCGCCAGAACCTTTCGGATTACTATACCCAGCTGGAGCAGAAAGGCAATGCCTACAACGCGCTCTATGCGCAGGATTATGGGCAGTATCAGGATTATCTGAACCGGCTGGATGGTCTGTACGGCTATTATTCGGCCCAGGAACAGCAGGACGCGGCCCAGCGGCAGCAGGTGTTCAACAATGTCGTCACCGTTCTGGGGCTGATCGGGGATGCGGTGCAGCTGGCTTATACCGGCACGGCGGGTTTGGGTTCCCTGGCAGGCAGCCTGCTGAACACCGGCTACAACATCTACGCGGGCAACCGCGATTACGAGGCCGACCGCGCTGACGCTGCGTGGAGCCAGAAAATGCAGGAACAGCAGCGGCAGGATACACTGGCCCAGCAGCAGTACAAGAACGAGCAGGCCCAGCAGCAGTATCAGGACACCCTGCGCCAGCAGCAGTTCAGCAACAACCTTGCGGCGGAAAAAATGAACATCGCCAAAGGAGAGTGGGCGCTCAAGCAGGCCAAGGCGGCGCAGAGCGTGGAAAAGGCCGGCACCGAGGCGGCTGCCCGGAACAGCGGCCTGGCCACCCAGAGCGGCCTGACCGTGGGCAGAGGCACCGGGACCGGCACGGGCAGCAATTCCGTACCGTACAGTGCCGCCCGGATGCGCAGCCAGGGCAAGAGCGACACGGCCATCCGGACCGAGCTGCTGAAAGAGGGATATTCCAGCGCCGAGGTGCGGGAGATCCTGAAGCAGATGAACCGGTAAAATGCAGGGGGCTGTTGCAAAATAAAAACGCGATAGCAACTTGCACAAAGAAATAGCATAAAATTAGAAATCCGGAACTCTTTTTGAGCCGTTTTGGCCCTGAAAAGGTTCCGAATTTTGTGCATTATTTTTTCAGAGAGCTATTTTGCAACAGCCCCTTTTTGGTTCGCGTCCCACAAGGCACAGGAGAGGGAAGGCGGAGCTGCCACGGTAGATATTCCTAGGGGCCTAGGACCCGCGGGCTAAGCAACAGCCCACTGGGCTGATTGCTTGCCCTGCTGCGCAGGGCCGCCCTGTTCGAGTCCCACAGAGAAGCGTGAAAGAAAAAAGACCAAGAATCGTATGATTCTTGGTCTTTTTGATGAAAGGGTGCCTTGTGGGACTCGAACCCACGGTCTCCAGATCCACAATCTGGCGCGTTAACCGACTACGCTAAAGGCACCACATAATGCGCCCGAAGGGACTCGAACCCCCGGCCCACTGCTTAGAAGGCAGTTGCTCTATCCACCTGAGCTACGGGCGCAC
>CAKTEF010000018.1 GCA_934547065.1 uncultured Faecalibacterium sp.
ACCATTTTTACTACTGTTGCGAGAAAAGATATGCGATTTTATACTACTTTATGCCATGAAAATGGTAGTAAATAGACGATGGTTGAGTTTCTTTGGATGTTGGCGAAAGCCGAAAAACCTAGGAATCAAGCCACTTTTCGGGAGATTTTGAAGGATGCAAAAAGTCTTGTTTATTTGCCACGGCAACATCTGCCGCAGCCCGATGGCGGAATTTGTGATGAAAGATCTCGTGTACAAGGCCGGGCTTTCCGGCCAGTTCGAGATTGCATCCGCTGCCACCAGCACCGAGGAGATCGGCAACCCGGTCTACCCGCCTGCCCGGCAGAAGCTGGCCGAGCACGGCATCTCCTGTGCGGGCAAGACGGCACGGCAGATGACCCGGCAGGATTACGAAACGTACGACTACCTGATCGCCATGGACCACAACAATCTGCGCAACATGGCACGCTTTGTGGGCAGCGACCCGGCGCACAAGGTATCGCTGCTGATGGATCACACCCGCCGCCCCGGCGATGTGGCCGACCCATGGTATACCGGCGACTTTGATGCCACCTGGCAGGATGTCTCCGAGGGCTGCGCCGCACTGCTCCGCGAGCTGTGCCCGTAAGCCGCATCTTTTGTGAAGTTTTCCAGTGTTGATTCGACCTTTTGATAACATGATCCGGAGGAAACTGCGATGAAACCTGAGACTCTGCGCACGCAAATCCTGGCTGCCACCGGCAGCACACCCACCGACCTTGTGCTGAAAAACGCACGCATCGTCAATGTGTTCACCAACGAGATCGAAGCCGGGGATGTTGCCATCCACAACGGCCAGATCGTTGGTGTAGGCAGCTATTCCGGCCGCACCGAGATCGACCTGCATGGGAAGTATCTCTGCCCCGGCCTGATCGACGGTCACATCCACATTGAAAGCTCGATGCTCTGCGGCCCGGCCTTTGAACAGGCCGTTCTGCCCCACGGCACCGTTGCAGTGGTCACCGACCCGCACGAAATCTCCAATGTGGCCGGAACCACCGGGCTGGAATTCATGCTGGAAACGACCAAAGACCTCCGGCTCTCGGTCTATTTCATGCTGCCATCCTGCGTACCGTCCACGGACCTGGACGAAGCCGGTGCGGTGCTGGAAGCAAAGGAGCTGCTCCCCTATTACACCCATCCGCGCGTTCTGGGGCTGGCCGAACTGATGAACTCCTATGGCACCGTCCAGGGGGACCCCAAAATTTTGCAGAAGATCTGCGACTGCATCCAGGCGGGCAAGCATATCGACGGCCACGCGCCGTTCCTCAGCGGGAAAGCTCTGAACGCCTACATCACCGCCGGGGTGGAATCTGACCACGAGTGCTCCACCCTGCCGGAAGCCATGGAAAAGCTCCGCCGCGGCCAGTACGTCATGGTGCGCGAGGGCACAGCGGCCCGGAACATGGAGGCCCTGCTGCCGCTGTTCCGGGAATCTTTGTGCGAGCGCTGCATGATCGTGACCGACGACAAACACCCCGGCCCCCTGCTCCGGGAGGGCCATGTGGATGCCCTGATCCGGAAAGCCGTGGCGGCCGGGGTGGACCCGATCGTTGCGATCAAGATGGGCAGCCTGATCCCTGCCCGCTATTTTGGGCTGAAGCACAACGGAGCCGTTGCACCCGGCTATGCCGCCGACCTGGTCGTTGTCTCGGACCTGGAACATTTCAACGTGGAGCAGGTCTACAAAAACGGCGATCTGGCTGCGGAAAACGGTGTCATGCTGCACCCTGCCCCGCTTTCATTTGACGAAGCCCGGTTCGCCCCGGTACTGAATTCTTTCTCCATGGACGAGATCACGCTCCGGGATCTGGAGCTGAAAGAGACCGGCAGCCATCAGCGTGTCATCTGCCTGACCCCCCACGAACTTCTGACCACCGAGCGCATCGTGCCGTTCCGGCAGCATCCGGGCACCGCCCCCGGCGTGGATGTGGAGCATCAGATCGTAAAGCTGGCTGTCTTTGAGCGGCACCGCCATTCCGGCCATGTAGGGCTGGGGTTTTTGGGCAATTATGGTCTGAAATGCGGTGCGGTGGCTTCCAGCATTGCTCACGACTCCCACAATCTGATCGTGGCAGGCACCAACGATGCCGACATGGTGCTGGCAGGCAACGCCGTGCGCCGGAACAAGGGCGGTCTGGCCTTTGCGGCCAACGGGGTCGTGCTGGGCACGCTGGCTCTCCCCGTTGCCGGGCTGATGAGCCTGGACTCTGCGGAAGAAGTGGATGCTGCCCTGCACACACTGAAAGAGCAGTTGAAAGAATATGGCATTGCCGATGGGATCGACCCTTTCATGACGCTGGCCTTTGTCAGCCTGCCGGTCATCCCCAGGCTGCGGCTGAACACCTACGGCGTGGTGGATGTGGACCGGCAGAAGATCCTGCCCGCTGTGTTCTGACCGTTCGGCAGAAATCGGATGAAAAGAGAAACCGCCATGATGTACACGATGCACACCGATTCCCTGCCATCATCCCCTGCCACCGCGTAATCGGTGCCGGCGGCAGCCTGACCGGGTATGCGGGCGGCATCGACAAAAAAGCAGCGCTGCTGACGCTGGAACGGGCTGCCGCACTACGGAAGATCCGCGTCACATCGATCGGAATAAGCGCAAAGCGGCCGTTTCCTCTCCTGTGCGGAGAAACGAAACGGCCGCTCTTTATTTTTTCCGGTATTCCCGCGGTGTCATGCCGAAGTGTTCCTTGAACGCCCGGTTGAAATAGGATAACGTTTCAAACCCGCACCGGGAAGCGATGGTCAGCACGGTTTCGTCCGTGGTATGCAGCGCTTCGGCGGCGGCGTTCAGGCGGTACTCGTTCAAATACGCGATGAAGCTTTGTCCCGTCATCTGCCGGAACCACCGCATGAAATGACTGGCGCTGCAGGAGCAGACCCTTGCGGCATCCGCGACCCGGAGTTCTTCGGCATAGTGGGCAGAAAGCCATTGCAGAACCGTTTTTAACCGCCGGGTGTCGGCGGTCTCCGTGGGGAGCTGCTGTTTTCCCTGCGCAATGAGCAGGGCCAGAAAGCGCAGCAGCTCCCCTTTTACGATCAGTTCATAGCCGGGGCGTTTGGCGCGGTTGGCATCTTCCACCTCCCGCAGACAAGCCGCAGCGGGAAGATAGCACAGATCATTCGGTGTCAGATGCCCGGTCAGCGCCAGCCGCCCGCTTTGCAGCGGAAAAATATACTTTTCTGCGCACAGGTCTCCCGCACCGCCCAGAAGTTCCAGTTCAAAGATAATGTTTTCGTACTCCATGGACTGCCCCTCGGCCTGCCGCAGGGCATGAAGGGTGCCGGGCGTAAAAATAAAAATGTCCCCCATGCGGGCCGGGTAGGTCACAGCTCCCATCTGCACCACCCCCGCACCCCGCTTGACAAAGACCAGCTCCATGCTGTCGTGCCAGTGGAGCGCCACCTGCGGGAAATCCCCCGGAATGGTGCAGGGATAAAGGTTGAACGGGAACCGCACGGCTCCGTGCTGCTTTGTCTCCTGCAAAGAAGTCAGGTTCTGCATGTTCTCACCTCCTGATGATCGGATTGTACCACAATTTGCACCGATTCGGCAAGATTTTGATTGTTTTCTGTGGTATATCTTGTGGCAGAGATGTCAAACCTGCTTTCCGTATCAAAGGAGGATCTGTTTATGAACTTCACCGAAACGTTACAGAATCTCACCGGCAGGCCGCTGGCCGACTGCACGAATCAGGAGCTGTACCTTGCTCTGCTGGAACTCGTCCGGCAGAAAAGTGCGGACCGGATCCAGCCTGTCACCGGCCGCAAGCTGTACTATATCAGCGCCGAGTTCCTCATCGGCAAGCTGCTGTCCAACAACCTCATCAATCTGGGGCTGTACGATGAAGTCCGGGATGCTCTGGCCGCTGCGGGCAAGAGCCTGTCCGACATTGAAGAAGTGGAGCCGGAGCCCTCTCTGGGCAACGGCGGTCTGGGCCGTCTGGCCGCCTGCTTCCTGGATTCGCTGGCAACCCTGAACCTGCCCGGGGACGGCGTGGGCCTGCGGTATCACTTCGGCCTGTTCCACCAGTCCTTTGAAAACGGCATGCAGAACGAGAAGCCGGACCCGTGGCTGACCGCCCACAGCTGGGCCGAAAAGACCGACATCACCTACCCGGTGGAGCTGGCCGGCAAGGAATACACGGCACGCCTGTACAAGCTGGCCGTCACTGGCTATGAGGGCCGCACCAACACCCTGAACCTGTTCGACCTCGACACCATTGATGAGAGCATCGTCCACGACGGCATCACCTTTGACAAAACCGCCATCGACAAGAACCTGACCCTGTTCCTCTACCCGGATGACTCCGACGAGGCAGGCCGCCGCCTGCGGGTGTACCAGCAGTATCTGATGGTCTCCGCCGGTGCTCAGCTGATCCTTGCCGAGTGTGCCGCCCGCGGCTGCAATTATCACGACCTGGCCGACTATGCCGCCATCCAGATCAATGACACCCATCCCAGCATGGTCATCCCGGAACTCATCCGCCTGCTGGGCGAAAAGGGCATCGAATTTGAGGAAGCCGTAAAGATCGTCACCAAGACCTGCGCCTACACCAACCACACCATTCTGGCCGAAGCGCTGGAAAAGTGGCCCCGCGCCTATCTGGATGCCGTGGTGCCCCAGCTGATGCCCATTCTCGAAAAACTGGATAAACTGGCCCGCACCCGCACCAAGGACGAGAGCCTTGCCATCATCGACAAGGACGACCGGGTACACATGGCCCACATGGACATCCACTTCACCCACTCCACCAACGGCGTGGCGGCGCTGCACACCGAGATCCTGAAAAACTCCGAGCTGCATGGCTTCTATGAACTGTACCCGGAAAAGTTCAATAACAAGACCAACGGCATCACGTTCCGCCGCTGGCTGCTGGAGTGCGACCCCCGCCTGACCGCCGAACTGGAAAAGCGCATCGGCTCCGGTTTCCGCAAGGATGCCGCCGAGCTGGAAAAGCTGCTGGCCTTTGCGGATGACGAGACCGTGCTCAACGAGCTGACCGCCGTGAAAAAAGCCAACAAGGAAGCCCTTGCCGACTGGCTGCTGCGCACCCAGAACGTAAAAGTGAACACCGAGGCCCTGTTCGACATCCAGTCCAAGCGTCTGCATGAGTACAAGCGCCAGCAGCTGAACCTGCTGTACCTCATCCACCAGTATTACGAGATCAAGGCAGGCCATCTGCCCGCCGTGCCGCTGGTGAGCATCTTCGGTGCCAAGGCTGCCCCGGCCTACACCATCGCAAAGGACATCATCCACGCCCTGCTGACCCTCTCGAACGTCATTGCTGCCGATCCGGAAGTGTCCCAGTGGCTTCAGGTGGTGTTCGTGGAAAATTATAACGTCACCGCCGCCGAGAAGCTCATCCCGGCCTGCGACCTGTCGGAGCAGATCAGCCTTGCCTCCAAGGAAGCCTCCGGCACCGGCAACATGAAATTCATGCTGAACGGTGCGCTGACGCTGGGCACCATGGACGGTGCCAATGTGGAGATCAGCCAGCAGGTGGGCGAAAATAATATTTATATCTTCGGCCAGACCTCGGATCAGGTCATCCACCGTTACGCCGTCGGTGATTATGTCGCTGCCCAGTGGTATGAGGGCGATCCCAATCTCCGCCGCGCCATCGACTTTCTCACCGGGCCGGAGATGCTGGCCGCCGGTCATGCCGAGAATCTGACCCGCCTGCATGACGAACTGATCCACAAAGACTGGTTCCAGACTCTGCCGGACTTCAACGCCTACGTGGTGCGCAAAGGACAGGCCCTCAGTGATTACGCCTGCGACCCCATGGGCTGGCGCAAAAAGTGCCTAGTGAACATCGCCAAGGCCGGCATGTTCTCCTCCGACCGCACCATTGCCGAGTATAACCGCGACATCTGGCATCTGGGCAAATAATCCGATCTGAGCCTGCGTTCTCATCCACCATGCCAAAACCCGCCCGGTCTATCTTGAAAAAAGCCTTTTGGAAAATTATAGCAGTTTGCGTTTTGAATGCACAAGCAACAGCCGCAAACTGCATATCGCAAAGATGCCGTTTTGATCGGCACTATTTTTGAAAATTGCGATACAATGTCACCCCGGGATCCTATGAAGATCTGGGGGATGGCATACCAGCCGGTGGAAAGCATTGAAGCGATCCTGGATGCCGCCAGGCTGTGATAATGACCAAGTTTCCGTTGTCTTTCAGAAAAAACTCTTGACAACGGAAACTTTTTTGATTATAGTAGGGCTAACAAATATTAGTTCGTAAAGGGCAAAGGAAAATGGAAGATACCAAGCAGCGCATTCTGGAAAAATCTCTGGAACTGTTTTCGACCAAAGGATACGATGCCGTCAGTGTGGGCGAGATTGCAAAAGCAGTGGGCATCAAGGCTCCGTCGCTTTACAACCATTTCCCCAGCAAGCAGGCGATTTTTGATGCGATCCTGGAAACAACTTCGGCGCACTACCAAAAAGATACTGCTGAAATTTCGGTTCATGTACAGGATTCCCAAAAGGATATTCCGGTGTTCTCGCACATTTCGGAAGAATTGTTGGCAGAGAAAGTCCGGCAGATTTTCCTTTATTCACTGCATGACAAAACCATCAGCCAGTTCCGCCGGATGATGACGCTGGAGCAGTTCCGTTCCCCCAAATTTGCCGAACTGCTTTCCAAACGCTATGTGGATTGGATGATCTCCTACCATGCAGGCATCTTCCGTGCGCTGGCTGCAAACGGCGAAATTCGGAACGAGGATCCGGATACACTGGCGTGGATGTATGTTTCCCCCATCATCGTCCTGCTGAGCGTCTGCGACCGCCAGCCGGAACGAGAAGCCGAAAGCCTTGCAAAGCTGGATGCTCATGTAAAGCTGTTCTTCCGTACCTTCAACATCGAGGGAGGTGAAAAATAAAGGAATTATTGAACTTTATATTGAAGAAGAAAAAACGCCATCCATGCTAAAATCAAAGGAGAGCTTTTTGAAACACACAACATTTGCACTGGGACTTGTGGGCTGACCGGGAGGTCTGGCAAATACCACAAGCCACTCCTCCCGAAGACGAACAGACACAATTCTTCAGGAGGACGATACCATGAATCGTGAAAATAAACGCAAGACCTTTGAAAAAGGTTACTATAAGACCCACGCCTGCAACGACACCTTTACCTGCAAAGTCTGCGGACGGGTCTGCACCCCGCAAAATGCCGGCAGCGACCACCGCAACCATTGCCCCAACTGCCTGTCCAGCCTTCATGTGGACGAAGAACCCGGCGACCGAGCCTCCGACTGCGGCGGCATTATGGAGCCGGTGGCCGTCTGGGTACGCAAGGGCGGCGAATGGGCCATCATCCACCGCTGCAAACGCTGCGGAAAACTCAGCTCCAACCGGGTGGCAGCAGACGACAACCCCATGAAGCTCATGAGCATTGCCATGAAACCGCTCTGTGAGCCGCCGTTCCCGCTGGACTACATCGAGGAAATGACCGCCTTGATGGGCGGCGATGGACGGATGCGGTAAGCCGCAGCCAAACATGAAACGGCCGCTGTGTCGGAGAAATGCTCTGCGACACAGCGGCTTTTTGCAGCTTACCCCCTGGTTTTTACAGCTTGCGGCTCACAGCGTGGAACATCCGGGCACTGTGTGCTATATTCTTTACAGGGAAAGAAGTTAGGAGGACGCTTCGATGGAGTATATCCGAATCACCAAAGAAAACATCGACAAGGAACACATCTGTTGTGCCATGTCCGGCCAACAGAGCCTTGCCAAGAAAGAATGGCTCAAGCAGCGCTTTGAGGAGGGGCTTGTTTTTTACCGCAGTGCAGAGCGCGGTAAATGCTTTATCGAGTACATCCCGGCCGAAAACGCATGGGTGCCCATGGATGCGGCAGGCTGGCTTTATATCAACTGCCTGTGGGTCTCCGGCTCCCTGAAAGGGCACGGCTATTCCGGTGAGCTGTTGGAAGAATGCCTTCGGGATGCCAGGGCGCAGGGCAAAAATGGCGTTTGCATTCTGTGTGCAGAGGGGCGCAAACGGGAGTTTCTCGCTGACCCCAAGTTTTTGACCCATAAGGGCTTCAAGGTCTCGGACCTTTCCGATTGCGGCATCAACCTCATGTACCTGCCCCTTGTAGAGAGTGCCCAGCCGCCAAAATTCAAAGCCTGCGCCAAGCACCCCAAGGTGGAGGAAAAGGGCTTTGTCCTCTACTACACCGACCAGTGCCCCTACACCTATTATTGGGTGCCAAAGGTACAGGAGGCTGCAAAGGAACATGGGATCCCATTCAAAGCCATCCACATCACCGAGAAAGAGACGGCTCAGAATGTGTCCGCACCGGTCACAACCTACGCATTGTTCCGGGATGGCAAATTTGTAACGCAGAGCATCCAGTCGGACAAGAAATTTTTGAAATTGGCAGCAGAATCATTGAATTAAGCAAACGGCCAGACGCAAAGACGCAGGGTGTCCACCTTTGCGCCGTGAAAGCAAGAAAAAGGGCTGTTGCACTGGCTTTTATCCTTGTGCAACAGCCCCTTTTTGTTGCAAAATGCCCGGCGGTATGGTACGATAAAACAAAAAACAAAGGAGCACTTCCATGATCTACGATACCCTGAACAACCTCCCCAACTATCTGGGCCTGTGCGAAAGCCTGGACAGTGTGATCGAATTCATCATGGCACGGGACATCAACAATCTGCCCGCCGGTAAGACCCGCATCAACGGCGAAAAGGCCGTGGTCACCGTCAGCACCGTGACCCCGCAGGCCAGCGAGAAAGCGCCGTTCGTCCGGCACGAGAATCACTTGACCCTGGAAACCGACCTGGAAGGCAGCGAGCTGTTTGAAGTCTCCCTGGGTGAGTTCAGCCCCACCAAGCCCACCGACGAAGCCGCTGATATCACGGTCGGCAGCGCGGGCACCAGCATCGCCGGGATGCTCTGCGAGGGCCGCTTCGCCCTCTATCTGGCCGGGGAGCCGTACAAATCCGGCCTGAAAGCCCAGGGCTGCGGCAAGCTGAAAAAAGCCGTGTTCCGCATGGAACTGGACGAGGATGCGGAGGACTCGATGGAACTGGACGAGGATACGGAGGACTCGGAAGAATAACGGAGGGCTGTCATGAAACGTTTTCTAGGCATTTTTGCCGCAACTCTGATTTTCTTGTTCCTGTTCATTTTCTTTGGCGGCTCTTATTTTCTGGACATTCAGCACCACTTTTACGCATGGATGTTCCCGGTTGGCCTGGGCATAGCTCTTGTTGTCTGGGCATTCTGGCGGCTGGATGAAAAAATCGAGGCCTTGCAAAAGCGAGTCGATGCGTTGGAAGCTTCTCAGCAGAAAACCGACGAAGCAAAATAAAAAGCCCACTCCACGCAGCGTAGGTTGCGTAGAGTGGACTTCTATGTTATCCTCGTTTCAACGAAACGGAGGAACTATCTATGAACACATACGTCACCGGCAGTACCATCCGACAGCTGCGGGAAGCCAAGGGCCTGACCCAGGCAGAGCTTGCCGGAACACTGGCCGTCAGTGCCAAAACGATCTCCAAGTGGGAAACGGCCAAGGGCCTGCCCGATATCTCCCTGCTGGAACCGCTGGCGGCCACCCTGGGGGTCAGCGTGCTGGAGCTGATGCAGGGTACACCCGTTACCAACCGGAACCGGGCTGCCAACCTGCTGCGCAGCAAGCTCTACGTCTGCCCTGTCTGCGGCAACGTACTCCACGCCACCGGACAGGCCGTGGTGAGCTGCTGCGGCATCACTCTGCCCGCCCTGGACATTGCCGAAGCCGAAGATGCCGATGAGCGCCATCAACTGACCGTGGAGCGGGTAGAGGATGAGCTTTTTGTCACCCTGCACCACCCCATGGAAAAAGACCATTTCATCTCGTTTTTGGCCTACCTCACCGGCGACAAGCTGCAGCTGGTCAAGCTCTACCCGGAGGGCGATGCTTCGGCCCGCTTTCCGCTGCGGGGCGCGGGGGTGCTCTACTTTTACTGCAACCGCCACGGCCTGATGAAAGCCCCGGATTTCCACACCGCCACCCGCCGCACCCCGCCCCAGAAGATCCATCTGCGGGAGCCGGACGAGGGCGACCGCGAACAGGTGATGGCCTACCGGGAAGAATTTTTGGCCATCGGCTCCCGGATGGACGGCACCTCGGCGCTGGACAAATATGAAGATTTCGATGCCTGGCTGGCCGCGCTCCGCAGGCTGAAAGACCCGGCCACCACCCCTGCCGGGTTCGTGCCCGCCACCGAATATCTGGCGCTGGACGAGCACGAACACCTGGTGGGCATGACCAACCTGCGCCACCACCTGAACGATTACCTGCTGACCTATGGCGGACACATCGGGTACAGCGTCCGCCCCATGGAGCGGCAGAACGGCTACGCCACCCAGATGCTGCACCAGACGCTGGAAAAAGCGAAAGAGCGCGGCATCACAAAGGTGCGCATCTGCTGTGACCACTACAACGTGGCCTCCGCCAAGACCATCCGCGCCAACGGCGGCGTGTTGGAGGATGAACAGTTCGACTCCGCCGACGGAACGCTGACCCAGCGGTATTGGATCGAGAACAAGTAACAACAAGAGCTCCGGCGCAGGCCGGAGCTCTTGTTGTTTGCGTTTAACCCAAATGGAACATGTCGATCAGCACGACCAGGGCCAGGCCATAGTAGACCACCACAGCCACCAGATCGTTGATGGTGGTGATCAGCGGGCCGGAAGCTACGGCCGGGTCGATGTGGATCTTATGGAACAGCATGGGGATCACCGTACCCACTAAGCTGGAGATGACCATGGCCACGATCAGCGAAACGCCCACGCAGCCGGACAGCAGGAATGCCTCCCCCCAGGCGTACGCCTTGAAGAAGTGGATGTAGACCCCCAGGAACGCCAGCGCCATAGCCGCCAGCAGGGCACCGTTCACAAGGCCGACCCGCATCTCTTTCCACAGCAGGCGCAGCTTTTTGGAAGCGGTCAGGTTCTCGTCCACCAGCACACGGATGGTCACGGCCAGCGACTGGGTGCCCACGTTGCCCGCCATATCCAGCACCATGGACTGGAAGCAGATCACGATGGGCAACACCGCCACCACCGATTCAAATGCACCCACCACCGAGGACACCAGCATCCCCAAAAACAACAGGGCCACCAGCCAGGGCAGGCGCTTTTTCACGCTCTGGAACACGCCCTCGTTCAGGTCCTCCTCGCCGGTCAGGCCGCCAAGCTTTGCGTAATCATCGCCCATCTCGTCGTCCACCAGCTCGACCACATCCGCCGAGGTGATGATGCCCATCAGCGTGCCGCTGTCGTTCAGCACGGGCAGACTGCGCTCGGCGTAGTCTACGATGCGGTCAATGCAGTCGCTGATCTTCTCATGGTCGGTCACATACGGGTACGACCGGGCGATCAGCTTTTCCAAGCTGTCGTCCGCGCGGGCCACGATCAGGTCTTTCAGGTCGATGGCCCCATAGAAATGGTTGTTTTCATCCACAACATACAGGGTGGAGATGTTGTCGTTCTCGCCTGCCTGCTTCACCAGCTCGCTCATCGCCTGCCGGATGGTCATATCCTTGCGGATGCAGATGTAATTGGTGGTCATGCAGCTGCCGATCTCGTCCTCGTGGTAGGAGAGCAGCATCCGCACATCCTTGGCGGAATCCTGGTCCAGCTGGCGGACGATTTGTGCCTTATCGGCTTCTTCCAGGTCGTCCAGGGCATCCACGGCATCGTCCGAGTCCATGCTGGAAACGACCTTTGCGGCCTTTTCCGATGGCAGCTCTTTCAGGTACGGCTCTGCATCGTCCAGATAGGAAAAGATCTCGGCCACACGGTCCACGCCCAGTACCGGGTACAGCGCCTGGCGCTCTTTGGGGGTCAGGGCCGTCAGAGCATCGGCCAGGTCGTTTTCATGATAATCCGAAAGCTTTTCTGCCAGCTCTGCCTGGGGCAGGCCGCTGTGGATGATCTCCAGGATCTCCTGCACATAATTCTTCTGCTGCATCGTGTGTTCCCTCCGTATCCCGTTTCCGGGCATAAAAAATACACCGCATCCGTCCGTTTACGACTCCTGCGGTGTATCATGGGCAACTTGCAGTTCAGGATGCGGCAGACTCGTTTGCCTTGCCCGCATCGCAGGAGAAGCATTGTTTGGGGTGATCCGTATGGTCACTGGACATGGAAACAAACTCCTCCTTGGTTGAAGATTTGCCTTTTGGCTCTGTTATCATACTATGACCGGGCCGATTTTTCAACCCTTTTTACAAAATTTTTACCGAATTATTGCCGGAATGCACAAAGATCATTTCGTATACTTCCCATACCACTGCACTGACAGTCTCCAGGAAAGTGCATACAGCACCAGCACCGCTGCCAGCACACCAATGATGGCAATGGCCGCGCCCGGTTGTGGCACGGCATCCATCAGAACCATCCCGCCGCCCAGGGCAGCGCCCATCCCGGCAAACATCAGCATGTAGAGCATCCGCGCTTTTTCTGCGCCAAAACGGTAGTACAGCGGCAGCATGATCCCGTTTATCAGCAGGATGGAAGCTGCGCCCGCCCCCAGCAAAAGGCCGATTGGCATCGCAGGAAGCGGCTTTCCCATCCAGAACAGGATGCCGCAGAACATTCCGTTCAGCGCTGCAGAAACCGCCGTGCAAAGCAGACCCACGAGATATTTTTCTGCCACCTGAAGTTCCTTGCTCAGCGGCAGGGCAAAGCTGTACTCCGTCCACCCGCTGGCGTGGTCGTAGGAAAGCAGATAGGCGGGCATGACCCCCAGAAAAACAGCCGAATAGTTCACCGCAAAGCTCGAATCTCCGGAAGTGCTCAGGATCCAGATCACCAGCACGGCCAGCACCGTGAGGTACATCACCCGCATATTTGTTTTGACTTGATACCAGTCTTTCAGCAGCAGCCCTTTCATGCGTTCTTCTCCCCTTTCATCATCAGCACAAACAATTCTTCGATGCTCACCGGTGTCAGCGTGCTTCCCGTTGGCATGCCGTCCCGCTTGACCAGCGCCTCAGCTCCATAGGGCGTGACCCGCCTGCTGAGCACCGCGTCCGGGGCCAATTCTTCCAGCTGAGCCGCTTTCCCATGCCAGAGTGCGTATTCTTCCCGCAGGGTGTCCTTGTCTTCGCAGAGCAGGAGCCTGCCCTTGTGCAGGAATGCAATGGTGTCGCAGAGCTTTTCCAGATCGCTGACAATGTGGGACGAAATGAGGATGGCGTGGTCCTCCGCCCGCACAAAATCCAGCAGCAGATCGATCAGCTCGTCCCGCGCCACGGGGTCCAGGCCGCTGGTCGCTTCGTCCAGCAGCAACAGCTTCGGGTGGTGGGAAAGCGCCACGGCAAGGCACTGTTTCATCTTCATGCCGGTGGAGTAATCGGCGTAGCGCTTTTTCTCCGGCAGTTCAAAGCGCTTACAATAATCCGCGTAAGCTGCGGCATCCCAGTTCGGGTAGATGCCGGCCATCACCTTTCCCACCTGCGGGGTGGTCAGACAGGTGGGGATGCCCTCGCTGCCCAGCACCACGCCGACGTCCTCCCGCTTGCAGGCCGCCATCGTGCGGGTGTCCTGGCCCAAAACCCGGATGCTGCCCTTGTCCGGCTCCAACATTTGCAGGATCAAGCGCATCGTCGTACTTTTGCCTGCACCGTTCTCGCCGATCAGGCCGCAGACCGTGCCGCCGGGCACCACCAGGTCCAGCGGGCCCAGGGTGAAATCCGGATATCGCAGTTCCACATTGTGAAGTTCCAGTGCATTCATCGTTCAATCCTCCCACAGCAGGTCCAGCATCTCGGCCAGCTCCTGCTTTGTCAGCCCGCAGGGAGCCGCCAGCCGGACGGCCTCTGCCAGGTGTGTTTCGATGGTTTTCAGGTGTTCTTCCCGCAGCAGCTCGGTGTTCTTGGCCGCCACAAAAAAACCTTTGGCGGGCACAGCGTACAAAAAGCCCTCTTTTTCCAGCTCGTCATAGGCACGCTTTGTGGTGATCACGCTGATGCGCAGATCCCGCGCCAGCCCCCGGATGGAGGGCAGGGCTTCGTCCGGCTGCAGTTCCCCAGCCAGGATCTGGTTTTTGATCTGGGTGTAAAGCTGCTCGTAGATCGGCGTGCCGCTTTTGTTGTCGATGAAAAGATTCATGGCGTTCCTCCTCCGTTCCACCTGTTTATATACAGTATATACAGTAGACACAGACTTGTCAAGCGCTTTCCCGAAAAAAACAGCTTCTCCGCGCCAACGGAAAAGCTGTTTCTGCTTTTTTATCGTTCCGGTTCGTTCCCCACTTCGTCCAGATAGCTGTTCAGAAACTCCGCCGCAAGGCTGTTGGGGCGGATGTTCTCTCTGGCTTCCTGCGGGGTGAACCACTTGCAGCGGTCCACTTCGTGGTTGATGTGCAGCGCCTTTGCCGTTTTGACAAAAGCCGTAAAGTTGCACATCAGGGTGTTGGACGGCTCAAAGAATTTGGTGCGGTTGAAGCGCAGGCGCTCCACTTCCAGCCCCGTCTCCTCGCGCACCTCCCGCACCACGGCGTGCTCCTCCGCCTCGCCGCGGTTCACATAGCCCGCCACCAGGATGTAGGACGGCTTGCCGTACTGCTGGATGAGCAGGATCTTCCCGGTCTCCTCGTCCACAACGATCATGCTGACCGCCACATTGTACAGCGGAAAGCGATACTGTCGGCATTTGGGGCAGTAGGGCACGATGCCCTCCTCTTCCAGTTCTTTTTCAATCAGTGCAGTGCCGCACTCAAAGCAATGTTTCTGGATCATGGTTTCTTCTTTTCCTCTCCTCTTTCTGGACAGTTGCTTTTTCTCTATTATGGATACGCTCTGCAAAATGCAGCATTTTCATGTTGATTCCGTGCGAATGGTAAACTCGTTCGGAAGATGGTATATCTCTTTTTTCAAGAATGCCGGATAAAAATTCTCATTCTTCAAACGATCAAATTCCAGCCATTCAAATGCATGTGTAAGCTGACCCTCTTTTTGTATAAAGTGATCTCCCCGCTCCAACAGCCTTGTATTTGAAACATCCATGAGAAAATAAACACATAGTTCGTGATATCGGAGATTCTCCATATTTTTCGTAAAAAATGCCTGGTCAAACCATAGTGGGCGCAAAATCTTCGAGGGGATGCCGAGTTCTTCCTGGACTTCCCGTACTACTGCCTGTTCAGCCGTTTCCCCAAGCATGACCCTTCCACCAGGCAACGAGTAATACGGTGTTCCTTGATTATGCCGTATCGCTAAAATTTTTTGGTCAGAAATGATTACAGCACTCACTCTGTAATTGAATTTTTCATCACCAACCTTAAAAGAAATATCCATTTTCAGCTTTCCTTTCCCACAACTTACGATTGACCAGATCCACCTCGCCCAGCCGTTGGTATGGCTTTTATTCTACCACGCTTTTTTCCCAGAGAAAAGATACCGGACACAAAAAGCCCCCAGAATGCCTGAAATGATTTTTCCTCATTTTTAGAAAAAGACTGTGTTTCAAAAATTTTCTTGAAGCACAGTCTTTCATTATTTACCAAAATAAAAATTCCTATGATGTCAATGATTTTCTCTAAGTCGGTCTGCCAGGCGGGCCAGTATCGCAACATCTTCTTCATTCAGGCCCGTTACATTCACCGTTTCCAACCGTTCCACACCTAGCAGGTAATCCGTCGAAACGGAAAATAATTTTGCTAAATCAACCAAACAAGCGGGCGACGGCATAGAAAGCCCTTGCTCCCATGAATTGACCCCATTGCGTGTAATATTCAACCGCCGGGCAAGTTCTGCCTGTGTCCAGCCCCGCGCCTCTCGCAGTGCTTTGATACGTTCTGAAGTCATCTCCATCGCCTCCTATGTCCAGTATAGGTTACGGAGATGATTTATCATTATCATTTTAGGCTCCATTACTTGACATTTTGGTAGAAACGTGATAGTTTTGTGTCAAGAACTTTTTGGACAGTTGTACAGATTGTTCTACCTGCCCATCTTAAGGAGGAATCACCGTGAAAAAGAAAATTCTAGCTCTCCTATTGACGGCTGCATTGTGCTTATCACTGGCCGTCCCCTGCTTCGCAGCATCAAAACCAGCCATTGAGTTGATGTACTTCACTTTTGACATGAACTCTGTCGGCGGCGTGGAACCAACGGTCTACTACCGAAACAATTCCGGTAAGACAATAAAGTACCTTGACTGGTATATGACCGCATATAACAGAGTTGGAGACCCGGCACCGGATTCAATCACTGGAAAGGCAAGCGCTCGTCTTCGCACAGTTGGCCCGATCTATACGTTCCAGCTTGACCGTCAGCCTTATGGGGAAACGCATACGATTGGTTCTTCGGATTCTCCGTTCTATGAATACACGGACTCTGGGTACTGGATTGATGACAACGGATCCTGTGTAAGTGTTTATCAGGATAAATACGGGAATTTTTTTGTCCGGCCCAGTCTATTTGATGACGATAAGAACGTCTATTTAACGGAAGATGAGATTAACAACGCGCTGTTTACGAACTATTGCGAATTTGATGTTGAGTGGTATAACAGTTCCATCGACTATCTGAATGTGAATAAAGTCGTCATCACTTATATGGACGGCAGCACACAAACTGTTTCAAATGTAGGCTCCGCTTATCGTGGTACGCCGCTTCAGAACAAACCGTTCAAGGAACAGATCACACAGTATGCACCGGTTTATAACTACAAAGAGTATTTGCAGTATAATCAGGATTTGGCCGCAGTCTTTGGCAACAACCAGAAAGCTCTTTTCGAGCATTTCATCAACAGTGGAATGAAGGAAGGCCGCCAGGGTAGCAGCCAATTCAACCTTGCAGCTTATAAAGCCAACAACCCCGATCTGGTAGCACTGTTTGGTAACGACAACGCCAAATACTATGAACACTATATGGCGGGCGGAAAAGCGGAGGGCCGCAAAGCTGTTTAATAGTTCCAAGTGCTGTTTCTTGCCCGGCGGCTTATCCCCGCCGGGTTTTATTATGTTCGTCTGCAAAATTTTCGTCCTTATTCAAGACAAAACGCCGCCACTTGTGCATCATAACACAAGTGGCGGCGTTTTGTTCATCTTATTTCAGAGCGCGTTCAGGCCCCACCGATCATTCCGGCAGGTCCTCCTCGTTCTCCAGGCTGTGCCAGACATTCTGGACATCGTCGTTGTCCTCCAGGGCATCCAGCAGCTTGCCCATCAGCTTGAGCTGATCGGGGTCGGTCAGGCGGGTGGTGGTCATGGGGACCATGGCCAGGTCATCGCTCAGGATCTCGTAGCCCTTTTCCTCCATGGCCTTGACCACGGCGGAGTAGTTCTCCGGATCGGTGGTGATCTCAGCGGCATCCTCACCTGCATCAAAGTCCTCGGCACCGGCATCCAGAGCATCCATCATGGCCTCATCGGCATCCTTATCTTCCAGGGAGATGTCGATGACACCTTTCTGGCTGAACAGGAAGCCCACGCAGCCCATCGCGCCCAGGTTGCCGCCGTTCTTGTCAAAGTAGTGGCGCAGATCGGCAGCGGTGCGGTTGCGGTTGTCGGTCAGGGTCTCGACCATAACCGCCACGCCGCCGGGGCCGTAACCCTCGTAAGTGATTGCCTCGTACTCGGTCTTGTCGCCGCCCTCGGCCTTTTTGATGATCCGCTGGATGTTATCGTTGGGCACGCTCATGCGCTTTGCCTTGGAGATCAGGTCAGCCAGCTTGCTGTTGGAAGCCGGGTTGGGGCCGCCGGTACGCACGGCAACGCTGATCTCGCGGCCGATCTTGGTAAAGACCTTTGCCTTGGCACCATCGGTCTTTTCTTTCTTGCGCTTGATGTTGTTCCATTTACTATGTCCAGACATGGGGAACCTCCTACAAATTTTATCGTTACGATCCACGCCCCCGTGCGGAAGCGCTGAAATCTCCGCCTGCGGGCAGACGGGCTGTGGTCGCCCGCTTGTGGCAGCACACAAAATCCAACTCTATTATTTTAGCACAATCACCAACGGCGTTCAAGCCTTATCCGGGCGTTTTTCGCCTGTTGGTGTCAAAATCCGGGCTTGTCCTGCCCGGTCACAGCAGCCGCAGGGCTTTGGGGTAATGGTTCTTGACCCGCCCGCCGGACACCTTGCCGCCGCCCAGGGGCCAGCCGTCCACGGTCACGCAGCACCAGCCGTCGGAAGCGGCGGCGGCTGCGATCTCCCGGCCGGAGAGATACTCCGTCACCCGCGGGTCGGCAAGGGTCAGCTCCTCGCGGTTTGGGCACTGGGCCCCGAACGCCGTAAACAGGTGGTGCTCCGGCACAAAGCGGCCTTTCTGCACACTGCCCACGAACACCCCGGCCCGCAGGACATGCAGCCCGGTCTGCGGAAACGGCACCGGCAGCAGCACCCCGCCGCCGTGGATCACCGCCGGCCGGTCCGCCAGCTGAGGGAAATATTGCCGGGCGAACTCCTGCCAGGCCGCCAGGCTCTGGGCCGGGGAAGTCTCCCCCGCCCCGGCTTCCCGGCGGGTGCTGCGTCCCTGCACCGTCTCCCGGCAGGCCCGGCTGTTCTCCCGCCGGGCCGCACGGGCATCGCTGCGCTCCGGGCTGCGGGCCGGCTTTCCGCCTTTCTGCTTTTTGCCCTGCTGGGCGGCAGCGGCCAGCCAAAGCTGTTCCTCCGCCGTCCACTCACCGGGCGCGGGCAGGGTGCGGGGCGTGCCCGCCTTGACCAGCCGGGCGATGAAATGCCCCTCGCCGCCCTGACAGGGCCAGATGCGGCGCACCTTGCTCACATCCAGCGGCAGGCCGCCGGTACGGTTCGCTTCGCCGGGGCTGCCAAAGGTGTAGTCCACATGGGCAAACACATCCCCCAGCGTGAACTCCGGATGCCGGGCCAGGAATGCCGCCACCTGACCCTCGTCCTCCTCCGGCGCAAAGGTGCAGGTGGAATACACCAGCTCCCCGCCGGGGGCCAAACAGACCGCCGCATCGTCCAGGATCTGCGCGCCCAGGGCCGCGCACTGCCGCACCAGAGCCTCGCAATGCTGGGTGACCGCCACGGCCTCCTTGCGGAACATCCCCTCGCCGGAGCAGGGGGCATCCACCAGAACCCGGTCAAAGAATTCCGGCAGGGCGGCGGCAATGCGGCCGGTGGACTCGTTCAGCACCACGGCATTGGCCACGCCCATCCGTTCCAGGTTGCTTTTCAGGATCTCGGCGCGGGCCGCCACGAACTCATTGCTGACCAGCAGTCCCTGCCCGCCCAAAGCCGCCGCCAGCTGGCTGCTTTTGCCGCCGGGGGCGGCGCAGGTATCCAGCACCCGCATCCCCGGTTTGACCCCCAGCAGCGGGGCCGCGCTGGAAGCCGACGGCTCCTGCGAGTAGAACACCCCCGCGTGGTGGTACGGATGGCGGCCCGGCTTGAACGCCGGGTCCTCCACCACAAAGCCCGCCTTGCAGAACGGCGAGGGCTTGAGCGGGAAATCTGCCTGCCGGGCAAACTGCTCCGGGCTGGTGCGCAGGGCCGAGACGGTCACGCCCCGCTCTGCCGTCTGGTGGGGGGCCGTGTAGAGCTGCGCATACCGCTCGCCCAGCAGTACACGCTCCCGCTGCTCAAAATATTCCGTAGGCATGAAAGCTTCCTCCCATGTATAAAGCCGCCTGCTGCGGCAAAACTATGGCTGTGAGGGGACACGCTCCCCCGCGAAAGGAGTAAACGAACCATGAGCAATCGCAGTGAAAACCGAACCGAGAACCGCACGGAAAACCGGACGGAAAATCGCACCGAAAACTGCCGGAACCAGGCCAAGAACCAGACCAAAAACCAGAGCCTGAACCGCAGCTCCAACAGCACCGCCAACGAGCACAAGCACCCCAACCAGTACACCAAGGGTGCCGACGACGAGGGTTAACCTCTAAACCAAAGAAGCCCGCTGCTTTCCCTGCACTGTTTTCCAGTGCGGAAAGCAGCGGGCTTTCGCGTTTTTATTTCTGGTTCGGGTCAAACTGCTGCCACAGGGCTTCAAACAGCTCCTGCACACGGGCCATCTGGCCGGTGAGGTAGAGCCAGCCCAAAAGGCACTCAAACCCCGTGGAAGCGCGGTACTCCTCCGGGGAGGCGTGCTTCGCCACACTGGCCTTGCTGGCATTGCGGCCCCGCTTGAACATGGCCAGCTCGTCCTCGGTGAACAGCGGCTCCAGCAGCTGCTCCTCCCGGAACTGTGCGCGGGCCGAGACGTATTTGACCTTTTCGGTGTTGAGCTTTCCTGCGGACAGGCGGTGATGCTGTGCCAGGCGGGTACGCACCAGCAGTTCCAGCACGCTGTCGCCCACAAAGGCCAGCGCCAGCGGACTGAGCTCCCGCGGGTCGATGGATTCAGGTTCGTTCATCAAGTAATTCTCCTCTTGTCAGCGTCCTCACCCTCTCCGTCAGTGCTCCGCACTGCCACCTCTCCCACAGGGAGAGGCAATTGCAGCTTTCTGGCAGGTCCTGCAAATTTGCAGTTGTTTGCCTGTTTGATGCGTTGGCTCTCCCTCCGGGAGAGCTGTCGAGCACAGCGAGACTGAGAGGGTTTTCTCCTTTTTAGAAGATATAATCGAACTGATAATCGCCGATGAGGATGGTATCGTTCTCCTGCACGCCCTTTTCCACCAGAGCTGCCAGGATGCCGCTTTCGTCCAGCTGGCGCTGGAAGTACTGCAGGCTCTCGTAGTCATCCACATTGCTGCCGGCCAGGATATATTCCAGCCAGGGCGCTTCCACGCTCCACACATGGGCTTCCATCCGCTTGATGGCAAACTCGCGGCTGCCGGCCTTGGCTTCGGGCTTTTTGTACTCCGGCGTGAACACCGGCACGGCAGGGATGTCTTTCAGGCGGTTGTACACCAGGCCCGGCAGTTCCCGCACGCCCTGCATGGTGGCGGCGGAGATGGGCACAAAGGTCAGGTCCTTTTCCTCTACATACTTGCGGAAGGTTTCGATCTGCTCCTCGGTGGCCAGGTCGCACTTGTTGCCCACCACGATCTGCGGGCGCTCGGCCAGCGCGGGGCTGAACTTTGCCAGTTCCTCGTTGATCTTTTCAAAGTCCTCGATGGGCTCACGGCACTCACTGCCGGAAACATCCACCACATGCAGCAGCAGGCGGCAGCGCTCCACATGGCGCAGAAAATCGTGGCCCAGGCCGATGCCCTCGCTGGCACCCTCGATCAGGCCGGGGATGTCGGCGCAGACAAAGCTGGCCCCCTCGCCCACCGAGACAACGCCCAGCGTGGGCACCAGGGTGGTGAAGTGGTAGTTTGCGATCTTGGGCCGGGCCGCGCTGATGGTGGAGATCAGGGTGGACTTGCCCACATTGGGGAAGCCGATCAGGCCCACGTCGGCGATCAGTTTCAGCTCCAGCGTCACCTGGATGTCCTCACCGGGCATGCCGGGCTTTGCAAATTTGGGGATCTGGCGGGTGGGGGTGGCAAAATGGGCATTGCCATAGCCGCCCCGGCCGCCCTTTGCCACGGTAACGGGGGTGTGATCCGAAAGGTCGGCAATGACAAGGCCGCTCTCGGCATCCTTGATCACCGTGCCCAGCGGCACCTTGATGACCAGATTTTCGGCGTTTTTGCCGTGGCACAGGCTGGCACCGCCCTTGCCGCCCTCCGGGGCCACATACTTGCGCTTATAGCGGAAATCCATCAGGGTGGTCAGATGATCGTCCACCACAAAGATGATGTCGCCGCCCCGGCCGCCGTCGCCGCCGTCCGGGCCGCCTGCGGCCACAAATTTTTCGCGGTGAAAGCTCACCGCACCGTCGCCGCCTTTGCCCGCATGGAGCCATATCGTGGCGATGTCGATAAAGTTGGTCTGTGCTGCCATACAGCTCCTCCTTGGTTTGATACGTTGCTTTATCCCTCTTTCCCCTTGCCGTTTGGAACTCCTCCAGTCGCCTTCGGCGCCAGCCCCCTCAATGAGGGGGCCTTCAAAGCCTCCCTCCATGAGGGAGGTGGCATCGCGCAAGCGATGACGGAAGGAGTTTGCACTGCAGCAGCTCCAAAAAAGAGGGTTCTTCATCAAAAAGAGCCGGGCCACAAAGGTCCGGCTCTTTGGGTTGCAGATTTTAGAAAGAAGTTACTGCTTCACGCTGCACTTCTTGCCGCTCTTGCCCACACGCTCAAAACGAACGGTGCCATCGACCAGAGCAAACAGGGTATCATCGCTGCCCTTGCCAACGTTCTCACCCGGCTGGATGTGGGTGCCACGCTGACGAACCAGGATGTTGCCGGCCAGAACGAACTGACCGTCTGCACGCTTAGCGCCCAGACGCTGTGCTGCGGAATCGCGGCCGTTCTTGGTGCTGCCTACGCCCTTTTTATGTGCCATTGTAATTTTCCTCCTTAGCCGTTGATCGCAGTGATCTCAACCTTGGTATAGGGCTGACGATGGCCCATGCGGCGAGCACTGTGCTTCTTTGCGCGATAGGTGATGATGTTCAGCTTCTTGCCCTTGCCATTCTTGATGACCTTGGCAGAAACGGTAGCACCCTCAACAACAGGAGCGCCAACCTTCACAGAACCCTCCTCGCCAATAGCGAGAACCTGATCAAACTTCACTTCGGAGTCGGCCTCAACGTCCAGCTTTTCGATGTAGACGATGTCGCCCTGCTCCACGCGGTACTGCTTACCGCCGGTAACAATGATTGCGTACATTTGTTTCATTCCTTTTCGTTGTACTCGCTGGTCGTAAAGGCAGACCCTCACGGGGCCATTTGCGGTGCCCACACCAAGCGGCTAAAATAGTATAGCAAAAAAATCTCCGGATTGCAAGAGGTTTTTTAGCTTTCTTTCGGATTTTTTTGTTCCTGCTCCCCGGCTTTCAGCGACGCGTTCACCCGCTCGTTCCAGGCTGCGGTCTTTTCCACAAACTCCTGCCGGGAAGCCGAGGCCGGCAGCACGCCCTCCCTGCCCGCAAAGGCGGTGGGGCCGTCCTGCTTTTTCAGCAGGGCGCGGTTCTCGCTGTTCAGGGGCAGGGATACCATCAGGGGGGTGCCCTTGTACTTTTTGGTCAGCACGATCTCAGCCGCCACACCGCCGATCACGGCCACAGCCGCCACCACCTGCGAAACACGCAGGCCGATGGACGGCACCAGCAGCAGGCTGTCGGTGCGCAGCGCTTCGATCCAGAACCGGCCTGCGCCGTACCAGATCAGATACCGCAGAGCGATATCCCCCGCAAACTTCCGCTTTTTGAGATAGCACACCAGCAAAAGCAGGCCCACAAAGCACCAGATGCTCTCGTACAGGAACGTAGGGTGTACCGGCAGGTTCGGGTCGATGGTCACGCCCTTGGGCACTGTGACCACGCTGCTCATCAGGTAGCTGCGGGTCGTCTCGCTGTACATGCCCCAGGGCAGGGTGGTGTTGCAGCCAAAGGCTTCCTGGTTGAAAAAGTTGCCCCAGCGGCCACAGCCCTGTCCGATCAGAAAGCCCATGGCTGCCAGATCGCACATGGGCAGCACCGGCACCCTGCGCCACTTGCAGGCCAGACCGCCAAACAAAAAGCCGCCGATGATGCCGCCGTAGATGGCAAGGCCGCCGTCGCGGATGGCCAGCACCTCCCACAGGCTGTTGTACCGGTAGGGCGAAAGCGCTACATAATAGAGCCGGGCACACAGGATGCCCATGACCACACCGATCAGGATGACATCCACCATGGCATCGGCATCCACGCCAAACTCCACGCTGTGGCGGAACGCGAACACCAGCGCCAGGCACATGCCCACGGCAATGCAGACACCGTACCAGTAGATGTTCATGCCCCCGATGGAAAAGGCCACCCGGTCAAGCTCAAAGCTCAGTCCCAGGCCCGGAAACTGCACCAAATTCGTCATGTTGTCTCCTCCTCGTCGTCCGGTTCCCCGTCCGCAGTCCCGTCGGGCCGGATCTGCATCACGGCCATCCGTTCTTCGTGCAGGATGTCCTGCAGGGCGGCATCGGCATCTTCGGCCGTCAGCGCGGCCAGCGTGGCGATCTGCTGGGCCACGGTCTGGCCGCTGAGGGCAAAGTCCGCCATCTGGCTGGCCGAGTCCTCCACGTTTTCCAGGTTCTCGATGAGCTGGCCGTATTTTTCGTTTTTGCACAGGGTAAAAATTTCCCGGTCCACGCCCTCGGCGCGGATGCGGGCGATCTCCGCCAGCAGCAGCTCTTTCACGGTGTCGGGCACATCGCTCTCACCGGTGAACAGGATGCAGCAGCACCCGTCCACCCGCAGCACCTCGCCCCCAAAGCCGGGGTTGGTCAGGCCCTCGTCGTACAGGCGGCGGTAGAGCGGCGACATCCCGCCGCAGATGCAGCAAAGGATCAGATCGTACAGCATCTCGCTGCGCAGGTCCTCCGGGGGCAGGGGCTTCTCTTTGAAGCCCAGCCCGAAGCAGGGCTTGGACACCGGCATGGAGATCACTTTCTCCCGCGCCGCCAGCGTCAGGGGCTCTGCGGCCATCAGCCGCTGCACCGGCTGGGCCGGGCGGGGTTCCATCAGGCCGTGGCGGGCACAGGCCGCCAGGATCTGTTCCATGGTGGTATTGCCCGCAGCGGCCAGCACCATGTTGGACGGCGCATAGAACGCGCGGCAGCAGTCGTAGAGCATCTCCGGGGTGATCCGGGCGATGCTTTCCACGGTGCCCGCGATATCACTGCGGATGGTATGGCTGTGGTACAGGCACTCACACAGGCCGGTGATCAGCCGCCAGTCGGCGCTGTCGTCGTACATTTTGATCTCCTGCCCGATGATCCCCTGCTCCTTGGCAATGGTCTGTTCCGTGAAATAGGGGTGGTTCACCATGCCCAGCAGCACATCCAGGCTTTCGTCCAGCTGCTGGGTGGCGGTGAACAGGTAGCAGGTGCGGTCAAAGCTGGTGAACGCGTTGGCGTTGGCCCCCGTTTTGGCAAACTTGGCAAAGGCATCGCCGTCCTCATCCTCGAACTTTTTATGTTCCAGGAAATGCGCCACACCGGCGGGCAGATGCACCTCCCGCCCGCCTGCCCGGAAATCCCGGTCGATGGAGCCAAAGCGGGTGGCATAGATCACATGGGTGCCGGAATAGCCCGGCATAGGCCGGACCAGCACGGTCAGGCCGGAGGGCAGCACCCTCCATTCATCGGCGGCGGCCTGCGCCAGCGCCGTGTTCTGCACGGTGTCAGACATGGGCTGCATCCTCCTCTCTGGTCAGAAGATAGCTGACCGAAAGGGTCAGCTGCCGCAGCACGGCACGCACATCCTCTTTGGTCACAGCCCGCAGGGCGGCGCGGGCCTGGTCCGGGGTCTGCACCGGGCCGCCCCGCAGCACTTCCATATAGTACCAGGTCTCAATGCCGCCCAGGGTATCCTCGATGCCTGCCATTCCGCTCAGCAGCGAGCGGCGGCAGTCCTCCAATTCTTCGTCGGTGATGGGGCCGCTGCACAGGTCCGCCAGCTCTTTCTGAATGGCCTGCTCCGCGCGGGCGGCATCGGCGTGTTCCACCCCGCTGTTCACGGCCATGCTGCCGGTAAAGCTCTGGAAGCTGGACGAGCAGTAGTAGCACAGGTGATCCCGCTCCCGCACATTGAGAAACAGGCGGCTGGTCACACTGCCGCCGTACAGGGCCATGGCAAGCCGCACCGCTGCCATCTGATCCGGCCGCATCGGCTCGCCCAGGGTATACAGCATACAGAGCTTGGCCTGCACGGTGTCAAAATATTCCACCCGATGCACGGCATCCCGCCGGGGCATGGCCAGGTTCGGGCACAACGGCAGCGGTGCGCGTTCAATGCTGCCAAGCTCCGCCAGCAAAGCATCCGCCACATGGTTCGTCTCAGTTTCGCTGCAGCCCAGCACCAACAGCTCGATGCTGGCCGTGCGGAGCATTTCCCGATAGGCTTCCGTCAGCGCCTGCGGGGTCAGGCCGTCCACTTCTTCCAGGTAGCCCTCCTGCCGGACCCCCGCCGGGCTGTCGCCGAAAAACTCCCGATTGGCCTGCCGCTGGCAGTAGATCCGTTTTTCGTTGATCTCATCTTCCAGCGCCTTTTTCAGCATCTGCTTTTCAATGCCCACGGCTTCCGGGTCGAACACGCCGTCCACAAAGGCCGGGTGGAACGCCGTGCCCAGGGCCAGGGCCGCATACTCGCGGGTCAGCGCTTCCCCCTCCAGCGCAAAACGGTCCCGGATGCCGGTGGCGCTGACGCAGAGGTTATGGTTCGCGCCCAGAGGGCGGGCATCCACGGTCAGGTCCGCGCCGTACAGTCGGGCCAGTTTTTTGGTCATCTGGGTCATATCCGGGCAATCGGCATAGCCGCGCTCCATCAGCAGGGGCAGCAGGGCATGGGCCGTGGCCGTTTCCCTCCTGGCCGGGAACGCAAAGTGAATGCTGATCCGGCAGCGGTTGAATTTTTCTGCCGGATCCCACGAAAGGTGGACCCCCGGCGCAAGTTCCGTTCGTTTCAACAGTTGATCTCCTTTTTACAATTTTGCACGTTCCAGTGCAAGGAACTCCTCCAGCGAAAGGCCGGAATCCCGGATGGCGAGAGCATTTTCCGCCCCCACATACCGCCAGTGCCACGGCTCATACACCATGCCGGTGACCGCCTGGCACTCCTCCGGCCAGCGGAGGATGAAGCCGTACTCTGCCGCGTAGGCGGTCAGCCACTCATAGGCGCGGGTCCGGGCAAACTCTGTCGTCCGTTCCGTGCAGTCCGGGCTGAGGATGTCGGCCGCGTAGCCGGTGGCCTGCTCGCCGGCTTCCGCCTGCGGCACGACGCTGGCGGCGCGGGCGGCGGCATCTTCCTCGGAGTATCCTTTTTCCAGATACGCCTGCTTCTGTGCTGCGTAGGCCGCCGCGCGGGTGTCGGCATCCTGATACCCCGCCGCAAGGGTCAGGGTGATGCCGTCGGCCTGCGCTGCCTCGGCCATGGCGCGGTACTGGGCCGCCGCTTCCGTTTCCAGCTGCTGACCGGTGGCGTCATCGGCCACGGCAAGGTCCGGCATGGGTTCCTGTTCCAACGGAACGTTGGCGTTGACCAACACCAGCCGCGCATCCGAAAGCTCAAAGCGGTAGGCCGTTCCATCGTAGGGGCGGGCCGCAAACGCTTCCGGTCCGGCGATCAGAGCATGGGCACGGGGCAGCAGCCACAAAATGCCGCTTGTCATCAAGGCAATCGCCGCAGCACAGGCCGTCAGAAAGGCCGTCCAGTTGCGGGCCAGCCGCAGGCTGCGGCGGATCTTCCACTCCCGCCGCGACATTTTGCGGCGGGGCACTTGGTTGTTCCGATTCATTGGTTCACGGTTCCTCGTTCTTTTTCAGGTCTCAGTGCCAGGCCCGGCGGGGGCTGGCTCAGTCAGGTTTTATTATACACTTCTTTGGCCGGAGTGTAAACGCCGCCGGGTATAAAAATAATACCCGATGCCCAGTGCATCGGCCAGCATCCAGCCAATGGACACGCTGAGCCAGATACCGGTAACGCCCGGCGCCGTGGCCGAAAGCAGATCCGCCAGCGCCACGCGGGTGCCCAGCGATGCAATGGTCCGCACCACCGACACGCCCGGCTGATTGACAGCCCGGCAGCAGCCTTACAGCGTTACGATCCTTCAACAAAAATTCCGGCGGTATTCCAGCGGAGTGCAGTGCTTGATCTCCCGGAACGTCTTGATGAAATAGCTTCCGTCCGCAAAGCCGCACTCGGCCCCGATCTCGCCGGTCTTGAGCCGGGTGGTGCGCAGCAGCTCCGCCGCCTTTTCCACCCGGTACTGTTTGACATACTGGATCGGGGTGATGCCCAACAGCTGGCGGAAGCTGCGCAGGCAGGCGCTCTCGCTCAGGGCCACGCAGGCCGCGATCCGCTCCACGGTCAGTTCTTCGGCATAGTGTTCCTCCACAAAGCGGAGCATCTGCTTCATCCGCTCTGCCGCGATCTGTTCCTGCTGGGACACCTTGGTCTTTCCGCCCACACATTGGATGCTCAGCAGCCGCAGCCCGGCCGAAAGATGATACCGCACCTGATTTTCGTAGTCGAAGGGCTCCTCGGCCACCCCTTTCCAGGCATTGCGCAGGCAGGCAAGCACCTCCCGCTGCCAGGGCACGGCCTCGTCCAGCAGAAAAAAGGGCGGGGCCCCCGGCTGCAGCAGCGGCTTGATGAGCTTTTGCCAAAAGATGGTGTCCATGCCGCCCACGAGCCTTGGGTGGAACACCCCGGAATGCAGCAGCGCGTCCCCCTGCTGCGCCTGCTCCACGGCGTGGAGGACACCGGAATTCAAAAACACGCCCTGCCCGCTGCGCAGGGTCAGGCGGGTCTTGTTCACATCCACGGTCAGCGGGCCCTGGATGGCCAGGATGAATTCAAACTCCTCGTGCCAATGCCAGGCCACCGAGTAGCTTTTCAGGTCCTCGGCATAGCACGCAATGGGGAACAATGCGCTGCCGTGCTGCACCAGCTCCCGGCCCTCGGCATCGGCCACAACGTCCGGCGCACAGGTCAGCCCGACTTGCAGCCTGGATGCGCAGCTTGTCTGAAATGCCATATTGAACAATTCCTTTCCGCAATGCTTTGAAGATTTTTTATCAAAGCTGTTTTTATTGTACAAATCAAGTGCTTTTGTTCTATCTCATCCGCCGGTTTCGTGGTATTATTCTATCAGAGCTTCCAAGCTCAGTATATCACCGAAATCAGAGGAACTCAACCCATGGCGGCGGTTCTGCCGCCTGTGATCCACGGTTTGTTCCCCAAGGAGGTATTTTTATGCTTCGGATTCAATATCTTGATAAAAATCGTTTCATGCAGCAGGTCGCTGCCAGCCGCGGCAGTGTTCTGCTGCACCTGGACAACGGCCAGACCTGCGACCTGAAGCAGGATGCCGCAGCCGCCGAGCTGCTCCAGATGATGGAGGCCCCGACCAAGGGCTTTGACATCAGCGTGACCGACCCCGCGGACGTGACCGGTTTCCTGCACTATATGCTGGAGGCCGGACGCAAGGACCGCGCCGCCTGCTGAAACTGACATTCCCCTTTATTCGCATATTACAGCAACACAAAGTGCCCGTTCCGGGGTCAGAAGCCGGAGCGGGCACTTTGTGCGTTTTTGCGGTTACAGGATGCAGCGGCTGATGGCACGCGCCACCGCCAGCAGCTCCTCCTGGCCGATAAAGCCGAACTTGGCCTCGTGTTCATCGGCAAAGCAGACCGTCAGCTCCGAGGTCTGGAGCGGGTCGCCAAAGCCTGCCGTTTTGATGCCAAAGTGCAGCACTTTCCGGTAGGGCAGCACAAAGATCTCCTGCCGGGTGCCGGTAACGCCCTGCATATCCACCAAAAAGATGCGGTGGGTGGTGAACACGGCCTGGTCGCGCACCGTCTTGTAGGCCCCCACCACCTGCTCGCCGTCCAGCAGCAGTTCCTGCACATTTTTACAGATCTCCTTCTCCTTGATGCGGATCAGGTTCTGCATGGGCTTGTCCCGAAATTCCATAGAGCATTCCCCTTTCTGTCCGGGTGATTCATTCCGGCTTTATTGTAGCATCCCGGCGGGCGGATGACAAGCCTTTCTGCCCCCTCGCATTCCGGCGGCGGATGTGTTATACTGAACAGGAATCTGAACTTTACCGGAAACGAGGTTTGACCCATGGAACTCATCATCCACCAGGCGATCCTGCATGTCCTGGACACCACGTTGGACGCGCCCGTGCTCAGCGGCTGCGGCATGGAACTGACGGCCGAAAAAACGGCCTACCTGCAAAACCACATTGAAAAGCTGCTGGCCAGCGACGACATCCGCCAGTGCCGCCCTCTGCCGGACTCGGCGTTCCGGAACGAGCTGGAACACAACGGGGACTTTGTGGACCTGTCCTGCCGCATTGCGGGCGTGCTGTTCGATTATATGCACGCCCACACCACCATCCCCGGTGCCGACCTGGCCGTGGTGGATTTTACCCGCGACGGGACCCCTTGGCTGGGCATCCTGAAGCTGAATTACAAAAACGGCTACACCCACTACACCGAGACGGTGGAGGGTGCCCCCGTCAACTCCCTCATCCAGCAGCGGGCCTGCCTGCCCACCCAGAGCGGCAAGGTGGAGGAAGGAGCACTGGTCAACTTGACCGATTACTCCATGCGGCTGCTGGAAAAGAAATACGACATCGACGGCCACAAGGAATTCTACCTTTCCACGGTGGTGTTCCAGTACACGCAGGCCGAGCCGGAAAAGAAAAAGCTGCAAGCCATCCGGGAGGCCGCCGCACAGGCCGTGAAAGATACCTACGAGGACGAGCGCCACGCCGATGCCCAGGTCGCCATGCTCATTGCCAACCAGGCCGCAGACAACGACAACCAGGTATCGGTGGAGCAGGTGCGCCGCCAGCTGGCCGAGGAATACCCGCTGGCCGCCGTCCCCTTTGACGACTATGTGGAAAAGAGCGAGATCCTGGATCAGGCCCAGGAGCCGGTCACGGTGACCCCGGCCCGCATCCGCCGGATGGAGAGCCGCAGCATCCACACCGCCAACGGCATCGAGGTCAAGATCCCCACGGAGCTTCTGAGCTCCGATTCCGAGGTCGAGTTCCTGCACGACACCGACGGAAGCGTTTCGCTGCTCATCAAAAACGTGATCCTGTAACCGGCTGCTCCCCGCCCGGACTCCTGCGGCGGGGAGCTTTTTATGCGCTTGCAGGTCATTTTACGGATTTTTCCGTTTTCCTCTTGCGGGACGGGCCGTTTTGTGTTATATCATTGTTGTATTCAAGCATAAATTTATCATTCGAGCCGTGGGAGGAACTGCAATGGAGCTTGCATGGATCTGTGCGCAGCAGGTAGCTGTGCTGTTTTTGCTGATCGGGGCCGGTGTGCTGGGGGTCCGGATGGGCTGGCTGAAGCCGGAGGGGCGGCAGATGCTGTCCTCGCTGCTGGTCAATCTGGTGGTCCCGGCCATGACCGTCCACTCCTACATGATGGAGTTCAGTGCCGAGATCCTGCACAACCTGCTGGCCGCGTTCGGGCTGAGCATCCTGGCCATTTTCATTGGCACCGTGCTGACGCTGGTACTGACCGCCCGCCAGAAAGACAGCCGTGCGCCGATCTTCCGGTTTGCAGGGGTCTTTTCCAACGCGGTGTACATGGGCTTTCCGCTGATCTCTGCCCTGTTTGGCTCCGAGGGCCTGCTGTATGCCAGCGCTTTCGTCACGGTGTTCAACATCCTGCTCTGGACCATGGGCTACGGCATGGTCAGCGGCAGCAGCAGCCCCAGGACCATTGCCCGGAGCCTGCTGCACACCCCGGTGCTTTACGCCATGGCGGTGGGGCTGGCCGTCTACCTGCTGCAGCTGCCGGTACCCGCCCTGATCGCCCAGCCGCTGGAGCTGCTGGCCAACATGAACACCCCGCTTTCCATGATCATCACCGGCATTCTGATCGCCTCCGGCGACCTTGGCAGCACCCTGCGCAGTAAGCAGATCTGGAAACTGGCCGGGGTTCGGATGCTGCTGATCCCCGCCGCCTGCCTGGCCGCATTTGCCGCGCTGGGGCTGCTGCGGTTCGGCATGTCGGCGCAGGTGGTGCTTTTGCTGGAGTGCTGCCCTGCCGCCGCCATCACCTCCGTGTTCGCGGTGCAGTTTGGCCACGACGAGCACTTTGCCGCAGGCTGCGTAGTGATGACCACCCTGCTCAGCATCCTGACCCTGCCGCTGTGCGCACTGGCACTGGTTGCGTTGATGGGCTGATGGAAAAAGACCCGATATCCCCTGCCGGATATCGGGTCTTTTCATCAGGATTTATACACTGAGCTGTTCCTTGTGGTATTGCAGGGTGTACAGCTGATAATACCGGCCATGCTGGGCCAGCAGCTGCTGGTGGGTGCCCTGTTCCAGAATTTTTCCATGGGACAGCACGATGATGTTGTCCGCGTGCTGGATGGTGGACAGCCGGTGCGCCACGATCAGCATGGTGCCCACGCTGCGCATTTTTTCCAGCGAATCCTGGATCAGCAGCTCCGTCTCGGTGTCGATGTTGGCGGTGGCCTCGTCCAGGATCATCACGCTGGGCTTGTGGAGGATGGTGCGGGCAAAGCTGAGCAGCTGGCGCTGCCCGGCCGAGAAGTTGTTGCCGCGCTCCCGCACTTCCTCATCCAGGCCGTGATCCAGTTTGTTGATGAACTTGTCTGCGTTGACGTAGCGGCAGACCTCCAGGATCTCACTGTCCGGGATGCCCTCCTCCCGCAGGACGATGTTGCTGCGGATGGTGCCCGAGAACAGAAACACATCCTGCAGCATCTGGCCGAAGTGGCGGCGCAGGGACGAAATTTTGATCTTGCGGATGTCGATGCCGTCAATCAGGATTTCACCTTTCTGGAACTCGTAGTTCCGGCAGATCAGGGAGAGGATGGTGCTTTTGCCGGAGCCGGTGGAGCCGACGAAGGCCACGGTCTGGCGGGGATCCACATGGAACGAAACGCCCTGCAGCACCCACTCGCCGGGGATATAGCTGAACCACACGTCCCGGAACTCGATCTCGCCTTTCACCTCGTCCAGCTCGATGGCATCCGGGGCATCTTCCATCTTAGGCCGGATGTCCATGATGGAAAACACCTTTTCCGAGGAGGCCATCGCCGACTGCAGCCAGTTGAATTGCTCGGCCAGGTTCTGGATGGGGGTGAAGAACTTGGAGATATACATATAAAAGGTCACGACCGTGCCGCTGGAAATGGTCTGCCCCAAAAAGCTGACATTGTTCAGGTGGCCCATGCCGCCCAGATAGAACAGGCACAGGATCGAGCTGACATAGAGCATATACACCAGCGGGCGGAACACGCTGAACACGAAGATCTGCTCCTGATTGGCCCGGGCCAGCTTCTGGCTCTTTTTGCGGAAGTCCGCCATCTTTTCGTCCTCACGGCCAAAGATCTGGGTAACCTTGATGCCGGACAGGTTTTCGGACAGATAGGTATTGAGATCGGTGGTCGCGTTCTTGAGCTTGCGGTTGGCGCGGCGGGAGAACTTGCGGAAGATGACCGTAAAGATCACGATGAAGGGCACAAAGCAGAGCACCATCAACGTCAGCTCATAGTTCAGGCAGAGCATGGCCACCAGGATGCCCAGAATGACAAAGCTGTTCTTGGTCAGCTGGACCAGGAGGTTTGTGAACATCATCGAGATGGCGTTGGTGTCGTTGGTCACGCGGGTGACCAGCTTGCCCACCGGAATTTCGTTGAGCTGCTCGTGTGCCAGCGACTCAATGTGGCTGAACAGATCTTCGCGCAGGTCGGAGATGATGCGCTGGCCCACCCGCTGCAGGATCACGGCCTGTAAATAGGTGCTGACCATCGAGAACACCAGCACGCCCGCATACACGGCCACACCGGCAGCCAGAGCATTCAGGGAGAAATCCCCGGCCACCAGTTCCTCAATGCGGCCCACGATCAGGGGCGAAATGATATCGTAGGCGATGGAAAAGAGCATCAGCACGCCCACGATGAGGAACTTGCCCAGGTAGGGCCGAGCGTACTTGGCCAGGCGGCGCAGGATCTCGCCGTCCTCCATGTTGCGCTCAAAGCCCATGGCGGTCTTTTTGTCCTTGACGGCGGCATAGGCTGCCACCAGCAGGGCGGTGATCATGCCGATGACCGCGCCCACCAGCAAAAGCGGATTCAGATGCATCATGCGTTCTCGCCTCCCTTCGTCTCATCCTCCAGCCGCTGCAGATCCACCATCCGGCGGTACTCCGGGCAGGAAGCATACAGCTGGTCATGGGGGCCCACCGCCTCCACCCGGCCGTCCTCCAGGAAAATGATCTTATCCAGCTGCTCCACCGTGGAAATGCGGTGGGCGATCAGCAGGGTGGTCTTGCCCGCCCGGCTGTTCTTGAGGTTATCGAGGATGATCTTCTCGGTGCGGGTATCCACCGCCGAGACGGAATCATCCAGGATCAGGATGGGCGCATCCTTGAGCAGGGCGCGGGCAATGGAGATGCGCTGCTTCTGGCCGCCGGAAACGGTCACGCCGCGCTCGCCCAGCACCGTCTCGTAGCCGTCCTTGAAGTCCACGATGTTGTCCCGCACATCGGCCAGGCTGGCAGCCCGCTCGATGTCCTCCGGGGTGGCTTCGTCCACACCAAAGGCAATGTTGTGGGCGATGGTATCCGAGAACAGGAAGTTATCCTGCGGCACATAGGCGCAGGCATTGCGCACCGAGTGGATGGATACGGTGTTCACATCCTGCCCGTCCACAAACAGCGTGCCATCCGGCACATTGTAGGTGCGCAGCAGCAGGTCCACCAGCGCGGTCTTGCCCGCACCGGTCTTGCCCACGATGCCCACGCTCTCGCCCGGCTCCACGTGGAACGAAATGTTTTTGAGCACATCGAACTCGCCGTCCGGGTAGCGGAACGTCAGGTCCCGGAACTCGATGCCGCCCTTGGGGTTCTTCAGGTCCGGCACGCCGGGGCGGTCGGCCACGTCGATGGGGGCATCCAGCAGCTCGGTGATGCGGTTCAGCGAAGCCTTACCGCGGGAGGTTTTTTCGATCAGCATGGAAACGGCCATGATGGGCCAGACGATGGCCTCGAAGTAGCCGATGTACTCCACCAGCTGGCCTGCATTGAACCGGCCCGCATACACCAGCCAGCCGCCGTAGCCCAGGATTACGCAGATCACCGACTCCACGAACAGGGTCACAAGAACCTCCAACAGGGTGGCGATCTTGGTGTAGGTCACGTTGATCTCCTCGTTCTGCTTGTTCAGTTTACGGAACGCCTGCAGCTCCTTGTACTCCTTGACAAAGGCCTTGATGACCGCGATGCCGGAGAAATTCTCCTGCGCAAAGTCGGAAAGATCGGAGAATGCCTGCTGGCGCTCCTCCCAGCGCCTGGTCATCACCTTGCCCATCAGGGTGCCGACCACGAACATGATCAGGGCCGGGATCAGGGCCAGCAGCGTCAGCCGCACATCCATACACCACATTTTGTAAAGCGCCAGCAGGCCCAGGGTCAGCGCATCAAAGAACATCAGCACTCCGTCGCCGAAGCACTCCTGAATGGTGTCCAGGTCGTTGGTGTACAGGCTCATCAGGTTGCCCACCTTGTTCACCTGATAATACTGCTGCGACAGCCGGCGGCTGTGGTCGAACATCCGCTCCCGCAGGTCGGCCGCGACCCGCACCGCAGAGCCAAAAAAGCAGACACGCCACAAAAAGCGCCCGACGACCATCAGCACCACGATCCGGATCATGGGCAGGCAGATGTGCCGCATGAGCACCTCTTTGGTAAAGGGCAGCGGCTCGCCGTTCACTGCTACCCGGCCCAGGTTGATGCCGTTGATCACCAGCCGGTACAGCTGGGGGATCTGCAGCTGGATGTAGTCCACCGTCAGCAGCGCCAGCAGGCCCAGCAGCAGCACCGGGCCATACCTGAGGTAGTAGCGGTTGATATACTTGCCAAAAATCACGGTGATTTTCCCCTCCTTTTCCATTCCCAAACGTTTTTGATGTGCAAAAAAGCCGCTGCACCCGCACGGTGAACGTGCAATGCAGTGGCTTATTTGTCTGGAGCGGCCGACGAGGCTCGAACTCGCTACCTCCACCTTGGCAAGGTGGCGCTCTACCAGATGAGCTACG
>CAKTEF010000019.1 GCA_934547065.1 uncultured Faecalibacterium sp.
GCTTGTTGAAAAGAAAAATCATTGTTAAAATGCGTAGTTAATAATAGACAGCCATCTATTTGCAAGTCGCAAGTAGATGGCTGTCGGTTTGGGTAGCTTGAGCGAGCGACAACCACCAGCTTCGCTGGTGGAGAAGAAAATGCTTTAGCTATAAGATTCGAGCGAAGCGAGATGACAGAGAAATTGTCATCTTAGAAGATGCACTTTGCAACATAGCTCGTTAGAGCGGTAGGGCAGGTAATGCAGATGAAAGGCGCTTGCTCGAGGCCCCTTGAGGGGCTTTGCCAGTAGGATGCCCTTCTAGGGCTTACTCAAGCCACCGGCTTAGCCGGTGGTTTTGACTGCTGGTGCGTGAAACTCACGAACGCGCGGGCGGATTCGAACAGAGCGGCCCGGCTGCCGGGCATCAACAGTGTGCGGCTTTCTGGCCGCAGGCGAGGTGCGGAGCTTGCGGATGACGGTGTACGGTTTTCGCGGGTTCCGGGGAACGCGGCATCAGGCCTGAATGCTCAGGCCCAAACAAACAAAAGCCGCCGGGAAATGCTTCCCGGCGGCTTTTGCTTTATTAGGAGGATCTTAAACGATCCTTTGGAAGATCTTAGTTCAGGATGGTCTGCTCAGTCTCGACATCAAAGACATGGACCTTGTGCGGATCAAAGGCAACCTTCACGGTGTCTCCGTTGCGTGCCTTGGAGGTGGGAGCCACACGAGCGGTCATCTTGTTGCCCTTGTACTCCAGGTACAGGTAGATCTCAGCGCCCATCATCTCAGAGACATCGACCTGAGCTTCCAGGTGGCAGTCAGGATGCTTTGCCATGAATTCGGGCTCATCATCAATGTCCTCCGGACGAATGCCCATCTTGACCTTCTTGCCAACATAGGAGTCCAGCTTGCCGTCGGCGGTCTTTTCCTTGGGCAGGGGGATGGAGTCGCCGCCCAGGTCAATGGCGTACTGATCGCCGTTCTTGGTCACGGTGCCGTCCAGGAAGTTCATCTGGGGGCTGCCGATGAAGCCTGCAACGAACATATTGCAAGGCATATCGTACAGGTTCTGCGGGGTATCGACCTGCTGGATGATACCGTCCTTCATGACCACGATGCGGTCGCCCATGGTCATAGCCTCGGTCTGGTCGTGGGTAACGTAGATAAAGGTGGTAGCCAGCTTCTTGTGCAGCTTGATGATCTCGGTGCGCATGCTGGTACGCAGCTTGGCATCCAGGTTGGACAGGGGCTCGTCCAGCAGGAAGACGGCCGGGTTACGAACCATTGCACGGCCCAGAGCAACACGCTGGCGCTGGCCGCCGGACAGAGCCTTGGGCTTGCGGTCCAGCAGGTGCTCGATCTCCAGGATCTTGGCGGCCTCATGCACGCGGCGGTCGATCTCGTCTTTCGGGGTCTTGCGCAGCTCCAGACCGAATGCGATGTTCTTGTAAACGGTCATGTGGGGGTACAGAGCGTAGCTCTGGAACACCATGGCGATATCACGATCCTTCGGGGGAACGTCATTGATCAGACGGCCGCCGATGTACATTTCGCCCTTGGAGATCTCCTCCAGGCCTGCGATCATGCGCAGGGTGGTGGACTTGCCGCAGCCGGAGGGGCCGACGAAGATGATGAATTCCTTGTCCTGGATCTCCAGGTTGAAATCGGTAACAGAGGGAGCCGTAGCGCCCGGATAGATCTTGTAGATGTGCTGGCAGCTGATCGAAGCCATAAGGATTTACCTCCATCAATTGGTTTTCTGTAAGGCGCACCTTGACGGTGCGTTCATTCGTTGTTATTATAATAACAGATTATAGAGTGATATAAAATAGCATTTTATTGATTTGAGGTGTCAGATATTGCTTTACGATTGGAACACCACGGCAGCGCTGGCCACGGTGCAGGATGTCCAGCCAGAACAGCCGCTGACATTGGCGGGCGAGGGGCTGTGGGTCTGTCTGCTTTCCAGCGGAAAATGCACGGCATCGCTGCCGGGGATGGGGCCGTCGCCCGCAGGCAGTGCGTTGATCCTGCCGCCGCAAAGCGTTCCGGCCGGGCACCTGGTGCTCAGCCGGGCCCCGCTGACGCTGAGCCCGGAGGGCGGGTGCCACCTGCTGTGCGTTCAGCTCACGGGCCAGGCGGCGCGGCAGTTCCTTTCGGGGCTGACGGAGCTGCCGTTTCTGGCGCGGGGCGAGACCTGCCCGGCGGCCGCCGAGCTGATGGGCCGCCTGGCCGCCGAGGGGGCTGCACCCGGCAGCCGGGTGGCAAGCCAGCTGGCTTTTGCGCTGCTGTGTGAGCTTGCCGGGGCGGACAGCGCTGCCCCGCCGCTGCCGCCGCTGGTGGCTGCCGCCATGGAAGACATCCGCCAGAACTACGCCGGACTGTATGGCGTGGAGGAGCTGAGCGAGCGGCTGGGCGTGTCCAAAAGCCACCTGGTGCGCACCTTTACGGCGGCTGTGGGGGTTCCGCCGGGGCGCTACCTGACCACGGTGCGCATCGAAGCCGCCATGCGGCTGCTGCTGCACCGGGAGTACACGCTGGATGTCATTGCCAGCCTGTGCGGCTTTTCCGGGGCCAACTACCTGTGCCGGGTGTTCAAAAAAGAAACCGGCCAGTCCCCCGCACAGTGGCGGGCGATGGCCGGGCAGAGCGTGCGCACCCTGACCCCGGAGGAGACCCGGCGGGAGCAGGCGCTTTATATTTAAGAATGCAGGTTGGCGGCTGCGGCATCCGGGCGGGCGCGCCGCAGCAGGAACACGGTCAGTGCGGCGGTGATGACCTCCGAGGCCGGGAATGCGGCCCAGACACCGTTTATGCCGAACAGGGCGCTCAGGATCAGCGAGCAGGCCACGATGGCAGCCACGCCCCGGCTCACCGAGGTGATGGTGGCCTCAGTGGGGCGGTTGACCGCGCCCAGATACCCGGCCGCCACGATGTTGCACCCGGCAAAGAAATAGCCTACAAAGTAAATGCGCATCCCGTTGTGGGCAAAGGCGGCCATCTGGGCCGAGTGCTCACTGTTGAACACGGCCACCAGCGAGTCGGTAAAGCCGAACACCACGGCATACAGCCCAGCGGCCAGCACCAGCGCGGTGCAGCAGCCCAGCATCAGTAGCCTGCGGGCAGAGGACATCTCGTTTTTGCCGTAGCACTGGCTGACCAGCGGCTGGGCACCCTGGGCCACGCCGTTGAAGATGGCGGTGGCCACCAGCGCAAAATTGGCCACCACGCCATAGGCGGCCACAGCCACGTTCCCGGCCAGCCGCAGCAGCAGGAAATTGAACACGGTGGTGGTCACAGCTGAGGAAAGCTCGCCCACAAAGCCGGAGATGCCCAGCTGGCAGCTCTGGGCCAGCAGCCGCACCGAGGGGGCACGCCGCACAAAGGTGATGGTGCTGCTTTGCTTGAAAAAGTGGCGGCTGCAGATCGCGATGCTGAGCATGGGGGAAATGGCGGTGGCCAGGGCCGCACCGGCCAGGCCCAGCCCCATGGGGAAGATGAAGATGTAGTCGAACACCACGTTGAACAGGCTGCCGCTCAGGGTGGCCACCATGGCCAGCGAGGGGTCGCCGTCGTTGCGGACAAACGCCGAAACGATATAGTTGCACATGAAAAACGGCGTAAACAACAGGAAGATGCGCACATAGCCGGTGCCCAGCGCCACAATGCCCGCGTCGCCGCCCATCAGCCGGAGCAGGCGGTCCGGGCAGAAGATGCCTGCCAGCACAAAGGGGACGGCGATCAGGCAGGCGCAGAAGATGCCGTTGGAAAAATACCGATGCGCCCGTGCGTCGCCCTGCGCCTGCAAAATGGCGTAGCGGGTGGCTGCGCCCAGCCCGATCATGGAGCCGAACGCAAAGATCAGGTTGTAGATGGGCAGGCAGAGGTTGAGCAGGGTCACGCCGTCGGTCCCGGCGGCCTGCGCAATGAAATAGGTATCGGCCAGGATGTAGCACGAGGTGCCGATCAGCCCGAAGATGTTCTGCGACACATATTTGAAAAACTGCTTTGTCAGGTTCATAGGTAGATCCTTTCTGATATTCCTACACTGATTCGCAAGTTTATCACAAAATCGCGTGGTTTGTCAACAAAAAGAACGCAGTGCGGCGCGCCCTGGTTGACGCGCCGCTTTTCTTTGGTGTATACTGAAACCCGATTTTGTTTGAGGGGAGGAAGCACCCATGCCGGAAAAGCCGCTGGTATGCCTGGGTGAGGCCTGGCTGGAGCTGGAGGCGGACACTGCGCCGGAGCTGGCCGGGCAGTTTGCCGTGCAGGTGGGCGGCTGGGGCGCGGCGCTCTGCCGGGCGTATGCCCGCTGCGGCGGCCCGGCTGTGCTGCTCTCCCAGCTGGGGGCTGACCCCTTTGGCCGGAAGATCGCCGCCCGCCTTGCGGCCGATGGCGTGGACTGTTCCCGCCTGTGCTTTACCGGAGCGGCCCGGACGGCTGTGGTGTTCTGCGGCACGGCGGGGGAGCCGGTGGCATTCCGGGCCCCCTCGGCCGAGCAGCTGCTGGCCCCGGAGCAGCTGGATCGGGCCGCGTTCCGGGGGGCCGGGGCGTTCTGCTTTTCCTCGGTCGGCCTGACCGACTGCCCCCTGCGGCTGACCCACCTGACGGCCCTTGCCGCCGCACGGGATGCCGGAGTGCTGTGCTGCTATGCGCCCCGCCTGGCCGAAGCCGCCGCGTTCTGGCCGGAGGACGAAACGCTGGCGCAGACGGCCCGGCAGTTTTTTCCACAGGCAGACGTTTTGCTGTTGAAAGAAAGCGACCTTTTGCCGCTGTTTGGCTCGCGGGAGCTGCGCACCGCCCTGTTTGCGCTGTTCACCGGCCATGTGCAGCTGATTTTTTATTCCGCTTTGGACAAAAACTTGCTTTTTACACGCAACGTCATGGCGGAATGCGCGCAAAACGGGTTGACGGAAGCCGAATTCCTCCACCGGCTGGTAGAACTGGACCTTGGACCGGGGCAGCTGCCCGGCCTGCGCCAGACCCAATTGCAGCAGCTTTTATTGTAAATAAAGAAAAAGCATCCCCGGCAGGCTGTGGTTTGCAGCTTTGCCGGGGATGCTTTGCGTTACAGGGCAGCCAAAAGGTCCATCAGCTCCTGCTCGGCCTGGACCTCGGCCGGGTAAGGGTAGCTTGCGCAGCGCTGCACAAAGCGGGCACGGAGCGGTTCCACTTTTTTGGCATCTCCCAGGTGGAGGGCGGCCGCATATTCCGTGCGCAGAACGGCGGGGAAATCTTTCATCTGGGTCCGGAACTGCCGCACCGGGCGCGTCTCCCACTCCATCAGCCAGGGGGCGGCATCCTCGCGGCGCAGCAGGGCGATGGTCAGTCGGTCGCACAGCAGCAGGTGTTGGTACAGCGGCATCAGGGCGTGGGGTGTTTGGTCCAGGTGATCGATCAACTCGGCCGCTGCGTCAAAATCGTGCGCGTCCATCCGGCGGTTCTCGCACAAAATGGCCAGCACCGCCGTCATGCTGTTTTGCAGTTGGTCGTCCGGCGGCAGGGTGAACCATTCGGCGGGCATCTCGCGTAGGCGCACGCCCTCGGTCTGCCGGGCATTGACGTTCAGCTGCACCCACAGTGAGCGCAGGGCTGCCGGGTCCCTGCCCAGGGAGAGGGCGTTGGCTCCATCGTTGTTGACCGTGCCCCGCAGCGGCAGGCCGTTGGTCAAGGCCAGCAGCAGCCCCACCAGCGCCTGGGTACCCAAGAGCATCCGCGCCATGCCGGAGCCGGGCAGCAATACCACCGCCAGTCCCAGCACCGCAGCGGTCAGCAAATTGGCCAACGGTCCGCCCAGATTGTATAAAATGTACGGCATTTTCCCATCTGTCAACGGCGGAGGGGCCAACAGGCACTGCCCGGCGGTCCCGGTCAGCTGGAACCGACGCAGCCGGAGGCGGCCCTGTTCCCGCTGCCACACCCAGCTGCCAATGCGGAACGAAACGAACCGATACCCCGTTGCCAGTCCGCAGACCAGGTGCCCGGCTTCGTGCAGGATGAGCTGTACATAAAACCCGACCAGGGTGCCCGCCAGCCAGAACAGGACTGCCCCGATCCCGATGTCGGCAGAATCAAGTGCCCAGGCCATGCCGATACCGGCCCCAAAGCCTGCCGCCATGCCCAGCAGCACGAACAAAAGCTTTTGCCCAAAGTTCCGGCCGGGATGCATCTGTGATGTCTTTTTCATATTGCCCTCCTGCGTTTTTTGCCAGTATAGCATATCCATAAAAAAGAACAAGACCTCCGGCCTTGAAACCGGAGGTCTTGTTCTGCATTCGATTCTGTTTCCCAATCGGGAAAGAAACAGGAAGACGCTTGGTTAATGGATGAACACCGGGCCCAGCGGGTTTGCAATGGGGCTGACATAGCCGCCCAGCAGCTTGGGGATGGCCAGGCTGATATCGGGGATGAACGTCAGCAGCAGCAGGGCGATGAACATGCACAGGTAGAACGGCAGGGTCGCCTTGACAACTTTCTCCATGGGGCGCTTTGCCACGGCGGAGCCGATGAACAGGACCGCGCCAACGGGGGGAGTCAGCAGGCCGATGCCGCAGTTCAGCACCACGATGATACCAAACTGGATGGGATCGATGCCAATGGAGGTTGCGATGGGCAGCAGGATGGGAGTGGCGATCAGGATGATGGGAGCCATATCCATGATGCAGCCCAGAACCAGAATGATCAGGTCGATCAGCAGAGCAATGATGTAGGGGTTATCGGTGACGCTGGTGATGGCATTTGCGGCCAGATCGGGCACATGCAGCATGGTCAGGCAGTTGCCGAACACCGCAGAGGTGGCGATCAGGATCAGAACGATGGACAGAGTGTTCACACACTCATCCAGCGCATGCCAGACGCCTTTCCAGTCCAGACCTTTGTAAATGAACACGGAAACGAACAGCGAGTAGATAACGGCGATTGCAGCGGACTCGGTCGCAGTGAACACACCGCCAACAACGCCGAACACAACGATGACAACGGCGGCCAGTGCCCAGATGGAAGTGCCCAGCTGCTTCACAAAGCCCTTGATGCTGAACGGAGAGCCCTTGGGGTAATTCTCCTTGACCGAGATGATGTAGGAACCGATCATCAGGACGATGGCCAGCAGTGCGCCGGGCAGATAGCCCGCCAGGAACAGGCTGCCGACCGAGATGCCGCCGGCGGTGGTGGCGTAGATGACCATGTTGTGGCTCGGAGGAACCAGCAGGCCCTCGCAGGAGGAGGTAATGGTAACGGCGGTGGAGAAATCGGCGTCATAGCCCTGATCGACCATCATGGGGATCATGATGGAACCGATGGAGGCGGTATCGGCAGATGCCGAACCGGAAATGCCGCCAAAGAAGTAGGAAGCCACGATGTTGACCATGGCCATGCCGCCGCGCATCCAGCCCACGCAGGCATCCGCCAGCGCGATCAGCTTTTCCGAAATACCGCCGGAGCCCATGAGCACGCCCATGGTGATGAAGAACGGCACGGCCATCAGGCTGAACGACGAAATGCCCTTGACCATCAGACGGCAGACATCGGTCAGTGCCTGGCCCTGCACCATCAGGCACAGCACGCTGGAAAGGCCGACTGCGTAAGCAATGGGGAACCGCAGGAAGATCATGACAAAGAAGCTGACCAGAAGGACAACAATTGCCAGTGTTTGTACTGTCATATCAGTTCTCCTCCTTTACAAAAAGGCTCTTGATGTGGTTGTAGATGGCCTCGATCTCAAAGATGATCATGGCCACACCGGCCAGCGGCACCGGGAAGTACATCCAGAAGCGGCTCAGCCAGGGCATGGACACGTAGAAGCCGCGGCCGCCCAGAGTGGTGGCGTAGTTCCAGCCGACTGCCATCATGATGACGCCCAGAATGCACACGGCAAGGTCGGACAGAATGTCCAGCACCTTGATCGCGGTCTTGGGCAGGTAGACATCAAAGGCGGTCATGCGGATGTGTGCGCCGCGGCGGATGGCCAGAGCGGCGCTCAGCACGGCCATGTAGCTCATGCAGGTCAGGACCACTTCCTCCGACCAGGCGGGGTCCGGGATGAACGGAACGTAGCGGCCGATGACCGACATGGTGGTAATGGCAATATCTGCGATCAGCAGGATCTTGCAGATGAACAGGACCACCTTGTAAGTGATATCATAGGCCGGCTTGATCTTATCCAATGTGGTAAAGATTTTCGGCATAGTTTTCCCTCCTGACAAAAACCCGGCGGGCAGGCGGGAGGCTCCCGTCAACACCCGCCGGGGCTTTTACGATTTGTCGCGCGTTACAAAACGGGATCAGGCTTTCATATCCAGCAGCTTCTGGTACAGCTCAGCCTGGTCGGAGGTGTTCTCGCTGATGACCTTGGCGCAGGCTTCCTGCCAGGGTGCCTTATCGGGAACATCCACCACGTTGCAGCCGGAGGACTTCAGCTCATCCAGCACCTTGTTCTCAGCGGTCTCAGACAGATCGGCGTTGAACTTCTGGGTGTCGGCACCGGCCTCCAGGATGGCAGCCTGCTGGTTGGCAGTCAGCTTGCCCCATGCGTTATCGGTGATAACTGCCTGGATCGCGCCCAGAGTGTGGCCGTCCAGGATCAGGTTGTTGGCAACTTCGGGGAATGCGTTGGACTTGTAGTTTGCGATGGGCTGCTCTGCGCCATCCACAACGCCGGTCTGCAGTGCGCTGTACAGCTCGCCGAACGAAACGACGGTGGGGTTCGCGCCCAGGCCCTCGACCATGCCGTTCATGACGGGGTCGTTGGACACGCGCAGCTTCAGGCCCTTGAAATCCTCAATGCCGGAAACGGGCTTGACGGTGAAGAAGTGACGGAAGCCCTCCTCGCCGTAGAAGATGCCGCGGACAGGCAGGCCCAGCTCCTGGGGCTCGTTCAGGAAATCCGGAGCGAGGTCGCTGTTGGCAAAGTTCCAGAAGTGTGCGCGGTTCTCAAAGGTAAAGGGGATGCTCAGCAGCTTGGACTTGTTGCAGCCGTAGCTGGTCAGTGCAAACGCGGAGATACGGCTCATGTCGATGGAAGTGGAGCCGCCCAGGATGGCATCCAGAACGTCGTTCTCAGAGCCCAGGACACCGGAAGCCTGCACGTCGATGACAACAGAGCCGCCGGTCAGCTCCTCGACCTTCTCCTTGAAGTGGGTAGCGGTCTGGCCAACGATGGTGTCCAGGGGGTTGACCTCGGCGTAGACCAGGGTCACCTTGGGATCGGAAGCGGCAGCGGCTGCATCACCGGTGGCGGAAGCGGCGGGAGCAGCAGAAGAAGCTGCAGTGGAGCTGCCGGAACCGCCGCAGGCGGTCAGGGCAGCAGCTGCGGCAGCTGCACCGGAAACAGCGAGAAAGCTGCGGCGAGAGATCTTTTTCATAATAAACTCCTCCTTGAAGTTGTCCTTGTGCGGCGGCGCACCCCTGCACAGGTTTTTGCACCGCCCGTTCATTCACTGTTCATACTTTAGCAAATTTTCTGAGCCGGAACAAGGGATTTCAAAAAATGTCCTGTTTTTTGAAAGAATGTGAAAATAAGTTTTGTGCTGATTGCATAAACAAAAATCCCGGTCTTTGAGCAGAACTGCCAAAGACTGGGATACAAGAACTGGAGGTTTTCAGGCTTTCTGGATGCGGCCGATCAGTTCCGCCTGGTCGGAAAAGGCAGCGTACAGGGGCTGGACGGCGGCGCGAAACTTCTCTTTTTCCGCGTCCGGAAGCAGCGTGACCTCCACGCCCCAGGCCCGCATGTTCTCCTCGGCCCGGCGCTCCCGCTCGGCCCAAAGGCGGCGCTCGGTGCGGGCCGATTCCCGCGCACAGGTGCGCAGGATGGCCGGGAACGCCGGGTCCAGCGCTTCCAGCTTTTCCAGTGCGGCGGTGCTGGCCAGCTGCAATTCCGGCACACGGGTGTGCTCGTCCTGCAAAAAATAGGGGGCGACTTCGTAGTGGCCCATGGCCTCGTAGCTGGGCCAGTTGTTCTCGGCCCCATCAATGCGGCCGTTGTGCAGCGCGGCGTAGACCTGGCTGTATACCACCTGCACCGGCGCAGCCCCCATATCGGCCACCATCTCACTCATCATGTCGGACTCCTGCACCCGCAGGGTCCGGCCCTGCAGGTCCTCCAGGCAGGTGACTTTTTCGCGGGTGTAAAAGCTGCGCACTCCGGCATCGAACCAGGAGAGCCCCACCACGTCCATCGTGTCCAGTGCGGCCAGGAACTCATCGCCGATGGCCCCATCCAGAACCCGCCACATCTGGTCGGCATCCCGGTAGAGGTAGGGCAGCTGCAGCACGCTGAGCTGGGGTACATATTCGGCCAGCTGGCTCAGGGAGACGCGGGCAAAGTCGATGCCGCCGAACTGCATCTGCTCGATCACGCTCTGCTCCGCGCCCAGTTCCCCGCCGCTGTACACGGCCACCTTGACCCGGCCGCCGGTCTGCTCGTTCATCAGCCCGGCAAAGGCCAGGGCGGCCTGGGTGGTGGGGTAATCTTCCGGCTGGTTCTCGGCGTAGCGCAGCACAAGCTCCGGCTTCTCGCTTTCAGCCGACGTTTCTTCCCGGCGGCAGCCGCACAGCCCCAGCGCGGCGGTCCCGGCAGCCAGCAGCACCTGCCGCCGGGAGAGGCGGCGGCTCACAGCAGGGCCTCCGCACTGCTCTCCCGCGCGGCCCGGCTGGCCTGGCGGCGGTACTGGGTGGGCGTGACTCCGGTCCGCTTTTTGAACGCGCGGGCAAAGTAGCTGGCATCCTCGTACCCCACCATGGAAGCCACCTCGGCCGCCGAGCGGAACGGGTCGGCCAGCAGCTCCTTGGCCGCGTTGATCCGCAGCTCGGTCAAACAGTCCAGGAAGTTCATCTTCTGGTACTTCTTGAACTGGGCCGAAAGATAGGCCGGGCTGATGTGCAGTATTTCGCCCACGCTGTCCAGCGAGATGTCGAACATGTAGTTGTCTTCCAGATACCGGCGGACATGATCCATGACCAGGGCGTTCTGGCTGTTCTCGTCCTCGCCGCGCGGCGGCTCCTCGGCTTTCGGGGCGGGTTCCGGCTCCGGCTGCACCGGGGCCAGAGCTTCCAGCCTGCGCTCCGCCTCGATCTGCCGGATGGCCCGGCGGATCGAAGCTTCCAGTTCGTCCGGGTCCACCGGCTTGAGCAGGTAATCGCAGGCCCCCAGATGCACGGCTTCGTGGGCGTACTGGAACAGGCTGTACGCAGTGACAAAGATCACCCGGCAGCCGGGGCGCTGGGCCAGCACGGCGCGGGCGGCATCCAGGCCGTTCATGCCGGGCATCTCAATGTCCATCAGGATCAGGTCTGCACCCCACAAAATGGCCGAATCGGCGGCCTTGCGTCCGTTTTCGGCAGTCTCCAACACCAGCTCATGTTCAAAGCGCCGGGCTGCCATTTCGGCCAGAGCTTCCCGCTCCAGCCGTTCATCATCTGCGATCAACAGGCGAATCATCGTCCAATTCCTCCTCTGTCAGTTCCACAAGGGGCAGGTACAGGCACACCGCCGTGCCCCATGCCGGGCGGGAGCGCACCTCCAGCCGGCAGCGTTTGTCCAGCAGCCGCAGGCGGGCGGCCACGTTGTACACACCGATATGCTCCCAGCGCTCTCCGGGCTGGGCCAGGGCTGTCTGCAGCTGAGCCAGCTGCTCCGGGGCAATGCCCACGCCGTTGTCGCACACGCTGATCCGCAGCAGGCCCTTTTCCCGCAGCGGTGCGATCCGGATGCGCACCACACCGCCCTCCTCCTTGGGGGCGATGCCGTGCTTGAAGGCATTTTCCACAATGGGCTGCAAAATGAACGAGGGCACCATCGTCTCGGTCAGATCCAGCGCGTCCGAGATGCACCACCGCATCCGGATCCGCTCGCCAAAGCGGACATGGTAGATGGAGTAGTATTCATCCACGATCCGCACCTCCCGCGAGAGGGGCACCTGCTCGTCGTTGCTCATCAGGCTGTACCGCAGCAGGTGGCTCAGGGCGGTGATCAGCGCCTGGGTGCGGTAGGCCGTTTCCTGCCCGGCGGTCTGCAGGATCACGTTCAGGGTGTTGAACAGGAAATGCGGGTCGATCTGGCTGCGCAGCTGCTGTAAACGGCTGCGCTCCATCCGGTTCTGCAGTTCCAGCGCCTGGGTCTTTTGCTGGTGCAGCTCCCGCTCCATCTCGTTGCGCTCCCGCAGGGTGTTCATCTGCTGAGCCATCGAGTGCTTCATCCGGTTGAACGCCTCGATCAGGGCACCAATCTCATCCCGGCTGGGCACGGGCAGGTCCGGCATGTCGTAGTGCCCGGCAATGATCTCCTGCGAGGCACCGATCATCTGCTGCACCGGGGTCAGCAGCCGCATCACGGCCCGCGCCGTGATCAGGCCCATGCCAAGGCAGACCGCCGCCACAATGGCCTGAAGCCACTTGACCTGGCTGCTGCGGGCCGAGATCTCGGTGTAGATGCCCTGTGCATCGGCAATGGCCGTGTTGAGCAGCTGCTGGGTGTACTGGCGCAGATACCCCCCGCAGGGCGAAACTTTGTTGTAGTACAGCTGGGCGGCTTTGGCGTTGTTTCCGGCCCGCACGGCATCTTCCAGCTGGCCCACCAGGGCGGTATAGCTTTTGTAGGTGGTGCAGACCGCGCTGTACAGCAGGTACTGCTCCTCGCTGACCGTGTGCAGGCTGCCGTCGAACCGCCAGAGCCAGGCGTTCATGATCGAAAACGAGTCTGAGAGCTGGCTGAGCAAAGCATCGGCATCGCCGTACTCCCAGCGGTAATCATCCAGTGCGGTCAGGCTCTGCTCCACGCCGCCCTGGAACCGGCTGATGGCGTTGAAACGGCCCATCTGGTCGTCCATCTGCCGCAGCACCGTGTTGGACTGATAAAAGCTCAGGGCGATCTGCGCCGCCAGGCTCAGGAAAAACACGGCCAGCGCCAGGCTGATCCGCTGTTGGAGCGTCATGGGACGATGCACCGCGCTCTGCCTCCTTTGGGAAAACATTTCCGGTCATTTGGCTCTATTTTAACATGCATTGCGTCAATTTTGCAATAATTTCTTGCCAGCGCCCCAAAAATATGGTACGATGCGTAGAAAGGAGTTGATCGATGATGTCTCAGCCGATCCGGGTATCGGTCCAAATGGACGCAGAGTCGTTCCGGAAATTTGCAGTGTTCGACCTGCTGCGCCACCGCAAGGGCTGGCAGCGCCCGGCGCTGTTCATGGCCATCCTGCTGGTGTTTGCCGGGGTCTGCCTTTCTCAGGTGGGGGCCCGGGAGGGTGCCGGGCTGCTGGCGGGCGTGCTGGCACTGGTGGGCGTGGGACTGCCCGCTGCATATTTTGGCAGCTTTTTTCAAAACCTGCGCAGTCAGATCAAAAAAATGGGCCTGCCCCGGCCCTTTTACCGGCTGGAGCTGGACGACCAGGGGATTTCGGTCTGGATGGCCGGGGAGCAGGACAAGGCCGAGCCGGGCCGCCGGTATGCCTGGCAGGACCTGCATCTGGCCTACCGCACGCAGGATGCCATCTACCTGTATGTCCACAAAACACAGGCTTATCTGCTGAACGACGCGCTGGACAGCACCTGGGAGCTGCTGCACACGGTGCTGCCGGAAGCCCGCCTGCGGGATCTGCGCCATACCAAAGAATAGGAACAAAAACCAAAAACTCCCCGGCGGGGACTCTGTGCAAGACACAGGGACCCTGCCGGGGAGCTTTTTTACGCCAAACAAAAAACAGGCAGCGCCGTGGAAAGGAGGAGAAAGCGGCGCTGCCTGTTGTATGAGAACTCCCGAACATTTGCGGCTGTCAGGAGATGGTTGGTAGTCTGTCCGCCGCCATTGGCTATTGCCTCGCATCGGCGGGGGGACAGTGTTTTTTCAAAGGGGCCGCGCGGGCAGGCTTTCTGGCTTTGCTGCGCGGCTTTTATTGCCTGCATGGCATCGTTGGGAGCGGCGGCTTGTGGCGTTTCCGCCTCTCCCGGACTGCATCTTTATTCTATCGGAAAAAAATGGAGTTTCTTTGTGAGGAATTTGAACAAATTGCAAATAAAAACCAGAACCCCTGCCCGGCGGGCAAAGGCTCTGGCCTGTAACAAGTGATTCGGAAACCGGTAGGATCCTCAGCCGCCCAGGTAGGCGCTGCGCACCCGCTCGTTGGTCAGCAGTTCGGCACCGGTGCCGGTCATGACCACGCGGCCGGTCTCCAGAACGTAGGCGCGGTCCGCAACGGAAAGGGCCATCTGCGCGTTCTGCTCCACCAGCAGGATGGTCATGCCTTCCTTGTGGATGCTGCGGATGATGTCGAAGATCTCCTGCACCAGCAGGGGCGACAGGCCCATGGACGGCTCGTCCAGCATCAGCATGGAGGCGTTGCTCATCAGGGCACGGCCCATGGCCAGCATCTGCTGCTCGCCGCCGGACATGGTACCGGCCAGCTGTTTGCGGCGCTCTTTCAGGCGGGGGAACAGGGTGAACACCTTTTCCTTGTTGGCGGCAATGGTGGAAGCGGGCTGGGTGTAGGCACCCATATCAAGGTTCTCGTCCACCGTCATGTGCAAAAACACATGGCGTCCCTCCGGCACCTGTGCAAGGCCGCTTTCCACGATCTTGTGGGCGCGCACGCCCTTGATGCTTTTGCCCTTGTACAGCACATCGCCGGTGCGGGGCTTCAAAAGGCCGGAAATGGTTTTCAGGGTGGTGGATTTGCCCGCGCCGTTTGCACCGATCAGGGTGACGATCTCGCCCGCGTTGACGGTGAAGGAGATATCCTTTACGGCGTGGATGTTGCCGTAGTAGACGTTGATGCCGTCCACCTTCAGTAATGTATCAGCCATGGCTCAGCCCTCCTTTTTGCCCAGATAGGCCTCGATGACCTGCGGGTTATTGCGGATCTCGTCCGGGGTGCCCTTGGCGATGATGCGGCCAAAGTTCAGCACCGCAATGCCCTCGCAGATGCCCATGACAAGGCTCATGTCGTGCTCGATGAGCAGCACGGCAATGTTGAACTCGTCGCGGATGCGGCGGATGGTCTCGGTCAGCTCGGCAGTCTCGGAGGGGTTCATACCGGCGGCAGGCTCGTCCAGCAGCAGAAGCTTCGGGCCGGTAGCCAGTGCGCGCATGATCTCCAACCGGCGCTGTGCGCCGTAGGGCAGGCTGCCGGCCTGTGCGTTGGCAAGGTCTGCCATGTGGAAGATGTCCAGCAGCTCCAGCGCACGCTCGGTGCACTGCTTTTCCTCTTTCCAGTAGTTCGGCATCCGCAGCAGGGAGGACGCCAGATTATACTTCATGGACTCGTGCAGACCCACCTTGATGTTGTCGATGACGCTCAGCTCCTTGAACAGACGGATGTTCTGGAAGGTACGCGCCACGCCCATGCGGTTGACCTGATAGGTCTTTTTCCCGGCGGTGGGCATCCCGTCGATCAGGATGGAGCCGCGGGTGGGCTGGTAGACGTTGGTGAGCAGGTTGAACACGGTGGTCTTGCCTGCGCCGTTGGGGCCGATCAGGCCGGTGATCTCGTTGCGGCCGATCATCAGGTTGAAGCCGTCCACGGCGGTCAGACCGCCGAAGTCGATGCCCAGCTCGCGGACATCCAGGATGGGCTTTTTGTCCTTGTCGCGGTCGGTCAGAAAGCCGCCGGAGGGGACACTGTTCAGTCTGGTCTGGAACTCACTCATGGTCTGCGCCCTCCTTTGCGTCTTTCTTGCGGAACAGCTCGCCGTTCATGGCCTTTTCCACGATGCGGCTCATGGAGAAATCGTAGCTGCCCAGCAGTCCGCCGGGGCGGAAGATCATCATCAGGATCAGCACCAGCGAGTAGATGACCATGCGGTAGCTGTCAAAGCTGCGGGTAGCTTCCGGCAGGATGGTCAGCACGGTGGCCGACAGGATGGAGCCCAGCATGGAACCCATGCCGCCCAGCACCACCATGACCAGGATCTCGATGGATTTCATAAAGCCAAATGTGGAGGGGTTCAGCACGCCGATGTAGCACGCATACAGGCCGCCCGCCATCCCGGCAATGGCTGCCGAGAACGCAAAGGCCATGACCTTGTAGTAAGTGGTCTGGATGCCGCAGCTCTCGGCTGCGATCTCGTTGTCGCGGATGGCCAGGATCGCCCGGCCGTGGCGGCTTTTCATCATGGCGTGGATCAAAAAGCAGGCGATGACCACGCAAAGGAACACGTTGGTGAAATTGGAATATTTGGGGATGTTCTTCAGGCCTTTGGCACCGTAGAACAGGTTGTAGCCCAGCACATCGTCAATGTTGTTCAGCGTGATGCGGATGATCTCGCCAAAGCCCAGCGTCAGAATGGCCAGATAGTCGCCGGTCAGGCGCAGGGCGGGCACGCCGATCAGCACGCCGAACAGCCCGGCCACCACGCAGGCCAGCGCCAGGCCGATGGCAAAGGAGATGCCGCCCGGCAGGGGGCTGTACTTGGTGAACAGGGCGCAGGTGTAGGCACCCACGGCCATGAAACCGGCGTGGCCCAGCGGCAGCTGGCCCAGGTAGCCGGTGGCAACGTTCAGCGAGACGGCCAGGATGATGTTGATGCCCACCGTCAGCAGCACCTTGTTCTGATAGGTGGAGAGCACGCTGTCGGTGATGTAAGAAAGCACTGCGAACAGCAGCGCCACCAGCACGGTGTTCATCAGGTAGCGCACGGGCATTTTGAGCGTTTTGCGGTTTGTTTTCATCTTGCTGCCCTCCTTACACCTTTTCCTGCACCTGACGGCCGAGGAAGCCTGTGGGCTTGACCAGCAGCACGATGATCAGGATGGCAAACGTAACGGCATCTTTCCAGGCGGAAAGACCGATGGCGGAAACAAAGCACTCGCACAGGCCGATGGCAATGCCGCCGACCATGGCACCGGGGATGGAGCCGATGCCGCCCAGAACCGCGGCAACAAAGGCTTTCAGGCCCAGCATGGAGCCCATGGTGGGGGTGGCCTGCGGGTAGGAGCAGCAGTACAGCACCGAGCCGATGCCGGCCAGCGCAGAACCCACCGCAAAGGTAAAGGAGATGGTGCTGTTGACGTTGATGCCCATGAGGCGGGCAGCGTCCATGTCCTCAGAGACGGCGCGCATGGCCTTGCCGAGCTTGGTCTTTTGCACCAGGAACGTCAGGACCAGCATGGAAAGCACCGTGACTGCCAGCGTGGTCAGGGAGGTCAGGCCTACCGGCACCTTGCCAAGGTAGAACGTGCGGGCCGTAAAGTAGGAGGGGATGACCTTGGCACCCGAACCCATGACCAGCTCCGCCGTGTACTCCAGGAAAAACGAGACACCGATGGCGGTGATCAGCAGCGAGATACGGGGCGCGCTGCGCAGCGGGGTGTAGGCGATCTTTTCGATCACGACACCCAGCAGCGTGCAGGTGAGGATGGTGGCGCACACAGCGGTGACCGGGCCGAGACCCAGCTGGTTCATGACGAACCAGGACATGTATGCACCCACCATAATGATATCGCCATGGGCAAAGTTCAGCAGCAGGATGATACCGTACACCATGCTGTAACCCAGTGCGATCAGTGCGTAGATGCTGCCAAGGGACAGGCCGTTGATCAGCTGGCTGAAAAACACTGTCATGGAGGGATACTTCCTTTCTTTGCGGCGTGTCTGCCACGCCTTTTTGGATCCACTTTTTTACCAAAAAAGCGGAGACAACCCGTTCCGGCGGTCTCCGCAAATGGTTCTGTTCGAAAAGAGATCAGAACATCTCTTTCAGTTCGGGCTTGCCGTCCACATAGGTCAGGATGGCAGTGCTCTTAACGGGGTCGTGATGCTCGTTGAACGTGAACGTGCCGGTCAGGCCGGTGATGGTGCCGGAGGCGATGGCATCAATGACCGCCTGCTTGTACTCGTCGGTACCGGCTTCCAGGCCGGCATCCTCAGCGGCCTGCAGGCCGTAGACGATGGTGGTGGCGGCATCGTAGCCCAGGGGAGCAAAGCCGTTGGGGTAGTCCTCGCCGTACTCGGCCTTGTAAGCAGACTCAAACTCCGGGGAAGCGCCCTTTGCGTAGTTGGCGCAGAAGTAGCTGTCCTTCAGCTGGTCGGCGGTCGCATAGCCCTCCAGGCCGTCCCAGCCGTCGCCGCCCAGGAACGGAACGGCCAGGCCGACGCTCTCTGCCTGGGAAAGGATCTGGCCCACTTCCTCGTAGTAGTTGGGGCAGAACACGGTCTCCGGGTTCTTGCCCAGGATGCTGGTCAGCTGGGTCTTGAAGTCCACATCGCCCTCGGAGTAGCTCTCCTGGTCAACGATGGTGCCACCCAGGCTCTCGAACTCGTTCACAAAGTTCTCGGCCAGGCCCTCGTTGTAGTCAGCGCCCTTTTTGAAGATGACGGCTGCCTTGGTGTAGCCCAGCTTCTGGTAAGCGTAATCGGCCATCTTCACGCCCTGGAACGGGTCGGTAAAGGTGGTGCGGAACACATTGGCGTTCACGGTATCGGTCTCGGCATCGTAAGTAACAGCCTCAGCGGTAGCGGAAGCGGTGACCATGGGCATGTTGTAGTCGGCGCTCTCGGCGGCAACGGCCAGGGTGGGGGCGGTGGTCACATCGCCCACCAGAGCGGTGATGCCCTCGTCCACCATCTTGGTGAAGCAGTTCACGGCCTGGGTGGCATCGCCCTGTTCATCTTCGGTCAGGATCTCGATCTGCTTGCCGTTGATGCCGCCCTTTTCGTTGACCTGCTTCAGGTACAGGGTAGCGCCGTTGACAACAGCCTGGCCGTAAACGGAGACGTTGCCGGTCAGGGGGCCCATGACACCCACCTTGATGGTGCTGCCGGAAGCGGCAGCCGTGGAGCCTGCTGCGGAAGCGGAAGCAGCCGTGCTGCCGGAAGAACCACCACAGGCGGTCAGAACACCGGCAGCGGCGGCAACACCGGCGGCGGCCAGGAAGCTGCGGCGGGAAATCATTGTTTTCATAATAGATCATCCTCCTTGCTTTGGATGCAATTTCGTGTGAAATGTTACAAAGCAGAGCCCTTTCCCTCAAAGCGGCTCTGCTTTGTGGTTTCATTATAGCCCCATCGGGCGGGTTGCGCAATTCACAAAACGTCCATACTTTTTGGAGAGGTCCCCGGCGTTTCGTGTGAAAATAACCAAAAAATCCGCATTGAATTTGGATGATTTTTGATATCATTCACGTTGTTTCGGGCTGACATGAACGGCTTTCAACCGTGTCAAAAAAGTTACAGATGCGTTTTTTCTTCTGCAGGGCAAACGATCACAGTCCGATAAATCACCACGGAAATGCCCGCAGAAAGCGGCATTCCGATCGAAACGGCTTCCGAAAAAGGCGGCGGCAGGGATGCCGGGCCGCTGCGCCGGGAATACTGGAAATGTTTACAGCCCCAAACATCGCCAAAGCCCCTTGCGCGGGGAACAAAAGCGTGATAAGATCATTACGGTTAGTTAGATAGAACTATCCGCAAAAGAGAACACCCCCGCCGCCGCACCGGCAGCAGCGGGATGAACATGAGATCAGGAGGTTTTCGAGATGAACGATCTGAAAATTGAATCTGTTGCAGGCCGCGAGATCCTGGATTCCCGCGGCAATCCCACCGTGGAAGCTGAGATCACTCTGGCCGACGGCACCGTGGCCTGCGGCTGTGCCCCCTCCGGTGCATCCACCGGTGAGTTCGAGGCTTTGGAACTGCGCGACGGCGACAAGGGCCGGTATCTGGGCAAGGGCGTGACCAGGGCCGTGGAGAACATCAACACCGTCATCGCGGATGCCGTTGTGGGGATGGATGCCTCGGACATTTATGCCATCGACGCGGCCATGATCGCCGCCGACGGCACCAAGGAGAAGTCCAACCTCGGCGCAAACGCCATCCTGGCCGTGTCGATCGCTGCCTGCCGTGCAGCCGCTGCTTCTTTGGAAATGCCCCTGTACCGCTTCCTGGGCGGCGTAAACGGAAACCGCCTGCCCGTTCCCATGATGAACATTCTGAACGGCGGTGCCCACGCCACCAATACCGTGGACACCCAGGAGTTCATGATTATGCCCGTGGGCGCTCCCAGCTTCAAGGAGGCTCTGCGCTGGTGCGCTGAGGTGTTCCACGCGCTTGCTTCCATCCTGAAAGCCAGGGGTCTGGCCACCTCCGTGGGCGACGAAGGCGGCTTTGCCCCCAACCTGTCCAGCGATGAGGAAACCATCGAGACCATTCTGGCCGCCATCGAAAAGGCCGGTTACCGGCCCGGCAAGGACTTCATGCTGGCCATGGATGCCGCTTCCTCCGAGTGGAAAAGCCCCAAGGGCAAGGGCTTTTACAAGCTGCCCAAGGCCGGCACCGAGTACACCTCCAGTGAGCTGATCGCCCACTGGAAGAACCTGGTGGAAAAGTACCCCATCCTCTCCATCGAGGACGGCCTGGATGAAGAAGACTGGGAGGGCTGGCAGGAGATGACCCGCGAACTGGGCGGTAAGGTCCAGCTGGTGGGCGACGACCTGTTCGTCACCAACACCGAGCGCCTGGCCAAGGGCATCGGGCTGGGTGCCGGCAACGCCATCCTGATCAAGCTGAACCAGATCGGCTCGGTGTCCGAGACGCTGGAAGCCATCAAGATGGCTCACAAGGCCGGGTACACTGCCATCAGCTCTCACCGCTCCGGCGAGACCGAGGACACCACCATTGCCGACCTGGCCGTGGCCCTGAACACCTGCCAGATCAAGACCGGCGCTCCCAGCCGCACCGAGCGCGTGGCCAAGTACAACCAATTGCTCCGCATTGAGGAGGACCTGGGTGCCGGCGCCGTGTATCCCGGCATGGGCGCATTCAACGTCAAGCGCTGAAAAACGTTCCTCTTTTCTGATTTTCACATTCTATCGCAATGTTCAAAAATAGCGCCGATCGAAACGGCATCTTTGCGATCTGCAGTTTGCGGATGCTGCTTGTGCATTCAAAACGTAAACTGCTAAAAGGCAGCCCCCGGAGTGGAAAAGCAATCGCTTTCCGTTCCGGGGGCTGTTCGTATCTTCAGAAAAAATCAGGCTCTGGCAGCGCAGATGTGGCGGGCCAGCGTTTCGGCCCCACCCTCCCAGCACTGGGTGAAGTGGGGAATGAACCCGTGAGAAGCCTCCGGGAAGCGGCGGACTGTCGTTTCCACACCCAGGCGGATGAGCCGCTGGGCAAAGGCTTCGTCCTGGTCACGGAACGGGCACTTGCCTGCCGTGATGAGCAGGGTGGCGGGGAACTGCGCCAGCAGGCTGTCGGCAGCGCAGGCGGGGTTGAACACCGGGTCCTGGCGCAGGCTCTCGTCGCCGTCCAGCACCAGCGCCTCAAAGGCGATGCTCCGTTTTTCAAAGTTGGTCTGGGGGTCCTGGGTGGGGCCGTGGCTCATGTCGGCCGGGGAGTAGCAGAGCGCCTGCATGGCAAAGGGGGCGCGGCCCTGCTGGAGCAGATGGAGCACCACGGCGCTGGTCAGGTGGCCGCCTGCGCTGTATCCGCCAATGGAGATGCGGGCCGGGTCGCAGCCATACTCAGCTGCGTGGGCAATGGCATATTGAGCAGCCGCGACGCACTGGGCGAACATGACCGGCCAGGGGGCGGAAGCGGTGGTCGTGTAGTCCACGTCAAACACCACGCCGCCGATCCGGTCGGCCAGCCAGGCGGCAAAGTAGGTGTCGTTCTCCTCGTGGCCCACATACCAGCCGCCGCCGTGGATGTTGATGAAAAGCGGTGCGCCGGGCTGCACCGTGTGGGCGCGGTTCAGATAGCACGGGAACGAGTGCCCGGCGGCTTCCAGAGTCAGGATTTCGCGGTCAGCCCGGCTGGCAAAGGCCTGGATCTCCGGCGGGTAGCCGCCCGCAGCGGTCAGGCGTTTGGTGTTGTTCAGGATGTCGATGTAGTGGTCGTGTTGATCTTTGGTCAGCGGCATAAAAATTTCCTCCCGAAATGAGTCTGGTTCACCCTGTACTCTACCTGAAATGCGGCGGGAACACAAGAGCCGGACTGCTCAAAAAACAGCGCGATTCTTGTGCGCTTTGTCAAAAGTGCAGGAGGTGAAACCTTTGTTGCAAAAAAACTCCCCGCCGCTGTGAACAGACAGCGGCAGGGAGAAAGCTAAGGGCTCAAAGGAAGAATTACAGGATGCGCACCCGGATCACGGCGGGGATGGCGGCCAGCTTTTCGGCCAGCTTGCCGTCCACGGCACCGGTGGCATCCAGCATGGTGTAGGCCAGGTTCTTTTTGCTCTTGTTCACCATGTTTTCGATGTTCAGCCCGGCCTCGGTGGTCAGGGCGGTGATCTGGCTGATCATGCCGGGCTCGTTTTTGTGGATGATGCAGATGCGCTTGCCGCCGGCGCGGGGCTGGTTGACTTCCGGCAGGTTCACCGAGTGGGTGATGTTGCCGTTCTTCAGGTAGTCGCTCAACTCCCTGGCGGCCATGATGGCGCAGTTGTCCTCGGCTTCCGGGGTGGAAGCGCCCAGGTGCGGCGTGCAGGTGATGCCGGGCCTGCCCAGGATGGCTTCGGACGGGAAGTCGGTCATGTAGGCGGAGACCTTGCCGCTTTCCATGGCTTCCAGCAGGGCGGGGGTGTTCACCAGCTCGCCGCGGGCGTAGTTCAGAATTTTCACGCCGTCCTTGCACAGGGCCAGGGTCTGGGCGTTGATGGTATCCTTGGTGGTGGGCAGATAGGGCACATGGATGGTGAGGTAATCGCACAGGGGCAGCATGTCGTTCAGGTTCACGCAGTGGTGGACCTGGCTGCTCAGGTTCCAGGCGGCATCAATGGAGATGTAGGGGTCGTAGCCGTAGACCTCCATGCCCAGCTCGATGGCACAATTGGCAACGCGGGAGCCGATGGCACCCAGACCGATGACACCCAGCGTTTTGCCCTTGATCTCGTTGCCCACAAACTGCTTTTTGCCCTTTTCCACGCTCTTGGCCATGGCGGGGTCCCCGGCCAGGCCCTGGGTCCACTGGGCGGCGGCGGGCACATTGCGGCTGCCCGCGATCAGCATTCCGATCACCAGCTCGGCCACGGCGTTGGCGTTGGCACCGGGGGTGTTGAACACCACGATGCCCTGCTCCGAGCAGCGGTCCAACGGGATGTTGTTCACACCGGCACCGGCGCGGGCAATGGCCAGCAGGTTTTCATTGAACGTGGTGTTCAGCAGGTCGGCACTGCGTACCAGGATGCCGTCCGGAGCCTCGGCATCCACCGAGACATCAAACAGGTTTTTGGGGAGCTTGGCCAGCCCCACCGGGCTGATGGCGTTCAGGGTTTTTATGGTAAACATCGTAAGATCTCCTTTATAAACGGGCTCACCCTCTCCGTCAGCGCTCACGCGCTGCCACCTCTCCCGGAGGGAGAGGCCTTGGCAGTCCTTGCAAAGCTTCCGGTTTTGTCAAGAGCTCTCCCTTTGGGAGAGCTGGACGCGAAGCGGCCTGAGAGGGCGAGGTTGTTTTCTTTTAAGCATTTGCTTTCCGGAACTTCTCCATGAAGTCCACCAGCTTATCGATGCCCTCCGGCGGCATGGCGTTGTAGATGGAAGCGCGCATACCACCCACCAGCCGGTGGCCTTTCAGGTTCACGAACCCGGCCTCGGCGGCCTCGGCGCAGAACTTTTTGTCCATGTCGGGGTCGGGGCTGGTAAAGGTGACGTTCATCGTGCTGCGGTAGCGGTGCTCCACAGGATTTTTGAAGAATTCCTGGCCGTCCAGATAATCGTACAGCACCTTGGCTTTGGCTTCGTTGATCTTCTGCATGTTGGCCAGGCCGCCGATGTCGTTTTCCAGATACTTGAGCACCAGACCGGTCATGTAGATGCACCAGCAGGGGGGCGTGTTGTACATGCTGTCCTTGGCCAGCAGGGTGGTGTAGTTCATCATGGTGGGCACGGTGTCGGCGGCGTGGCCCAGCAGGTCGTCCCGCACAATGGCAATGGCCATGCCGGCGGGGGCAACGTTCTTCTGCACGCCGAAGTAGATGCAGCCGTACTTGGTCACGTCCACGGGCTTGGAAAGGATCATCGAGCTCAGGTCAGCCACCAGCGGAACGCCCTCCACCTGGGGCACTTCCACATACTGGGTGCCGAAGATGGTGTTGTTCTGGCAGATGTGGATGTAGCTGGCATCCTTGTCGTAGTCGATGGCGTTCACGTCCGGGATGTAGGTGAAGTTTTTATCCTTGCTGGAAGCCACGATCTTCGCTTCGCCGAACTTGGCGGCCTCCTTGGCGGCCAGGTTGGAGAAGTTGCCGGTGACCAGGTAATCGGCCTTGCCGGTGGTCATAAAGTTCAGGGGCACCATGGCAAACTGCTGGGTGGCACCGCCCTGGAAGAAACCGACCTTGTAGTTGTCGGGGATGTTCATGACCCGGCGCAGGGAAGCTTCCGTCTCGGTGATGATGGCATCGAACCATTTGCTGCGGTGGCTCATCTCCATCACGCTCTGGCCGCTGTCACCGTATTCCAAAAGCTCTGCCTGGGCCTGCTGGAGGACCTTTTCCGGCAGCATGCTGGGGCCTGCGCTGAAGTTGTATACTCGTGCCATGATCGCACTCTCCTTTTCCGATCGCAACCGCCGAAGTGCGGTGTTCTGTGTGTTGGATTTGTCCGTAGTATACCGGTTTTGCGGGGGGCAAAACAAGAGCATCTTTGCACAAAGATGGGGTTTGCCTGCCTGCCTGTGCCGCACAAAACAAACAAATGTACGCCCTGCAAGAACAAAAAGTAAGACAAATGTAAAAGATACCGGATAAATCCGCGTGAAAGCTTACTTTCTGCTCTTGCGTTCCGGGACGGAATGCAGTATACTGAAACAAATTAAGACAAATGTAAAACGCAATCAGGAGGGGAAAAACAGCATGTATGGGATCCCGGACAGCCTGAAGCCCCTTTCGGCGGCCGAAGAACAGGTGCTGCTGGCCCTGTGGGCCTGCCGTGCCCCGGCCTCCCGGCGGGAGATCGGGGAGAAGCTGGCCGAGAAAGGCTGGGCCCCGGCCACCGTGCTGAACTTTTTGTACCGGCTGGAAGCCAAGGGCTGGGTGAAGCGCGAAAAGAGCGGCAACTGCAATGCCTACACCCCGGCGGTGACACAGCGCGCCTACACGGTGGCGGCGATGCGCCAGCGGCTGGACACCCTGTTTGGCGGCGATCTGGCGGCGGCTGTCCATGCTCTTGTCAGCGAGAGCGGCTGCTCCCAGAGCCAGCTGGAACAGGCGATGCGGGTGCTGGAAGAAAAGCACCTGGAAGCGGAAGAATACGATCTGTACGACCCTTACGGGTAACAAAAAACGCCCCGCAAAGGGGGCGTTTCGTTGCATTCTGACAAAAGATATGGTAAAATCGGATGCGAAAAGGTACTGCACATAACGGCAGGCGGTCGGCCCACACTTCCGAAAGGAGGTGAGAGCGATGCCGATTACTTTGACATTCCATATCTTCGGATTGGTTTTTACGATCAAGGTAAAAAGCGAAAACCGCCACCCTGGCCGGTGACGGTTTTCTGATAAACCTATAACCTAAAAGGGCCAACCGCTTGTCGCAGTGCCTTTTCTATTTGCAGTATAGTGAATTTTTTATGTTTTGTCAAGTGGTGGGAGGAAGAACGGATGAACTGCAAACTGCGTGCCAAAAACTGCGGCGGCTGCCCGATGCTGGGCATGGACTACGCCGCGCAACTGAAGCAGAAAGAGGAAAAAGTGCGTGCCCTGCTGGGCCAATACGGCCCGGTGAACCCCATCCGGGGCATGGAGAACCCCTACCACTACCGCAATAAGGTGATCTCCACCTTTACCACCGGCTGGGGCGGCAGCCTGACCTCCGGCATCTATGCAGCCGGGAGCCACAAGGTGCTGCCGGTGGAAAGCTGCCTGTTGCAGGATGGGGTGCTGGACACCGTGATGCAGGCGGTGCGGGCCGCCGCGGCCGCCTGCCGCTATCAGCCCTACAACGAGGACAAGGGGACCGGCCTGCTCCGCCACTGCCTGCTGCGGCGCGGTGTTGTGACCGGGCAGGTGATGGTGGTGCTGGTCACGGCGCAGCCGGTGCTGCCGGGGGCCAGGAACTTTGTCAAGGCCCTGCTGGCCGAAGCGGAAAAGCGGCAGGTGCCGGTGACCACCGTGGTGCAGAACTACAACCCCCGCCGCACCAGCGTGGTGCTGGGCGAGCAGGAAAAGGTGCTGTACGGAAAAGGCTTTATCCTGGATACCCTGTGCGGCCGGACCTATGCCCTCAGTCCCCGCAGCTTTTACCAGATCAACCACAGCCAGACCGAGGTGCTGTACGGCCTGGCCGTGGAAGCCGCCGGCCTGACCGGCCGCGAGGTGGTGCTGGATGCCTACTGCGGCATTGGCACCATCGGCCTGACGGCTGCCGGGCACGCAAAGCAGGTGGTGGGCGTGGAGCTGAACCGGGATGCCGTGCAGGACGCGATCAGCAACGCCCGCCGCAACGGCGTGAAGAACGCCCGCTTCTTTGCGGCCGATGCCACCCGCTGGATCGGCGAGGCCGCCGCCGCAGGGCAGAAAGCGGATGTCATTTTCATGGACCCGCCGCGGGAAGGCTCGACCCCGCAGTTCATCGAGAGCGTGGCCCGCATGGCTCCGCAGCGGGTGGTCTATGTCAGCTGCAACCCGGAAACGATGGCCCGCGACCTGGCCCTGTTTGCCCGGAAAGGCTACCGCGCCGCAGACTTTACCCCCGTGGATATGTTCCCCCACAGTGAACATATTGAAGTGGTGTGCGCATTGTCCAAACCGGATGCCTGCCGGAAAAAGAAAACACCGTCCGGAAAGCGCTGAAAGATTTTATTTAAAAGAATATAAGAAAACGTGGGACGGTACCTGCAAAAGGTACTGCCCCACATTTTTGGTTGTTGGGACTCACTTCATTCTCCGCAAACGGCGCACAAGGTCGGATGCACTGTACAGTACACGAGCCACCGACACGGTATCCTTGCCCACAATGTAGAACACCGAGTAGTTATCCACCAGCATCTGCCGCAGCCCTTGGGTGTGCTCCGGCTCACTTTCCACCAACGCACAGCGTTCCGGCAGGATGTTCAGCGATTGGATTGCTTCTGCAATGCGGTTATACTGTCCCATGGCCGTGTCAGGCTCCAGCAGACGGTCGGCAATGTAGCTGTAAATCTGCTCCATATCGCTGAGGGCTGCATGAGAAATTTTCACGTCATATTGCTTCATCTGTGCTGTTCCCTGAACTGTGCGAATGCACTTGCGGCATCCACGGTGTCACCGTTCTGAATCTCCTTGATACCCACCTGCAAGGCTGCATGGAGTTGGTCATCGGTCATGGTGTCAGTGTTCAGAGCCGCAGGAGCCTTCGGCAAAGACAGAGAAAAGGGGATGCCGCCAGTCAGGGTGATCTGGCGCAGGTACATATCAATGGCGGTTGCCATTGGGATGCCAAGCTGCTTCAGCACATCCTCGGCTTGCTGCTTGACGGTAGGGTTCACACGAAGATTGAGCGTCATCGTTTTTTCCATGGTTATCACCTCAAGGATATTGTAACGCATTTTGCGTTGCAAATCAATGGAGACTTGTATGGAAAGAAAAATCTCCAGCTTGCACAAAAACAAGCTGAAGATTTTGGAGCATTTATTTTGAGTCAATGCCGTGCGTTTCCCCCCGCCTTTTCCATGCGGGCCGGGGCGGGCTTTGTGAGCAGCTGCTGGAACTTCCGGGCGGCGGTGTTCAGGGGGCGGTGATGGTCGCAGACCAGGCAGACCGAGCGGGAGGGGATGATCTCCTGCAGGTGCAGCTGGAGGATCTCGCCCCGCGCCAGCGCGTCCTGGGCCATCGGCTGCGGCACAAAGGCGAGGCCCAGCTCACTTTTGACCAGCGTGAGCATCTGGTCGGTGGTGGCGGCCTCGGTGTCCGGTTTCAGCACGGCATCGTGATCCAGGAAAAACTGCCGGTACAGGCTGCGGGTCATGCTCTCCTCGCTCAGGGAGATGAGCGGATAGCCGGCCAGGTCTTTCAGGCTCAGATTCCGGCGGGCCAGCGCGGCAAACGTTTTGCCACCCACCAAAACCTCATAAAAGGGCATCAGCTCTGTCAGTTTCAGCCCCGGCTCGGTTTCGACCGGGGTCGTGATGATGGCAAAATCCACTTCGCCGTTTTTCACGGCCTGCATCGCCTGCGGGGTGGAGTGGTTCGAGATGCGCAGCCGGATACCGGGATACTCGGTGTGGAACGCACGCAGCTTTTCCGAAAGGTAGATGTTCAGTGCCGTTTCCGTGGCGCTGATGCTGATGGAACCGTGTTCCAGCGTGGCGCTGGCGCTCAGTTCTTCCTCGGCCTCCTGGATCTGGACGGCGGCTGACGCGATTCGGGAATAGAGCATCTCGCCCTCCGGAGTCAGCGTTACGCCCCGGTTGGAGCGGATGAACAGGACGCAGTTCAGCTGGCTTTCCAGCCGGTTCATCGAGTGGGTGATGTTGGGCTGATTGCTGCCCAGTACCCGTGCCGCCTTAGTAAAGTTCTGATACTTTGCAACGTAATAGAAAATTTTGTAGTATTCCCAATCCACATACATGGGGTGTTCCTCCTTTTCCTGCACGAAAGATCGTTCGCTGATTCCACCGGTCAGGTGTGCCGCCCAAATCAGAGTAAATCACGCGGATGTTCTGTCTGTCAAGTGGGCTGGCGCAAATTGCAGGGAAGACGGCGTGCGGTGTGATCCCGGCCCTTGATCTTTTTCTTTTTTCCCCTTGTGCAGCGGCACGGAGACATGCTATAATATTTCGAGATCGTACGAAAATTAAGGAATCATGGAGGAATGAAAATGCCGATTGGTGTGTTGACGAACTGTGCCGCTGTGCTGCTGGGCGGCGTGCTGGGTACTGCACTGGGAAAAGTGCTGCCGGAGGACCTGAAAGACAACCTGCCCACCCTGTTTGGGCTGTGTTCCATCGGCATCAGCATCAACTCGGTCATCAAGGTGTCGGGCATGACGGCGGTGGTCCTGGCCCTGCTGGTCGGGTTTACCATCGGTCATCTGCTGCATCTGGAGTATTGGACTTCGAAGTTTTTCCAGAAACTGGTCCACGTGCTTCACATGGGCGGGGATGAGATCGATATGGATTTCTACATCACGGCCGTGGCGCTGTTCTGCTGCAGCGGCTTTGGCTGGTACAGCACCCTGACCGAGGGCATCACCGGCGACCCCAGCCTGCTGATGAGCAAGGCCGTTCTGGACGGCTTCACGGCGATGATCTTTGCTTCGACGCTGGGCCGCTCGGTGTGTGCCATCCCGCTGCCGCAGTGTGGGATCCTGCTGCTGGTGTTCGGGGCGGGCCGCCTGCTGGCCGGGGTGCTGACCCCGACCATGTTCGCAGACCTTTCGGCCTGCGGCGGCATCCTGAGCATGGCGGCAGGTTTCCGCGTGGCAAAGATCAAGTCGCTGCCCCTGGTGGACCTGATGCCGGCGCTGATCTTAGTCATGCCGTTCAGCGTGCTGTGGTCCACCCTCATGGGCTGATCGCCTGAAAAAAAGAAACAACGCCCTCGGAACCGTCAGGTTCCGGGGGCGTTGTGCGTTATGAGAAACAGGATCAGCCGGGGTAACGGCTCACTTCCAGCAGCTCCTCGGCCCGGCGGATCTGTTCCGCCGTGGGCGGGACGGCATCCGGCAGGGGATAGGAGATGCCGAGCTTCTGCCACTTGAACAGGCCCAGCGTGTGGTAGGGCAGCACCTCCACCCGCTGCACGGTTTTCAGGCTGCGGATCAAGTCTGCAGTCCTGCGCAGACCCTCCTCGTCGTCGGTCAGGCCGGGCACCAGCACATGCCGGATCCACAGCGGCACCCCGAGGTCCGAGATGCGGCGTGCCATGGCCAGGATGTTGGCATTGTCTTTTCCGGTGAGCCGACGGTGCTTTTCGGGGTCGATCTCTTTCAGGTCCAGAATGACCAGACTGGTGGACTGCATCAGCCGGTCAAAAGCGGCAAGGTATGCCGGATCATCGGGCCGGAAAGGCTCCCCGGCAGTATCCAGAGCCGTGTGGACCCCTTTGGCGCGTGCCAGCTGGAAAAACTGTGTCACAAAGGGCATCTGGCGCAGCGGTTCCCCGCCGCTGACGGTGATGCCGCCCTTTTTGCCCCAATAATTGCGGTAGCGGTAGACGCGCTGGAACAGCTTCTCCGGAGACCATTCCTCGCCGCCCTCCGCCCAGGTTTCGGGGTTGTGACAGTATTTGCAGCGCAGGGCACAGCCCTGTAAGAACACCACGAACCGGACTCCCGGCCCATCCACGGAGCCGAAGCTTTCCAGCGAGTGGACATAGCCCACAGGGTTACAGGGCTGCATGGCAGGTGCGGGAGATGACATCCATCTGCTGCTCACGGGTCAGGTCGATGAACTTGACCGCATAGCCGGAGACGCGGATGGTGAAGTTTGCGTATTCTTCCTTTTCGGGGTGCTCCATGGCATCCAGCAGTTTCTCCTTACCAAAGACGTTCACGTTCAGGTGGTGGGCACCCTGATCGAAGTAGCCGTCCAGGACCTGCACCAGATTCTCCACACGCTCGCCCTCGCTGTGGCCCAGGGCATCGGGGTTGATGGTCTGGGTGTTGGAGATGCCGTCCAGTGCCCAGTGGTAGGGGAGCTTTGCCACCGAGTTCAGGGATGCCAGAAGGCCGTTCTGCTCCGCGCCGTAGCTGGGGTTTGCACCGGGAGCAAACGGAGTGAATGCGGCACGGCCATCGGGCAGTGCGCCGGTGTACTTGCCGTACACCACGTTGGAGGTGATGGTCAGGATGGAGGTGGTTGCCTCGGAGTTGCGGTAGGTGTGGCGCTTTTTGATCATCTCCAGGAACGTCTTCAGCAGCCACACGCCGATCTCGTCGGCGCGGTCGTCGTCGTTGCCGTACTTGGGGAAGTCGCCCTCGATCTCAAAGCCGGTGGCAAGGCCGCTCTCGTCACGCACCACCTTGACCTTGGCGTACTTGATGGCGCTCAGGGAGTCGATGACGTGGGAGAAGCCTGCAATGCCGGTGGCAAAGGTGCGGCGCACATCGGTGTCGATGAGTGCCATCTCGGCTTCCTCGTAGTAGTACTTGTCGTGCATATACTGGATGAGGTTCAGCACGTTGACGTACAGCCCGGCCAGCCAGTCCAGCATCTGCACATACTTGGGCAGCACCTCGTCATAGGTCAGGTACTCGCTGGTGATGGGGGCGTAGTTGGGGCCGCACTGCTCGTGGCTCTTTTCGTCCACGCCGCCGTTGATGGCGTACAGCAGGCACTTTGCCAGGTTGGCGCGGGCACCGAAGAACTGCATCTCCTTACCGGTCTGGGTGGCAGACACGCAGCAGCAGATGGAGTAATCATCGCCCCACACGGGTTTCATCACATCGTCGTTTTCGTACTGGACAGAGCTGGTGTTGATGGACACCTTGGCAGCATAGTTCTTGAAATTCTCCGGCAGGGCCGAGGAGTACAGAACGGTCAGGTTCGGCTCCGGTGCGGGGCCCATGTTTTCCAGCGTGTGCAGGAAGCGGTAGCAGTTCTTGGTGACCATGCTGCGGCCGTCCATGCCGATGCCGCCCACTTCCAGGGTAGCCCACACGGGGTCGCCGGAGAACAGCTGGTTGTAGCTGGGGATGCGGGCAAACTTGACCATGCGGAACTTCATGACCATGTGGTCGATCAGCTCCTGAGCCTGGCTCTCGGTCAGGGTGCCGTTGTCCAGATCGCGCTGGATGTAGATATCCAGGAAGGTGGAGATGCGGCCCACGCTCATGGCAGCGCCGTTCTGGGTCTTGATGGCGGCAAGATACCCGAAGTACAGCCACTGGCAGGCTTCCTTGGCGTTTTTGGCGGGCTGGGAGATATCATAGCCGTAGGCCTCGGCCATCTTCTTCATGCCCTTCAGGGCGCTGATCTGGCGGGCGATCTCCTCGCGCAGGCGGATCACATCGTCGGTCATGGTGCCGTCGCCGCAGTTGGCAAGATCCTCCTGCTTGAACTGGATCAGTGCATCAATGCCGTACAGGGCCACACGGCGATAGTCGCCCACGATGCGGCCGCGGCCATAGGTGTCGGGCAGGCCGGTGATGATGTGGGTGTGACGAGCCTTTTTCATCTCCGGGGTGTAGGCATCGAACACGGCCTGGTTGTGGGTGCGGGTGTAATCGGTAAAGATCTTGTGCAGTTCCTCGCTGGGCTGATAGCCGTAGGTGGAGCAGGCCTGCTCGGCCATCTTGATGCCGCCGTAGGGCATGAAGGCTCGCTTGAGGGGCTTGTCGGTCTGCAGGCCGACGATCTGCTCCAGGTCTTTCAGGCTTTCGTCAATGTAGCCGGGGCCGTAGGCGGTCAGACTGCTGACGACTTCCGTCTCCATGTCCAGCACGCCGCCCTTGGCACGCTCGGCCTTCTGCAGCTTCTGCAGGGCACCCCACAACTGATCGGTTGCCTCGGTGGGACCGGCCAGGAAGCTTTCGTCGCCGTCGTAGGGGGTGTAGTTCTTCTGGATGAAGTCGCGCACATTGACTTCCTCTTTCCAGATGCGGCCCTCAAAGCCTTCCCACTGTTCAAAATTGATCATCGGAACCTCCTTGCTCCATTTCATGTATGGTTAGCATATTCTAACTATTGAGCCTTTGAAAAGCCGCTCTTGTTGGCGGCCTTCTGGGGGCATAGGGTTTCAGCGCGGGGAACCCCCGCTGCTGTTGTGCAGCTGTCAACGCAGGCAAAATGCGTCTGCTCCCGGCAGCCTGTTAATATAATAACAACGATTCCTGAAAAAAGCAAGAGGGAAGAAGTGGATTTTTCACAAAAGCGGCCAAGGTTTCCTAGCACACTACACAGAAACGGGAGAGATCGGCCCGGCCAAAGCAGTTCCCCCGATTTTTTGAAAAAATTTCAAAACAGGGCTTGACAGTCAAGACAAACTATGATATCCTGTTGTCACGGCAAGGTTAGTTAAATCTAACCAAGGCTGCGGAGCCCTCTGCAAGGGGTTCCGATTCCTCCATTCCATACTCTCTTTTTCTTTTTCTGGCGTGATGCAGCTTCTGGTTTGCTCTGCATCCGCTGCGCGGCACACAGGGCTCTGGTACGGCACTGTGGGCGAATGAAAACAAAAACGGGACACACCGCTTGACCACCGGTGCGTCCCGATTTTTGTTTTTTCCAGCCGTTGATAGCCGTTTGCGTTTTTAATGCACAAGCAACAGCCCTTTCAGTAAAAGAAAGTGCTCAGAAAATTTTTGCATCTTAACAATTCGGAAACAATTACCCGGAAACGATTTTGAGCGCAGCGGTAGAGGGCAAGAACCGTCCCGTGGCCACAAATTTTCAATTCTTGAAAATTTCCTGTCCATCCGGGACTTCACTTCTTCAATGCGTCTGCATTTCCGAAGTGATCTTGTTGGGGCGTGCCTGCCCCAAACCCTGCTTAGAACGGACGAGGAGGAATTGTGTCAAATTGACACAATTCCTCTAACTATAGAGAGAAACAGAGCGTTCCCGACGGGGAACGCCCTGTTGTACATATCACTATCGTATGTGGATTTTGGCAGGGTGCGTCCATTCAGGGGCGCACCCTGTTTTTGTTTCACCCCCGATAATTTTAACGGCGTACTCTTGTAGGAAGAATCGTGTCAATTTGACACAATTCCTCCGCAGCAGTTCATGCGGGTCAAGCTGCAAAATAACGCTCGGCATATTCCAAGGACTTTTCCAGAAATTCCTGCAGCTTATCCGGGTCATTATACATCCCGTGGTTGGACTTCGGAAATTCGATATAGTCGTATGGAACGTTGTGCAGAATGTACGCCCCCATCAGATAATATTTTTGGTTCACAGGAACACAATGGTCGATCCGGCCATAGGCGATCAACGAAGGCACAGAATCATCATTCACGATGCCTGCCGGAGAGATCTTCCGGATCTCCTGTGTATAATCGTCCAGTTCTTTTCCGGTCATCATCTTGCAG
>CAKTEF010000020.1 GCA_934547065.1 uncultured Faecalibacterium sp.
AACAAGAACTCCGTCAAGATCATCGGCGACCATACCGACAAGTATGTTCAGGCATACTTCCAGTATGACTCCAAGAAGACCGGCGGCGTGACCATCAGCCACCTGCGTTTCGGCGACAAGCCCATCCGCAGCCCCTACTACATCAACCAGGCTGACTTCGTGGCCTGCCACAACCCCGCTTACATCCACATGGGCATGAAGATGGTCCAGGATGTCAAGCCCGGCGGCGTGTTCATGATCAACTGCCAGTGGTCCGATGAGGAGCTGGGCCAGCACCTGAACGCCGAGGCAAAGAAGTATATCGCTGACAACAACATCCAGCTGTATACCATCAATGCAATCGACAAGGCCATTGAGATCGGTATGGGCAAGCGCACCAATACCATCCTGCAGTCTGCATTCTTCAAGCTGGCTGACGTTATGCCCATCGAGGATGCCGTCAACTTCATGAAGCAGGCAGCTCAGAAGAGCTACGGCAAGAAGGGCCAGGATGTCGTTGAGATGAACTGGAAGGCCATCGATGCCGGCGTTGACGCGATCCACAAGGTCGATGTCCCCGCTTCCTGGTCCAACCCCGAAGCTGATCCCGCACCCAAGGCTCTTTCCGGCCGTCCGGAGCTGGTCAAGCAGATCCGTGATGTCATGGAGCCCATCGCCCGTATGGACGGCGACAGCCTGCCCGTTTCCGCATTCGTCAAGAATGCAAACGGCGAGTGGGAGCAGGGCGCATCTGCATACGAGAAGCGCGGCACCGCTGTGAACGTTCCCGAGTGGGACGCTTCCAAGTGTGTTGGCTGCAACCAGTGTGCATTCGTCTGCTCTCATGCAACCATCCGTCCGTTCCAGCTGACCGCTGATGAGCTGGCAGCTGCTCCTGCTCAGACCAAGAGCCGCGACAACAAGCCCGCAAACGAGTACAAGTTTGTGATGGCTGTGTCTCCTCTGGACTGCATGGGCTGCGGCGAGTGCGTCACCGTCTGCCCCACCAAGGCAATCGCTATGGTTCCTCAGGAGAGCCAGGCAGACCAGCAGGCCGTGTTCGACTACTGCGTTGCCAACATCTCCAAGAAGCCCAGCAAGTTTGCGGATGACACCGTGATCGGTTCTCAGTTCAACCAGCCGCTGCTGGAGTTCTCCGGCTCCTGCGCAGGCTGTGCCGAGACCTCTTACGCCCGCCTGATCACCCAGCTGTTCGGCGAGAAGATGTACATCTCCAACGCTACCGGCTGCTCCTCGATCTGGGGCGGTACCGCTTCCATCTCTCCGTACACCGTCAACAAGGACAGCGGCCATGGTCCTGCATGGTGCAACTCCCTGTTCGAGGATAACGCAGAGCATGGTCTGGGCCTGTACATCGGCCAGAAGACCGTCCGCGAGAACCTGATCAAGGAGATCGCAGAGGTTGCTGGTTCCGACAAGGCTTCTGCTGAGCTGAAGGCTGCTTACGAGCAGTTCATCGCAACCAAGAACAACACCAAGGCCAACGACGAGCCCGCAAAGGCCCTGATCGCTGAGCTGGAGAAGGCTGCTGCTGCCGGCTGCGAGAAGTCTGCAGAGATCCTGAAGAGCAAGCAGTACATCGCCAAGAAGTCCGTCTGGATCTTCGGCGGCGACGGCTGGGCATACGACATCGGCTTCGGCGGCCTGGATCACGTCCTGGCTTCCGGCGAGGATGTCAACGTCATGGTCTTCGATACTGAGATGTACTCCAACACCGGCGGACAGGCTTCCAAGGCTTCCAACATCGGCGAAGTCTGCCAGTTTGCTGCTGCTGGTAAGGAGATCAGCAAGAAGAGCCTGTCTGAGATCGCAATGACTTACGGCTACATTTATGTTGCTCAGATCGCTCTGGGCGCTAACATGAACCAGGCTGTCAAGGCAATTGCTGAGGCTGAGGCTTACCCCGGCCCCTCTCTGATCATCGGCTACGCTCCCTGCGAGCTGCACGGTGTTAAGGGCGGCATGACCAACTGCCAGAACGAGATGAAGAAGGCAGTTGAGGCTGGTTACTGGAACCTGTTCACCTTCAACCCGGCCAACAAGGCTCAGGGCAAGAACCCGTTCACTCTGACCTCCAAGGCTGTGGATGGCGAGAAGTATCAGGCACTGCTGGCAAACGAGACCCGTTACAGCCGCCTGACCCGCGCTTTCCCCGACCGCGCAAAGACCCTGTTTGCACGCAACGAGCAGGTTGCAAACGACCGTTACGAGCATCTGACTCGCCTGGTCGAGCTGTACAAGTAATTTTTCCGGCTGAAGTTCTGGTTTTCTGCGCCGCAGCGGCACCCTGGTCCGAAAGGCGGCTGCTCCGCACTGGCGATTACTGCGCAACGCAGCAGTGCGAAACTGTGGCAGCGAAACATCTGCTTTTGTTGGAATGAGGAACGTGCAGGCTTTGCACCTTGCCTTTTGCAGGCAAAAACCTGATTTCATTCCCTCGCCGGGTGCGGCACTGATCCGTACCCGGCAGGGTGTTTGAAATACCAAAGCGCCCGCGAGGGCCCTTGAAAGCACACCGCGTGTGTGTCGGGAGCATAAGGTCTGCTGGCAGATACCTTGCTCCGCCCGCTGCATAAGACCTGCTTTGCAGAGCAGGGATCTTGCCGCAGGAAAAACGAGATGCGTTTTAGCGCCCCATCCATTGTTTCAGTGGATGGGGCGTATTTTTTTGCCGGAGCATTTTACAGTTTCTTCATAGCTTTTTCATGAAATCAAATGTGAAAACTGCTATACTACGGACATAAGGAACCGGGGCCGCAACCGATTCCTTGTACATGATTCCTCCTCACACCAAGGCAATATCCAAACAGAAGACCCTTTCCAGTGTTCCGCAAGCGCTGGAAAGGGTTTTCTGCGTTTTGCCGGAAAATTCCCGCTTCTTTCGGAGGATTGAGGGTTGACCGGTGTTTTGGCGGGCGCTATAATAAAAAGTAGAAAAGAATTTTAGGAGGTGAACGCAGGACAATGGACCCGGATCATAGTCGAAGACGCGGATCAGGAATGATGGGACACAAGGCAAAAGGAACTGCGTTCGCCTTTTTTGCCCGGTAAGAGGTGCCGGCAGGTACTTCTCAGCGGGGAGAAAGGGCGCGGCTTTCTGCGCCGCAGCGGCCTTACCGGGGCGCTGCGGGCAGAGTGCGGCGCTTTTTGTTTTGCGGCCTGACCGGTCCCGCCGGAACACGGTAAGGAGGAACGCAAAATGGAACAAGAGGAAAAGAAAATCGCTGCGGCGGAGGCTTCGCTCCCGGCGCAGGAGCTGCCCGCCGATATCCCTGCGGAGGTGCGGCAGAAGCTGGCCGAGGACCTGAACGAGGAGGCCACCGAGGACCTCAAGCAGGACATCCGCGAAGCCGAAAAAGAAGAAGCCAGGGATGAAGAAGTCAAGGCGGACCCGGAGATGCTGACCAAGAGCCGCCTGCTCAAGATGCTGGTCAAAAAGCAGTACGTCAAGCTGCGTGAGGTGACGGAAGAAGAACAGCCCGCCGACCTGGCCGAGCTGCTGGAGGAGCTGGACGAGAACAACCGCCTGGTGGTGTTCCGCCTGTTGAAAAAGGACGTTGCCACCGAGGCATTCGCCTATATGTCGGACGAGGCCCGCGATGACCTGGTCAACGCATTCTCGGACGTGGAGCTGGTCAGCGCCATTGAGGAAATGAGCCTGGACGATGCCGCCGACCTGCTGGAAGATATGCCCGCAGGCGTGGTCAAGCGGGTGCTGGAAAAATCCTCCAGGCAGACCCGTGAGAGCCTGAACAAGCTGCTGAACTACCCCGAAAGCTCGGCCGGCAGCCTGATGACCCCCGAATATGTCCGCCTGAAAAAGGAAATGAACGTGAGCGAGGCGCTGGCTGCCATCCGCCGCCAGGGCGAAAACGCTGAGACGGTCTACACCAACTATGTGGTGGAGCGCAACCGTCTGTTGGGCGTTGTCTCGGCCCGCAGCCTGCTGTTGGCCGATCCGAAGACCCCCATTGCCGACATCATGGACGATAACGTGGTCACCGTCAAGGTCACGGACGACCAGGAGTTTGTGGCCCGTGAAATGCAGCGCTACGACTTTACCGCAATGCCCGTTCTGGACAATGAGGGCATGTTCGTGGGCATTATCACCATCGACGATGCAATCGACGTTCTGACCGACGAATCCACGGAAGATATGCAGAAGATGGCCGCCATTCTGCCGGATGACGATGCCACCACCTATTTTGGCACCAGCGTCTGGACCCACGCCAAGCAGCGCATCCCCTGGCTGCTGATCCTGATGCTGTCCGCCACCTTTACCGGCATGGTCACCACCCACTATGAGGAAGCCTTTGTCAGCCTGCCGCTGCTGGTGTCGTTCATGCCCATGCTGATGGATACTGCGGGCAACTGCGGCAACCAGATCAGCACCCTGATGGTGCGCGGCCTGGCCCTGGGCGAGGTGGAACCGTCCGATTTCCTGCAGGTTCTGGGGAAGGAGCTGCGTGTCTCGGCCATTGTGGGCGCGGTGCTGGGCCTGGTCAACGGCCTGCGCATCTACCTGATGTACAACTTCATCTTTGCCGGGCAGTACGAGAACGTGATCGGCTACGCGGTCGTGGTCAGTGTGTCGCTGTTCTTCAGTGTCATTCTGGCAAAGCTGGTGGGCGGTATGCTGCCGCTGGCGGCCAAAAAACTGGGCGCTGACCCCGCTATCATGGCGACCCCGTTCATCACCACCATCGTGGATGCATGCAGCCTGATCCTGTATTTCCAGATCGCACAGCTGGTGTTCCGCAACATGATGTGACCCCCTTTTTTCCCTGGATGCAGATGCCTCCGCAGCCGGTTTCGTGCCGGTAGCTGCGGGGGCATTTTTTGTGGAAAACCCAGGATTTCCGGCGGTTTTCCACAGGGCGGTTTTGAGCGGGAGGCAATGTTGAAAACTGGGACAAACTGCATTCCAGCCGGGAGAACCCGGAACACAGGCTCCGGCCGCTGCTGTAAAAAATAAATTTTAGGGTTCGACTTCCTTTCGGAAAAAAGGAGAAAAGCCCGCTTTTCTCCCCGGAGAGTGACCTGAAATTTTTCCGGAAATACCCCATGTATAAAATGCGCACTCTGAAAAAGTGGAAAACTCAGTGGAAAAAGTGGAAAACATCGTGGGAAAACCGGGGCTTTTTTCACAATTTCAGTGGAAAACCCTGTGGAAAAAGTGGATAAATCCATTTCGGGGAGACAAAAATGGATACAACCTGCTGTTTTGGCACTCGGAGCCGCCGACAGCTAAGAGCCTTTGTTCACAGGGATTTCCTTGAACGTCCTGAAGAAACATGATACAATAAAAGCTGCAAGCATTCCCCCCGGTGCGGGGCGGAAAATCTGTAAAAACGGAGGCACCTGCCTATGAACTGGATCACCAAGCTGGAGCGGAAATATGGCCGCCTGTGCATCCCCAACCTGATCAACATCCTGATCGGCGGGCAGATTTTGGTGTATGCCATTGAGCTGTTCGTCAACCAGTACATCTCCTTTTATCTTGATCTGGACCGCAGCGGTTTACTGGCGGGCCAGATCTGGCGGGTGATCACCTTTGTCCTGGTGCCGTTTTCCGGCGGCGGGCCGCTCAGTGTGATCTTGGGCATCTACTTTACCTGGTTCATCGGCAGTGCGCTGGAACGGGAATGGGGCGATTTCCGCTTCAACCTGTATGTCCTGCTGGGCATGGCGGGGGCCGTGCTGGCCTGCCTGCTGACCGGCTATGCCGATACCTACTGCCTTTCCCTTTCGCTGTTGCTGGCCTTTGCCATGCTCTACCCGGAACTGCAGGTGCTGCTGTTCTTTGTGGTCCCCATCAAGGTCAAGTATTTTGGCTGGTTCTCAGCGGCGCTGTGGGTGTTTGGCTTTTTGGGCATGGGCCCTGCGGGCAAGCTGAATTATCTGCTGTGTATGCTGGGCTTTGCGGCCTTTTTTGGCCCGCAGGCGTGGCGCAGTATCCGTGCCTGGGTGCGCCGGGAGCAGTGGAAACGCAAGAACCGGCGCTGAACCTCCTGATCTGCGGCAAAAAAGTAACGGCGGGAGCGGAGGACAGAAATGCTGATCGAGCGATTGGAAGGCAATGCGGAACTGAAACGCAGCATCCGGCTGATGCTGGACAGCCGCCGCCTGACCCACAGTGTGCTGCTGGTGGGCGAAACAGGCCTTGGTGCAGGCTTTGCGGCCCGGTGCGTGGCGGCTGATTACCTCTACCCGGCCGGGGGCGCTCCGGCCGAAGCCCTGTTGCGGGGCGAGTGCTGCCGCGCTGTGGGCAAGCCCGGCAAGCGCGACAGCGGCCAGATCGAAACGGGGATCGTGCGGGAAGCCATCTCGGTGGAGGGCATGGGCGCGGGAGGCCGGTATCTGGTCAGCCAGGTCACGGCCATGCGCAGCGAGATTTTCAACACCAGCCTTTCGGCCGAGGGCCGCGCTGTCCTGCTTTACCATGTGGAGCGGATGAACGAGGAATCCGCCAATGCCCTGCTCAAGGTGATGGAGGAGCCGCCGGAGGGCGTGCTGTTCCTGCTGACGGCGGATTCGCTGGCGGGCGTGCTGCCCACCATCCGGAGCCGCTGTGTCAGCTTTGCCATGGCTCCGGTGCCCCCTGCGGCCTGTGCCCGCTACTGCGCGGCGCAGGGGGTGGACAAAGCCGATGCCGACCTGTACAGCGAGCTGTTCGATGGTCACATCGGCACCGTGCTGGCCGCTGCAAAGGACGAAGCCCGCCGCCAGCAGGTGGAAAAGGCCCTGGCTCTTGCCAAGGCTGCTGCGGCCAAGGACAGCTACGCAGCCGCTGTGCTGCTGGCCCCCTATGAAAAGGAGAAAGCCGGGGCAGCCGCCCTGCTGGCCGACCTGCGCGCTGTGGCAGCGGCCGGGCTGCGGGAAAGCCCCCGCGCCCCGGTGCGGGGCGAGGGGGCCGGCAGGCTGATCGCAGCCGCCGATGCCGCGATTCAGCGGCTGCAGGCCCAGGTGAATCCGAAGATCACCTTGACGGTGTTTGCATCGCGGTTCAGAGCACTGTGATAAAAGAAAAAAGCAGCTGCGATGCAGCTGCTTTTTCGATCGAGTTCAACTTCAGCGTCTCCGCACCTGTTTCCGGCGGCCAAGATTCAGCGAGCCGCCGCCGGCCACCATGGTCACGAATCCCAGAACGATCAGGATCACGACCAGGGCGGCCATCAGAAAAAGAGTGCTTTTCAGGTCGGTGCGAAAGTCCGAGAGATACTCCCGGTGCGTCACCAGATCCACGGTGCCCACCTCGTAGCCGTCCAGGAACACCGTAGCCGTGCCCAGCACCGCCCCGGATTTGACGGTGGCAGAGAGGTTCTCCTGCAGATCAAAGGTGCAGGTCACCTTGTCGTCGGCGTGGCCGTAGCCGCTCAGCGGGGCGGCAGCATAAAGCTCCACCTCCGGGTCGGTGCGGCATTTGTTCAGGGGGGCCGTGGTCAGCACCGTTTCGGTGTCGATCAGCTGCCGGTCTGCAAAGCTGGCAAAGGCCCAGTCCAGGATCTCCGAAGCTTCCTTATAAATGTTGTCCAGGTCCGAGCCCAGCACCACCAGTCCATAGGTGTGGCCGTCTTTCTGGGCAAAGGTCACATAGCAGCGCCCCGCCAGGGTGGTAAAGCCGGTTTTCATGCCGCGGATGTAATCGCGGTAATAGGCGTATTCCGGGTTGAGCATCAGGTTGGTGGAGGAGATCGTCCGCTCATTCTGGTGCAGGTTGGTGGCGGGCAGCGTGTAGCTCAGGGTGTTGGCGACGTTCATGTAGGTCTCATTGGCGGCACAGGCGGAGGCGATCAGCGCCAGGTCATGGGCCGTGGAGACATTGCCGTAATCGTACAGGCCGTGTACACAGGTAAAGCTGGTGCCGGTGCAGCCCAGCTCTTTGGCGCGCTGGTTCATCCGGGCCACAAAGGCGGTCAGGTCGCCGTCTGCCACGTCGCTGGCGATCACGCTGGCGGCATCGTTGGCGCTGGCGACCAGCAGGCCGTACAGCAGGTCGATCCGGCGCACCGTCTCGCCGATGCGCAGGTTCATGGTGCTGCCGTTGGCATTCTGAATGTCCCGGAACTCCTGCGTCAGGCTGGTGGGAACGGTGACCTCCGCATTCAGGTCCTTGCCGCTTTCCAGAAACAGCAGGGCGGTCATCATTTTGGTCAGGCTGGCAATGTAGCGCTGCTGGTCGGCGTTCTGTTCCAGGATGGGTTTGTCGATGTCCGCATTGAACAGATAGACCGATTCGTTCTCATTGACGGTCTGGATGGGCATTTCGTACACGGCAAAACCGGGCAGAACCGCCGCAGCGGCCAGTGCAGCGGTGAGCAGCAGCGCGGCCGCCCGGCGGAAGAAAGATGATCTTTGCATAGTGTATCCTCCGGAAGCTTTTCCTTCGATCGATTCAACTATATAAAAGAATACCATAAATGACGAAAAAGAGAAAGGTGGTTTTTCACAATGCTGCTGTCTTTTGGTGGAAAAACGCCCCGCGATGCGGGTGCGGTGTTCGTGGCCCCCAATGCCACCGTGCTGGGGGATGTGGTGCTGCAGAAAGGTTCCAGCGTCTGGTACGGTGCGGTGCTGCGGGGCGATGACGGCACCCTGACCCTGGGGCCGGATACCAATGTGCAGGACAACGCGGTGCTCCACTGCGATCCGGGCGGGGCGGTCACCCTGGGCCGCGGGGTCACGGTGGGCCACGGCGCTCTGGTACACGGCTGCACCGTGGGCGACGGCAGCCTGATCGGGATGCACGCTACCCTGCTCAACCATTGTGTGGTGGGAAAAAACTGCATCATCGGGGCCGGGGCGCTGGTGCCGGAGGGCATGGTCATCCCGGACAATTCGGTAGCCGTGGGCATCCCGGCGCGGGTCATCAAGACGCTGAGCCCGGAACAGGCGGCCCACAACGCGGAAAATGCGGCCCACTATGTGGCCGAAGGCGAGCGCCATGCCAAGGCTCTGGCCGGGCAGAACGCGCTTTGATCCCCAAAACAGGTGATTTTGCGCGAGGATTAACATATTTTTCACAAGATTTCACAAGGAATGTAATGACTTTTGCGCCGAAATCGGGTATACTATACATCACAAGGGAGCGGGGCCGCAACCGTCTCCCTTGCACATGATTCCTCCTCACACCAAAGCAATACCCCAAAAGCAAGGATCCCCTCCGGTGTACCGCAAGCGCCGGAGGGGATCCTTGTTTGTGCCAAAAACAGCCGCCCGGCGGGCCCAGACAAGGGCCGCAGCCGGGCGGCTGCTGTTTTTTTGGAGAAAGCGGCTTACACGGCCCCGTAGATGCCGTGTACCGAAACTTCGCCGGTAAAGACGTGTTCTTCTCCGCGGTCGGTTCGCACCACCAGGCGGCCCTCGTCGTCCACATCCACGGCTTCGCCTGCGCCCTGGCTGCCATCGGGCAGGTCAAAGGTGACGCGGCGGCCCAGGTTGATGCAGGCGGCCTTGTATTCGCTGCGGAACGGCGCAAAGCCCTCCCGCGCAAAAACGTACAGCGGGCGGTCAAAGCCAAAATCGGTCAGCGCTTCGGCCAGCCACTGCGGGTCGGCGGCCAGGTCCACGGCGGCCCCCTGCAGGGCCAGCGAGGTGCCGTGGGGCAGACCGGCAGCATCAAAATAGCTTTGCGGCTGGGCCAGGTTGATGCCAATGCCGCACAGGATGCCGCGCCCCTGCTGCTGGTAGCCATAGCAGACGCTCTCACACAGGATGCCCACGATCTTTTTGCCGTTCAGCAGCAGATCATTGGGCCACTTGATCTGGCACTCCACGCCGTAGCGCAGCTGGAGCTGGCGGCGCACGGCCAGGCTGGCCAGCAGCGGCAGGGTGGCAGGCTGAGCCAGCGGCTCCCGGATGGCGACCGTGTAATACAGACCCTTGCCCTCGGCATTCACCCAGCTGCGGCCCAGGCGGCCGCGCCCGGCGGTCTGGTTGGTGGTGTAAACGGCTCCCACCGGGCCGAATTCCTCAAAATGCTCTTTGGCATAGGCGTTGGTGCTGCCGCATTCGGGCAGATAACGCACCTCGTTGATGCTCATTGTCTCGGCACCTCTTTGTGTTCGTGGTGGAAGATCTGGCCCTTGTCCAGCGTCAGCACGCCGTAGGTATTGGGGCCTGTGTAGCACCGGCCGCAGGAGCCGGGGTTGAACAGGAACACACCGCTGCGCTGCTCCGCTACCGGGATGTGGGTATGGCCGAACAGGGCCACCTCCGCGCCGCGGGCTGCTGCGGCATCGGCGAGCGTGTCCAGATCGTATTTTACGCCGTACATGTGACCGTGCGTATAGAAAACGATGACCTGATCGAACGCGGCCAGCCCGTCCAGCGGCTCCAAAGCGCCAAAATCGCAGTTTCCGGCCACCGCATAGACCTTGAGCTTGGGGTATAGCGTCAGTGCTTCTTCCAGGTCACGCAGACCATCCCCCAAAAAGATCACGGCATCGGCATCGCTTTCGGCGTGCAGGATGCGCTCCACCGCACCGGTGCTGTTATGGCTGTCACTCAGGATCAAAAGTTTCGTCACGGGACAACGTCCTCCTCATTTTTACATTCTTTAGGGTTCCGGGGGCGGCGGGCGCAGGGGGATCAGTCATCCTGCCGGGCCAGCATCTGTTTATAGACTTCGCTCTTGGAATACGGGGTGCCCTGCGCTGCTGCCTTGGCGGCCGCCGAGGGCGCATAGCCGTTGGCGGCCAGTTCCAGCGCCCGCTGGGCGGCCTGTTCCAGGGTCGGCGCTTCCTCCGCTTCCGCAGCCGGGGCTCCGGCCATCACCAACACATACTCGCCGCGCGGCTCGTTGGCGGCGTAGTGGGTCTGCGCTTCGCCCAGGGTGGTTTTCCAGATCTCCTCATGGAGCTTGGTCAGCTCCCGGCACAGGGTGATGCTGCGCTCCGGGCCAAAGGCGGTGTTCAGGTCGTCCAGCGTGGTGCGCAGCTTGTGGGGGGCCTCATAAAAGATGACTGTCCGCTTTTCGCCCTGCAGCTCGGCCAGGCGCTCCCGCTTCTGCTTTTTGTTCACGGGCAGAAAGCCCTCGAACACCCAGCGGGAGGTGTCCTGGCCCGAAACGGCCAGTGCCGTCACGCAGGCCGAGGCCGCAGGCACCGGCACCACCTTGATGCCGCGTGCCAGGGCATCCCGCACGATCACCTCGCCGGGGTCGGAGACGCAGGGCATCCCGGCATCGGAGCACAGGGCGCAGTTCTCCCCCGCCTCGATCCGGCGCAGGATGCCCTCGCCCTTTTGCAGCGCGTGCTCGTAGTAGCTGACCATGGGCTTTTTCAGGCCCAGAAAGTTCAGCAGCTTCATGGTCACGCGGGTGTCCTCAGCAGCAATGAAATCTGCTGCGCCAAAGGTGGCAGCCACGCGCGGCGGCATGTCGTCCAGGTTGCCGATGGGGGTGGCGACAATATAAAGAGTACCTGCCATAGGGATCCCTCCAACAATTCAAAATCAGCGCACGGCTCAACCGTACAGTGCCGCCCCGGCCGAGATCAGCACATCCGGCTCCACCCGCAGCCCGGTTTTGCGGTTCTTCTGGGCTTCCACCAGAAACAGCCAGGGGGCGGCATCGGGGCGGTTTTTCACAAAGGCCAGGCGTTTTGGCTCCAGGCGGCTGGCCCGCAGCACGGCCAGCACCTCGGCCAGGCGTTCGGGCCGGTGGCACAGCGCCAGCCGCCCGCCGTCTTTCAGCAGGCGGAACGCACACCGGCAGACATCTTCCAGCGTGCAGTCGGTTTCGTGCCGGGCCGTGGCGCGGGCCTGGTTGGCGCTTTGCAGCCCGGCCGTGAAATAGGGCGGGTTGCAGGCACACAGGTCAAAGCTGCCCTCCCCCTGCCGGAAGCCGCGCAGATCGGCGCAATAGGGGGTAATGTGGTCGATGCCCTGCTGCGCCAGCGCCTGCGCCAGCAGGGCGCTGGCGGCGGGCTGCAGCTCCACGGCGGCGCATTCGCCCCGGTGGCCGCTGTCGTGCCATTCCAGGCTGACGATGCCGCAGCCGGAGCACAGGTCGGCGGCTTTCTGCGCCCGCTTGGGCGGGGCAAACCGGGCCAGCAGCAGCGCATCGGAGCCAAACCGGTGCTCGGCGGAGCAAAAGACCTCTGTTTTATTATACAAAATCTCGGTGGAATGTTCCATATCCGTGCCGCACATCCTTTGCCAAAATATCGGGCGCGAAACGCCGGGAAAATTGTGCATGAAAGAAAAGCAGCAGACCCGCTTTGGCAGGTCTGCTGCTTTTGATGCGTTTTTACAGTGTTCGCCGTGAAGATTATTCAGCGGTGATCGCACCGGTGGGGCAAGCGCCCTCGCAAGCGCCGCAATCGATGCAAGCGTCTGCGTTCACAACTGCGACACCGTTCTCAACGGTGACAGCACCAACGGGGCAAGCGCCCTCGCAAGCGCCGCAGCCAACACATGCGTCAGAAACCTTGTGTGCCATAATAAAACTCTCCTTTATCGCCCGTGCCCTTATTTTAGGAAGAAGCCGGCCCTTGCACGGTGTCAGCCAGCCTCCCCGGAATTCATCCTTGTCTGCATTCTAACAAAGTGGATAAAAAAAGGCAAGACTAACCTGGACCCACAAAAGTCAAACGAATCATTTTTGGTGGGTTGCACAAAAGCAAAGGCTAACTTTGGGGGAAAATTAAAGAGAATTTTTAGCAAAAATCACGAAGAATAGTTAGTTTTAACAGACTAACCTCCGTAATATCCCACTATTTTTCTGGGAATTATTTCTCTTTTTTGGGGCAATTGCCGCATCCGGGATTGCCGTTTGCATCGGCAGCTGCCACCACCGGCGCGGGGTTGCGCACGCCGGAATAATCGTCGTCCGGGTCCGGGCGGCGGGGGGCGCGCTTGCCGCCGCTGACATACTCGCACACGCCCACCTTATAGTAGCGCGGGGTCAGGGCCTCGGTGCCGCAGCGCACCCGCAGGTAGCCGGAAATGGGGTTGACTTCCAGCACGGTGCCCAGGCCGTCGGGGGTGCGCACGGTGCTGCCCACCATGGGCATGATGCTGTTCAGGTACTCGTAGGCATTTTCCTCATAGGCCAGGCAGCACATCAGGCGGCCGCAGGCACCGCTGATCTTGGTGGGGTTCAGCGAAAGCCCCTGCTCTTTGGCCATCTTGATGGAAACGGGCTGAAAATCCTTGAGGAAGCGGCTGCAGCAGAACGGCTGGCCGCAGATGCCAAGGCCCCCGATCATCTTGCTTTCGTCGCGCACGCCGATCTGGCGCAGCTCGATCCGGGTGTGGAAGATGCCGGCCAGGTCCTTGACCAGCTCCCGGAAATCCACCCGGCCGTCGGCCGTGAAATAGAACATGATCTTGGAGCGGTCCAGCGTGTACTCGGCCTCTACCAGCTTCATTTCCAGCCCGTGGCGGGCAATGCATTCCTGGCAGGTGCGGAACGCGCGCTTTTCGTCCTCGCGGTTCTGGCGCATCCGGCGCACATCCACGCTGTCGGCCATCCGGGTAATGGGCTTCAAAGCCTTGGGCACGGCGGCATCGGCCACCTCTTTTACGCCCTGGACCACTTCGCCGCATTCAATGCCGCGGGCCGTTTCCACAATGACGTACTCGCCGGTGTGGATCTCGGCCCCGGCGGGGTCAAAATAATAGCTTTTTCCATTTTCCTTGAAACGGACAGAGATGATTTTTTTCATAGCGTTCCTCGCGGGGGCAGCGCCCCCGATCTCGTATCAAAGGCCCGCAAACGGGCCTGAAAATCCATTCTGAAGATAGTATAACATAATCACGCAAAGATTTCCACGGAAACTTCCCGCAGGGGCTTTGGCGCAAGCGGGAAGCAGAAAAATTTTCCCCGGTGCAATGATCCGCTGCTCTGGGCCGTATGCATTTGTTGAATGCCGTCTCAAAATGCGGCAAAAAAGCATCAAAAAGTTGAGATATCGTGCGGGTTTCACAAAAGATTCTCAAGATTTGCGAAAGATTAGCCAAGGAACGCTTGCAACCCATGCCCCTGTATGTATAATAGGAGTGTATCATCTAAAAGATCCCTCTGAGGAGGAACAGCCGCGCAGATTCCGCGGAGAACACAGAAACGGTAGGAAAAAATGGAAAGATTCAGTGTCAAAAAACCGTTCACAGTGCTGGTGGCGGTGGTCATGATCGTTATGCTGGGCTTTGTGTCCATCCAGAACATGCAGACCAACCTCTTGCCCAACGTGAGCACCCCGTACCTGATGGTGGTCACGGTCTACCCCGGCGCAAGCCCGGAGCGTGTGGAGAGCGAAGTCTCCGACGTAATGGAAAACGCCCTGGGCACCGTGGCCGGTGTGCAGAACATCACCGCAACTTCGGCAGAAAATTACAGCCTGCTGCTGATGGAGTTTGCGGAAGATACGGATATGAACAGCGCCGTGGTCAAGGTGTCCAACAAGGTGGACCAGACCACTTCCAGCCTGCCAAGCACCTGTCTGGCCCCCTCGATCATCGAGTACAGCCTGAACATGAATGCGTTCATGACCGTGGCCGTCAGCCGCGAGGGCAGCGATGTGTATGAGCTGTCGGATTTTATCAACGATACGATGATCCCCTATGTGGAGCGCCAGGGCGGCGTGTCCAGCATCTCGGCCAACGGCCTGGTGGAAAAGATGGTGCAGGTCCAGCTCAGCCAGGAGAAGGTGGATGCCATCAACGAGCGTTTGCTGGAAGTCATTGATGCCCAGCTGGCCGATGCCCGCGCCCAGCTGGATGAGGCCGAGGCCCAGATCGAAGCGGGCCGTGCGGAGTACAACCGCCAGTTCAAGAACTTCAACAAGACCGTGTCCAGCACCGTGATGAACCAGCTCAGCGGTGAGGTGGGCACCGCCGTGGAAACGGTGCGCAAGCAGGCCCAGGCGCTGCTGGACAGTGTGAACCAGCTGATCGCCGTGGTCAAGGAGCCGGAGATCCAGCAGGCCCTGGTGGAAGTGCGCGACGGCCTGCAGCGCGTTATGGACCGCTTCAACGAAACGGGCATGAAAGACATCGACTCCCTGATCGACATTGTGGCGGAGCTGCGCGATATCACCGATAAGCTCACCGATGCCTTGCAGCAGCTCCAGACCCGCCTGAACACCGAGACCGGCACCGAGGGCAGCACGGTCACCGATCTGGCGGACGATCTGCAGGTGCAGCAGAGCCTGGATGTCATTTATAAGACCCTGGAAGATACCATCAAGGCCATGGACGATGTGCCCGGCCTGATGAATACGTTCTCGCAGGCACTGGGCAGCTACTCTCAGCAGCAGCTGGAAGCCTATATGCAGTTCACCGAAGCCCGCGAGATGCTCAACGATTACGAAAAGCAGCTGGAAACGGCCAAGCAGACCTATGAGGATGCCAAGGAAAAGGCCATGGCCAGCTCCGATGTGGCCAAGATGCTGGACATCGACACCCTGGCAACGCTGATCTACGCCCAGAACTTCTCGATGCCGGCCGGTTACGTTTCGGATGCCAGCGGCAAGTCCTGGCTGCTGAAAGTCGGCGAGGAGTATGACAGCGTGGAGGACATCTCCGGTACGTTGCTGCTGCATGTGGACGGTTTTGGCGATGTGCGCCTTTCGGATGTGGCGGACGTTGAGGTGATCGACAACGCCGAGGCCAGCTTTACCCGCCTGAACGGCCAGCGCTCGGCTGTGCTCAAGATCTTCAAGAGCACCACGGCCAGCGCCAGCGATGTTTCCGGCAACTGCCTGAAAGCCTTTGAGGATCTGGAATCCCGGTACGACGGCGTACACGTGGTGGTGCTGTCCAACCAGGGCAATTACATCAACATCATCGTCAAGAGCATCCTCAGCAGCATGATCATCGGCGCAGCCCTGGCCATCATCGTGCTGGCCCTGTTCCTGAAAGATCTCAAGCCCACCCTCGTGGTCGGCATCAGCATCCCGCTCTCGGTGCTGTTTGCCGTGGTGCTCATGTACTTCACCGGCCTGGATATGAACATCATGACCCTGGCCGGCCTGTCGCTGGGCATCGGCATGCTGGTGGACAACTCCATCGTCGTCATCGAGAACATCTACCGCCTGCGCAGCCGCGGCGTGCCCGCCGCCCGCGCGGCCGTGCAGGGCACCAAGCAGGTGGGCATGGCCATCGTGGCTTCCACCCTGACCTCGGTGTGCGTGTTCCTGCCGGTGGTGTTCTCGTCCAGCCTGGTCAAGAACCTGCTGCAGCCCATGTCCCTGTGCATCGGCTACTGCCTGGCGGCTTCGCTGATCGTGGCCGTTACGGTGGCCCCGGCGGCTGCTTCCACCGTGCTGAAAAAGGCCGAGCCGAAGGAGCTGAAGTGGTTCGACAAGCTGCAGGAAAAGTACGGCAGGAGCCTGGAGTGGTGCTTCAAACACCGCGCCGTGCCGCTGGCAGCGGCCATCCTGCTGCTGGTGTTCTGCGGCTGGCGGCTGCTGTCCATGGGCATCGACCTGTTGCCGACCATCACCAGCAACGAAGCCATCGTGACCCTGTCCACCGAGAAAGACCTCAGCAAGGAGGACTCTTACGCCATTGCCGAGCAGGCCATTGATGCCCTGTTGGCCGTGGACAATGTGGAGGAAGTGGGCATCACCACCGATACCCGCGTCGCCGGGCTGGACGTTGGCCAGCTGGGCCTGCCCCAGGCCATCACCGACCTGCTGAACGCTGCCAACAGCTACGGCAGCTACCAGATCAACGTCATGCTGGACGAGAGCCTTTCGTCCAAACAGATCGAGACGACCCGCCAGGCGCTGGAAGATGCGCTGGCCGGCATTGACCGGTGTACTGCCACCGTGGAGATCAGCGGCATGCAGGAGCTGACGGCCCAGCTGGATACCGGCCTGACCGTCAAGGTCTATGGCCCGGATGCCGAGACGCTGCAGAAAGTGTCCGAGAAAGTGGTGGACATCGTCAACAGCGTGGACGGCTATGCCAACGCCACCAACGGCCTGGGCAGCGGCGATGCTACCATCAACCTGCAGATCGACCGCGACAAGGTCCGCTCCTACGGCCTGACCGTGGCCCAGGTCTACCAGCAGATCGCGGCCAAGCTGACCACCACCACCACGGCCCAGACCCCTGTGGCCGTGGACGGCACCACCATGACGGTGGAGATCACCGATACGCTGGACCCCGTGACCAAGGAAAACATGATGGAGATCCCCTTTGACACCAGCGTGATGAATGCCGATGGTACCACCACAACGGGCACCTGCACCCTGGGGGATATCGCTACCTGGGTCACCGGCAGTGCCCCGAACTCCATCACCAGCCAGAACCAGACCCAGTTCATCTCGGTCACGGCCGATATCCTGGAAGGCACCAACACCACCGTGCAGGCCCGTACCCTGCAGAAGAAGCTGGACGAGTTCGCCGCTTCCGACGAAATGCCGGAAAGCTGCTCCATCACCCTGGGCGGCGGCTCGGAGCTGAACGATTTCATGGTCGATGAGATGACCCAGTGGATGGGTCTGGCCCTGCCCTTTGTCTACCTGGTCATGGTGGCCCAGTTCCAGAGCCTGCTCTCCCCGTTCATCGTGCTGTTCACGGTGCCGCTGGCCTTTACCGGCGGCCTGCTGGGCCTGCTGATCACCGGCCAGAAGCTGACCATGATCTCCCTGATGGGCTTCATCGTCCTGATGGGCACCGTCGTCAACAACGGCATCGTGTTCGTGGACTACGCAAACCAGCTGCGCATGGGCGGCATGGAGCGCCGTGCGGCCCTGATCGCCACCGGCAAGACCCGGATGCGCCCCATCCTGATGACCACCCTGACCACCGTGCTTGCCATGCTGCAGCTGGTGTTCAGCGGCGATATGGCAAGCCAGCTGATGAGCGGCATGGCCATCGTCATCATCTGCGGCCTGAGCTATGCCACCCTGATGACCCTGTACGTCGTGCCCATCCTGTACGACCTGCTGTTCAAGAAGCCGCCGCTCAACATCGACGTGGGCAGCGACGATCTGGACGATATCCCCGACGATGCCGCCGAGTATATCGCACAGAACAGCGCCCAGCCGGAATAAACGGAACCTGCAAGGCCCCCGCCGCATCCCCGCGGCGGGGGCCTTTGTGCTGCCCGCCTGCCTGCAGCCGGAGCCGAAAAAGCAAAACTACCAAAAAATATCTCGAAATATTGGATAGGAAACCTAAAAATTCGCCCACACAGAAGCGAGAAACTATGATATAATCATAATAATAAAGGATAAAACAGGAAGTGTGCTATCCGAATTTTTTACCAGAAGGAGGCGAGCCCTATGGCACAGTTTCTCTCCAAGCCCTTTGGCGTGACCAAAGACGGGGAAAAGGTCAATGAGTACATCATCTCGAACCCCGGCGGGCTGGCGGTCAGTGTGCTGAATTATGGCTGCGTGATCAAAAACATTTTCGTCCCCACAAAGCATGGGCCGGTGGATGTCGTGGTGGGCCACGATACCTTTGCGGACTACCGTAAGGATTTTGAGTCCGCCGGCAGTACCTGCTGCGGTGCCTTTGTGGGCCGGTATGCCAACCGGATCGAGAACGCACAGTTCAGCATTGGCGGCAAGCTCTATCAGCTGGAAGCCAACAACGGCAAAAACCACCTGCACGGCACGTTTCCCCGCAAGCTGTACGAGGTCAAGGCGTTCGGTGATACCCTGCTGATGGAGGCCGAGAGCCCGGCGGGCGAGGATGGCTTCCCCGGCAGCCTGAAGATCTCGGTGCGGTATATCCTGACGGAGGACAATGCCCTGCGGATGGACTACCGCGTTTCGTCCGATGCCGACACCATCATCAATCTGACGAACCACACCTATTTCAACCTGGACGGCGGCGGTGATGTGCTGAACCAGAAGCTGCGCATCTATGCGTCCCGCTATCTGGAAGGCAACAACGAGACCTGCCCCACCGGGCGCATCCTGCCGGTGGAGAACACCCCCATGGATTTCCGGGCGGGCAAGCCCATCGGCCGCGAGATCGACACCGGCTTTGCCCAGACCACCATGGTGGGCGGCGGCTACGACCACTGCTTTGTCATTGACCGCGGCCGGGGTTCCAGCCAGAGCCTGTGCGCATGGGCTTCCAGCGATAAGACCGGCATCAGCATGAAAGTTTACACCACCCAGCCGGGCGTGCAGCTTTATACTGCAAATTTTTTGCAGGACTGCCCCAGCCCCGGCAAGGGCGGCGTACCCATGCAGAAATACGGCGGCTTTGCGCTGGAGACCCAGCATTTCCCCTGCAGCCCCTCCCACCCGGAGTTCCCCTCCACGCTGCTGCGGGCCGGAAAAGTGTTCCGCGCCAATACCACCCTGCGGTTCTTCACCGGAAAGCAGTGCGGCAAACTGTAACAAAAATCAGCCGAACCTGTGTCCGGATCTGGGCGCTCCCTTTTATGGGGGCGCTTTTTCATTTTTTTCTCTTTGCACAAAGCGGGCCATCGCTCCATGTCAAAACGGTGAAAAGAAGCTGTAAATCAATGCGGGTCAAAATAAGATGCAACAAAAATGCATTCAAATAAAATTCCCGTCACTTGATTCTGCGGCAAAAACGCGGTATCCTTTAGGCAGAAAGCGGGCCGCAGCCCGCACAAACAATTCGAGGCAAATTTGGTGACGAGAAGAGAGGTACTTTGCTATGGCAATTTTGGTTTCCGGCGGCGCTGGTTATATTGGCAGCCATACCTGCATTGAGCTGTTGAATGCAGGCTATGACGTTGTGGTTGCGGACAACTACTACAATGCTTCCCCTGTGGTCCTGGACCGGGTCAGGCAGATCACCGGCAAGGACTTCCGCTTCTATCAGGCGGACATGACCCGGCACGAGGACGTGGAGAAGATCTTTACCGAGTGCCCGGACATCGACGCGGTGATCCAGTTTGCCGCCTATAAGGCCGTGGGCGAGAGCGTTTCCAAGCCCATTGAGTATTACTACAACAACCTCAACTGCACCCTGGTCATCCTGGACGTGATGCGCCGCCACGGCTGCCACAACTTTGTGTTCAGCTCCTCCGCTACCGTTTACGGCGATCCGGCCAGCGTGCCCATCACCGAGGACTTCCCCGTGGGCGCTACCACCAACCCCTACGGCACCACCAAAGCCATGACCGAGCGCATCCTGCAGGATGTCTGCAAGGCGGACCCGGAGCTGAACGTGGCCCTGCTGCGCTACTTCAACCCCATCGGTGCCCACAAGTCCGGCCTGATCGGCGAGGACCCCAACGGCATCCCCAACAACCTGATGCCCTACATCGCCAAGGTGGCTGTGGGCAAGCTGGAAAAGGTACACGTCTTTGGCAACGACTACCCCACCCCGGACGGTACCGGTGTGCGTGACTACATCCATGTGGTCGACCTGGCCCGCGGCCATGTCTGCGCCATCCGCAAGCTGGAAACAAAGTGCGGCCTGTTCATCTGCAACCTGGGCACCGGCCATGGTTACAGCGTGCTGGATGTGATCCATGCCTTTGAAAAGGCCTGCGGCAAGACCCTCCCCTATGTCATCGATCCCCGCCGCCCCGGTGATATCGCCGAGTGCTACGCCGACCCCACCAAGGCCAAAAACGAGCTGGGCTGGGTGGCGGAGTACGGCATCGAGGAGATGTGCGCTGACAGCTGGAACTGGCAGAAGAACAACCCCGATGGCTACCATACCGTGAAGTAAACCGGATCAACCTGAAAACGCACCGCTGAACGTAAAATTCGGCGGTGCGTTTTCCTTTTGTCCGCAACGGCGTGGAACAGGGAAAAGGATTTTACAAAAAAACAGCGGGAACAGGTAAAAATTTTTGCTTCTTCCTGCCTTGACAACGAGAAAAAGTTCGTCTATATTAAAACTGTTCACATAGGCTAACAATTTGTCGAAAGAAAGGCATCTGGAATGACATTAAAAGAACTGAAGATCGGCGAAAGCGCAGTGATCCGCACGGTGGGCGGAACGGGTGCGCTCCGCCAGCATTTTCTGGATATGGGCCTGATCCCCGGTGAAAGGGTCACGCTGGTCAAATTTGCACCCATGGGCGACCCCATGGAGCTGCAGATCCATGGCTATGAGCTGACGCTGCGCCTGGATGATGCGGCGCAGATCGCGGTGGAACCGGCGGAAGCCCCGGCAAAGGCCCCGGCCCGGAAAGAACGCCGGATGGTGGAGCACCCCGGCCTTGGCGAGGGTGGACGCTACCACACCAAAAAGGGCGAACATCCCCTGCCGGACGGCACGGTGCTCACCTTTGCGCTGGCGGGCAACCAGAACTGCGGCAAGACCACCCTGTTCAACCAGCTTACCGGCTCCAACCAGCATGTGGGCAACTTCCCGGGTGTGACGGTGGACCGGAAAAGCGGTGCTATCCGGGAGCATCCGGACACCGAGGTGACCGATCTGCCCGGGATCTATTCCATGTCGCCCTACTCCAACGAGGAGATCGTGACCCGGCAGTTCATCATCGGGGAAAAGCCCACCGGCATCATCAACATCGTGGATGCCACCAACATCGAGCGCAACCTGTACCTGACCATGCAGCTGATGGAGCTGGACACCCCCATGGTGCTGGCCCTGAACATGATGGACGAGGTGCGCGGCAACGGCGGCACCATCCGGATCAATGAGATGGAGTCCATGCTGGGCATTCCCGTGGTGCCCATCTCGGCGGCCAAGAACGAGGGCGTGGAGGAACTGGTGGACCACGCCCTCCATGTGGCAAAGTATCAGGAGCGCCCCGGGCGGATGGATTTCTGCGGCGAGGACGACCACGGCGGCGCGGTGCATCGCTGCATCCATGGCATCATCCACCTCATCGAGGACCATGCCAAGGCGGCCGGGATCCCGGTACGCTTTGCGGCCACGAAGCTGGTGGAGGGCGATGCCCGCATCAAGGAAGCGCTGAAGCTGGACCGGAACGAACAGGAGATGATCGAGCACATCATCCTGCAGATGGAACAGGAGCGCGGGCTGGACCGCGCCGCCGCCATTGCGGATATGCGGTTCCATTTCATCCATCAGCTGGTCGATCAGACCGTGGTCAAGCCCCACCAGAGCAAGGAGCAACTGCGCAGCGCCCGGATCGACCGGGTCCTGACCGGAAAATACACGGCCATCCCGGCGTTCATCGGGATCATGGCGCTGGTGTTCTACCTGACGTTCAGCGTGATTGGAGCCGGGCTGCAAAGCCTGCTGGAAATGGGCATTGAGGCACTGACCACCCTGGTGGACAATGCGCTGACGGCGTGGAGCGTCAACCCGGCAGTCCACTCGCTGGTGATCGACGGGATCTTTACCGGTGTGGGCAGTGTGCTGAGCTTTTTGCCCATCATCGTCACGCTGTTTTTCTTCCTCTCGCTGCTGGAAGATACCGGATACATGGCCCGTGTGGCCTTTCTGATGGATAAGCTGCTGCGGCGCATCGGCCTTTCGGGCCGCAGCATCGTACCCATGCTCATCGGCTTTGGCTGCACGGTGCCGGGCGTGATGGCCAGCCGGACCCTGCCCTCAGAGCGGGACCGCAAAATGACCATCCTGCTCACCCCGTTCATGAGCTGCTCGGCCAAACTCCCCATTTACAGCCTGTTCTCCGTCACATTCTTCCCGGAGCACGCGGCCCTGGTGATGGTGGGCCTGTATTTCCTGGGCATTGCGGTGGGCATCCTGGCGGCGTTCCTGCTCAAGGGCACGCTGTTCCGGGGCGAAGCGGTCCCCTTTGTGATGGAACTGCCCAACTACCGTCTGCCGGGTCTGAAAAATGTGTGCCAGCTGCTCTGGGAAAAGGCCCGCGATTTTCTGGAGCGGGCGTTCACCGTCATCTTCGTGGCGACCATCGTCATCTGGTTTTTGCAGAACTTTGACCTGCAGCTTCGCCTGACAGCAGACCCGCAGAACAGCATCCTGGCCTTTGTGGCCAGCGGCATCGCGCCGCTGTTTGCGCCGCTTGGCTTCGCCGACTGGCGGGTGTCCACGGCCCTGATCACCGGCTTTATGGCCAAGGAAAGCGTCGTTTCCACCCTGACCATCCTGTTTGGCTCGGCGGCAGCACTGGGGGCTGCGCTCAGCCCGGCGCAGGCGGCTCCCCTGCTGGTGTTTTGCCTGCTCTACACGCCCTGCATCGCAGCGGTGGCATCGGTCCGGAGGGAGCTGGGCGGCCGCTGGGCTGCGGTCATGGTCCTGAATCAGTGCGCGGTGGCCTGGCTGGCAGCCTTTGTGGTGCGCCTGATCGCGCTGGCCGTCTGAGGATCCCCCACAAAAGCAGCGTTTTGGATGCTTACGGCAGTCCTTCGCCTTTGGCGGAGGGCTGCTTTTTTGTGCCCTCTTGACAAAGACGGGTGCCTATGCCAAAATACTTCAAAACATTTTTTGCTGGCATGGGGGCCGGCCTTGGCACCGGCTTTGCCGGAATGAGCGCGGCGGCTGTCATCAGCCCCATGCTCATCACGTTTCTGGGCATGGACCCGTACATGGCGGTGGGTATCGCCCTTTCCTCCGATGTGCTGGCCAGCGCCGTTTCGGCCTACACCTACCATAAAAACAAGAATCTGGACATCAAAAACGGCCTGATCATGATGGCCAGCGTGCTGGTGTTCACGGTAGTGGGCAGCTACCTTGCCAGCCTGCTGCCCTCGGCCACCATGGGCAGCTTTTCGGTGTTCATGACGTTTTTGCTGGGTGTCAAGTTCATCGTGCGCCCGGTCATGACCACCAAAGAGGCCATGCAGGGCGTTTCGGCCCGGAAGCGTGCGGTCCAGTCGGTGGTGTGCGGTGTGATCATCGGCCTGATCTGCGGCTTTGTGGGCGCGGGCGGCGGAATGATGATGCTGCTCATCCTCACCAGCGTGCTGGGCTACGAGCTGAAAACGGCTGTGGGCACCAGCGTGTTCATCATGACGTTCACGGCTCTGACGGGGGCTGTCTCCCATTTTGCCATTGGCGGCGCACCGGACTGGACGGTGTTCCTCCTCTGTGTCCTGTTCACCCTGCTGTGGGCCCGCATTGCGGCTGTGTTTGCCAACAAGGCGGAACCCAAGACCCTGAACCGTGCCACCGGCATCGTTCTGGTGGTGCTGGGCATCGTGGTCATGGGCTTTAATTTCCTGGCAAAGTAACAAGAATACGAAAAAAGGAACCCGCCCGGTGAGTGCATCCGGGCGGGTTCCTTTGCGTTGTTTCCTGTCAGATTTTGTGATATACTTTTTGTGCTGCCCTTTACTTACTCCCGCAGCAGGGAGGAGGTGGATGGCGATGGAATATCTCGTGAGTTTTTTAATCTCGGTCGGAGCACAGGTAGTCGGACATTTCCTGTGCAAGTGGCTTGACCCGGACATGAACAAGGGCGAGTAAGCACGAGGCCCCCGGAGAGCGGACATCTCTCCGGGGGCTGTTTTGCGCGGATGGCTTAGAATCTCGTGAATTCTTTGCACTTCTAGTATATGCGATTCTTGAAAAAAGTCAAGTGGTACGCAAAAAGTTTACAGTTCCAACCAACGGCTTATTTTTCCGCGATGGTGGAGTGCTCGATCACCCAGTCGGCGGCGCGGCGGATGGCCTCATTGCGCTGCATCATGGGGACGTTGGCGTTGGCCTTGACTTCCTCCAGCGTCTTTTTGGTGCGGTCTGCGCGCTCCTGCAGGTTCTTGTCGATCTCCTCCACAGTGGGGACCAGGTTCTCGTTCTGTGCCACCTGCAGCAGAGCCATCCGGGCACGGGTGTTGCTGGCCGCAGCGGCGTGGACATTGGCGGTGAACGTCTCGCGGCTCTGGTGGATCTGGCTCAGGTAGCGGTCCAGGCTCATCCGCTGCATCTGCAGCTGCTGCTGGATGTTCTCCATTTCGTGCTGGTAGGTGCTTTCCACCAGAACGCTGGGCAGCTCACCCTCTGCGGCATCGGCCAGCTGGGTCAGCACCTGATCCTTGGCACGGTTCAGGGCGCTGGCGTGTTTGCCGTCGTGAAGCTGCTTGCGGATCTGTTCGCGGAACGCCTCCATGGTGTCCACCTGGGCCACCTTTTTGGCAAAATCGCTGTTCAGGGCGGGCAGCTGGCGCACACAGACATCCAGCAGCTTGATCTTGAACACGGCGGGCTTCCCGGCCAGATCCTTGACATGGTAGCGGGCCGGGAACGTGACGGAGATCTCAAACTCCTCGCCGCCCTTGTGGCCCAGGATGCCGTCCTCAAAGCCGGGGATCATCCGGCCGCTGCCCAGCTGCAGGGTCTGGTTCTGGGCGGTGCCGCCCTGGAACGGCTTGCCGTCCAGCAGGCCCTCGTAGTCGATGTGGACGATGTTGCCCTTGACAGCGGGGCCTTTGTGGGGCACCAGCTCTGCGGCGGCAGCGCGGCGGCGCTCCAGCACAGCGTCGATCTCTTTATCGGTCACTTCGGGGGTGATGCACTCTACCTCAAAGCCGGAGGTCTGGTTCAGCTTCAGCTCCGGCTGCAGGGCGGTGGTGGCGGTGGCCACAAAGCCCTCGTCCTTTTTGACGCTGACCAGGTCATAGCTGGGCTCGTCCACCGGGTGGAAGCCGTGCTCGGCCATGGCGGCCTCGTACAGGGCGGGCACGTCGCGGTCCATCAGGTCGTTGATGGCATCGTACCAGAACGTGTGCTCGCCGCGGTCAGCCTCGATCTGGGCACGATCCGCCTCGCCCTTGGCAAAGCCCTTGATGGTGTAGCTGGCGCGGGTGCGCTCGTACACCGCATTGGCTGCGGCCTCCAACTCCTCAGCCGATGCGCTGAAAGTCATCTTGCAGACACTCTTTTCGGGAGTTTCCACGCTTACCAGTTTCATAGGAATCCAACCTCCGTGTTGCCCCCAAAGGAGCAAATTCAAACATTAGTAAAAATATTATAGCACAAGTGGGCCGAAAGCGGTATAATAAAAAGAAGAAAAAGTGCGGATCGGGCGCTTTTCAACGGCCAAAATGGGGCCGGGCGGCAGTTTTGGCCGCGCCAGACCGTGAAAGGATGGGTACAGGATGCGCTTGTTTGATGTTCTTGGGCCGGTGATGATCGGCCCGTCTTCCAGCCACACTGCCGGGGCGGCCCGGATCGGCTATACAGCCCAGAAGCTGCTGGGGGAACTCCCGACCCAGGCGGATATTGGCTTATACGGCAGCTTTGCCACCACCGGCAGGGGCCACGGCACGGATAAGGCCCTGGTGGCGGGCCTGCTGGGCCTGCGCCCGGACGACCCCCGCCTGCCCGACAGCTTTGCGCTGGCGGCTCAGCGGGGCATGGCGTTCTGCATCCATCCGGTGGAGCTGCGCTCTGCCCACCCCAACACGGCGGTGCTCAAGCTGAAAAGCCGCACCGGGCGCGAGCTTTCCATGCGGGCGGCCTCGGTGGGCGGCGGCCGCATCCGGGTGGTGGAGATCGACGGAGTGCCAGCGGATTTTGGCGGCGACAGCAATACCCTGATCATCCACAACCAGGACACGCCCGGCTGCATTGCCGAGGTGACCACCTGCCTGGCCATGCGTCGGATCAACATTGCCTCCATGCAGGTGTTCCGGGCGGGCACCGGCGATTATGCCGTGATGGTGCTGGAATGCGACTCCCACATCCCCCATCCGCTGGAACAGCAGCTGGCTATGCTGCCCGGCATCCTGAAAGTGACCTGCCTGAACATCGACGAACCCGAAGAAACCGTGGAGGAATAACGCCATGTCTTTTTTATCCTGTGAAGAAATGCTGGCCGCAGCCCGCAGCCAGAACCTCTCGCTGGCTGAGACGATCCTCCGCAGCGATCTGGCCGAGAGCCGCCTGACCGAGGAGGCAAGCCGCCATGCCATGCGGCATTTGTGGCGGGTGATGCAGGCCACCAGCCGGGATTACGACCCCGCCCAGCGCAGCCGCAGCGGCCTGTCCGGCGGCGATGCTGCGAAGGTGGAACAGGCGCATCGGGAGGGCAAAAGCTATGGCGGCGACTATCTGGCCGCCGTAACGGCGGAAGCGCTGAAAACGGCCGAGTGCAACGCCTGCATGAAGCGGATCGTGGCGGCCCCCACGGCGGGCAGCTGCGGGGTGCTCCCGGCGGTGCTGCTCCCCCTTGCCCGTGCGGGCGAAGCCGACGAGGATGCCATCTGTGATGCGCTCTATGTGGCGGCCGGGTTTGGGCAGGTGATCGCCGCCCGCGCCACCCTGGCCGGTGCCGAGGGCGGCTGCCAGGCCGAGGTGGGGGCTGCCAGCGCGATGGCGGCCGCCGCGCTGTGCAGCCTGAAGCAGGGTACGCCGGAGCAGTGTGCCGCAGCTGCGGCCATGGCCCTGGGCAATCTGCTTGGCCTGGTGTGCGACCCGGTGGCCGGTCTGGTGGAGGTGCCCTGCGTCAAGCGGAATGTTGTGGGGGCGGTGAACGCCGTCTCCTGCGCCAACATGGCCCTGGCCGGGGTGGATTACGCCATCCCCTGCGATGAGGTCATTGATGCCATGGGCCGCGTGGGCAGCCTGCTTTCGCCGGACCTGCGCGAGACCGGCCAGGGCGGCCTTGCGGCCACCCCGACCGGCGTGGCCATCGCCGCCCGCCTTGCAGAAAATGCCTGACAAACGAAAAGACGTACTTTTTTGAAAAATCTCCCGCAAAATCAGAGAAAATCCAAAATATTTTCAAAAAACCGTTGACAAACTCGGCTCTGCGTGATAAAATACATCATGTTCCGAACGGAACGTATGCGTTGGTAGCTCAGCTGGATAGAGTGACTGACTACGAATCAGTAGGCCGGGGGTTCGAGTCCCTTCCATCGCACCAAGTAAAATCCCACGATTGACCGTTGAAAATGCGGTGTAAATCGTGGGATTTCTTGCTTTACATAGGCTTCAAAAGGGCTGGAAAGTGCCTTATTTGTGCCTTATGGCTCAAAAAAATGCCTTGCCGTGTGCCTTACAGAGTGCCTTGTGCCGGATGCCCGGCGGGGCGGGTGTTGTGCCTGAACCATAACAAAGGATAACAGGTTGGAATACTAACTTTTACTAACCTTTTTCGCCTGTTCGGATGCTAACATTTGCTAACAGGCCCGCCGGGCAGATGTTACCTTTTGTCACCCTGCGGATGTTTTGAAATGTTAAGTTTTGTTAAGGTCTAAACTTCAACATTCTTCAACAAAAAGAACCCTGCCCGGTGCGCTGCCGTGATGATCTGCGGCGCATTGAGGCGGGGTTCAGTGCTTTTTGTGTGGGAATGTTCAGGTTTTATCAGGTTTTGGAGCGGATTTCAGTGTATCAGGTGGCTTGCATAGACCCACACAAGGCGCAGTTTGCGATAGTCGGCCTTATCCAGTAGGTCAATGATCGCGCGGGTCAGTTCTGCACGGGTGGGATGCTCAGGCATTGGGTTTCACTCCCTTCCGGGTCAGGTTGCGCGCTGCAATCCAAATCAGGTGCAGGGCTTCCGGGTCGGCTTTGTCCAACAGCCGCACGATTGCTTCACGGCATGGGTTCTCTGTGCCGTTTTGCTTTACCCGGCGGCGGTGGCGTTCCTTGCGGATGCCCTGTTGATACCCAATGTTATAAACGGCCACCAGTAGAAAAGTCAGGTTGTCGGTGCTCTCTGGGGTCTCTCCGTGGCACTGGAATAGCTGCCAGCTTGTTCAAGGCTTCTTCCAGCGCGGCGTGAAGTTCCTCGTTGTAGATCTCATTTTCGGCCTGCTGGAACTCGTGAGCGGCTGCAGGGTCTTCCTGAAGATCGCCTAAAGCGGTGTCGCTGCCATCCTCGCCCACAGGAGTATCAAGGCTGGTGCATTCGTTCAGCGGGTTTGCAGACGCTTGCACACGTTTCCCTTCGCTGGTTTCAATGATGCGGTAGTGCTCCCCGCATGTGGCCGAACGAACCTGATTCATAAGGGCATAGCCCAAAACGGTGGTAAAACTGCCGCGCTCTGGGTCGTAGTGTTTGGCGGCATAGTCCACAGCAAAATACCCTTCCTGCACAAGATCATCAAAGGACAAGCCCGCTTTGTCGGCTATGGGCCGGTTCTTCTCGTACCACTGCCACAGCTGCCGCCGCACAAAGCCCTTGTTGACTTCCCACAGCTGGCCCAGTGCGAAGCTGTTCCCGGCGGCTGCAAGAGCTGCAAGGGCTGCGTTTGTGGCCTGCTGGTCGGTCTGCTTGGGTCGATTCTGTTCCATGCTGCATCCCCTTTTTTCGTTCGAGTTTTTTCGAGATTTCGGAATAAGTAAACACGGCCACGCGCGCCCGCGTGTCGTGTCAACAAATTGTTTACTTGTGTGAAGTGCTGCGCTTCTTTTTCCGCCTGCGCCAGCGTTGAAACTCTTTCCACTCGGCTTCCAGTTCTTCCTCTGCTTCGTAGAAATAGTGCATTTTCAGAATGATCTCCCGTGCGGACTGCTTCATATAGGCCCGCCGGGCGCGTTCAATGCCGCTGGCCTTGCCGCCCATCCGGGCTATCTCCCGGCGGCGTTCTGGTGGCAGGTCGGCCAGACTGCGGAGATTGTCAGGATTCACGATGCTGCCCCCTATTCAAAGAGGGCGCACAGGTTGCCCCATGCGCCCAGCGTGTCACGTGTTCGACCGTGGTTCACTCGTTGTTCATCGGTGGTTAGTCGTTGTTCTTGATTTCAAAACTCATGCCGGACAGGTTCTGCCGCCCTCGTGAGCCGTCAACTTTTTTGCCTTCTTCATGGTGTCCGTTTTATAGGATGGTATGCCCTCTGGAATGTGCCTTATTTGTGCCTTATCGAATCGAAAAGAAGTGAAACGACCATGCACAAACAAACACAAAAACAACGATGAATATATATAAACTGCAATGACTGAAAACGCCGAAACTCATATAAAGGCCCTCTACGAATCAGTAGGCCGGGGGTTCGAGTCCCTTCCATCGCACCAAGAAAACCGAGAGTACATTGTACTCTCGGTTTTCTTGGTGCGATGGAAGGGACTCGAACAGGGCGGCGGCGCATAGCGCCGCAAGCAATCAGCCCAGTGGGCTGTTGCTTAGCCCGCGGGTTCCAACGCGTAGGAATGTCTACCGTGGAAGCTGTGGATCGAAAGATTTCGTGGCTTTTTTGTTTTGTAAGCCATGGCTGCACGGTTTTTGCACGGTCGGTGTTATCCATGTCCGATGATGTAGGGCGCTGTATTGCATTGCAATCAGTGCCCTTTTTTGCATCAGGTGAGCAGTGCTAGGCGGAGCTTTGCCTTCATTTCCGGGTCGGCATCCTTGAGCAATTCCAAGAGAGCCGTCATGGAGATGGTGGGTTCGCCTGCGGCGGGTAGACTTTGCAAGCAAAGTCGTGTGCCAACGAGCGTTCCGCCGCTCTTTGGATTCTTCCCGGCAGGGCACTGGAAAA
>CAKTEF010000021.1 GCA_934547065.1 uncultured Faecalibacterium sp.
CGGATGTGCAGGCGGCGTGCCTGTGCATCGCCCAGGTTGGAGCAGGAGCAGACCTCAAAGTACTTCTGCTGGCGGGGACTCCATGCCTCGATATCGCAGCTCTTGACTTTCAGATCAGCCAGGTCGCCGGAGCAGCAGTTCAGCTGGCGCACCGGGATCTCCATGCTGCGGAACAGCTCCACCGACATCTGCCACAGTTTCTCGTACCAGTCCGCGCTCTCCTCCGGGCGGCAGACCACGATCATTTCCTGCTTCTCGAACTGATGGATGCGGTAGATGCCGCGCTCCTCGATGCCGTGGGCACCTTTTTCCTTGCGGAAGCAGGGGCTGTAAGAGGTCAGGGTCAGGGGCATCTTGCTCTCGTCGATGGTCTGGTCGATGAAGCGGCCGATCATGGTGTGCTCGCTGGTACCGATCAGGTACAGGTCCTCACCCTCGATCTTGTACATCATGGCATCCATCTCCGGGAACGACATCACGCCCTGGACCACATTGCCGTGCATCATGAACGGCGGGATCACGTAGGTAAAGCCCTTGTTGATCATGAAATCACGGGCGTAGGCCAGCACCGCCTCGTGCAGGCGGGCAATGTTGCCCAGCAGATAGTAGAAGCCGTTGCCTGCCACGCGGCCGGCAGCGTCCATATCAATGCCGTCAAAGCTCTCCATGATCTCGGTGTGGTACGGGATGGGGAAATCGGGCACGACCGGCTCGCCAAAGCGCTGTGCTTCCACATTGCAGCTGTCGTCCGGGCCAATGGGCACGCTGGGGTCGATCATCTGGGGGATGGTGTACATGATCTCCTGGATGCGGGCAGCCAGGATCTCCTCCTCCTTTTCCAGCTCCGCCATCTTGTCGGCATCCGCCTTGACCGCAGCGTTGTTTGCATCGATCTGGGCCTGAAGCTCTGCTTTCTTGGCCTCGTCGTCGCACTTTTTCAGCTGGCCGAACAGGGGGCCGTTGGCCTTGCTCAGCTTGTTGCGGGCAGCCTTGAGGGCTTCGACCTCTTTCAGGCACTCGCGGTACTTGGCATCCTTCTCAATGACTTCGTCTACGAGAGGGAGCTTTGCGTCCTGGAACTTCTTCTTGATGTTTTCCTTGACCGCTTCCGGGTTGTCACGGACAAATTTGATATCAAGCATGATTTACTCTCCTTACTCTATTTCGTTCGCGCGGGGATGGGGGATTTCCCGTTCCCGTGCCGTTCAAAGGCGGTGGCCCGCCTTATTACGCTATATTACGTTTTTTCCGCACAGATAAGCTGTTCTTCGTACAACCTCTCAGTCGGGCTTGCGCCCGCCAGCTGTCCTCCCTTTGTCGCTTGCGCGACATCTCCCTCCGGCCGGAGGGAGTCTTTCCTAGTAGGGGAGCCTCTGGCGTATCCAGAAAGCTTTACCCGGCTGCCAAGGCCTCTCCTACTAGGAGAGGTGGCATTGCGAAGCAATGACGGAGAGGTTTAATCCTCAACCTGATACTGCCCCAGCAGGTTTGCAAAGGCCTTGAGCTGCTCATCCGAGTAGAAATGGACGGTCAGTTTCCCTTTGCCGTCGTGGTAGGCGACATTCACTTCGCTGCCCAGTGCCTGCTTCAGGCTCTCCTCCACTTCCACCGGAAGGGTGCTGCGCAGCGGCGGCTCCTTGGGCGGCTGTTCCGGCTTTGTAAGCTTTTTGCACAGAACCTCGGCCTGGCGGACATTCAGCTGATGGTCTGCGATCAGCTGGGCGGCCTGTTCCTGCAGCTGTGGTGTGGGCAGGCCCAGGATCACCTTGGCGTGGCCGGTGGTCAAAAAGCCGCTTTTCAGCAGTTCCAGCACCGTTTCCGGCAGATTGAGCAGCCGCAGGCTGTTGGCCAGGGCGCTGCGGCTTTTGCCAAGCTTCCGGGCCGCCTGCTCCTGGGTCAGGTCACAGCGGGTCATCAGTTCCCGGATCCCGCAGGCTTCTTCCACCGGGTCCAGGTCCTCGCGCTGGAGGTTTTCCACCAGCGCCAGTTCCATGGCCTGCTCGTCGGTGACATCCTTGACGATGACCGGCACCTCGGTCAGGCCCGCCATCCGGCAGGCCCGCCAGCGGCGCTCTCCTGCTACGATCAGATACCCGCCCCGCGCCTGCGGGCGCACTGCAATGGGTTGGAGCAGCCCATGCTCGGAGATGCTGGCCGCCAGTTCTGCCAGCGGCTCCTCCTCAAAGGTCTTGCGGGGCTGTTCCGGATCCGGCTCGATCTCCCGCAGGGGCAGCGTTTCGATCCGGGTATCGGATGCAAAGCTGGGCGCGGCATCTTCAAACAGACTTTCCAGCCCCCGGCCCAGTCCTCCTCTTCCTTTTGCCATAGATCACGTTTCCCCCCGGTCAGACTTCTTCCAGCGCACTGCCGCTGTCGGCAGGCGCACGGTTGCCCCCGGCGCGGCGCTTGGCCGGCTCGTGCGGGCGGTTGTTCTTTACAAATTCAATGGCAAGGTCCATGTAGGCCTCGCTGCCCTTGCCCTTTGGCTCGTAAAAGTTGATGGGCTGGCCGTAGCTGGGTGCCTCGGAAATGCGGATCGTGCGCGGGATCGTGGTTTTATAGACCTTGGAGCCAAAATATTTTTTGACCTGGTCCACCACCTGCAGCGTCAGGTTGAGCCGCCCGGAGAACATGGTGAACACCACGCCCTCGATATCCAGATACGGGTTATACTTTTTGCGGATGGTCTTGAGCGTGCTGACCAGCTCCGAAAGCCCCTCCAGCGCATAGTACTCGCACTGGATCGGGATCAGCACGCTGTCGCAGGCGCACAGGCCGTTCAGCGTAAGCAGATCCAGGCTGGGCGGGCAGTCGATGAAGATGAAGTCATAGTCTTTCTGCACCGAGGCCAGGGCCTTGCGCAGCCGGCTCTCGCGCCCCGGCAGGTCGATCATTTCCAGCGCCGCGCCGGCAAGGCGGGTGTTGGAGCCGATGACATCGGTCCGGAACTCGGTTTTGCGGATGGCTTTGGCCGCACTGGCCTCGCCGATCAGCATTTCATAAGTACCTACATCGACACTCCGCTTGGGGATGCCGTAACCGGTTGTTGTATTGCCCTGCGGATCCAGATCCACGATCAGCACCTTTTTGCCCAGTGCCGCCACGCAGGAAGAAAGGTTGACCGCCGTGGTGGTCTTGCCCACGCCGCCTTTCTGGTTTGCCACTGCAACGATTTTTGCCACGCGTTTTGCTTCTTTCCGGGAAAAATAGTCTGTTCCACATGGAACATTTGAGGCTGAGACCCGCTGTTTTCCCCGCAGCAGAGCCTCGTTACTGCCTAGTATAGCACATCAGCGCCGCTTTTTGAACCGGTTTCTTGATTATTTTACGCAAAAGCGGCTGCGTTTTGCTCTTTTTGTAGAGTTTGCACCCCCGATTTTTTATTTTCGATGGGCAAACCGAGCAAACCGATGTTCCATGTGGAACATTTCCCTGCCGTTATTTCTGTGCGGCGGCGGTGGGGATGCGCACCGTGTACTCAATGTAGCCGTCGCGCTCCTCGCGGTGGGCCGTGGCGGGCACACCGTTGTCGGTCATCAGGCGGATGGCATGGTCGATGGTGTTGACAAAGATGCGCACATCCTTGACCATGGAGATGCGGTGCTTGCCCGGTGCCGCCGCATTGAGCAGCTGCTCAATGTAAAGATCGGTCTGGCGGGCGTTGAAGCGGCGCTTGGCAATGGTGATGAGCGCTTCGCTGCGGCGGTTTTCCGGCAGGCGGAGCACGGCGCGGGCGTGGCGCTCGGTCAGGCCGTTGTCCAACACGAACTGCCGCTGGTCCGGCGTGAGCTGCAGCAGCCGCAGCTTGTTGGCCAGGGTAGGCTGTGCCATGCCCAGGCGCTTGGCGGCAGCGGCCTGGGTGCAGTCCCACAGCACCATCACGTCCCGCAGGCCCTGCGCCTGCTCAAAGGGGTTCAGATCCTCCCGCTGGATGTTTTCCAGCAGGCCCAGGGCAGCCGTGCGCTCGTCCCCGCCCTCGCACAGGATGGCGGGGATCGTCTCCATCCCCGCCAGCTTGCAGGCGCGGAGCCGCCGTTCCCCTGCCACCAGCTCATAGCCCATGTCGGTTTTGCGCACCGACACGGGCTGCAGCAGGCCGTTTTCCCGGATGCTCTGCGCCAATCCCGCCAGCTCCTTTTCCGCAAAGGAGGTCCGCGCCTGGAACGGCGAGGGCCGGATAGCATCCACCGGGAGCATATAGATCTTTCCCGCGGTTTTCTTACGTTCAAACATGATTTCTGCTCCTTTCTCTGCGCTGCGACACTGTTTTCAACATTTTCCCGAGAAATGGTTGAAAAACAGATCGTCTGCTCCCAGTCTACCAGAAAACAAAAAGCCCTGCCAGAAGTTTCGTTCGGCAGGGTTTTGTATTTTTCTTTCGATGGCTCGTTATTTCAGCGGAGATTTTGCGATTTTTCCGCCGTTTCTGGGATAGGCTGTCGGAGTTTGCGAAATCTTTTTGCAGAGGATCAGGGTGCGGGTGTCGCCGCCGGGCAGGTGGAGTGTGCGCGTCTCGGCATACGCGCCCCCCAGCTTTTTGATGGCCCCGCGCGCCGCCGTGAGCTCCTCGGAACCGGAAGCGCCTTTCATAGCCAGAAAGCTGCCGCCCACCTTGACCAGCGGCAGACAGTATTCGGCCAGCATGGGCAGGGCTGCTACGGCGCGGGCCGATGCCAGATCGAACTGTTCCCGCCACACCTTGCGGGCCGCTTCCTCCGCGCGTTCCTTGGCAAACTCCACGCCGTTCAGGCCAAGCTGGGCGCAGGCGTACTTCAAAAATTCCACCCGCTTTCCGGTGGGCTCCATCAGGGTCAGCTCCAGCTCCGGCTTATAGATCTTGGTCACGATGCCGGGGAAACCGGCCCCTGCGCCCACGTCCACCATCTTCCCTGCCACTTCGGGCTGGGAAGCAAAGAGCAGGCTGTCCAGAAAATGCTTATCCTCGATCCCCTCCGGGTCGGTGATGGCCGTCAGGTTGACTTTCTGGTTGTACTCCACCAGAATCTGTGCATAGGTGTCCAGCTGGTCCAGCTGGGTGCCGGTCAGGGCAATGTTCCATGTGGAACACTTCTGTTCCAGTCTCTCTTTGTCGATCATTTGTTGCTCCAATCTATCATTTTACCGCAGGTTCAATCGGCACCGTTCAGGGTCACATACACCGGCTCGTGATGTACGGCGGGCAGGAACTTTTCCAGCACATCGGCCGTGTACAGCTTGAGCGACGAAGTGTTGATGCAGGGGTGGCAGCCGAGATATTCGCCCTTGACCACATCCTCATCCATGAGCAGCTGCACATGGTTGTCCGGGTCATTGGCCAGGCCCATAATGGACGAGGAGCCGGGGGTGCAGTCCAGATAGCGCTCCATATCCTCCGGCGATGCAAAACTCAGGCGGGCAATGCCCAGCTGGTGGGAAAGCTCCTTTGTCTTGAACGGCTTATCCCCCGGCATCATCAGCAGGTAAAAGTTTGTTTTCTGCCGGTTGCACAGGAACAGGTTCTTGCAGACCGTAGCCCCCAGGCAATCGTCGATGATCTTGCAGTCCTCCATGGTGTCCGCTTTCATCCAGGCGTGGTCGGTGCGCCAGTACGGGATACCGAGGTCATCCAGAACATCGTAGGTGCGTATTTCTTTTGCCAGCCGCCCGGTGCAGTCCGCAGGGCGGCCCTTGTATAACTGAAGTTCCATTTGATTCACCCCAAACCGCTTTTTGAAATCGCTTCACTTGAACACGCTATCGCGTCGGACAGGTTTTATTGCTTTTACAGAATTCATTGCCGCCCGGGATGTTCTCTTTTGCGTGCCAAAAGAGAACCAGAAAAGCACCCGCTACTTTCGAAGCGCGGGAGGCACGAACTAGGGGCTGCTCGCCCCTAGTAACCCCAAAGCAGTGGGCTCCAAGCAAAAATGCTGGAGATTCGCGCATCCGCGCGAAGATCTCTTAACCGCATTTTTGCTTTCCGCCGATTTGAAATCGCTGCGCGGCAATCATCAACGTTTCACCGCCAAGGCGATGCTGAGTTGTGCCACATCCGATGGCGACACGCCGGGGATGCGGCCGGCCTGGCCCAGGTTCCGGGGGCGGATGCGGGCCAGCTTTTCGCGGGCTTCCAGCGTCAGGCCGGTCAGGCTGGCGTACTCGAAATCCTCCGGGATCAGGGTCTTTTCGTGGCGGGCCACCTCGCGGATCATCCGATCCTGCCGGGCAATGTAGCCCGCGTACTTGATCTCGGTTTCCAGCCGCTCGGCCAGCATGGGGGTGATCCCCTCTCCCCAGCCGATGATCCCGGCCACCAGCGGGTAGCTGATCTCCGGGCGGCGGAGCAGCTCCTCTGCAATGCCGCCCTCGGCTGCCGGGGCAAGGCCCGCCGCTTCCATGGCGGCCCGCAGGTCGGCCGTGCGCAGGTGGCTCTCGTGCAGGCGGCGGCGCTCTGCTTCCAGAACGCTCTGGGTGTGCTGATATTTTTCCCAGCGGTCGTCCTGCACCAGCCCGTACTCCCGCCCGATGGGGGTCAGGCGCTGGTCGGCGTTGTCCTGGCGCAGGGTCAGGCGGTATTCGCTGCGGCTGGTCATCATGCGGTAGGGGTCCATCACGCCCTTGGTCACCAGATCGTCCACCAGCGTTCCCAGGTAGCTGGTCTGGCGCGGCAGGATGAGCTGCTCTTTGCCCAGCGCATTGCGGGCGGCGTTCAGCCCGGCCAGCAGGCCCTGGGCGGCGGCTTCTTCGTAGCCGGAGGTGCCGTTGAACTGGCCCGCACCGTACAGGCCCCGCACCACCTTGCTTTCCAGCGTGGCTTCCAGACTGGTGGGGTCTACGCAGTCGTACTCGATGGCATAGGCCGGGCGCAGGATCTCAATGTGTTCAAACCCTTTGATGCTGCGATAAAAAGCGTTCTGCACATCCTCCGGCAGGCTGCTGGAAGCGCCCTGCAGATACATTTCCTCGGTGTTCTCGCCGCAGGGTTCCACAAAAATGGGGTGGCGGTCCTTACCTGCAAAGCGCACCACCTTATCCTCAATGGAGGGGCAGTAGCGCGGGCCAACACCCTCGATCATGCCGCCGTACAGCGGGCTGCGCTGGATGTTATCCAGGATGATCCTGTGGGTCTCGGGGTTGGTGTAGGCGATCCAGCATTCCACCTTGTTGTGCATGGGTGCATCCGTCAGGAAGCTGAACGGCTGCAATTCATTGTCCGGGTCTCCGGGCTGGCATTCCAGCCGGGAAAAGTCAATGCTGCGGCGGTGGACACGGGCCGGTGTTCCGGTCTTGAAGCGGCGCAGCGGCAGCCCGGCCTCTTTCAGGCTCTGCGTCAGGGCGTTGGCGGCGTGCATCCCGTCCGGGCCGGAGGCATACCAGGCATCGCCCACAAAGATCTTGCCGCCCAGATTGGTGCCCGTCGCAATGACCACGCACCGGGCGCTGTATTCCCCATTGAGCTGGGTGACAACACCGGTCACACGGCCGTTTTCCACCTCGATGCCCACCACCTCGGCCTGATGGATGGCAAGGCCGGGGGTCAGCTCCAAGGCGTGCTTCATGTATTCGTGGTAGCGCTTGCGGTCGGTCTGCACCCGCAGGGCATGGACTGCCGGGCCCTTGCCCTTGTTCAGCATCCGGCTTTGCAGGTAGGTGGCATCCGCCGCCAGGCCCATCACGCCGCCCAGCGCATCCAATTCGCGTACCAGCGTTCCTTTTGCCGTTCCGCCAATGCTGGGGTTGCAGGGCATGTTGCCAATGGCATCCAGGCTCATGGTAAAAACGGCCGTTCTGGCCCCCAGCGCGGCGGCCGCGTGGGCGGCCTCGATGCCGGCATGGCCCGCACCGATCACGATCACATCATAATCTCCTAAATGGTTCATTGTTGTCTATTTTTCCTCTGAGTTTTTATATACATATCGCGCCTGCGGCGCAGGGGTTAGAATGCTTTTGCATGGGGCTATGTTCTCTTTTGCGCACCAAAAGAGAACCAGAAAAGTGCCCGCTACTTTCGAAGCGCGGGAGGCACGAATCAAGGGCTGCTCGCCCTTGATAATCCCGGAGAGGTGGGCTCCAACTCAAAATGCTGGAGATTCACGCCATTCGGCGTGAAGATCTCTTAACCGCATTTTGAGCCTCCGCCGTTTTACGGCTTCGCCGAAGATTTCAGGTTTTCGCTGAACTTTACCGTCAGCAGAGAGGTAACACCCTCGGCGAAGCCGTAAATCGGAGAAACGAGAAAAAAGCTTCTAGCGAAGCGGCTTAGCTTTTTTCCGTTTCGACTTCCCCTTCGGGGTCTGAAAGGGGCGAGCAGCCCCTTTCTTGCAACGGCGACGACCGCCGCCTGCGGCGGAAACAGGGAGGAGCCGTTGGGGCCGCGGTCAGCAGGACACGAGTGCCGCCCAAGGCACAAAGTGGACGCTGGGTACCGCAACCCGTCGGATCCAGCGCGTCGAAATCGCTGGTGGTTTTCTGGTTCTCTTTTGCCAGCAAAAGAGAACATCCCCCCCTTACTTCCCCACGCAGAATCTCTCAAACACCTCATTGATGACATTCTCCGAAGCATTTTCACCGGTCAGCTCACACAGTGCGTCCAGCGCATCGTCCACGCAGACGGAAACGGCATCCAGCCCAAAGCCGCCGCGCATGGCTTCCAGCGCGCCGTCCACCGCATCCCGCGCACGGGTGGCGGCGGCAAGCTGCCGCTGGCCCGAAAGGCTGGCCGCGTGGGGGTCGATCCGGCTGGTGCCCAGCAGGCGGGCCACCGCAGCGGCGATCACCCCGCGGCTCCCCTCCTCCCGGCAGCAGACCGGGATCACCATAACAAAATCGTCTGCGATCATCCCGGCATCAAATCGGGTGGGCTTGTCCTCCTTGTTCACCAGCGCAATGGCCGGGCGGCCCGCGCAGCGCCGGGCCAGGGCCAGGTCCTCTTTGGTCAGCGGCTCCGAGCCGTCGAACACGGCCAGCACCAGCCCGGCCTCATCCAGCTTTTTCCAGCTGCGGCGGATGCCCTCGGCTTCAATGGCATCCTCGGTCTGGCGCAGACCCGCCGTGTCAAACAGGTTCAGCCGGACTTCTCCCAGCTGCACGGCCTGCTCCACCACATCGCGGGTAGTTCCCGCCACCGGGGTCACGATGGCCCGGTCGAACCCGGCCAACAGATTCAGCAGGGTGGATTTTCCCGCATTGGGGCGGCCCACGATGGCGCAGTCCACGCCTTCTCGCAGCACGGCCCCGGCATCGTAGTTCCGGATCAATTCTTCCAGCTCGGCCTGCACGCCGGACAGCGTGCCTTGCAGGTGGGCGGTGTCCAGTTCCGGCACATCTTCCTCCGGGAAATCCACCCAGGCCGCCAGATGGGCCTGCAGCGCGGTCAGCGCCTCCTTTTCGGCCCCGATCTTCCGCGCCAGGGCACCGTTCAGGGAGGCATTGGCCAGCGCGGCCCCCTGCCGCCCGTCAGCCGAAACAAGATCCATCACGGCTTCGGCCTGGGTCAGGCCGAGCTTTCCGTTCAGAAATGCGCGGCGGGTGTACTCACCGGGGGCTGCGGGAGCCGCACCGGCGGCAATACAGCTTTCCACCAGCCGCCGCGCTACCGCGCTGCCGCCATGGCAGGAAAGCTCCACCACGTCCTCGCCGGTGTAACTGTGCGGTGCCCGGAAAAACAGCGCAACGCCCTCGTCAAAGGCATCCGTTCCCTCCACAAAGGTGCCGAACAGGGCCGTGTAGCCCTTTGCTTCCTCCACCTTTTTGGCGGGATTGGCCGGGTGGAACACCTGTGCCGCCACGGCATAGCTTTCCGGGCCGGAAAGGCGCACCACGGCAATGCCGCCCGCCCCCGGTGCGGTGGCAATGGCCGCGATCGTACTGTTCTGCATTCAAAGGCTCCCCTTTCCGGTATGAAATCACAGTTTATTGTACCACGAAGCCGTAAAAAAAGGAAGTTTTTCCGGCACAGCGGCACATCTTTCTGCACACAAACCAAAACAAAAGCAGCCCCGCTCCGGTTTTCCACCGGAACAGGGCTGCATTGTGCAAAACTCGGGTCAGATCACAGCTCGATCTTGCCAAAGCTGAAATCGGCAAAATCGTCCACGCGCTCGGTGCGCTTGGGTGCCACCGGGGCAGCCGTCTCCGCATCGCGGGGCGCATACGTGCGCTCCGGCACGCCGGACGGACGCGGGCCACGGCTGCCAGACGGACGGCTGCCGCCGCGATATCCGCCATTGCGGCCGCTGCGCTCCCCGCCGTGGTTCCCACCGCGATAACCACCGTTCCGGTTTCCGCCGGGGCGGCGGCCATTGCCGCGCGGGCGGCGCTCGCCGTAAGTGTTCTCCGTCTGAGCATCGGGGGCGGTGGAGTAGATGACCACACGGCGGTCACGGCCCTCGCCCTTGCTCTCGCTGCGCACACCCTCCATCTTGCCGATGGCAGAGTGGATGATGCGGCGCTCATAGGGGTTCATGGGTTCCATGGCAAAGCTGCGGCCCGTCTTGCGCACCTTGGCACCAATGCGCTGGGCCAGGGCGGTCAGGTCGCTTTCCCGCTTGTCGCGGTAGCCGGCCACATCCAGGCCCAGCTTGATGTAATCGCCCTCCAGGCGGTTGGCCACCAGGCTTGCCAGGTAGGAAAGGCTCTCCATCGTCTCACCGCGGCGGCCGATCAGGGCACCCAGCTTCTCGCCATCCAGACGGATGATCGTGGCTTCGCCTTTCTGCACGGCGCTGAACGTCACGTTCTCCACGCCCATCTTGGCAATGACCTCTTTCAGGTAGTCCACAGCAGCCTTGACCTTGGCGTTCTCCTCAATGTTGATGGGTTCCTCGGCTGCCTCCTCCTGCACAGGAGCTGCGGCAGGCTGCTCTGCCTCCGCCTTGGGCTGTTCCGCCTGGACAGGGGCGGCAGGCTGCTCCACAGCGGCAGCCGGAGCCTTTTCCTCCACCACGGGGGCGGCATCCGGTTCTTCCACGCTCACGCGTACCTTGGCCGGGGTGGTCTTCAGGCCCAGAAAACCGGTTTTCTGGGGCATCTCCAGCACCTCGTAGCTCACATTCAGATCCTCTGCCTGGACCCCCAGCAGGGCACAGGCCTTTGCGCGGGCTTCGTCAACCGTTTTGCCGGTTGCTTCCTGAGTACGGATCATTGCAGTCAATCCTCCTTTTTGTTTTCCAGCTCGCTCAGCGGGACCGTACGCTCATCCTTGTAGCGCTCCGCATCCAGCTGGCGGGCATACTCCAGGCGGCGCTTGTTCATCTCGCTGGCGGAGATATTCTTTTCCACGGTCTGGCCGGTCTTTTCATCGGTGACCTTGATGGTGGTGTTCTTCACACCGCGCTTCTGCTCCTTTTTGCGGGCAGCCATCTCAGCGGCGACCTCGGCTTTCATCTTTTCCGGATCGTAAATTTTCTTCATGACGATGCTCTGCACGGTCATCAGGATGTTGGAAACAACGTAGTACAGAGAGAATGCGCAGGGCACGGTAAAGCAGAAGAACAGGTACATCAGCGGCATCATGTACATGGTCAGCTTCATGCTGCCCTGCATCTCCTGGCCGGAGGCTTTCATGCTGATGTGGGTGGAGATGAACATGGTCACGATGGCCAGGACGGGGAAGATCAGCAGGGGCAGGTTCTCGGCTGCCAGGCTGTACTGGGGCACGCGGGTCAGGTCGATGCCAAAGAAATCCATGTGCTGGCCGAACTCGGTGATGGTGCTGACCTGATCTGCGGTAAAGCAGGAGGTCACGCTGGTCTCACCGGCCAGCACCTGGGCGATGATGTTGGTATCACAGGTCACGGTGGTAAAGTTGATGCCCAGAGCGGTCAGGGCCTCGCCTGCGGCGGTGACGGCCTCGGCGCTGATGTGGAAGATGCGCTGCAGCGGGCGGTACACCACCTCGATCACGCCGAACATGACCAGGAAGTTCACCAGCATGGGCATACAGCCGGCGGTGGGCTTATAACCCTGCTCCTGCAGCTTCATCAGTTCTTCCTGCTGCTTGTCGGGCTTGTCCTTGTACTTTTTCTGGATCTCCATGACCATGGGCTGGAACGCGCTCATGCGGGCCATGCTCTTTTGCTGGTTGAGCTGGAGCGGGATCTTGACCACCGTGATCAGCACGGTGAACAGGATGATGTCCCAGCCATAGTTCGGGATCAGCTTGTAGATCCACTCCATTACATAGCCCAAAGGCCAGCCGAGGATGTATAAAGGATTCATATCTTCGTCCATTCTGCCCCGCCTGTGGTACGGGACGTTAGATTTTTATGAGAAGGACACCCCGCCCACAGCACGGCGCGTCACAAGAAGCTGATTGAAAGAACACCCACACAGGACAGCCTGCATCTTTCCCGGCAGGACGGCGGGGAGTTTCCCAAAGCAAGTGTCCGGGGGTGGGACGCACTGCAACGACAGCGACCGCCGCCAGTGGCGGATACAGGGAGCTGTTGTTGGGGCCGCGGCCAGCAAGACGCAAGCGTTAGCGCACGGATGCTGGGTGCCGCAACCCGATATCACTTGCGTGGGAAAACTCCCCAACGCCCTGCCCTACATGCAGTGGTTACTTTTCCACGTTTTTACCGCGTCGTGCGGAAAACAGCTTTGCCGGGGACAATCTCCGCTCCGGGCTCACCCAGCGGCCTTTGGGGGGCACCGGGTCAAAGCCCCAGCGGCCCAGCGGGTTGCAGCGGGCAATGCGGGCCGCACCCAGCAGCAGTCCCTTGATGCAGCCGTGCCGCTGGATGGCTTCCAGCGTGTACTGGCTGCAGCTGGGGGTAAAGCGGCAGTTCCGGCCAAGGCCGGGGCTGATGAAGCGCTGGTAGAACCGGATGGGTGTACACAGCGCACAGCGGCACCAGCGGGAAAGCGGATTCACGGCTTTGCGGCCCGATGTGCAGGCGGCAGCGTGGCGGGGGGCTTTGCGCCCGGCTGCTTTGCCTTATCGGGCAGGCCGGCAGAGGCAAAGAGCTTGGCCACCACCTCGCTGAGCTGCCAGCTTTTCAGGTGGGGGGTGATGCCGCGGGCCACAAACACCAGATCATAGCCGCCAATGTTGTAGTCCAGGTGCTCGTCGATGGCGGCTTTCATCACACGGCGGGCACGGTTGCGCTGCACGGCATGGCCGATCTTTTTGGTGGCGGTCAGGCCGACACGGGTCTTTTTGCCGCGGGTCTTGAGCACATACAGCACCAGTGCCGGGTTCACATAGCTTTTGCCGCGGGCATACACGCGGCCATACTCGCTGTTGCGGCGGATGGGGCGATAACGCATTTCCGGCACCTCCTTTTCCGGGTCATTTCAAACGCTCTGCCGCAAAGGCAAAGTTCAAAACTCAGTATAGCAAAAAAAAGCCGGCATGAAAAGTGTGTCACAGCGTTTTCCCTGCCAAATCTTTTGCCGAAATTTTAGTCAAAGCGCACGCAGAAATAAAAAGAAGGCCGCTAATCCAATATCAGCGGCCTTTGTGCGCATGTTCAATTCTGCGCCGGACCCTTGCCAAAGCAGGATCAGACGGTCAGGCTCTTGCGGCCCTTTGCACGGCGGGCATTGATGACCTTGCGGCCGTTCTTGGTGCTCATGCGGGTCAGAAAGCCATGAACTTCCTTGCGCTGACGCTTCTTGGGCTGAAAAGTTCTCTTCATGGTTGTATCCTCCGTAAAAACTCGTCCCCGGTTATGGGGTCTATTCTGGTCCCAAAATGGGGACAGGCTTGCAATTCAACAGTATATCGCACAGTATGGCGTTCTGTCAAGCATTTTTTTCGCTTTCCTGCAAACTTTTTTGTGAAAAGATTTTCAACTTTTTCACCATTTTGCCGTGGAAAACTTTTTCTCCACAAGATATTGTGGCTTTTTGCCGCTCCATCCACAACGGCAGAAGGGCGGCTTTTCTTATGTATTATAAATTACATTATAGAATGTGGACGCACAGGGATTTTTGTGGTATACTAACCTGGTATCAGCAGCATTGTTGAAAACTTCAATGGAGTGGATGTTTTATGGATTCTTTCAAGGACGTTTTAGAGGCCGCGCAGAGCTACTGCAAAACGCAGATGGCGGAGCCGACCTATAATCTCTACATCGACGGCCTGGAGCCCATCAGTTTTGAGGATTCCAGCCATATCACCCTCTCGGTGCGCAACGATTTCATCTGCAAGATCGTGACGGACCGCTACCTCGGCCTGTTGAAAGAAGCGTTCAAGACCGTGCTGGGCTTTGACGTGGACATCACGCTGGTGGTGCCCAGCACGCCGCCGCATGAGGTGGTGCTGGCCCAGCAGTACGAGGCCAACCCCGCATCACCCCAGGGCAACTACGAGTTCACGTTCGAGAACTTCATCAAGGGTCCCTCCAACCAGTTTGCGTTTGCTGCGGCGCAGGCGGTGGCGGCCAACCCCTCCGGGGCCTACAACCCGCTGTTCATCTACGGCGGCTCCGGCCTTGGCAAGACCCATCTGCTCACGGCCATCCAGACCGAGATCAAGCGCACCCACCCCGATTTTGTCATCATGTACGTTACCTGCGAACAGTTCACCAATGAGCTGATCGCCGCGATCCGTGCGGGCAGCACGGAGGATTTCCGGATGAAGTACCGTGTGGCCGACCTGCTGCTGGTGGACGATATCCAGTTCATCGCGGGCAAAGAGTCCACGCAGGAGGAGTTTTTCCACACGTTCAACTCCCTGCACGATGCCCACAAGCAGATCGTTATCGCCTCCGACCGCCCCGCCAAGGAGATCAAGAGCCTGGAAGAACGCCTGCGCACCCGCTTTGAGTGGGGCCTGACCGCCGACGTTCAGCCGCCGGATTTTGAAACGCGCGTGGCCATCGTCAAGCGCAAGGCCGAGCTGCTCCACCTGGACCTGCCCGAAGATGTAGCCGAGTTCATTGCCAACCACCTGAAAAACAACATCCGCCAGCTGGAGGGCGCAGTGAAAAAGCTGAACGCCTACTACATGCTGGAGGGCATCCAGCCGGTCATCAGTGTGGCCCAGAATGCCATCAAGGACATCCTGAACGAGACGCAGCCCGTGCCCGTGACCATCGAGAAGATCGTGGGCGAGGTCTCCCGCACGTTCAACGTCTCCCCTGCCGACATCCGGGGCACCAAGCGCAACGCCAACGTTGCTTCGGCCCGCCGCGTGGCCATCTATATCCTGCGTGAGGTCACCGGCATGAGCATGGAGGAGATCGGCCGCGAATTCTCCGGCCGTGATCATTCCACCATCGTCTACTCGCTCAAGACCATGGAGCGGGACATGAACAACGACCAGCACCTGCGTGAAACGGTCAGCGACATCATCAAAAACGTCAAGGCCTGATCGGATGTAAAAGTCATACTCTTGCAGGAACAAACCCCAAAATATGGGGAGAAAACGGGCGAAAACCACGAAAAAAGAACAAGATATTGTGGTAGAAAGCGGAATCTTTCCACTTTTTCCACCGAGTTTTCAACATTCAACACGGGTTCTTCACACCCGGCGTGGAAAACCGGATTCCGGCACCTGATTCCACAATCCTTTCACACTGCATCCACAACCCGGTGGAAAAGCTTTCGTCCGCATGATTTCAGACCTTTTCCGACTTTTCCACATCTTCCCCACCCCCTACTACGATTACTACAACAAGTTTAATATAGATCCGGCGGTTCAGCATCCATCGCGTATGGAACACGAGCTGAAACCTGTGATCCAGAAAAGGAGAGACGAACGCTTGAATATCATCTGCGATAAGACCCTGTTGAGTGCGGCCATCGACGGCGTTTCCAAAGCCGTCACCCTGCGCTCCACCATCCCGGTGCTGGAAGGCATCCTCCTGAAAGCCGAAGGCTTCCAGCTCACCCTGACCGGCTACGACCTGGAAATGGGCATCGTGACCACCATCGAAGCCAATGTCAAGGAGCCGGGAGAGATCGTGCTGAATGCAAAACTGCTCAGCAGCATGATCAGCCGAATGCCCTCCGGTCAAATCACGATCCAGTCGGCCGATAATGGCAAGACCACCATCCAGAGCGGCGTGGCACAGTTCGAAATCCAGTCCATGTCCGCCACCGATTTCCCGGAGCTGCCCAACACCGGAGCCGAGGAAACGCTGACCATCCCCACCGGCGTGCTGCGTGATATGATCGACCGCACCCTGTACGCCGTCAGCCAGGATGAGAAAAAACCGGCGCATACCGGTGAATTATTTGAGATCGAGCCCGACAAGCTCACCGTGGTGGCCCTGGACGGCTACCGCCTGGCCATCGTGGAGCGGCCAATCCAGGCGGTCAAGGACATCCGGATCATCGTGCCCAGCAAAACCATGACCGAAGTGGCACATCTGCTGGCCAATGACGATGAGGAGCTGGTCCACATCTGCGCCAACCGCCGCTATGTGGTGTTCATGACGGCGGGCTACACCATCATGAGCCGCCTGATCGAGGGCGAATTCCTCAACTATCACAATGTGATCCCGGCCGGCAGCCGCACCCGCGTGACGCTGGACACCAAGGATTTCATCGAGACCATCGAGCGCGCTTCCCTGATCATCACCGAACGGCTGAAGAATCCCCTCCGCATCAGTTTTACAGAGGGTAAAGTCGTGGTCCGCTGCCAGACAAATCTGGGCCGCGTGGTGGATGAATTCAACGCGCAGTGCGAGGGCGATGAGGTGGAGATCGGTTTCAACAACCGTTATCTGCTGGACGCGCTCCGCAATGCCCGCACCGAACAGGTCCGGCTGGAGATCAGCGGCCCCCTGAGCCCGGTCAAGGTTTTGCCGGCCGAGGGCAGCGACTTTTTGTACCTGGTGCTGCCTGTCCGCTTCAAGAACGATTGAGAGGCGAAAAAAATGCAAAAAATTCTCATTCATACGGAATTTATCAAGCTGGATGCCCTGCTGAAATATGCCGGCCTGTGTGAAACGGGCGGCGAAGCCAAGGAGCTGGTGCAGGGCGGAGCCGTCAAGGTGAACGGCGAGGTGTGTACCATGCGGGGAAAAAAATGCCGCGCAGGGGACGTGATCGAGCTGGACGGCCAGAGCATCACCGTGGGGCAGGGCCAGTAAACCATGCGTCTGCTCTCCTTAGAAGTAACGAATTATCGCAACATTGCATCCGCGACCCTGACCCCCGGCCGGGAGCTGACCGTGATCTGCGGCAACAACGGCCAGGGGAAAACGAACCTGCTGGAAGCCATCTGGCTGCTGACCGGCGGCAAGAGCTTCCGGGGCGGAAAAGATGCGGAGCTGGTGCGGCGGGGCGAGCCTTTTGCCGTGCTGGAAGCGTCCACCCTCCGCGCACAGCAGGAGGAGCGGGAGCCGGACGACCCGAACCGGGTGCGGCTGACCATCGGCACCCCGGATTCTGCCCGGCCCGGCCGCACGGCTTCGGTAAACGGGGCACCGCCCAAGCGGGCCTCGACACTGGCGGGCAGCTTTCCGGCGGTGGTGTTCGACCCCGGCCACCTGAGCCTGGTCAAGGGCGCACCGGAAGGGCGGCGGAAATTTTTGGACGCGGCATTGTGCCAGCTGTACCCCGGCTACCTGACCGTTTACCGCAGGTATGTGCGGGCCTTGCAGCAGAAAAACGCGCTGCTGCGCCGTTCACCGTCCGGGCAGGAACGTCCCTACGCCGAAAAAATTTCCTTGCTGGAAGTGCTGAACACCGAGCTTGCCGCCCAGGGCGAGGCCATCCAGCGGCGGCGGCGGGCGTATCTGGAACAGCTGGCTCCCCTGGCCTGCGCCAATTATGCAGAGCTTTCCCGTGGGGCCGAGCGGATGGAGCTGCGGTATGCGGCCCAGTTTGAACCGGGTGGCCTGGCCCGGCTGCTCAAAGACCGCCAGCCGGAAGAACTGCGGGCAGGGCAGAGCCTGTGCGGCCCCCACCGCGAAGATCTGGAACTGCTGCTGGACGGCCAGCCTGCCAGGGTGTTCGCCAGCCAGGGACAGCAGCGCAGCGTGGTCCTCAGCCTGAAAATGGCGGAAGCGGCTGCCGCGGCCTCCATCACCGGGGAGCACCCGGTCCTGCTGCTGGACGATGTGCTCAGCGAGCTGGACGATCACCGCAAGCAGTATCTGCTGACCCGGATGCGGGAAAAGCAGACGTTCGTTACAAGCTGCGACGACACCGCGTTCCTAAAAACGGACGGTGAGGTCTACCGGATGGACGGCGGTGTTCTGAGCCGGGCATGAATAAGATGGAATTTTGTTGCGCCCCGCAGCCGTATAAAAATGCAGGATGCGATAAAATATACAAAACGAGTTCAAAGAGGAATAATACGATATGTATATTCATCTGGGGCGGGATTACGTTCTGAACGACCGGGACGTGATCGGGATCTTCAATCTGGAAACCACCACCGTTTCCCCGCGTGGGCGGGAATTCCTGAATTATGCCCAGAAGAACGGGGCCGTGGTCAGCCTTTCGGAAGATCTGCCCCAGTGCTATGTTCTGGCCGATGCCCCGGTGGATACCGTGTACCTCTCGGAGCTGTCCAGCGCGGCCATGAAGCGCAGAACGGAGGCACCGTTCTGAGGCTGCCCCCGGCTGTTCTGGAGCCGCGGGAAAAAATCAAAAAATACCCGGTCTGCCGGAAGTGCTCCCCGCGGGGGAGCGGGCACACAGCGCCCCAACGGGGCAGGCCGGTCCGAATTTATCAAAGACAAGGGAGAAAGGATATGGCAGAGGAAATCATTACCAGCACCAACGCAGAGACCGTGACGGACCACGAGTATAACGCCAGCGAGATCCAGGTCCTGAAAGGCCTGGAAGCCGTGCGCAAACGCCCCGGCATGTATATCGGCTCCACCGGCGAGCGGGGCCTGCATCATCTGGTCTACGAGATCGTGGACAACGCCATTGACGAGGCACTGGCCGGTTACTGTGACCACATCGAGGTCAAGATCCTGAAGGACAACATCATCCAGGTCACCGACAACGGCCGCGGCATCCCCGTGGACATCCAGGCCGATACCGGCCTGCCTGCCGTCACCGTCGTCTACACCATCCTGCATGCAGGCGGCAAATTCGGCGGCGAAAATTCCGGCTACAAGGTGGCCGGCGGCCTGCACGGCGTGGGCGCTTCGGTCGTCAACGCCTGCTCGGAGTGGCTGACCGTCAACGTCCGCCGCGACGGCCATGAATATGAGCAGACGTTCCGCCGCGGCGACCCGGACGGCCCGCTGAAGTGCATTGGCACCGTGGAGCCGGGCGTGACCGGAACCCGCGTCACGTTCAAGCCGGACCCGGAGATGTTCAAGGACACCACCGTTTACAACTTTGAAACGCTGGAAAAGCGCCTGCGGGAGGAAAGCTTCCTGAACGCCGGGGTCAAGATCACCCTGACCGACGAGCGCGAGCTGTACACCCCCGTGCTGGAGGACGGCCAGGAGGGCACCCCCTGCTACCGCACCGAGGTCATGTGCTACGAGGGCGGCATCAAGAGCTTTGTCACCTATCTGGGCGAAAAGCGCAATCTGGAAGTGCTGCACCCCAACGTCATCTATCTCAAGGGCCAGACCGACCGCGGCGTGGCCGAGATCGCACTGCAGTACAATTCCAGCTACAACGAGCTGCTGCTGAGCTTTGCCAACAACGTCAACACCCCGGACGGCGGCACCCATGAGGAAGGCTTCCGCGCCAGCCTGACCCGCGTGTTCAACGATTACGGCCGCAGCCACGGCCTGCTGAAAGACAAGGACGAGAACCTTTCCGGTTCCGATGTCCGCGAGGGCCTGATCTGCGTCATTTCCGTCAAGCTGCAGGAGGCAGAGTTCGAGGGCCAGACCAAGGCAAAGCTGGGCAATACGGAGATCCGCACCCTGGTGTCCAACATGGTCTATACCAAGCTGATGGAGTTCTTTGAGGAGAACCCCGGCGTGGCCAAGGCGATCTTTGAAAAAGCCACCCAGGCGGCCCGCGCCCGTGCAGCCGCTAAAAAGGCCCGCGAGCTGGTGCGCCGCAAGAGCGCGCTGGAAACCAGCCGGATGCCCGGCAAGCTGGCCGACTGCCGCGAGAAAGACCCCACCCGCACCGAACTGTTCATCGTCGAGGGCGACTCTGCAGGCGGCTCGGCCAAGATGGGCCGCGATTCGGCCATCCAGGCCATCCTGCCGCTGTGGGGCAAGATGCTCAACGTGGAAAAGGCCCGTGCTGACCGCATCTACGGCAACGATAAGCTGATGCCCGTGGTGCTGGCCCTGGGCTGCGGCATCGGCGAGGAGTTCGATATCTCCAAGCTGCGGTATGACAAGGTGTTCATCATGGCCGATGCCGATGTCGATGGTTCGCACATCTGCACCCTGATGCTGACGTTCTTCTTCCGCTATATGCGCCCGCTGATCGAGCAGGGCCATGTGTACGTGGCCCAGCCGCCCCTGTTCAAGGTGCAGAAAGGCAATACCATCAAGTATGCCTACAACGACGCCGAAATGGCCGTGCTTTCCCAGGAAATGCCGGGGGCCAAGGTCAACCGCTACAAGGGCCTTGGCGAAATGAACCCCGAACAGCTGTGGGAGACCACCATGAACCCGGACAACCGCGTGATCGTGCAGATCACCATTGACGATGCGGAAAAGGCCGATGAGGCCTTTACCATCCTGATGGGCGATCAGGTGGAGCCGCGCCGCCGCTTTATCGAGACGAATGCCCAGTATGCAAAGCTGGATGTGTAAGCATGCTCGCCCTCTCCGTCTTTGCTTCGCAAATCTACCTTGTACTCCCTCTGTCGCTTACGCGACATCTCCCTCCGGCCGGAGGGAGTCTTTCAAAGGGGGAGGCCTTGGCAAAGAGATGACGTTTGCGTGGACTGCCAAGGGCTCCCACTTTGGGGGAGCTGGCGCGTAAGCGCCTGAGAGGGCGAGGCTGTTTTCCGAGAAAAAATCCCTTTCCTGTATAAAAGAAAGGGTCAAACCCTATGGAGGAAACAATGGAAGAAGATTATGTGATGATACCGGGCAGCGGTACCAAAAAGATCATCCGCGATGTCAAAAAGGAGATCGAGACCGCGTTCCTGGACTACTCCATGTCGGTCATCGTGTCCCGCGCTCTGCCCGACGTGCGCGACGGCCTGAAGCCGGTGCATCGCCGCATCCTGTACACCATGCATGAGCGCGGAAACGACCCCAGCCATGCATACCGCAAGTCCGCCGACACCGTGGGTGCCGTTCTGGGCTCCTACCACCCCCACGGCGACGCATCCGTTTACGATGCCATGGTCCGCCTGGCGCAGGATTTCTCGCTGCGCTACCCGCTGGTGGACGGCCAGGGTAACTTTGGCTCGGTGGACGGCGACCCCCCGGCTGCTTACCGTTACACCGAAGCCCGCATGAGCCGGATGGCCGTGGAGATGCTGACCGACATCGACAAGGATACCATCGACTGGGACCCCAACTTTGACGAGACGAAAAAAGAACCCAGCGTGCTGCCCTGCCGGTTCCCGAACCTGCTGGTCAACGGCAGCCAGGGCATTGCCGTCGGCATGGCCACCAACATCCCGCCCCACAATCTGAGTGAGGTGATCGACGGCTGCGTGGCCTACATCGACGACCCGGACATCGACCTGCCCGGCCTGATGGAGCACATCAAGGGCCCGGACTTCCCCACCGCCGGCATCATTATGGGCCGCAGCGGCATCCGCGCCGCCTACGCCACCGGCCGCGGCAAGATCACCCTGCGGGGCCGCGCCTCCATTGAGGAAAAGAAGAACGGCCGCGCCCAGATCATCGTGACCGAGATCCCCTATATGGTCAACAAGGCCCGCCTGATCGAGAACATCGCCGAGCTGGTCAAGGAAAAGCGGATCGAGGGCATCAGCGACCTGAACGATGAGACCAACCGGAAAGGCATGCGCATCGTGATCGACGTGCGCAAGGATGCCAACCCCCAGGTGGTGCTGAACCAGCTGTACCAGTACACCCAGCTGCAGGACACCGTGGGCGTGATCATGCTGGCCATCGACCACAAGGTGCCCAAGGTCATGACCCTGAAGCAGATGATCCAGAAGTATGTGGAGTTCCAGGACGAAGTGGTGCGCCGCCGCACCCAGTACGACCTGAAAAAGGCCCGTGAGCGTGCGCATATCCTGGAAGGCCTGAAAAAGGCCACCGACATCGTGGACGAGCTGATCGCCACCATCCGCGCCTGCAAGGGCGGCATGGCCGAGGCCAAGGCAGCCATCATGGAGCAGTTCGGCTTTGACGATCCCCAGGCCGATGCCATCGTCAAGCTGCAGCTGGGCCGTCTGGCCGGTCTGGAAATCCTCAAGATCGAGGAAGAACTGGGTTCCCTGAACGCCAAGATCAAGGATTGGGAGGACATCCTGGCCAACGACAGCCGCGTGCTGGAGATCGTAAAGGCGGAGCTGCTGGAAATGAAGCGCCGCTTTGGCGATGACCGCCGCACCGAGATCGAGACCGTGAACGGCGAGGTGGACATTGAGGACCTGATCGCGGAGGAGCAGTGTGTGTACACCCTGACCGAGGCCGGTTATATCAAGCGTCAGCTCAAGGCCACCTATCAGGCCCAGAAGCGCGGCGGCCGCGGCATTTCCGGCATGACCCGCAAGGAAGAAGACATTGTGCAGGAAATGTTCGTGGGTTCCACCCATGATTATGTCCTGTTCGTCACCGATAAGGGCCGCCTGTTCCGCATCAAGGGTTACACCATCGCCGAGGGCAGCCGCACCAGCAAGGGCACCAACATCGTCAACCTGCTGCAGCTGGCCGAGGGCGAAAAAGTCACCAATATGCTCTGCCAGAGCAAGGATGCAGCCAGTGAGGGCGGCTTTGTGACCATGGTCACGAAGCAGGGCCTCATCAAGCGCACTCCGCTGGAGCAGTATGCCAACATCCGCAAGAGCGGCCTGATCGGCATTGCCCTGAACGAGGGCGATGCCCTGGCCTGGACCCGCCTGACCACCGGCCATGATATGCTGATCGTGGCCACCCGCAACGGCCAGGCCATCCGCTTCCGCGAGGAGGAGGCCCGGCCCATGGGCCGCAGCGGCCACGGTGTCCGCGCCATCCGCCTGGCCGAGGGCGACGAGGTGGTGGGCGTGTGCATCTGCCGCGAGAACGCCACCATCCTGACCGTGACCGAAAACGGCAAGGGCCGCCGCTCGGAGATCGACACCTACCGCATCACGGCCCGCGGCGGCAAGGGCATCCGCAACTACGATGCTTCCAAGGACAACGTTGCTGCCGTGAAGATCGTGGACGATGTGGATGATATTCTGCTCGGCAGCCAGGAGGGCATCATCATCCGCCTGCACGCCGACGAGATCCCGGTGCAGAGCCGCTACGGCTCCGGTGTCCGTGTGATGCGCCTGGGCGAGAACGACAAGGTGATGGTGCTGGCCCGCACCGACCACGATGACGAGGCCCAGACCGGGACCGTTGAAGCCGAGGAGGGCGACGAGCCGACCGCCGAGCAGCTGGCCGCCATGGAAGCTGCCGATGAAGCTTCGGCTGCCGAGACCCCGGAAGCAGACAGCAGCGAGGACTGATTTGAAATCCCCCCTGATCGGAAAGCTCAATTGAGGAAAAAGTTAGCCTGGACTTCTATCCGAAAATGTGATAAAATAACCAAACAATCATAGACTCTCATGGGGGAGTAGCAGGCGCTGTTTGCAGACGGCGCAGCAAGTCAACACAATGGCGGCCCGGTCGGCTGTCTGGCTTGCTTTCATTTGCGAGACTCATGTGTTTTGGTGCGCCGTACCACGCCCATTCCACATGGAAGTCCGTTTTACTCAAAATGTGACCCGGAATTGGACGTAGCGTGCCGATTCCGGGTTTTTCGTTGCCCTAATTTTCGTCGGTTCAGGAGGAATTCGATCATGGAATGGAGTTTTTTGTTTTTTGTAAACAGCGCACTGCTGGGCGTGGGCCTTGCCATGGACGCATTTTCCGTCTCGATGGCAAACGGCCTGCACGACCCCGGAATGTCCCGAAAGCGAATGTGCATCATTGCGGGCACCTTTGGCGTGTTCCAGGCTGTGATGCCCATGACCGGCTGGATCTGCGTCCACACCATTGTGGAGCTGTTCTCCTCGTTTGAAGTCCTGATCCCCTGGATCGCTCTGATCCTGCTGAGTTACATCGGCGGCAAGATGCTGGTGGAAGGCATCCGGGGCGAAGAAGCGGAGGAAGCGGTCGAACTCAGCGCGGGTGCGCTGTTCATGCAGGGCGTGGCGACCAGCATCGACGCGCTGTCCGTCGGCTTTACCATCTCGGAATACGGCTGGCTGATGGCACTGACAGCATCCGTCATCATTGCGCTGGTCACATTCTTCATCTGCATGGCGGGCCTGCGCATCGGCAAAACGTTCGGCACAAAGCTCTCCGGCAAGGCTTCTGTGCTGGGCGGGGTCATCCTCATCGGCATCGGCCTGGAAATTTTTGTTTCCGGCATCATGGGCTGAGAAGCACTCAGGCGCTGACGCGCCAGCTCTCCGATTGGGAGAGCTTTTTTATTTGAAATTTTACAGAAAGACTGCTTGACAATTTCGCCAAAAAAAAAATATAATGGAAGAAAAAGGTTGTGCATGATTACAGCACTGCCTGAGGTGTTTCTGTATGAAATGGAGGAACTGGCTATGAAATTCGTGAAAAAACTTTTGGCTGTCGTATTGGCTGGTACAATGGTGCTCACCCTGCTCACCAGCTGTGGAACATCCAAAACGAAAATTGAAGATTACATCGAGTCGATGCCTTCGGTTACTTTAGAGTCCATGGTTGAGGATGGGACTGATTCTCATGTCACACTGAAGCCGGTCAAAAACAATGATGCTGCGCTTTTGGCCAGCAAAGTGAAAGACTGGCTGGCAGTATCTGCAAACGCCGATAAAACCGCTCAGGATTATATGATAGATCTGATGGGTGACGATGCTGCATATGATTCGTTTAGAGAAACTTTTGTTGATGATGATAAGGATGAGTATGTCGGCATCAGCTTCATAAAGCTTCCTTCTGAAACATTTGATTTGCAAAATGCATGGTTCGCCTACAATCTTATGTCAAAAGAACGCGTTATGATTATTTCCACTTGGGATGCAGCTGATGGTTCTGAAGGCACGGTCAGCGTAACGACAGAAAAAATTGGGAATAACACGTATGCTTTTGCTGTGATCCGTACTCCTGGTCGCGACTCCAGCACGAGTGGAGGTGGCGATATTCATTTATAATTGATCTTACACCGAACATCTGCCCGGCAGGATTTTCTGCACGGGTTTGATCCAATAATAAAAACGAGACAGGCTTTTCCAAACGGAACGGCCTGTCTCGTTTTTTTGCGGCAGATGATTCGGAAATTGAGCCGTTGTTCCGCGTGGAACATTATTTTTCCGGCTCAAAATAGTCGGCGTATTCTTCGGTCAGCTTGCTGCCCAGCCGCCGGATGCCGCCGTAAAGGTGGCGCTCCACCAACGGCTCAAAGGCGGCCATGTCGCACCGCTCGATCGCGTCGATCAGGTTGTGGTGGTCGGCGATCACCTCATCCAGCCCGCCGCTGGTGATGGTGTCCAGCATCCGGAAGCGGCTGTAATCGGCGTGAGCGTTCTGCAGCGTCCGCCACAGGTACATTTTGTCCATGGCCGCAAACCAGGTCTCGTGGAGCAGGCGGTCGGCTTCGTAGAGTTTATTATAGTCCGGCTGCTGGGCGTGGGCCAGGGTGTCGTAGGCTTCGGCCCGCCTGCGGATCAGTGCCCGCTGCTCCGGCGTACACCGGGGCGAAAAATCGCGCAGGATGCGGGCCTCCACGGCGGTGCGCTCGTAGATCAGCTCGTCCACGATCTTCCGGTTCAGCCGGGTCACGGTGGTGCCTTTATAAGGTACGATCTTCACCAGCCCGTTTTCCTGCAGCTTTTGCAGCACCACCCGGATCAGCGAGCGCGGCGCGCCGAACCGGGCACAGAGCGGGTTCTCGCTCAGCGGGCTGCCCGGCCGCAGGGTCAGGTCAATGATCTCCCGTTCCAGCACCGCATAGATCTCAGCATCCGATTTGTATTGTTCCATCATCACTACCACCTTATCGAAAACCACTTGTTGCCCTTTGCTGCGGAGCAATCCATGCTGTACACTCCACAGGCTTCATGCAGTCAGCAGGGCCATGACCGACATGCCAATGGCTCTCCCTTTGGGAGCAACAACGACGACCGCAGCCTGTGGCTGAAACAGGGAGACGTTGTTGGGGCCGTGGCCAGCAGGATGCAAGGCCCGCTCAAGGGCCGTAGCAGACGCTGGGTGCCACAACTCGTTTCTGTCACCGGAGGTGACTGAGAGGGTGCCAGGGTTCGCCCTCCGGAGCATCCAGTGTGAACTCCATCTTCTCCCCTGTTTCCGGGTGTGCAAAGTACAGTCCGGCGCTTTGCAGGGCAATCGCCCCTTTGAACCGGCTGCCGTATTTGCCGTCGCCCCACAACGGGTGTCTGCGGGCGGCAAACTGCACCCGGATCTGATGGGTGCGCCCGGTGTGCAGCGTGATCTCGGCCAGGCTCAGGGAGCCGTCTGCCGAAGAAGCCGCAATGCGGTATTCCAGCACGGCTTCCCGCACCCCCTTGCGGGGGCGGCTGACCGGGAACACCCGGCCTTTCCGGCTGTCCTTGAACAAGTAATCCCGCAGCACCCCGGCTGCGGGCAGCTGCTCGTCCGGCACCCCGGCGACCACGGCCCGGTATTTTTTGATAAAACAGGGTTGCTGCGGCGTGCCGGGGCCCGGCTCTGCCCGGCCGTCCCGCACGGCGTAGGCCTGCTGGCTCTCCGTTACCTGCCGGGTCAGCGCGGCGGCTGCCCCGGGCGTTCTGGCACAGACCATCAGGCCCGAAACGCCGGTGTCCAGCCGGTGGACGATGCCCACATAGGCATCCGGCCGGCCCCACAGCCTGCGCAGGGCGGCGGGCACGCCCTCCTCGCTGGAAAGCCCGGCGGGTTTGTTCACCACCACAAGGGCGGCATCCTCATAGACGATCACAGTTTGCCCTCGTCCACCAGCGCCTTGAGCTTGAGCACCCCGGCAATGGTCTTGCCGTCCTTGATCTCGCCGTTCATCACCATCCGGTAGGCTGTTTCCAGCGGAACACGGTCCGGGGTCAGGAACTCGTCTGCGTCCAGGTGCATGGCCGTTTCGTGCAGGCCGGTGGCCACCCAGGTGTAGATGATCTCCGTATCGTAGCCCACCGTGGGGTAGAACTCGCCCAGGGAGGTGTAGGTGTCGGCGGTCAGGCCGCACTCCTCCTCCAGCTCGCGCCGGGCGGCATCAAAGGGATCCTCGCCCTTTTCCAGCTTGCCGGCGGGCAGCTCCCACAGCTCCTGCTGCATGGCATAGCGGAACTGGCGCACCAGGCAGATGGTGCCGTCGGCAAAATAGGGCACGATGCAGGCCCCGCCGTGGTGATGCACCACTTCGCGGGTGGCGGTGCGGCCGTTTTCCAGCAGGGCGGTGTCCTTGGTCAGGGTGACCACCCGGCCCTCAAACAGAACTTCGCTGGTGAGCTTTTTTTCAAAATGTGCTGTGTCCATCGTATTTGCGTCCTTTCCCGGCAGGTTGATTTCTGCTCCCAGTTTACGGCAAGAACGGACTGCTTGTCAATTCAAAAATCAGGAGAAATGCAGAAATTTCCGATAAAAACGGCCCCGTGCGCCCGCTTAGCCGGAACGGGCCGGTGCAAAAGGGAGCGGCGTAAAAAACCTCCAAAAAAAATCTTTAATTTTTGTTGCGTTTTGCCAGTGGGTTTGCATTTACTTTAGAGGCGGAATTTGCTAATATAATATATGAGCAATAGTGCCTTTTGGGGTTCTCCGGCCCCAGCGGGGCGCGATTGCCCCGCGCAAAAGGTACCAAATTCTGAACAATGGAGGAAGAAAAATGCCTAGAGCAAAGCAAACCATGGATGGCAATACCGCTGCCGCTCATGTAGCATATGCCTACACGGACGTGGCTGCCATCTACCCCATTACCCCGTCTTCTCCGATGGCTGACTCTGTGGACCAGTGGTCTGCAGCCGGCCAGAAGAACATCTTCGGCAATCAGGTCAAGGTCGTTGAGATGGAGTCCGAGGCCGGCGCCGCTGGTGCTGTCCACGGCTCTCTGGGTGCAGGTGCTGTTACCACCACCTTCACCGCTTCTCAGGGCCTGCTGCTGATGATCCCCAATATGTACAAGATCGCTGCCGAGCAGCTGCCCTGCGTGTTCGATGTTTCGGCACGTACCGTTGCTACCCAGTCCCTGAACATCTTCGGTGATCACAGCGACGTTATGGCATGCCGCCAGACCGGCTTTGCAATGCTGGTCGAGAGCAGCGTGCAGGAAGTCATGGATCTGTCCCCTGTCGCACATCTGTGCGCCATCGAGGGCAAGGTTCCCTTCCTGAACTTCTTCGATGGCTTCCGTACTTCTCATGAGTACCAGAAGATCGAGAAGTGGGATTACGCCGATCTGAAGGAAATGTGCAACATGGAGGCTGTGGAGGAGTTCCGTAAGAAGGCTCTGAACCCCGAGAACCCCAAGATGCGCGGCTCCCACGAGAACGGCGACGTGTTCTTCCAGCATCGTGAGGCATGCAACAGCGTTTACAACGCTCTGCCTGCTGTTGTTGAGAAGTACATGGCCAAGATCAACGCAAAGCTGGGCACCAACTACGATCTGTTCAACTACTACGGCGCACCCGATGCAGACCGTGTGATGATCGCTATGGGCTCTGTCTGCGACGTTGCCGACGAGGTCATCGATTACCTGAACGCCAAGGGCGAAAAGGTCGGTATCATCAAGGTCCGCCTGTATCGTCCCTGGGTGTCCTCCGCTCTGCTGAAGGTCCTGCCTGCTACCGCTAAGAAGGTCGCAGTTCTGGACCGCACCAAGGAGCCCGGCTCCCTGGGCGAGCCCCTGTACCTGGATGTCGCAGCAACCCTGCGTGAGGCTGGCAAGAATGATGTCATCCTGACCGGCGGCCGCTACGGCCTGGGCAGCAAGGACACTCCCCCGTCCTCCATCTTCGCTCTGTTCAAGGAGCTGGAGAAGGATCAGCCGAAGGAGCGCTTCACCCTGGGCATCACCGATGATGTCACCGGCCTGTCTCTGCCTGAGGTCAAGCCCGCTCCCATCACCGCAGCTGCTGGCACCAAGGAGTGCAAGTTCTGGGGTCTGGGCGGCGACGGCAC
>CAKTEF010000022.1 GCA_934547065.1 uncultured Faecalibacterium sp.
CGAGGCCCGCCCAAGGGCCGAAGCAGACGCTGGGCACCGCAAGAGGGCGCTGATCCCGTTGACCGAACGAAAAGCGTTGGAGCTTGATGTTCAGGGAGGGATTTTTGGCGCAGCGGTCAGCAGGATGCGAGGCCCGCCCAAGGGCCGAAGCAGACGCTGGGCACCGCAAGAGGGCGCTGATGCAGTTCATCAAACAGAAAGCGTATGAAGCATAAGGAGACTTTAACTATGAAAGACATTACAAAGTATCAGGGTGTCATCCCCGCCTTTTACGCCTGCTACGACGCAGAGGGCAATATTTCCACCGAGGGGGTCAAGGCCCTCACCCGCCACCTGATCGAAAAAGGGGTCAAGGGCGTGTATGTCGGCGGCTCCTCCGGCGAATGCATCTACCAGCATGTGGATGAGCGCAAAGCCGTTCTGGAAGCCGTGATGAGCGAAGCCAAGGGCAAACTCACCGTGATCGCTCACGTTGGCTGCAACAATACCGCCGACAGCGTGGAGCTGGCCCGCCATGCCGAGAGCGTGGGCGTGGATGCCATCGCTTCCATTCCCCCCATCTACTTCCACCTGCCGGAGTATGCCATTGCCAAGTACTGGAACGATATGTCCGCTGCCGCCCCCAACACCGAGTTCGTCATCTACAACATTCCCCAGCTGGCAGGCACCGGCCTGACCATGAGCCTGCTGGGCGAGATGCTCAAGAACCCCAACGTCATCGCCGTGAAGAACAGCTCCATGCCCACCCAGGACATCCAGATGTTCAAGGATGCCGGCACCAAGGCCCGCGGTGAGAACGGCTTTGTGGTGTTCAACGGCCCGGACGAACAGTTTGTTGCCGGCCGTGCGATCGGCGCAGACGGCGGCATCGGCGGCACCTACGCCGTGATGCCGGAGCTGTACCTGGCCATGGATGCCCACATCCGCAAGGGTGAGATCCAGGAGGCTCAGGCCATCCAGTACGAGGCCGACCGCATCATCTACAAGATGTGCGAAGCCCACGGCAACCTGTACGCCGTGCAGAAGGAGATCCTGCGCCGGATGTACGGCCTGGAACTGGGCGGCGTGCGTGACCCGATGCCCAGCCTGATCCCCGAAGACGAGGCCATCGTAGCGGAGGCACAGGCTATGATCGAAGCCGCCATCGCAAAGCTGTAAATCGAACAAAGCGCCCCCTCTCCATCTCTTTTCAGAGGGGAGGCGGGCGCTTCTTTTTGGGAGGGAAACTGCATGATCTGCGATACCCTGAACCACCTGCACCTGTACAAGGGGTTCCACAAAAACCTGGACACGGCCATTGCGTTCCTGGCAGCCCACCCGCTGGACACCCTGCCGCTGGGCCGCACCGAAGTGGACGGCGATGAGGTGTTCATCAACACGATGGATGCCGCCCTCAAACCCCACGCGGACTCACACGCCGAGTATCATCACCTTTACGCCGATTTGCAGATCGACCTGACCGGCGGCGAGGGCTGGGGCTACGAGACCGCCCCCGGCACCGAAGTCGAACCCTATCACTCTGACATCGGCCAGGTGGACAGTCCGGATGCCATCTTTGGCACGCTGGGTGAGGGACGGTTCGTCCTGTTCTTCCCCGGTGAGCTGCACCGCCCCGGTGTGGAAATGCCCGATTGTTCCACGGTCCGCAAAGCGGTTGTAAAGATCAAAATGGAGGATAAATATCATGGATAAGGAAAAGCTGTTTGCCCAGATCAAGGGCGGTCTGATCGTTTCCTGCCAGGCGCTGGAAACCGAACCCCTGTACACCAAGGAGGGCGGCGTGATGCCCCTGATGGCCAAAGCCGCCGCCATGAGCGGAGCCGTGGGCATCCGCGCCAACACCGTGCGCGACATCACCCAGATCAAGCAGGCAGTGGACCTGCCGGTCATCGGAATCATCAAGAAAGACTACCCCGGCACGCCGATGTACATTACCGTGACCATGAAAGAAGTGGACGAGCTGGTGGCCTGCGGGGTGGACATCCTTGCCGTGCAGGGCACCGGTGCCCTGCGCCCGGACGGCTCCACCTCTGCCCAATTCATCCGCGCCATCAAGGCAAAGTATCCCGACCAGCTGGTCATGGCCGACTGCGACAACTTTGAAAACGCCATGGCCTGCGCCGAAGCCGGTGCCGATTTTGTGGGTACCACCATGCGGGGTTATACGCCGGAGACGCAGGGCATCGACGACATCGACTTCGACTTTGTGCATCAGCTGGCCACCGAGTGCCCGGCAAAGGTCATTGCCGAGGGCCACATCCACTACCCGGAGCAGGCTGTCAAGGCACTGGAAGCCGGTGCCTTTGCACTGGTCGTGGGCGGTGCCATCACCCGCCCCGCCGAGATCACGGCCCGCTTTACCGGTGCCATCAACGCCATGAACAAGGAAGCACGGAGACGCTGAAATGAAACAGTATCTTGCCATTGATATCGGCGGCACAGCTGTCAAGCTGGGCCTGGTGGACGAGACGGGCGCGGTTCTGGCCAAGGCCGAAGAAAGCGTCAATTTTGACGGCTATCAGACCCCCGTTCTGACGACCGTGCTGAACGCGGCCAAGGCCTTTGCGGCTGCACAGGACCTCTCCCCTGCCGCACTGGAAGGCGTAGGCGTATCAGCCACCGGCCAGATCGACAGCCGCAAGGGCATTGTAGCCGGGACCTGCGGCAACTTTCCAAACTACATCCACAGCCCCATCAAAGCCGAGCTGGAAGCATTGTTCAGCCTACCCGTTACCGTAGCCAACGATGCCAACTGCATGACGCTGGGTGAAGTCTGGGTCGGCGGCGCACAGGGCTATACGGACGTGATCGGCGTGACGCTGGGAACCGGCGTGGGCGGCGGCATCCTGACCGGCGGCCGCCTGCTGGAGGGTGCGCGCGGTCTGGGCGGCGAGCTGGGCCACTACCGCACCCACGCCCTGGACGGCGTACCCTGCACCTGCGGCGCGGCCGGCTGCTGGGAGCGCTATGCAGCCACCACTGCATTGGTGCGGGCCGCACAGGCCAAAAATCCCGCATGGGACAATGGCCGCGCGATCTTTGCCGCCGCGCAAGCCGGCGACCCCACCGTACTGGCCCTGCTGGATGCCTGGACCGACGAGATCGCACAGGGGCTGGCGGGCATGGTACACATCTTTAACCCGCAGCTGATCCTGATCGGCGGCGGTGTGTCCGCCCAGCAGAAGCTGCTGATCGACCCCATTGCCGCCAAGGTGCGGGCCTCGGTCATGCCCGCCTTTGCCGAAGGACTGGAGATCCGGGCCGCCCAGCTGCACAACGATGCCGGCATGGTGGGCGCAGTCTATTACTTCCGCCAGCAGCACAACAACAAATGAAAAGGGAGCGAATTCTATGAAGACTCATATCCTCTGCCTGGGCGATTCCAACACCCACGGCTACTGCGCCGATCCCAAGGACAATGCCGACGGCGGCATCCGCTTCAACGAGGACGAGCGCTGGACCTGCCGCCTGCAGACCGCGCTGGGCAACAAATACCTGGTAACGGAGGAAGGCCTTTCCGGCCGGACCACCGTTTTTGTGGATCCCATTCACGAATCCATGGATGCCCTGAGCGTCTGCTACGCTCTGCTCAAGAGCCATGAAGCCGTTGACCTGCTCATCATCATGCTGGGCACCAACGATGTCAAGGAGCGCTTTGGAGCCAATGCCGCCTGCATCGGCGTGGGCATGGAGCGCCTGATCCAGAAATGCAAGAGCGTGGACTGCTGGGGCGGCAAAACGCCCAACATCCTGGTCGTAGCTCCCCCGGCCATCAAAGAGGGCTTCCACGACGAAGTCATGGGCGACGGCTGCGTGGAGAAATCCCGCGGTGTAGCGGCACAGTTCAAGATGATCGCCGCGCGGAACAACGTCCACTTCTTCGACGCAGAAGGCTGTGAATTCAACCAGATCGACTTTATGCACCTGACCCGCAAGGGCCATGCACAGCTGGCCGAAAAGCTGGCCGAGCTGGTGCCGACGCTGATCTGATCTCCCGTTTCAAAAAATAAGAGCGCCCCGTTCCGGATCTGGCAGCTGTACTGCCCGGAGCGGGGCGTTTGTGGTTATAAAAAGAGCCTGCCGGAACTGCGGCAGGCTCTTTGCGGTTCAGAGATCGTCCGAGATGTCATGACGTTATCATACACCGCCCGTATTCATCCCGGGCCAGACTGCTGCGGAACAGACACCCATGGGTGATGGATGCAAAGCGCGCGTGCAGCGCATGGTATCGTGTTCGGCGGCGTTCACAGCAAACCGCCTCCCCCGTTACGGAGTCAGACGGTTGGGGCCGCGGAACAGGAACTCCGCGTCCTTGATGGGCAGGCCGCAGAGCAGCATGGTCAGGCGGTCGATGCCCAGGCCAAAGCCGCCGTGCGGGGGGCAGCCGTACTGGAAGAACTCCAGATAGAACTTGACATCCTCTGCCAGGCCCTTTTCCTCGGCCTGCTTCTTCAGCACCTCATAGCGGTGCTCACGCTGGGCACCGGTGGTGATCTCCACACCACGCCAGATCAGGTCGTAGCCCTGGGGAATGCCATTTTCATCGCGCATGTGGTAGAATGCACGCTTCTCGGCAGAGTAATCGGTGATGAACAGGAACTCGTGGTTGTAGTGTTTCTTCACCCACTCGTAGCTCAGGCGCTCGGCCTCGGTGGTCAGGTCGCCCTTTTCGGAGTCGTCCACTTTGTAGCCGAACTCCTCCTCCAGGCCCTTGTACAGATCAGCCAGCTTGACCACGGGGAACGGGGTTTCGGGCACGATGACCTCCTGCCCGAACGCCTCCTGGATCTGCTCGCCGTAAGCCTCTTTGACCGCAGTCAGGCCGGCTTTCAGCAGTTCTTCCTCCATCTTCATCACATCACGGAACGAAGTAATGTAGCTGAACTCCAGGTCAAAGCCGGAGAACTCCGTGGCGTGCTTATTGGTATAGCTCTTTTCGGCACGGAACACGGGGCCCGTCTCAAAAATGCGCTCGAAGCCGGCAGCCATCGCCATCTGTTTATAGAACTGCGGGCTCTGGGCCAGGTATGCGTTGCGGTCAAAGTAATCCACCTTGAACACCTCGCTGCCGCTCTCGCTGGCGGCGGCGATCAGCTTGGGGGTGTGGATCTCGATGAAGTTCTGATCCAGCAGGAACTTGCGCATGGCGTTGACGAAGCAGCTCTGTGCCTTGAACATCAGCTGGTTCTCGTCGGTGCGCAGGTCGATCCAGCGGTAGTCGATGCGCTGGTCGATGCTGGAACGCTCCACGGCCTTTTTCTTTTTGGTGGCTGCGATCTCCTTGCGGACGATGGGCAGTGCATCGGCAATGCTCTCGATCTCAATGGCGGTGGGGATCATCTCGATGCCGCCCATTTTGACGTAATCGTTCTCCACCACCTTGCCGGTCACGGTAACGACCGAATCAGGGGTCAGCCGGTCGATGGTGTCCACCAGTTCGGGGTGATCCGCCTTTTCCACCGTAATCTGCAGCTTGCCGGTGATATCTTTCAGCACGATAAAGGCCATGGCCTTGCTGTTGCGCAGGTTTTCAATAAAGCCCTGTACCTTGACGGTATTGCCAATTTCCTTTTGTACCTCGTTGATGTAGGTGCGATCCATGGAAATCCTCCTTTGATGTCTTATACTGTTTTATTATACGCTTTTCAAGGGATAAATCAAGGTTTCCTTTTTTCTTCATGCAGGGTCCCGGTGCCGCCCTCCACCACGCCGTCGTGATCCAGCACCGCCTTAATGGTGCCAAAAAAGCACTTCACGTCCATGCCAAAGCTCAGGTGCCGGACGTAGTAACCGTCCAGCCGGGCCTTTTCGGCGATCTCCAGCTCGTCGCGGCCGTGGATCTGAGCCCAGCCGGTCAAGCCGGGGCGGACATCGTTTGCGCCGTATTTGTCCCGCTCGGCCAGCAGGTCGTACTGGTTCCACAGAGCCGGACGCGGGCCGATGACCGCCATATCCCCCACAAAGATGTTCCACAGCTGGGGCAGCTCGTCCAGGCTGGTCTTGCGCAGGAAACGCCCCACCCGCGTGATATACTGCTCCGGGTCGTGGAGCAGATGGGTGGGCATATCGTGGGGGGTGTCGATCCGCATGGTGCGGAATTTCAGGATCTCAAAATGTTTTTTATGGATGCCCACCCGTTTTTGCCGGAAAAAGATCGGCCCAGGCGAGTCGAGCTTGATGGCAAGGCAGAGGATGAGCAGCAGCGGCGAAAGGACGATCATGCCGCACAGCGACAAGATGACCGCCAGAACCCGCTTGATACCGTTTCGGTACATGGAAAAATCCTCCCTGTTCCAGATTCCTTTTTATTATAGCAAGGCCTCCGACATTTTTCAATTCATTCTGCGCGGTTTTCCGCCCGGCAGCCGGAACGCCTTTTAGGGAGTATGGGCTGTTGCACAGAGCACAAAGCGCCGATTTTGTTGTAAAACTCTGCCTGTTTTCTCTCTTGCTCCGGCGCGCCGTCTGCCGTAATATTACAGTATCAGATCATCGCGATCATGCAAGGAGGGCTCCATTGTGATCCAGCGTTTTATCTTTGGTCATCCGTTCCCCACGGAAAGTGTCGTGCAGGCACCCACCGCGCAAACCGGTGTGGTCCCGTTCCTGACCCCGGAAGCAGACGGGGGCTGGAGCTGCCTGCTCAGCGAGCAGGCCGTTGTATACGGTCTGGGTGAGATGCCCCGCGGCATCAACAAGCGCGGCTGGCATTATATCACCGACAACACCGATCAGTCCTACCACGACGAGGACAAGCTTTCATACTATGGTGCGCACAATTTTCTGCTGATCCGGGATGGCGGCCGCTGTTTTGGCATCTTTGTGGATTTTGCCGGAAACGTCACCTACGACATCGGCTACACCCAGCACGACCGGCTGTATTTCTGCACCGCCGAACCGGATTATGAGCTGTATCTGCTTACCGGCGGCGATGAGAACACGCTCTGCCGGGAATTCCGCGCCCTGATCGGCCGCAGCTATATCCCGCCCCGGTGGGCCTTTGGCCTGGCACAGAGCCGCTGGGGCTACAAGACCGAGGCCGATGTGCGCGAGGTGGCCCGGCAGTATCAGGCAAACGATCTGCCGCTGGACATGATCTGCATGGACATCGACTACATGCGCTCCTACGCCGATTTCACCATCGACAAGGAGCGTTTCCCGGACCTTTCCGCCCTTTCGGCTGAGCTGAAAGCCCAGGGCATCCGGCTGGTGCCCATCATCGACGCGGGGGTACGCATCGATCCGGAGGATCCCACCTGCAAAGAGGGGCTGGAAAAAGGCTATTTCTGCAAAAAAGCCGACGGCACCCCCTTTGTGGCAGCCGTCTGGCCCGGCAAAGCCTATTTTGCAGATTTCCTCCGCCCCGAAGTGCGGGAGTGGTTCGGGAAAAAGTACAAGGTTCTGACCGACTGCGGCATCGAGGGGTTCTGGAACGATATGAACGAGCCGGCGTTGTTCTACTCGCCGGAGCGGCTGAACACATTTTTTGCCGAGATGGCCCGTTTGAGCCGACAGGACAACATTGAGCAGGCCGAATTTTTCAATAAAGTGGTGGGCGGAGCCATGGGACTGATGAACAGCCCGGAGGATTACGCCAGCTTCTACCATGAGGCCCACGGTCAGATCATCCGCCACGACCGGGTGCATAATCTGTACGGCGGCTGCATGACCCGCGCGGCGGGCGAAGCCTTTGCCACACTCCGGCCCGGCCGACGCATGTTGCTGTACAGCCGTTCCAGCATCATCGGCAGCCACCGGTATGGCGGCATCTGGCTGGGCGACAATCACTCCACCTGGGGCCAGCTGCTGGCCAACATTCAGATGATGCCCAGCGTGCAGATGTGCGGCTTTTTGTACGCCGGAGCCGACCTGTGCGGCTTTGCCGCAGACACCACCCCGGATCTGGCGCTGCGATGGCTGGAATTTGGCATCCTGACCCCGCTGATGCGCAACCACGCCGCCGACGGTACCCGGATGCAGGAATATTACCGTTTTCCGCAGCAGCTGCCTGCCATCCGCAGGATGCTCCGGCTCCGCTATGCCCTGCTGCCCTACCTGTACAGTGAGTTCATGAAAGCCGCCCTGGAAAACGGCAGCTATTTCCGCCCGCTGGCGTTCGATTACCCGCAGGACCCCGATGCCCGCGAGGTCGAAGATCAGCTGCTGCTGGGCGAGGGGCTGATGTGTGCCCCGGTCTATACGCAGAACGCCCACGGGCGGCATGTCTACCTGCCCGAACCCATGAAGCTGCTGCGGCTGCGGGCCGTGGACGATTACGACGAAGAAATGCTCCCCGCCGGGCATCACTACCTGCGCTGCGCCCTGGACGAGGTACTGCTGTTCCTCCGCCCCGGCCGCATCGTGCCTGTGGCCGTAACGCCTGCCGACAATACTTCGGAACTGGATGCAGAGGAGCTGACGTTCTGGAGCTGCCTGCCCGAGGGTCAGACGGGCCACTACCGGATGTACTCCGACGACGGCACGACCACCGATTACGATGCCCCGGAGCACTGGCGGACTCTGATCGGGCGCTGACTTGCGCCTCTTTTCCGGAAATTCCGGGATTTTACTTGTTTTTACTTGTATTTTACCTTGCGCCGTACTATAATAGGTAGCTGCGCCGCTCTCTGATGGGGGCGGCGCTTTTATCGGTGTAAGAGCAAACGACGTTTCAAAAGGAGGCAGAGTCTTTCATGGCACAAGTTTCACGGACCGGCGACCTGACCACCGGACCCCTGCTGAAAAAAATCATCCTGTTTTCGCTGCCGCTGGCGGCATCCAGCATTTTGCAGCTGCTGTTCAATGCGGCGGATGTTGTGGTGGTGGGCCGCTTTGCAGGCAGCACAGCGCTGGCCGCCGTGGGTTCCAACGGTGCATTGATCAACCTGCTGGTCAACCTGTTTGTGGGGCTTTCGCTGGGTGCCAACGTCGTAGCGGCCCGGTGCTTTGGTGCCAAAGATGAAAACGGTGTGCGCAATACTGTCCAGACCGCCGTCACCCTGGGACTTGTCAGCGGCGTGCTTCTGGCCTTTGTGGGCTTTTTTGCCGCCCGCGGCCTGCTGGAGCTGATGAGCTGCCCGGAGGATGTCATTGACCTTTCCACCCTGTACCTGAAAATTTACTTCATCGGAATGCCGATGACCATGCTGTACAACTTCAACGCAGCCCTGCTCCGCGCCGTGGGCGATACCCGCCGCCCGCTGTACTGCCTGGCTGTGGCTGGTGTGATCAATGTGGTGCTGAACCTGGTGTTCGTGATCCTGTTCCAGATGAGCGTGGCCGGTGTGGCGCTGGCTACGATCATCAGCCAGACCGTCTCCGCCCTGATGGTCACGGTGCTGCTGATCCGGGAGGAGGGGCCGCTGCACCTGGACCTGCGGCACCTGGGCTTCCATCGGGGAGCGCTGGTTCAGATTTTGAAGATCGGCCTGCCCGCCGGGCTGCAGAGCACGGTGTTCAGCCTTTCCAACGTGGTCATCCAGTCGGCGGTCAACTCGTTTGGCTCCACCATCGTGGCCGGCAACTCTGCCGCCGCCAACATCGAGGGCTTTATCTACACCGGCATGAACGCCTTTGCCCAGGCTGCCGTAACCTTTACCAGCCAGAACGTCGGTGCCCGCCGGTACGACAACCTGGACCGCGTGATGCGCAACTGCCTGTTGTGCGCCGTGGTGGTGGGCATTGCCCTGGGCGGCGGTGCATTTCTGGGCGGTAAGGTGCTGCTTCACTTCTACTCCACCGACGAAGCCGTGGTGGCCGCAGGCCTTGCCCGGATGAAAGTGATCTGCACCACGTACTTTCTCTGCGGCTGCATGGACACGCTGGCCAGCTGCCTGCGCGGGCGCGGCTACTCGGTACTGCCCATGGTGGTCAGTCTGGTGGGCAGCTGCCTGCTGCGCCTGGTCTGGATCGCCACGGTGTTCCAGCTGTTCCGCTCTACCACCACCCTGTACATCAGCTATCCCATCAGCTGGCTGCTCACCGCCGCAGTGCATCTGACCTGCCTGCTGGCAGTCCGGCATAAAATGAATGAACGCCTGAAAGACGAAGCACGCCTGATGGCATGACCCTTTCCATCAAAGCCTGACGGCTTTGCCGACTCCCCCAAAGCGGGAGTCCTTGGCAGGCCGGTCAGGCTTTTTGTTTTCGCCGTGCTCCGCAGCGGCCGGGCCCTGTCCCTTATCCCAACACTTTCTTCAGCAAATACCGGTCAAAGCCGCCGTACATTTCCCGCCGGGCGGCGATGGTAAAGCCGCAGGCCAGGGCATTGTTCAGGCTGTACCGGTTTTCCGGGCTGACGGTGGCCCCGATGCCCACGATGCCGGGACGCAGCAGCGGCAGGGCTGCTTCCAGCAGCTTCCGCTGTAAGCCGTTGCCCCGCCAGTCCGGGTGAACGACCGCGCTGTCTGCATTGGCCCAGTGCTCCCACTGCTCTTTCGGGATGTCCAGGAACGCTGCGTAGTTGTGTTCGCTCCGGCCGCAGTAGCGCAGGATGAAATAGGCTCCCAGCCGCTGCCCGTCGTACACCCCGATGCACAGATCGTTTTGCAGATAGGCCGTGATGTTCTCCAGCGTATCGGGCACAAACTGCTCCGGGTGGGGCATGGCGGCCCGCACTTCGTTTTGCAGGGCATAGAACGCCGCGGCATCGGCCGGGCCGCAGCGGCGCAGCTCCACACAGAGGGCGGCAGGCTGGCCGCACACTTTTTGCAGGATGAGTTTCATTCTGTATTCCCTCCAAAATAAAATCATACTTTCTTCCGGATTCCAGTATAATTGACGTTTGAATTCATGTCATCTTATGTTATAATTTATGTATGAGATTTTGTCCAGTGCCGTTTTGCACCTGTGGCAGGGTCCCATAAGTCCCGGCGGGGTTCTTCCCGCCCGTGAACCGGAGGATACAGCTCATGAAAGATTCCAGTTCTTCGTCTTCCATCCGCCTGGGCGGCGCGGTCATCAGTGACCGTGTCGTGACAGCGCTGCTGGAAGAACTGCGCACCGGCCGCTACGCCGATGCCGACCGCCTGCCTGCTGAGGTCGATCTGGCCGCAGAGCTTGGGGTAAGCCGGACCGTGATCCGCGATGCCCTGAGCGAGATGGAGCGGGCCGGGTACATTGAGCGGGTGCGCGGCATTGGCACGGTGGTGAACCGCTCTGTGCTTGGTCTGCGCAGCCGCCTGGACCAGAAGCTGGAATATTATCCGCTGATCCGCAGCTTTGGCAGCTACCCCCATGCGGATGGCATCCAGATCTATCCCACCCGCGCCAGTGCCGAGCTGGCCCGCGACCTTTCCATTGCACCGGGAGACGAGGTGATCTGCATCAAAAAGCGGATCCTGGCCGACACCACCCCGGTGATCTACTCCATCGACTACCTGCCCCGCGCCCTGTTCGGCAGCCGGGATTATACCCGCATCGACTTGAGCGGCAGCGTATTCGATATCCTGGAACAGGAGTGCAGCCAGCAGATCTCGTCCAACGTAGCGCACCTCAAGGCAAGCTGCGGTGACGAGGCCATCCGGGCTGCCATGCGGCTTGCACCGGGCGAAGCCATGCTGCTGCTGGATGAGATCTGTTTCAATCGTCTGTGTCATCCGGTCATGCGCTCGCTGAGTTATTACACCAACTTCTTCGATTTTTCCATTCTGCGAAAATTACTTTGACGGAGGTAAAAATTCATGCGCCATCTGATCGACCCCTTGGATTTCAGCCCGGAGGAAATCGCCTCCCTGCTGGATCTGGCTGACCACATCCGCTCCGATCCTGCTGCCTATCAGGACGTTGCGGTACATAAAAAGCTCGCCACCCTGTTCTACGAGCCGTCCACCCGCACCCGCCTTTCGTTTGAGGCAGCCATGCTGAACCTGGGCGGCCATGTTCTGGGTTTTCCCAGCGAGAATGTTTCCAGCGCCTCCAAGGGCGAAAGCGTTGCCGACACCATCCGTGTGATCTCCTGCTACGCTGACATCGTGGCCATGCGCCACCCCAAAGAGGGCGCGCCGCTGCGTGCCTCCCGCTACTCCCGCATCCCGGTGATCAATGCGGGCGACGGCGGCCACCAGCACCCCACCCAGACCATGACCGACCTGATGACCATCCGCACCCGGATGGGCCGACTGGATAACCTGACCATCGGCCTGTGCGGCGACCTGAAGTTCGGCCGCACCGTCCACTCCCTGATCAAGACCATGGCACGGTGTGAGAACATCCGCTTTGTTCTCATCAGCCCGGAGGAACTGCGGGTGCCGGATTACATCATCAAGGACGTGCTGGAAGCCAAAGGCATCGAGTACCGCGAGACCCGCAGCCTGGAGGAATCCATGCCGGAGCTTGACATCTTGTACATGACCCGCGTGCAGAAAGAGCGTTTCTTCAACGAGGAGGACTACATCCGCCTGAAGAACAGCTACATCCTGACCCCGGAAAAAATGACACTGGCCAAGGAAAATATGGCCGTGCTGCATCCCCTGCCCCGCGTGAACGAGATCGCGCTGGATGTAGACAACGATCCCCGTGCCGCTTACTTCGAGCAGGTACAGAACGGCGTATACGTCCGCATGGCACTGATCATGACGCTGCTGGGGCTCCAGGACCCCAAGGCACCGAAGGAGGGCAACTGATATGCTGAACATTGACGAGATCCAGAATGGCATTGTCATCGATCACATCAAAGCGGGCACCGCTGTGGGCCTGATGGACCTGCTGGGCATCAAGAGCAACCGCACCGCCAATGTGGCCCTGATCCAGAACGCCCGCTCCCACAAGACCGCCTGCGGCCGCAAGGACATCATCAAGGTAGAGGGCGATGCCTCGTGGCTGAACCTGGACGTGCTGGCGTACCTGGACCCGAACATCAGTGTGACCGTGATCCAGGACGGCAAGGCTGTGAAAAAGGAAAAGCCCCAGCCTCCCAAGCGCCTGGTCAACATCGTGCGGTGCAAAAATCCCCGCTGCATCTCCTCCATTGAGGAGGAGTGCGACCAGATTTTTGAGCTGAGCTCCAACGGCAAGTATCGCTGCATCTACTGCGAGCAGGAGCTGCAGGTCAAGCCGGAATAAATTTGAACGAAACAAAAGGCAGCGTGCTGTGCGGCACGCTGCCTTTTTCGTTTGCCTGTTACACGAAGTCTTCCCGCATGGGTGTGAAGATATCCAGCAGGATGCCCGCTTCCACGCAGGTGCAGCCATGTTCCACGCCGTTCTCCTTGAGGATGGTGTCTCCCCTGCGGACGGTGCGGGTCACGCCATCCACCGTGAACTCGAATGCCCCGGAGACAACGTAGGTGATCTGGGTGTGGGGGTGGTGATGCAGCGCACCCACCGCACCTTTTTCAAACGTGTTCTCCACACACATCAGGCCATCGGTATAGGCCAGCACACGGCGGGTGACCCCGGCCCCGGCGGACTGCGGCAGAGTATCCTGGTGCAGGACCCAGCGCTGTTTCTTTTCCGGCAGTTTCATGGCGATCTCCTCTTTTCTTTGTCCGGGCGAGCCGGAGCTTTTTCTCCATTATAAAAAGCCAAAGCCCGTTTGACAAGGGCCCCGGCCAAAATAAAAAAGCCTGACAAAGCTCTTATCCGTCCAGCTGCACCGGGCCACATTCCCACACACGGCTCTGTGCAGCTGCGCTTATAAGAAGTCTCTATGAGCAGCAATCCCCCGATCGCCGTCTAAGAGCTTTGTCAGACTTTATGAGGAAAGACGTTCGGGCAGCACACACGCTCTGCCGCCCATGCCCCCTGCCCGATGCATCCGGATCGCTCCGGCCGCAAACGCACCTGCCAAAGAGCGGCTTTGCCTTAACCTGAGTTTATCATACCAGAAACTGGCGGAAGTTTCAGCAAAACTGTCATATTCCGCCGGGGTTCATGTCATAAACTGCGGATGGGGATGGAGCAGGTAAAGCAGAACCAGCAGTCCCGGCAGCTGATCGCATACTCGCCGCCGTATTTTTCCAGCACAGCCTTCACATTCCACAGCCCGATGCCATGGCCCGGCTCCTTTTTGGTGGAGTGCGGAAGCTGGCCGTCCACAAGGTCCAGATTCGTTTCCACCCGGTTGCGCACCGAGAGCAGCAGCTCTGCCTCGTTTTTGCGGATCCGGACATACACTTCCGGCGGGGCCGCCTTGGCCGCGGCCTCCACGGCGTTGTTGAGCAGATTGGAGATCAGCATGACAAGGTCGGTGCTTTCCAGCGGAAGCTCCCGCAGGTCCGGCAGGTCAAAGCTGAGCAGGACCCCCTTGCGGGAGGCTTCCTCATATTTTTGGCTGAGCAGCGCATCCAGCAGCGGGTTGTGGGTGTCCATGATGGTGGTATTGGCCGCAATGTTCCGGGTCACCGTGCCCAGATAAGCCTTTGCTCCCTCATAATCGCCCTGCCGCAGCAGCAGGGCCAGTGCCTCGGCGTGGTTGGTGAACTCATGGGTGAGCCGCCGCTGGGTGGTGTAGGAATCCATCAGAGCCTCGGCCCGCTGCTTTTCCAGCATGGCCTGCAGATTCAGCTCCTGCTGCTGGAGCATCTGCTCGTTGAACATCCGGACAATGGCCATGTGGATCAGCACAGCCACTGTCAGACCCAATGTCAGCAGAAGCATCAGAAAATCCGCCGGTTCATCCTTGGTGGAGACCATCAGCACAATGTTCAGCACCACCACAATTCCGGGAAAAAACGACATGACCAGTGCCTGCGGCGATTCCAGCGCGTGCTCCTCTTTCCAGCGGTGGGCAAAGTAGGCCACCAGAACGCCTACGACCAGGTTGGCAGCAGTCATTGCTGCCAGGCAGTCCATCCGGTGCCAGATGGTCAGCAGCGAGCTCCGGGTGACCCACGAGGCTGCATAGCGGACCGTGTTTTCCGTAAGCAGGCACATCGTGCCGTTGATCAGGGCGGCCGTCAGCTTTTGGGGCATGGTTCCGCCAAAGAACAGCGTGGAGAGCAGCACCGCCGCCAGATTGAAGCTGATGCTTTTTGCCGAGAAGAAGCCGATGTTCAGGGCAACGCTCAGAATCAATTCCACTGCCGTAAGCAGCGCAGACCAGGCCAGCGGATGCCGGAGCCTGCCCTTGCCAAGATAGGCGTCGTTGACCAGGCTGAACGCAGTCCACTGCGAGATACAGACGATATGCCCCAGAAGAAACAGTTCATTCATCGCCAAACCGTCCTTTCCATTCCAGATATGTGCTGCGGATGACCGCATAGCCGTTGCGGCTGACCCCCAGTTCTACCCCGTTGCGCAGCACCACCTGATAGCCGCTGATGTGGCGGATGTAGCGCATGTTGACCACATAGCTCCGCCCCACCCGCAAAAAGCCGTTTTCCAGCAGTGCTTGCGGCAATTCGGTCAGCTTGCCGTAATAGGAACAGACCGGCTGATGCGGCACATCCCCGTAAACGTTGATCTTTCGCAGGTCGCTTTCCAGATAATAGATGCTGTCGTAGGGCAGTTCCTGCTCGGTGCGGTTCTGGCGCACCGTCAGGGTCCGGGGCCCACGCCGGGCCTGCCGGTCCAGGATCGCATCCAGGCAGCCGGGCAGCATCCGGTCCAGGTCCCGCTTGAGGATGTAGCGGAACGCGTTGACCGTGTAGCCCTCCGGTGCAAATTCCAGATAAGCCGAAATGTACACCAGGCAGATATCCGGGCTGCGCTGGCGCAGTTGGCGGCCCAGGGAGATGCCGTTCATGGTATCAAGGTCCACATCCAGCAGCGCCACTTGGGCAACGTCCCGCTCCTGGCAGGCCAGCGCCTGCTCCCCGCTGGTGCATACCGTGCATTCCAGCCCGATGCCGCGCCGCTCAAAATAGCTGCGGACCAGCTTTTCCACACGGGCAGCAAACAGCGCATCGTCGTCACAGATCAAAAGGTGCATTGCGTCCTCCAACAAAAAAGCCCCCTCTGCCTGCGTTTCGCACAGCCCGCTTCCCCTCTTTCGGGGGCGGCAGGCGGACGCAGGACGGAGAGGACCTTATTTTTTTGCTTTATGCAAAGAACTTATCGTAGATGCCAAACACAAAGATGAACAACACAATGGCCGGCAGCCCGTAGGTCAGATAGCCGCGCATCCAATCGTGGATCTTCAGGCCCTTGCCGGTGTTGACTTCCTTTTTATAGTTATCCCAGCCCCAGCCCCAGCGGGAAACGCAGAACAGCAGGTAGACCAGGGAGCCAAGCGGCAGGAACAGGTTACTGACCAGGAAATCCTCCAGATCCAGCACGGCACCTCCAAACACGGCAAAGCCGTCCCAAGCCCAGACATTGTAGCCCAGCACGCAGGGCATGGACAGCAGGATGATGAGGAACAGGTTGACCAGGCCGGACTTTTTGCGGGAGCAGCCGGTGAGCTCCATGCCGCAGCAGATGATGTTTTCAAACACGGCCAGCACGGTGGACAGGGCTGCAAATGCCATGAACAGGAAGAACAGGCTGCCCCACAGCCGACCCATGGCCATGTTGGCAAAGATGTTGGGCAGGGTAATGAAGATCAGGCTGGGGCCTGCGGTCTGGTCCACGCCAAAGGTGAAACAGGCCGGGAAGATGATCAGGCCTGCCGTGATGGCCACAAAGGTGTCCAGCACCACCACACGGACGCTCTCGCCCAGCAGAGAGTGTTCCTTGCCGATGTAGCTGCCAAAAATCGCCATGGCACCAATGCCCAGGCTCAGGGTGAAAAATGCCTGGTTCATGGCACCCACCAGCGTGTTGACCACACCCACCTCTTTCATGCGGCCGAAATCCGGCACCAGGAAGAACGCCAGGCCCTCTTTTGCACCGTCCATGAACAGGCTGTTGACCGCCAGGATCACCATGATGACCAGCAAAGCGATCATCATGACTTTGGTCACGCGCTCCAGGCCGTTCTGCAAGCCCTTGGCGCACACCAAAATGCTCAGGACCACCACGAATACCATCCAGAACGTCATGATCCCGGGGCTGGCCAGCATCTCCGTAAACTTACCGGCTACTTCGCCTGCGTTCAGGCCGGAAAGCCGTCCCGTCGCAGTCATGTAAAAATAGTGCAGCATCCAGCCTGCCACGGTGGTGTAGAACATCATCAGCAGGTAGCAGCCGATCAGGGTAAAATAACCGTGGATATGCCATTTCTGGCCCGGCTTTTCCAGTGCCTGATAGGCCCGCACCGGGCTTTTGCGGGAGGCGCGGCCCACTGCAAACTCCATGGTCATAATGGGCAGACCCAGAATGACCAGGAACAGCAGGTAGAACAGCACGAACGCGCCGCCGCCGCCCTGCCCCGCCATATACGGGAACTTCCAGACGTTGCCGATGCCGATGGCGCATCCCGCCGATAGCAGGATAAAGCCCAGCCGCGATTTGAGGGTTTCTCGTTCCATGATATCTTTTCCTCCGAAATTTACACGTTGCCCGCTTTCCCCTTTTGCACCGGGAAACAAGCAAAACCAATTTATTATAGCATAAATTCCGGAAAAATGTAGTACTTTTTCTCCATTTCTTCAAAAAATCGGTGCTGAATGAGACTGCCCGGCCGCTTGTGCAGAAAATTCTGACACTTCTGGAATCCCAAGCATGTTCCCGCTTGCAAACCGGATGGGTTTCCGATACAATAAGGGGGATGAATGTGCATAACACGGAAAGGAAGCCTCACGGATGATCTCAGATGAAACGGCCTATTGCCGGTATCTCGACGGAGATGAGTCGGCGGCCGAGCTTCTGGTGGAGCGTTACGGCGATGCACTGACGCTTTACCTCAACAGCATCCTTCACGACCTGCAGGAGGCCGAGGACCTGATGGTGGAAGCATTTGCACAGGTATTTGCCAAGGAGCGCCCCATCCGGAAAGACGGCTGCTTCAAGGCCTATCTTTATAAAACCGCCCGCAGCCTGGCGCTGCGCCACAGCAGACGGCTCCGGCTGTTTCTGCCGCTGGCAGACCTGCCATTGGAGCCGCCGGACAGCGCCCTGGCCGAAACGGAGCTGTTCCGGACCGAGCAGAACCGCCAGCTGTACCGGGCCCTGGCACAGCTCAAAAAAGAATACCGTGAAACGCTGTATCTGGTCTATTTTGAGGAGATGAGCTACCGGGAAACCGCCCAGGTCCTGGGCCGGACCGAACAGCAGGTGACAAACCTGGTTCACCGGGGCAAGCAGCGTTTGAAACAGCTTCTGGAACGGGAGGGATATGAACATGCGGAGTAATCCGGAACGAATGGAGCGCATCCGCCGCCGCACAGCCCAGCTGCAGCGCCGACACCGGGAACGGCAGCAGCGCGGCATCGACGCGGCCTGCGTGGCCGCCTGCCTTGTGCTGGTGGTCTGGATCGGGGTGCTGATGCCCGGCTGGGCCGCCGATGGCAGCATCGGGACCGTTCTGCCCGCAGCGGGCACCGCCAGCCTGATCGGCAGCAGCACTGCGCTGGGCTATATCCTGATGGGCATTCTCTCGTTCTGCCTGGGAGTCTGTGTGACCGTGCTGCTGTACCGGCTGCACCGCCGCGCAGCGTCCCCGCAGCAGGAGCACCGCGATGAACTTTGAAGTCATAGACAATGGGTTCCAGGTGCTTGCCCTGCTGGGCGCGGCCGGGACGGCGTTCTGGTTTGCACTGCGCCGCCAAAGCCGTGCCTGCCTGATTCTGGCGCTGGGATACACCAGTTTTGCGTTTGGCACGCTGTTTTTTGTGCTGCACCTGGCCATTCTGGGCTATGTGCCCCAAATCTTTTATGTGGCCGAAAGCTCGTGGCTGGCCGCTTATCTGTTCTTTCTTTCCTATCAGATCCTGCGCTGTGAGCCGGTGGGGATCTCCTTTTCCCTGCCTGCGCTGCTGGCGGCGCTTGCTGCCGCTGCGGCGGCCGAAGCGCTCCGCGTGTTCGGGCCGTCGTGGCTGATGTCCACCCTGTTTGCCGCCGCGGCTGGGGCGCTGGTCTATCTGGCTGTGGTGCTTTTGCCGCAGCATCCGCAGCCGGTTTCCCGCCGGATCGACGGCTGCCTGATCGCTGCGGTCCTCTTGCAGCTCGGCAATTATCTGGTTTCCATTTTTCTCACCGATTACACTCACTTTAACCTGTATTTTGCGGTAGACATTCTCCTGACGCTGAACCTGATCCGCCTGCTGCCGCTTACGGTACGGGAGGATATGCCATGACCTACATTGAAAACATTTTTCTCTGCCTGGCGATTCCGCCGCTTCTGGGGCAGTTGTTTATCCGCGGCAGCACCCGCCGGTTCCTGCTGTTCCTTGTGCTGGGCATGGGGATGTGCCTGCTTTCGGCGTATGTCAACCGTTTTTTCATGAACTGGTACCACACCGATGCCGTGATCGCGTCCATTGAGATCGCGCCCATGTGCGAGGAGATCCTGAAACTGCTGCCGCTGCTGTTCTACTTTCTCATCTTTGAGCCGGATTCACACGATCTGACCCCGGCGGCCATCGGCATCGCCATTGGCTTTGCCACGCTGGAAAATGTCTGCTACCTGACCGAGAATGGGGCCGACCGTTTCTTTTTCCTGCTGATCCGGGGCATTTCCTCCGGAGCGCTCCATCTGCTGTGCGGCACCGCCATGGGCCTGGGGCTGGCGTATGTGTTCCGCCGCCGATGGCTGGTGCTGACCGGGACAGTGGGCATCCTGGGCATCACCATTGTGTCCCACGCCATTTTCAATCTTCTCATCACGGCATCCGGGGTCTGGCAGACGATCGGATACATTTTCCCCTCGGCGCTGCTGCTGTTTTTGTACGGCATGCGCCTGCTCCACCGGGGCAAACACACCCTGTTCCACTGAATGGTTCCTTTTTACCGCCTTCCGGGCGGTATTTTTGTTTTTGGGTGAAAGGAATCGCCGGTTCCTCCTTTGGTATTTCCTTTTTTCGATTCTTCTCCACAAAAAAGACTCTGCCAAATCACTTCGGCAGAGTCTTTTTCTGGTTTCCGGTATTCTTCAGAGGTTTTGGGCCGGGTACGCAGGCAGTCCGCTATATCCTGATGGTGCTTGTCGGCCTCGGCAAACAACTGTTCGGTCCGGATGTTCTTTTCAATGGAGCTTTCAAATAAACCACGCGCCCTTTCCATGATCCGCAGCATCAACTGCGGGCGCTTTTTGTCCACACAGCACAAAACCGCCTGCCGGAGCAGCGCTCCTGCGCAAAAGAACACAGGGAGACTGTTTTCAGAGCAGATCCAGCATATTGTCCAGGTAAAGTTCCTCCCGGACCTCGAGCTGATGCTCCGGCTTTGTCAGGTAATGCAGCAAAAATTCCAGGATCAGGGCACTGCCCAGCCCGCGGCCCTCGATCTTGAAATTGGAAAAGCCCATGGGCAGATAGGTCTCCCGAATCTCCTCCACGCCGATGAACCCCGGATTCTGCATCGCCTTGGAAAAGCGGTATCCCCCGCTGGCATCCGGAGCCACACAATGGTGATCCGGGCATTCCTCCCCCAGATTCTGACGGCTGACCACCTCATAACAGCGCTTCCGGTCCCAGCAGCCGAACCAGCAGCACTCGTTGCAGAGGAACTCCACCTTGGCTTTCTGTGCAGCCGACAGCGTTTCCAACTGCCCGAATGCCTTGTTCAGCCGGAAATCCGGCACAACATAACGAAATTGTTCCCGGTCCAGCTCCTGCCGCAGCTGCGAAAACGCTGTCAGGACCTTGGTCGTGGAGGAGATCAGATACAGCTCCGGATACTTCCGCTGCAGTTCCTCCGCCAGCAGCTCCGAGTGTACGATCACACCATTGCGGGGTCCTGCGGCCTCGGCAAACAGCTGACACAGGGCATTGCACCGGGGATCCGCCAGATGTTCCTCCCGCAGCAGCGAGTTACTGAACGTCAGCCGGGCTGAGATGCCGTACTCCTGCGTCAGGGCCAGCACCTCATGCGGGTCGTGGCTGCCGCTTGCGATCCGTCCCCCGCCCCAGATGCACCCAGCCGGAGCGCCATAGATGGAGCCGATCCCGCACCAATCGTAGAACCACTCCCGGTACTCCCGGAACAGCGGCAAAAAGCGGCGGTAAAGCTCGTAAAATTCAAACAGACCCGGAAGATGATACCAAGCCTTTGTTCCGGCCTGTGGTGTGTAGTCCATACGTTCTCCTTTTCGGCCCCGGCTATGTCCTGCGGGTTTTGATCCGCCGCCCGGAGCCCACTGTCCCTATTGTATCACGCTTTGGGAACAAGGAAAAGGATGGTTTTGCACAACGTCAGCCCAGAGCCACATCCAAAGCCATCATCAGGCTGAAGCCCACGGCAAAGAACACAGTGCCGGTGTTGGAGTGCTGCCCCTGCGACATTTCCGGGATCAGCTCCTCCACCACAACGTACAGCATAGCCCCGGCCGCAAAGCTCAGCAGGTACGGCAGGGCCGGAACGATCACACGGGCCGCAAGGATGGTCAGCACCGCCCCGATGGGCTCCACGATCCCGGAAAGCACCCCGCCCCAGAACGCCCGGCTCTTTTTCATCCCCTCGGCCCGCAGCGGCATCGAGATGATCGCACCCTCCGGAAAATTCTGGATGGCAATGCCCAGCGAAAGGGCCAGTGCCCCCGCCGCCGTGATCTGTGTCCCGCCGGAAAGATACCCTGCATAGACCACGCCCACGGCCATCCCCTCCGGAATGTTATGCAGCGTCACGGCCAGCACCATCATCGTGGTACGCTGAAGCTGACTTTTGGGGCCCTCTGCCTGAGTGCTGTTCTGGTGCAGGTGCGGGATGATGTGGTCCAGCAGCAGCAAAAACAGGATGCCCAGCCAAAACCCCACCGCCGCCGGGAAAAAGGCCAGCCTGCCCAGCGCAGCCGATTGATCCATGGCCGGGATCAGCAGGCTCCAGATCGAAGCCGCCACCATCACGCCCGCCGCAAAGCCGGTCAGTGCCCGCTGGATGCTCTCTTTCAGCGCGTTTTTCAGAAAAAAGACGCAGCCAGCCCCCAGCGATGTACCCAAAAACGGGATCAGGATCCCATAAAATGCTTCCGTCATAAAAGCACCTCCTTGTAGTTAGTTGTATATAACTGCAAGAAAAGTATAACGCATTCCGGCTAAGCCGTCAAGCGTGTAATGCCGTGGATGCAAGAACGCCCTCTGAAAACCGGATCGCTTTCAGAGGGCGTTCTCAATTTTTTGAATTTGTGGATTTACTCGAGCTCGGTAAGTTCAGATTCTTACTAAACAAATTTGTTTAGTAAGTCTATTCTTGGATGTTCACATTTCCATGAGATTGCTGTGGTAGATGTGGCTTGATGATTTTTTAGTATCAGGATAGTATCACACAACCAGCGGGATTTCTGTGAGTATTATAACGTATTATCTTTTGTTTTTCAGTCTGTTTTCGTACTTTGTTATTCTGTGTTCGATTTTACTGGCTACGTCCCTACAATAGTCTGCCGAGAAGCCCTCACCCAGACCAAAGGATTCGGAGAAAACTTCAGCAACTGCTTCTGCGATTTCGTCCGTAAGAGAGGAAACTGTTATCCTCCTCACAATTCTTTTACTTTCACCATCATACTCATTTGATGGTGCTTCCGGGAAGAAATCGTATGGATCCCACTTGTCGATTTCCTGTTTCACGCAACAATACACAAATTTTTCCTCGGCGCATATTTCATCATACCAAATCGTTGGATCTGCACCATGCGATGTCTGAACTTCGTTCTCTTCACTTTTGTGCTCAATCCATGCTATACCAAAAGGGTATACAGCTCGCTTCGCACCTGCCCGAATATGATACTGCACACCATTCTTTAGATATTCCGTCCAATAATCCATTATATCATCTGGTGTTTTATCCCATTCGTCCGGAATATCACTGAATAATCCAATTGAAAGCTTTGTTGTTCCCCTCCAGAAACTTTTTATATCAACTCTTTCATCTGGTTCTATAAAATCACTTTTTGATTCTCGGATCCCTTTTATACAACACGAAACCGTGTGCTCCCGCCCATCTGGAATATAGTCGATCAAAACCGCAAATCGTCCGTTTAATTCTGGGCATCGGTCGTCATTTCTTATTCTTCTGATTGCGCAATCGACTTTTTTCTCATCTTTAGTTATTTCAATCGTCCCCAATGGTGTCTGAATCATTCTGCTCACTTCTTTCTACGGTCGTTTCGATGAACAACTTCAAGGCATTCTGTGCAATGATGTTCGTTGTCACAAGGTCAAATCCACCACCAATTACACCGCCAGCCAACGGCACCATTTTTCCGAGATTGATGATTCCAGTTTGACCGAACTTCGTAATCAGCCTAAATCCTACTGCTTGATTAATGCGTGTCAACGTAGCACCTGAAATTTTTTCAATGCTTGCTGTTGCAATTTTTGTGCCCAATTTGATGCCTGTGCCTTTCAGAACATCACCAACTGCCTGCCCCGTCATACAGGCATAGACCAGAGTCTGTACCTGATCTGTATTCGGCTCATACCCGCCCAACTTTGCGACTGCGGCAATCATACGTAGCTGCACATAAAGGACACTACTCACATTAGCCGGAACTGCAACTGGAAGCGTAATTATCCCGCCAAGTCCCGTAAGAAAGCCTGATGTCGTACACTTTACCAATTGATTTGCTACCAACGCCTTTGCAGCTTTTTCTGCTGTCGGGTATTTCGATGAATAATCCTCTGCTAGTTCATCAACCGACTTACTTACCTTCGGAATGCCATCCAGTGCTTTTCCATAGCAGACATCCAGAATGTCAACCATCTGCTGCGAGGAAAGTGCTTCGTCTTTCTTTTGGTTAGCCTTATCAAGCTGTTCCTTGCCTTTGCTGATTGCCGCAGCAGCCCCGTGTCCTGCTGTATTCACAATCTTTTTCCCAGCATTTGCAGCCCCAGTCAAACCGCCTTTTAACGTGTCTTGAAATTTAGTCTTTACCATTTTCTTTTTTCCTTTTATTCAGTGTCCTCATAATAATCCCTGAATTTTTCGCGCTATAAATTTCACACATGATGGAAGCGCTGTATCCAGTCGTCCACAGGAAAGCTCTCTATGCTTACAATTACAACTTTGTTCCACCGACTTTTTAGCGATTTCCCATTATAAATAGGCGCATTTACCAATTCGTCTGCCGTTTTAAATTCGCAGCCACCCTCGACATCACAATATCCCACCCAGTACGGCTTCTCATATTCCGGAAAATAGCCAAGCTAGTGTTCCTCTTCGTCGGGTCATCGCTAAAATAAAAGTAGGTTTCATCAATCGTCATCCCTACTTCCAACTGCCTGAAAAAGAATGACCATTCCATTTTCTGGCCTTTCCTGTGCTCAAAACGCACCTATCCCTTATTTTAAGCTGATTATACCAAATATCCTTATTTCATTCAACGATATACTTTCCAACAATTAAGTTTTCCTTAATAGTTGCCCCCACCTCAGCTGAACCATCCGAAAATCCTGGATAGTTGCCCCTATATGCACAAAACCCCCGCCAGCTCAAACTGACGGGGGGTTCTGTTCGTTTTGGATTGAATGCAGCCGGAGGAAATTACTCGAGCTCAATGGTAGCCGGCGGTTTACCGGTGCAGTCATAGAACACGCGATTGACGTGCTTGACTTCGTTCACGATGCGGCTGGTCACGGTGCCAAGGACATCCCAGGGCACATTGTAGCTTTCTGCGGTCATGAAGTCGGTAGTGGTCACGGCGCGCAGGGCTACGGCGTAGTCGTAGGTGCGCTCATCACCCATAACACCTACGCTGCGCATATTGGTCAGAGCTGCGTAATACTGGTTGATTTCCTTATCCAGGCCGGCCTTGGCGATTTCTTCACGCCAGATTGCGTCTGCATCCTGCACGATAGTGACCTTTTCCGGGGTTACTTCGCCGATGATGCGGATGCCCAGGCCGGGACCGGGGAACGGCTGACGGCTGACCAGATACTCCGGCAGGCCAAGCTCGCGGCCAACCTGGCGCACCTCGTCCTTAAACAGATTGCGCAGGGGCTCGACCAGCTCCTTGAAGTCCACGGTATCCGGCAGGCCGCCGACATTGTGGTGGCTCTTGATGACAGTGGATTCGCCGCCCAGGCCGCTTTCGACCACGTCAGGGTAGATGGTGCCCTGTGCCAGAAAATCCACCTTGCCGATCTTCTTGGCTTCTTCCTCGAACACGCGGATGAACTCCTCGCCGATGATCTTGCGCTTGCGCTCCGGCTCGGTGACACCGGCCAGCTTGCTGAAGTAGCGGTCGCGGGCATCCACGCAAATAAAGTTGATGTCAAAGCCGTTGGCATTGCCCGGGCCAAAGACGGAGCAGACTTCTTCTTTCTCGTTCTTGCGCAGCAGGCCGTGATCCACAAATACACAGGTCAGCTGCTTGCCGATGGCCTTTGCCAGCATGGCTGCCAGCACCGAGGAATCCACACCGCCGGACAGAGCACACAGAACCTTGCCGCTGCCAATGCGCTCCCGCAGTGCCTTAACGTTGTTCTCCACGAAAGAGTCCATCTTCCAGTCGCCGGAGCAGCCGCAGACGTTATACACGAAGTTGCGGAGCATCTTTTTGCCCTCAGCAGTATGGAGCACTTCCGGGTGGAACTGAACGGCGTACAATCCCTTCTCAGCGTTCTCTGCAGCAGCCACAGGGCAGTTCACGGTATGCGCGGTGATCTTGAAACCGGAAGCGGCCTGCTCGATATAGTCGTTATGGCTCATCCAGCAGATGGTCGAGGGCTGCACATCGGCAAACAGCTTGCTGCTGTTGTCCACAAAGACCTCGGTCTTGCCGTATTCACGCTCCGGTGCGCGGCAGACATGGCCGCCCAACAGATGCATCATCAACTGGCTGCCATAGCAGATGCCCAGTACGGGAATGCCCCAGTTGAAGATCTCCGGGTCGATCGTAGGGGAATCCTCCAGATAAACGCTGTTCGGACCACCGGTAAAGATGATGCCTTTCGGGTTCTTTGCCTTGATGACCGAAAGATCCGTTTTATAGGAATAGATTTCACAGTAGACATTGTTCTCGCGGACGCGGCGTGCGATCAGCTGGTTGTACTGGCCGCCGAAATCCAGAACGATCACGGTTTCGTGCTGCATGATGTTCTCCTCCCTGTTCCATGGTGTTGCTTTTACAAGTATTCTTAGTATAGCACATTCACCAAAGAAAATCGACATCTTTTGTGGATTTTCCCGCCGATTTATTTTACCCTCACCGGATGCCGCAGCACCGTTTTCAGCTTTTCGGGTGCCGTGCGGCGCGGGTCAGAGAGATAGATCTCATGGTGGCGGCGGACATCCGTAAAATCCACCCGGTATCCCTCTGCCTGCGCATAGGCATCCATCTGTGCCAAGGTCTCCGGCTCGCTATCGTACGGGCCGCTATGCATACATTGGACACAAAGTCCCTCGTCATAGTGGAAGAACTGCACCTTGGAAAAATCCTTTTTCTTTTTGGCTGCTGCTTGCTGCACAGCCCATTCAAATTCTGCCTGTGTAACAAACTCCGGCAGGCGAATCATGCTTACCCACTCGAATGTCTCCTTGTGGGCGTAGTCCACACCTTTCACTCCGGCCTGATGCCACAACCCCTCCAGCGGGGGCACTACATATTCAAAATAGCCCTCGATCTTGTGGCTGCCCTTATAGCTCATTTTGATGGTGAACGCAATGCCATACAGCAATTCCATGGCAGCCTGATACGCTCCGTCTGGTTCATTGGGGTCTCCCCTGCCCTGCACCGCCACAAAGTTCATGGGCGGGATCGTCACGATGCCCGGCTTCTTGGGCGGGAGGTAGAACTCCTTGTACGCTTTCTTGTAGTCAAACGGCATTCTGTATTTCCCCTTTCAATAGTTCTTTCTGTTTCTTTTTGCTGAAGCTCCCCAGCACCAGTTGATAAGACTTTTCCAGCATTTCCCGCAGCAAGTCATCCGGCACATTTCCGTCTGCTTTAATAGAGTTCCAGTGCACCTTATTCATGTAGTATCCCGGGATGATATCTTCATACTGCTGCCGGAGGAACTCCCCCTCGTCCGGGGCCAGTTTCAGGGTGATGTACACAGCTTTGCCCGTGGCATCATCCAGACAGATGGCGGCAAACATTTTGTCCCCAAGCTTGTAACGGATCCAGTTCCATTCCGGCTGCAGGTCTTTTACAGCAGCAGGTTTTGCAAGCAAATACTGGTCGATCCAATCGTATTTCATTCATACTGTCCCCCATCTGTCAACATCCCGAATCTTCTGAGTTCAGTATATCATAACAACCATACTTTGTAAACCATAAAGTTGTTTCTTATCTACAAAAAATCCCCTGCCCTTGCGGACAGGGAATACAAAAAGAGCGTTCCCACTCTCCGGAATGGGAACGCTCTTTGTAAAGTTAACCTTTTGCCTTAGAACAGGCGCATCGGGTCAAAATCACTCAACGATCTTGCCAACAACGCCGGAACCAACGGTACGGCCACCCTCACGGATAGCGAAACGCAGGCCCTCTTCCATAGCAACGGGGGTCAGCAGCTCAACGTGCATCATGACGTTATCGCCGGGCATGCACATCTCAGTGCCTTCGGGCAGAGTGATGATACCGGTCACGTCAGTGGTACGGAAGTAGAACTGAGGACGATAGTTGGAGAAGAACGGGGTGTGACGGCCGCCTTCGTC
>CAKTEF010000023.1 GCA_934547065.1 uncultured Faecalibacterium sp.
CCAGGAAATGTCTTGGTTGGAAATCGCCTGCTGAAGTCTTCTTTGAAAGTGTTGCACTTGATTGACAATCTGCCGCTCTGGCGTGGCGGAAAGCCCTGCAAGTTCCCCTTTGCGCTGCAAGGAAACCTCTTTGCCAAGGGCTCCCCTACTAGGGGAGCTGGCGAGCAAGGCGAGCCTGAGAGGTTGTACAAAGGACGTGGCTTGCCGTAGGCCGCCATTGGCTTCCTCTTGAGGGGAAGCTGTCTGCGCAGCAGACTGATGAGGTGGAAACCTTGCGGCAGCACCCGCTGCCCATGAGCCGCAACCCGGAGCTGTCACCGCAGGTGACTGAGAGGGTAAGTGTTCTGGCACACCTCGCCGATCTTTTCCCGCAGGGCGAGGAAATCGGCAAAGGCTTCGGGCTTGTTCTGGGGCTGGCGCAGCAGGGCGGCGGGGTGGAACGTACCCATGAACCATACGCCGTTCTTCTGCACAAAGGTCCCATGCTCCTTGGTCACCGAGTAATCGGCGCGGATCATCCGCTGGGCGGCCACGCGCCCCAGGCAGACCACGATCCTGGGCTGCAGCAGGCGGAACTGCTCCCGCAGCCAGGGCATACAGGTCTCGCTCTCGGCGGGCAGGGGGTCGCGGTTCTGGGGCGGGCGGCATTTGACAATGTTGGCAATATAGCAGTTGGCGGTGCGGTCCAGGTCGATGGCAAACAGATATTTGTCCAGCAGCTGGCCGCTGCGGCCCACAAAGGGCAGGCCCTGCTCATCCTCGCTCTGGCCGGGGCCCTCGCCCACAAACAGGACCTCGGCGCTGCGGACCCCCTGCCCGAACACCACGTTCGTCCGCGTTTCGCACAGCCCGCAATTGCGGCAGGCAAGGCATTCAGCCTGAAGTGTTTCCCAATCCATAACGGTAAACCTCTTACAAATGAAATGACATTTTCTTAACAAATCAACGAGGGATTTCTGCTACAAAATATACCACAAAATTGCGGATTTGTCTTGAAGTTTCCGGACTCTGTGCTAAAATAAAACAGAGAGGGCACATCTGTGGTGCCCATCGACTGATTGCAAAGTAAATTCGGAGGTAATCAACAATGGCTGATATGTTCGCGCCGCTGGTAGCACAGCTGAAGGCAAACCCCAAGACGATCGTTTTTACCGAGGGCAATGACCCCCGCATCCTGGAGGCTGCAAGCAAGCTGCTGGCTGAGGGCGTGCTGAAAGTTGTCATGGTTGGCAACGAGGCCGAGTGCAAGGCCGCTGCCGCCGCAGGCAATTTTGATATTTCCGGCGCCGAGATCATTGATCCGGAGAACTACGCCGGTTTTGATGAGATGGTCAACACCATGGTCGAGCTGCGCAAGGGCAAGCAGACCGCTGAGGAATGCGCCGCACTGCTGAAGAAGTCCAACTACTTTGGCACCATGCTGGTGAAGATGGGCAAGGCGGACTGCCTGCTGGGCGGCGCGACCTACTCCACCGCCGACACCATCCGCCCCGCTCTGCAGCTGGTCAAGACCAAAAAGGGCGCACACCTGGTGAGCTCCTGCTTTATCCTGGACCGCGACTTTGGCGAGGAGGGCCTGAAGCGCATTGCCATGGGCGACTGCGCCGTGAACATTGACTACACCGATACCGTGGACAAGGCTACCGGCGAAGTCAAGGTCAGCGCCGCTTCCAAGCTGGCTGAGGTGGCCGTTGAGACCGCCAAGACCGCAAAGCTGTTCGGCATCGACCCGAAGGTGGCCGTGCTGAGCTTCTCCACCAAGGGTTCCGGCAAGGGCGGCACCGTTGCCCTGAGCCACGATGCCGTCATCAAGGCACAGGAGATGGATCCGGAGCTGGCTGTGGACGGTGAGCTGCAGTTTGACGCTGCCGTTGCTCCCGAGGTGGCACAGGTCAAGTGCAAGGGCAGCAAGGTCGCAGGCCAGGCCAACACCTTTGTGTTCCCCTGCATCGAGGCCGGCAACATCGGCTATAAGATCGCACAGCGCCTGGGCGGCTATGCTGCTTACGGCCCCATCCTGCAGGGTCTGAACGCTCCCATCAATGACCTGTCCCGTGGCTGCAACGCCGACGAGGTCTATAAGATGAGCCTGATTACTGCCTGCCAGTCCTGATTTGTGAATTAAGCGCTTTTGCCCCCTCCGGTTTTGCACCGGAGGGGGCTTTTGCTGTATAAGGGAACGTGCAGCTTCGTACAACCTCTCAGCCATCGCTGACGCTCAGCAGCTTTCCTGGTAGGGGAGCCCTTGGCAGGCCGTCGCGTTTCTAATCGTTAGCGCTTCGCTACGATTTGCCCTGCTGGCGTAAGGCTCCGCAAAAGGCTTCCCCAGCGGGGAAGCTGTCGCCGCAGGCGACTGATGAGGTGAAAACCTTGCGGCAGATGTCGGTTTTGGAGCGTCAGCGATAACAGCGGAAAGCAAATCTTATGCCAAAGGCTCCCCCTTGAGGAAAGACTCCCTCCGGCCGGAGGGAGTCTTTCCTCAAGGGGGAGCCTATTACGGCTCAAGGCTAGCTGCTGCTGAGCCTGGGACATGCGTTGCCTCTCCCTTTGGGAGAGGTGGCAACGCGCCAGCGTTGACGGAGAGGGCGAGCCAGCTTCCGGGGACTTGCATTCTCCCCCGAAACATGCTATAATAATCAAGCACAAATCGTGCCTTGTCGGACAGCGCCTGCTGCGCGGCTGGGCATACGGATGCGGGCCCTGTACGATGGGACCGCTGTGAACCAGGTCAGGTGGGGAACCAAGCAGCCTTAAGCGGCGTGCCCCGTGCGTTTCAGCAAGCCTGCATCCGTATGTCGAGCTACGCAAGGCGGGGGTCAAACCCCGTCAGCGCTGTCCGTTTTTTATTGCAGGAAAGGGGAGAGGCGGATGTATCGCGCACTGTACCGCAAGTGGAGACCCCAGCGGTTTGAAGATGTGGTGGCCCAGCGGGCCATTGTGACCGCGCTCAAAAACCAGATCGCCACCGGCCGCGTGGGCCACGCCTACCTGTTTACCGGCGTGCGCGGCACCGGCAAGACCAGCTGCGCCAAGATCTTTGCCAAGGCGGTCAACTGCCTGCATCCCCACAACGGCGACCCCTGCGGCGAGTGCGAGATCTGCCGCGGCATCGACAACGGCAGCATCCTGGACGTGGTGGAAATGGACGCGGCTTCCAACAACGGCGTGGACGATATCCGCGACCTGCGCGATGAAACGGCCTACACCCCCAGCGCCTGCCGCTACAAAGTATATATCATCGACGAGGTACACATGCTCTCCACAGCGGCGTTCAACGCCCTGTTGAAAACGCTGGAAGAACCGCCTGCCCACGTCATTTTTATCCTGGCTACCACCGAGATCCAAAAGGTGCCCGCCACCATCCTTTCGCGCTGCCAGCGGTACGATTTTACCCGCATCGGCCCGGAGGACATTGCCCGCCGGGTGGAGTATATCGCCGGGCAGGAGCAGCTGGAACTGACCCCGGAGGGCGCGGAGCTGATCGCCCGCCTGGCCGATGGTGCCATGCGCGATGCGCTGTCCATCCTGGACACCTGCGCGGGCGTTACGGCAAAGATCGACGCGGATGTGGTCCGCCGGATGGCCGGTGTGACCGACCGCAGCTACCTGTTCCGCATCTCGGATGCCGTGGAAGCCCAGGACGGGGCCGCGGCGCTGGCCCAGCTGGCCCAGCTGCGGCAGCAGTCGGTGGATGTCAAGCGGCTGACGGAGGAGCTGATCGCCCATTACCGTGCCCTGATGCTGGCGGCCCTGCCCGGCGGGCAGGCGCTGCTGTCCGGTGTTTCGCCGGAGGAAGAACAGCAGTATCTGGAAAAAGGCCCCCGCCTGGGCCAGCGGGAAGCCATCCGGGCCATCCGGACGCTGGGCAACGCGCTGGAACACATGACCCGCGGCAGCGACCAGCGCATTGAACTGGAACTGGCGCTGTTCGGCCTGGCCGAACCGGCCCCGCAGGCGGCGGTACAGGCCGCCGCTGCCCCGGCCCGCGCAGCCGCTCCCCAGCCGGAAGCGCCCCGGCCCTTTGCTTCGGCCCCGGTGCAGCCCTTTGTGAGCACTTCGGCTCCCGCCGCCCCGGCGGCTCCGCAGCCTGCGCCGGAAGAAGCGCAGCCTGTGTCCGCCGCCCCGGCAGAGCAGTTTGCAGCGGCTGCGGAAGAACCGGAACCGGTTTCCGTGCCGCAGCCGCCCAGGGAGGAGACTCCGGCCGCGTCCGCTCCGGCAGAGGAGGAACAGCCGCCTCTGCCCGAAGAACCGCCGGTCCGGGCCGATGCCGCACCCCCCTGGGACGAGCCGCCCCGCGCGGTGCCGCCGGAACGTCCGGAAACGCCGCAGCCGGTCCCGGCACCGCAGGAGGAACCCGCCGCTGCTGCACAGCCGGAATACCGGGCAGACCCGACCCTGAACAAGCCCCGCAAGGTGGCGGCGGCCGGGATCAACCCGTTCCCCCAGTGGGGCGAGGTGGTCCAGCTGCTGCAGGAAAAGGATCCCATGCTCTACACCTACCTGAAAAAGTCGAAAGGCTATTTTGATGGGACGCGGGTGCTGATCGACGGCGGAAAGACGTTCCGGGATTTCATCCGTCAGAACAAGGACAGCCAGAAGCTGATCAAAAAGCTGATCGCACAGGTGTCCGGCGTGGCCGTGCCCATCGGCCCCTACGAGCCCAAGGCCGCCGGACGCACGGCGAACAACGCCGAGGAATCCCTCCACAAGCTGGAACAGCTGGGGCTGGAGGTGTCGATCGAGGAAAGCAACCGAAAGAAAAAGTGAGGATGAGCCGCAGGGCTTGACCGGACTGCCAAGGCCTCTCCCTTTGGGAGAGGTGGCAGCGCGTTAGCGCTGGCGGAGAGGGTGAGCCAGTTAAAAGTAGAACAGTAAACGCTGCAATGGACAAGCTCTTTCAAAGAGATTTTCCTATCGCTGCGAAGAAGTTTTTGTTAGCATCCTCACCCTCTCAGGCCGCTTCGCGTCCAGCTCTCCCAAGGGGAGAGCCTTTGGCATAAGGGTTTTATTTGATAGGATTCGCTGCGCTCCAAAACGAGCTGCTGCCATATAAAGTTACAAGGAGACATCAACTATGAAAGCAAGAATGCCCGCAGGCTTTGGCCGCCCCGATATGAACGCCCTGATGCGTCAGGCTCAGAAGATGCAGGATGACATGAAGGCAAAGCAGGCTGAGCTGGAAGCTGCCGAGTACACCGGCAGTGCTTCCGGCGAAATGGTCACCGTGAAGATGAACGGCAAGCACGAAGTGCTGAGCATCACCATCAAGCCGGAGGCCGTGGACCCCGACGACATCGAGATGCTGGAAGATCTGGTGGCCGCTGCCGTCAACGCAACGGTCAAGCAGGTGGACGAGACAGCCGAAGCCGAAATGGGCAAGCTGACCGGCGGCCTGAATATCCCCGGTCTCTGATCCAAACGGAGGAAACGTCATGGGAACCAATGCAGCCCCGCTGGAAAAGCTGATCGAGGAGTTCAGCAAGTTCCCCGGCATCGGCCGGAAAGGTGCCACCCGGATGGCGTACCAGGTGCTGAGCATGTCGGATGAGGATGCGGCCGCGCTGGCCGGTGCCATCCGGAACGCCCACACCAAGCTCCACCGCTGCCGTGTCTGCCAGAACTATACCGAGACCGAGCTGTGTCCCATCTGCGCCAGCGCCAAGCGCGACCGCTCCGTGATCTGCGTGGTAGAGACTCCCCGCGATGTGCAGGCATTTGAGCGCACCCGTGAATACCACGGCCTGTACCATGTCCTGCATGGCCTGATCAGCCCCATGGACGGCATCGGTGCGGAACAGCTGGCGGTGAAAGAGCTGCTGGCCCGCCTGGGCGACGGCGAGGTGAAAGAGGTCATTATGGCCATGAATCCCACGGTGGAGGGCGAAGCCACCGCCATGTACCTGGCAAAGCTCATCAAGCCCTTGGGCATCAGGACCACCCGCCTGGCCTACGGCCTGCCCGTAGGTGCCAGCCTGGAATACACCGATGAGACCACCCTGTACCGGGCTCTGTCCGGCAGAGGGGAGCTTTGAGCAATTTTTCCCAAAAACAAAAAGCTGCCTTTTCGTGGGCAGCTTTTCAAGGAGCAGGAAGTAAGTTGTGACTAATCAAACCGGACTGTTCACTCCGCCTTTGGCAGGGCCGCCCTGTTCGACTCCCATCGCTGGAACCATAAAAGCAACTCCCCCCACCGCAGCGCGGTGAGGGGAGTTGCTTTTTTGGTGGAGGCGATGGGAGTCGAACCCATGTCCGAAAAGAGTTCAGCGCAGGTGTCTCCGGGTGCAGGCGATCTACAACATTCCCTCCGCGTCACGCCGGTCGTCAGGCTAACGCTTCAGTAGCTTCATGAGTTCCTGCCGGTCCGCAAAGCTTAGGTCCGTTCAGGTGCTGTGTCTAAAGGACGCCCCGGCCCCACACGACACAAGAGTGGGCGGAACGCGCAGCACTCAGGCTGCGAGCAACTGAGTATTGTTATTGTCAGTTAATTTTTTGGAGGAGTTTAGAGCAGGTCCCCCACTGCTACCCGCTGCCCAGGCCTCGCTCCCCCCGTCGAAACCTTTACGCCCCCATGAACGCACGCCTTGCGGTGTGCGGGAAAGCTTTTGAAGGTTCCGGGCAGGAATGCTGCCTGAAATCAATCATAAACGCCGTTGGACTTCACAGCCCGGTCAATGGAGCGCTTGGCATCGCGCTTGGCGGCATCGGCACGCTTGTCGTAGAGCTTTTTGCCCTTGCACAGGCCTACCTCCATCTTGACCCGCCCATGCTTGAAGTAAAGCGAAAGGGGAACCAGGGTGTAGCCCTGCAGCTTGCACTGCTGGTGCAGCCGCCGGATCTCCGATTTGTGGGCCAGCAAGCGCCGCACCCGCATCGGATCCTGGTTGAAGATGTTGCCGTGGTCGTAGGGGGTGATGTGCATTCCTTTGACCAGCAGCTCGCCGTTTTCGATATCGACCCAGCTGTCTTTCAGGTTGACCCCTCCGGCCCGCAGGCTTTTGACCTCGGTGCCCTTGAGTTCAACGCCGGTTTCCAGCGCTTCCAGAACAAAGTACTCGTGGCGCGCTTCCCGGTTTGTGGCGATCGTTTTGGTCGCCGGCCGCTCTTTGGCAGGTGCCATGCAGCGCGCCTCCTTTCCTCGTTTGGGATTGTCTCGTTAGTATATCACATTTTTGTGGATTTTCAAGTGCGATTTTTGAAAAAACTGTAAATCTTTCAGAAAAAAGCCGCTTACAGCTTTTTATAGCCCTCCGGTTCGTCATCGGCACAGCGCCGCTCCATCAGGTAGGTGTCCAGCCAGCGGCCGTGGCAGTCGCGCGCGATCCGCTCCCGGCGGCCCACCAGACGGAACCCGCACTTCAGGTGCAGCCCGCGCGAGGGGGCGTTGTCCTGCAGCACCGTGGATTGCAGCGTCCAGTATCCGGCCTGCTCGGCGGCGCGGCAGAGGGCTGTGAGCAGGTGACAGCCCAGCCCTTTGCCCCGGAACCGCTCCCCGACATAGATGCTGACCTCGGCCACGCCGCGGTAGCACCAGCGGGGGTCCACCCGGTGCAGGGCGGTCCACCCGGCCACAACTCCGTCCACCAGCACCACCAGCCGACAATCTTTGGTGTGGGAGGCATCCCACGCCGTGTAGGGCGGGCAGGTGGTCTGGAACGTGGCGTGCTCGGTGGCAATGCCTTCCAGATAAATTTTTGAAACGGACTTCCAGTCCTCCGGCTCCATTGGCCGGATCGTGATCTCACTCATGGTCGTATCCTGACCGGAGCCGCAATGCTCCGTGTTTCCCCTCAATGCATGTGCAGAATTTCATCCCCAGTATAGCAGAATCGGCCGGAAAGTACAATGGCAAAGCCCGGCTGCTGCGGGGGATGGAAACGGGCAAAGCAGACACCCGGCAGAGCGTTTTTCATTCCGGGCAGAGAATTGTTTTGACAATGCAGGGGGTTGTGATACAATAGAACAAAACCGACGGACGTTGCCCGTGTAGAAAATCATGATAGACTTCTTTGCCGGAAAATGCAACAAACGGAAAGGATGACCCTTTGCATGAAACAAACTCTCCTCCGGCTGGCGGCCCTGGCGGCGCTGGTGCTGACATTGGCACTGCCCGCTGCGGCGCAGCAGCCGGAGATCACGCGCCAGACCACCCTGCGCCAGCTGCGCCAGAAACTGGCCCACTCCGGCTATTATACCTATTGTAAGGAACTGACCCCGCTGGAGATCCCGGTGTGGCAGGACCGCACATTGGAGCAGTACATGAACAAGACCCTGGTGGACGACAGCGTAAAAGCCATGAACCTTGTATTGGAAAATGACCGCAGCGGCATCCGGGTGGCCTGGAATGTGTATACCGAACAGGAGATCGCGGCAAAGCCGGTGCTGGGAGAGGTGCAGCTGTATTATTTTCCCTCGGATCGGATGGACGGCAAGTATGCGCTGGTGGTGCCCGGCAACGCCAGCACCATCACCTCGGAGATGGAGGAGGGCGGTTCTGCCGCAGCGCAGCTGCATGAACTGGGGTACACGGTGTTTGTGCTGCGGTACCGCTCGTTCCTGAACGCCGGCGACAACGCCCCGCTGGAAGATCTGGGCCGTGCCGTGCAGTTTTTGACCCGGCACGCAGAGCAGTTCCGCATCCGGCCGGAACACTACGCCCTGGTGGCGTTTTCCTCCGGTGGGCAGCTGGCCGGGCTGTTTGCCAACAAAGAACTGGGCTGGGGCCGCTTCAACGTGCCCAAGCCCGGTGCGCTGCTCATGGCCTACCCGGTGGTAAATTTTTCGGTGCTGAAGCCGGTGTACCATGTGATCATGGACACCGATCGGGCAGAATGGCGGTATTACTGGTCGAACCTTTCCGATGTCGTCACCGATGATTACCCGCCGGTTTTCTTCTGGAGCGGGAAAGACGATACGATCCTGCCCTTGATGGATGCCGACCTGCAGAGTCCGGCGCTGGAAAAGGCTTTGCAGGATCATGCCATCCCTTACCGGCGCATTCTGTTTGCCAATGCAGGCCATGGCATTGGCACCGGAAACGGGACGGATGCCGAGGGCTGGCTGAAAACGGCCGTACAGTTTTGGGAGGAACAGACAAAATGAACCAATGGATGATAAAATGGAAACACTGGGCCGAGGTCGCTGCGATCCTGGCCTGCCTGCTGGCGGTGCTGGCTCTGCCCGCCGGTGCCGTAATGGAAAAGGGAGAGCCCAACATCACGGCCCAGACCACCATGAAGGAAGTGCGCAACAACCCGGGCATCAAGAACTCCGGCTTCTACACCTACTCGCAGGATAAGGACTGCCCGCCGGGTCAGGCCCTGTGGGAGATGACCACTGTGGAAGGCTACACCAACGAGTATGTGGCCGAAGGCTGTGCCAAGGGGCTGAATCTGGTCATTGAGAACTACAACAATGGCGTTCAGGTCACCCACTCGTTCTACACGGAAGCGGAAAAGGCGGCGGACCGCACGAAAAACAACACCGGCCTGTTCTATTTTCCGGCCAAGGCTGAAAATGCCAAGTTTGCGCTGATCCTGGCTGGCAGTGGTGCCAATGAGAGTGCCGAGCTGGAGGAGGGGGCCTGCACGGCCTGGCAGCTGCATGAGCTGGGCTATGCCGCCTTTATTCTGCGGTATCGCGTCTGGACGGATGCTTCCGATGATGCTCCGCTGGAGGACATCGGCCGGGCCATGCAGTACATTGAGGAACATGCTGCGGAGTTTGGCATCCAGCCGGAGCAGTACGCCATCGTGGGATATTCCATGGGCGGCCACCTGACGGGTCTGTTCGGCACGGAATCGGTGGGGTATCAGCATTACAATGTGCCCAAGCCTGCCGCCCTGCTGCTGGGCTACCCCATCAACGATATGACCTACATCAAGCCCATCTACCATGTCATTCAGGATATCGGCGCGTACGGCCCCAAATACTATACCCGGAATCTTTCGGATGAGATCACGCCGGACTACCCCGCCACCTACCACTGGCACGGTGTGAATGACATGCTGCTGAAAGAGCTGGTCTACTGGCGGCAGGGACCGCAGCTGGAAGCTGCCCTGCAGGCCAATCACGTCAAGCATGTTTACCGGGTGTTCAACAATGCACCTCACGTCTGCGGCATCGGCACAGGAACAGATGCCGAGAACTGGCTGGTGGAAGCCACTGCTTTCTGGGAAGAACAGTGCGCCTGAGAGAAAGGATGAAACAGAATGAAAGATCTGAACGAAGCATTTGTACATCTGAACGTGGGTCTGCCCGATGATGTGGAGCGGCTGAAAGCCGCGGGCTATTACAAAGAAGCCATGGCACGGATCGACGCATACCTGGCCGAGGACTGGACCGGGACCCAGAACAGCCCGGCCAGCCAGGGAATGGGAGAAGTGCAGGGTGTCGCCCTGCCGCAGAATCCCGTGCCCCACGGCGTGGATGCCCTGCGGGACGCGCTGCTGGTGCAAAAGGAGATCCTGCGCCGCCTGCCGGAGAATTACTCCCTGACCGAAGCCCAGGCGGTGGCCCGGATGCAGGGGCTTGTGCGGGATTTCACTGCGGAGGAGTTCCGGCAGCTGGTCCGGGAGGGCCGCATCGACTGGCGCTTTGTGGAGGGCGAAAAGCACTATCAGAAGCGGTTTGCCGAGACGCTGCTGGCCACCCACGCGGATCTGGCTGCCCGGCAGCTGGACCCGCCGGCACCGAACCTGCTGGCGCGGGAGCGCCGCCGCCGCGAACACGAGAAGATGGAGCGCGAGGGCCGGAGCTGCGCCCGCATTGCCATCAAGGCCAGCGTGGGAATGTCGGACGAAGCCTTTGCCGCCGCGCTGGCCAAAGCGAAAGCCGAGGGCCGGAACAGCGTGCATCTGCGCGCCTGGCTGCCCATCCCGGCGGCCTGCCCGGCACAAAGTGAGATCGAACTGAACCATTTTACCGAGCCGCCCGCCCACATTGCGGCCGAGGATGCGCCCCAGCGCACGGTCTATTGGGAGGCAGACCTGACCGAGAACCGCCGCTTTGGGGTGGAATACCGCTACCGTTCCACGGCGGCCTACGCCGACCCGCTGGGCTTTGCGCCCGCAGCGCAGCAGCCGGATTTTGACACCGAGGAACAGGCCCCGCACATTGTGTTCACGCCGTATCTGCGGGCGTTGGCAGCGCAGCTCACGGCGGGTGTCACTGACCCGGCGGAAAAGGCCAAGCGCATCTATGATTACGTTACCCTGAATGTGCGGTATCACTATCAGCCCGCCTACTTTGTGCAGGAAAGCCTGCCCGACCACTGCGCCCGCGACCGCCGGGGCGACTGCGGCATCATGGCGCTGACCTTTATCACTCTGTGCCGCCTGGTGGGCATCCCGGCCCGGTGGCAGAGCGGCCTTTCCGTCTCGCCCAGCGGGGTGGGATGCCACGACTGGGCCATGTTCTACATTGCGCCCAAGGGCTGGATGTATGCCGACTGTTCGTTTGGTGCCTCGATGGCCCGGCAGGGGGACGAGACGCTCCGCCGCCATTATTTTGGCAATCTGGACACCGGACGCATGGTGGCAAACCGTGCGTTCCAGGCTCCCTTTGACCCGCCGATGACCGGCTTCCGCTCCGACCCCTACGACAACCAGTCCGGCGAGTGCGAGGCGGACGGCGTGGGCCTGTACGGCAGTGCCCTGGACACCCGCAAGGAACTGATCGACTTTGAGGATTTATAAATAAGACCATGGAATTTCTGGCAGGACTTTATACCCTTTTGCTCGTGACCATCTGCATTCTGCTGGCGCTGGTGCTCTGGCGCATCGGCAGGCCGCAGAAACAGGCAGACGACGAAGAACTGAAACGCTGGCTCCAGCAGCAGCTGGATGCCCAGGCCAGGGAGTTTGCCGCAAAGCAGGCAGCCTTGACGGAACAGAACTATGCCGCCATCCGCAGCGTGAGCGACACGCTGCAAAGCGCCGTGCAGAGCATGAGCGCGACCCTTGCGCAGGGGCAGGATGCCCAGCAGCGGCAGCTGACCCTGCGGCTGCAAAGCCTGGAACAGACCAACACCAAAAAACTGGAAGAACTGCGCCGGACGCTGGCCGAGAGCATGACCACATTACAGGCCGAGAACACCCGCAAGCTGGACGAGATCCGCCACACGGTGGACGAACAGTTACAGGATGCGCTGCAAAAGCGGGTGACGGAGAGCTTCAAGGCCGTCAACGACCAGCTGGAACAGGTATACAAGGGTCTGGGCGAGATGCAGAGCCTGGCCGCCGATGTGGGCGGGCTGAAGCAGGTGCTTTCGGGGGTCAAGACCCGCGGCATCCTGGGCGAGATTCAGCTGGGAGCCATTCTGGAAGAAATTCTGGCCCCGGAGCAGTACGACACCAATGTGGCCACCATTCCGGGCAGCACCCAGCGGGTGGAGTATGCCATCAAGATGCCGGGTGCCGACGGCGGCAGCGTCTGGCTGCCCATCGACTCCAAGTTCCCCGGCGACACCTACGCCCACTTGCAGGACGCACAGGCTTCCGGCGACGCGCAGGCGGTGGAAAACGCCCGCCACGCGTTGGAACTGGTGCTGCGCAGCGAGGCCAAGGACATCCGCGAAAAGTATGTGGAGCCGCCCTACACCACTGCGTTCGGCATCCTGTTTTTGCCCTTTGAGGGCCTGTATGCCGAGGTGGTCAATGCCGGGCTGCTGGAAGTGCTCCAGCGGGACTATCAGGTGAATGTGGCCGGCCCCAGCACCATGGCCGCTCTGCTCAACAGCTTGCAGATGGGCTTCAAGACCCTTGCCATCCAGAAACGCTCCGGCGAGGTGTGGCAGCTGCTGGGGGCCGTCAAGACCGAGTTTGACAAGTTTGGTCAGGGACTGGCCAAGATGCAGCAGCGCCTGCGCCAGACCGACGAGGAACTGGACAACCTGATCGGGGTGCGCAGCCGCGCCATCCGCCGCAAGCTGCGCAGCGTCCAGAGCCTGGACGAGGCCAGCGCCGCCGCCCTGCTGGAACTGGACACCGAGCCGGGCCGCCCCGTTGCGGCAAGACTTCCGGAGAACGGGGAGGAGTAAAGCTTTGGGAGGCCTGCGCGAGGGGAGTTTCTCCGGCGAATGTCCGGGAAGTGGGGCCCCAATCCGCGATACAGTGAATCGCGGATTGGGGCGGAACCGTGGGTTCCGGGCTGTTCGCGGAGAAAGCTCCCGGAGCACAGGCCGATGAACTGCATCTGACCGACAGGGTGTTGGGGAGCTTTCCCACGCAAGTGATTCGGTGCGTCCCGCCCCCGCCCCAACGCTAACGCGCCGGGGCCCCACCCCCGGACACTTGCTTTGGGAAACTCCCTAACGCCCTGCCGGGCAGGCGATATTTTCCCTTGCGAAATTTCTAACGATGTGCTATAATAGGAACTGTTCTTAGAAATAACCGCCGCTTCCTGCGGCAGATCATAAAAAGGAGAGGAACCCCTATGAGCGTGAAAAAGATCAGCGAAGCCATCCTGGGCCTGGGCGTGGACGACACCACCATCGACCTGTTCGAGAGCCAGTATCCCGTTCCGACCGGTGTCAGCTATAACTCTTATCTGATCCTGGACGAAAAGACCGCCATCCTGGATACCGTGGATGCCCGCGCCACCGATGCGTGGCTGGAAAACCTGACCCAGGCACTGGCTGGCCGCAAGCCGGATTATCTGGTGGTCAGCCACATGGAGCCGGATCACGGCGCAAACATTGCCAGGCTGGCTGCGCTTTACCCGGAAATGCAGGTGGTGGGCAACGCCAAAACGTTCCAGTATATGGAGCAGTTCTTTGGCCCTGAAGCCATTGCCAAGGATCGCCGCGTGGTGGTCAAGGATGGTGAGAGCCTGAGCCTGGGTGCCCACACGCTGACCTTTGTGTTTGCTCCCATGGTACACTGGCCGGAGGTCATGGTCAGCTACGAATCTGCCGAAAAGGTGCTGTTCTCGGCGGATGGCTTTGGCCGTTTTGGCGCGGTGGCAAAGTTTGACGAGCACGCCGATTGGGCCAGCGAGGCCCGCCGCTATTACCTGAACATCGTGGGCAAGTACGGCCCGCAGGTGCAGGCCCTGTTGAAAAAAGCGGCGGCGCTGGACATTGCCACCATCTGCCCGCTGCATGGTCCGGTGCTGACCGGAGATCTGGGCAAGTACCTGAACTACTACGACATCTGGTCCAGCTATAAGGCCGAGGAGCCGGAAAAGATCCTGGTGGCAAGCGCTTCCATCCACGGCCACACCCGCGATGCCGCCCACACCATGGCCGCAAAGCTCCGCGCCAAGGGTGCCAAGGTGGTGGAGATGGACCTGACCCGCACGGATGTCTCCTATGCTGTGACCGAAGCGTTCCGCTGCGGGAAGATCGTGCTGGCATGCGCCACCTACGACGGCTTCCTGTTCCCGCCGATGGAAAATCTGCTGGCCCACCTCAAGACCAAGGCGTTCCAGGGCCGCACCGTGGGCCTGATGGAAAACGGCACTTGGGCCCCCATGGCCGCAAAGCTGATGCGGGCCGAGCTGGAAAGCATGAAGAATATCACCCTCTGCGAGAACGTGGTCACCATCCGTTCGGCCGCCAATGCGGCCGCCGAAGCACAGATGGATGCCCTGGCAGAGGAACTGATCGCAAAATAAAAAAGACAAGGAGATCCCCACGCTTTGTGGGGATTTTCTTGTCTTTCTGGCAAATCTATGATACACTGAACCTGCCGCAGAAATGCGGCAAGGCACTGTACATACGGCAGGCGGTTTGGTCTCTCACTTCCGAAAGGGGGTGAGATGATGCCGATTCCTTTGACGTTCCATCTGTTTGGACTTACGTTCACGCTTCGGATCAAAAAGTAAAACCGCCACCTTGGCCGAGGTGACGGTTTTGATTTGAAACCCTAATCTCGAAAGAGGCCAAACCGCTTGTTGCAGTGCCTTTTTCTGTTTTGATTATAACGCATCGCCGTGGTTCTGTCAAGGAGTACGGCGGTGCGTTTTTTGCATCAGCTTTGGCGCTTTCCGGCCAGCACCGCGCCGCTGAGCGCCACCACGGCACCCAGCACGGCAAGGCCCGCCCCGGCCTGGCCGAACACATCCCCCACAGCGCCCACCAGCGGGCTGGCCGGGATCATCAGCAGGCTGTACGCCATGCTGTCGATACTGATGATGGTGGCCCGTTGATCGCTGGGGATGCTGTCGTTCAGCTTCTGGCTCTCGTGCAGGAGGTAGACCTCCAGAACGCCCTGCACCAGCATCATGCCCAGGATGCCGCCCCACGCGGGGGCCGCACCCACCAGGACCGTGCCCGCGCCGCACAGCAAAGCGCACGCGGCATAAAACCGCCGCATGGAGCAAAAGCGGACCCGGCGGCCGATCTCGGTGCCCAGCACGCAGGCCAGGCCGCCCAGCAGCAGGGGAACGAACAGCACCTCGGTGGGCCAGCCCAGCTCAATGAGCCGCTGCTGCAAAAACATTTTGGTCAGATAGCTGGGCACGCTGATCAGGGCGCTGGATGCAATGAGCTTGACCGCCAGCGGGTTTGCGTGCAGGATGTGCAGGCTGTCCCGCACCAGCCGGCAGAACTGCTCCGGCAGGCTGCGCAGGGACTGCGTTTCCCGGTTGGCCTGTGCCTCGGTGACGATGGGCTCCGCAAGCAGCATATTGGCAAGAGCGGAGGTGGCCTCAAAGGCGGCGTTCAGCAGGTAAAAGCCTGCAAAGCCGAGGAACCGGTTCAAAAGGCTTGCCAGTGAGCCGACGGCATTGGCCAGCATCGAGATCTGGGAGCTGTTGGCGGATACTTGAAGGTAGGCTTCTTCACGGCCTTCCTGCTTCAGGCTGTCGTAGACCAGGGCTGTGGAGGTGCCGGAGAACATGGTCATGGCCAGTGCGTTCAGCCCCATGGCAAAGCAGACGGAAAACAGGTTGGACGCAAACGCCATCAGCAAGCTTTGCGCGACCATGCACGCCCCGCCGAACACGATGGCCTTTTTACGGCCCAAAAGGTCCGCTGCCATGCCGCTGGGCACTTCGCACAGCAGGCTGATGACATGGAATACGCTCTCGGCCAGGCCGATCTCCCACAACGAAAAGCCTCGTGCCGCCAGCAGCGCCACCCACACGGCATCCGTGATGCGCAGGCCGGAGAAGAAATCGGAAGTGTAAATGCAGCCAAGCTGCTTTTTCAGATTGAGTTTATGATCCATGGGAAACACCCTTTCTTTTATGATCAACAGAAATGAGTGTCCCTTTTGTAAAACTTTGAGCTTATGCTTTGTAGGAAAAGCAGTTTTTGTTTCACCTCATCAGTCTGCTGCGCAGACAGCTTCCCCAGAGGGGAAGCCGATTGCTGCTCTCGGTCAGCTGGTGCTGAATCTGGGAGATGCGTTGCCTCTCCCCTTTGGGAGAGGTGGCATTGCGAAGCAATGACGGAGAGGGCGAGGCCGCTCCCAAAACAAAAGCGCCCCATAGCAAAGCTACGCGGCGCACAAATCACGGCTCCACGTTCTGCTGAAAGTTACAAAAGGGTACACTTCGAGCCGGAAAAGCTTAGGGCTGTCCTTTTTGAAAGAACACGCGACCGTTCCAACCCATCCGGGTGTACCCTCCTTTCAGAAAAACGTTGTATTAACCATACCATACCCCGCCCCAAAACACAAGCAAAAACGCAAAAGTTGTGCAAAAATCACGCCCCGGCTTGCAAACCGGACAAAAGTGTGGTAAGATGACTTACGGTTTCATAAACCTGAATATCTTGAAACGCAGCGACGGAGAGAGTACGCACACACTGCCACAGCAAAGAGAGAAGCTTCACCGGCTGAAAGGGCTTCCGCGTGGGTGGGTGCCGAAGTTCGCTCCCGAGCGGCCTGCACGAACAGCCTTTTGGCCCAGTAGCACAGGACGGTGCGCCCCGTTACGGCGTTTGAGAGCCGCCCGGCCTTGTGCGGGCGGAAACCGGGTGGTACCGCGGAGCAGTGTTTGAATGTTCAAAGGCTTCGTCCCTTTTGTCCGGCCAGCAATGGCCCGGCAGGGGGACGGGGCCTTTTTTACTGCCCCGCTTTCAAAACACGAACACAAAAAAGGAGAGAATTTCCATGCAAGCAATGATCGACGAGCTGGCCAAACAGGCCGCAGAAAGCCTCGGTCAGGTCTCCTCGAAGGAGACGCTGGCCACGTTCTGGCAGGAATATCTGAGCAAAAACGGCAAGATCCCTGCCCTGATGAAGAACCTGCGCAGCGTTGCGCCCGAAGAACGCCCCGCCATGGGCAAGATCATCAACGAGCTCAAGGCCAAGGTGCAGGCAGACTACGATGCCGCCGCCGCCAAGGTCAAGGAAGCCGAGCTGGCAGCCCGCAATGCCGCTGAAACGGTGGACATCACCCTGCCCGCCAAGACCCGCGCCGTGGGCGGCCTGCACCCGCTGACGCTGGTCACCAACCAGATCATCGACGTGTTTTCCGGCATGGGCTTTGCCGTAGCCGATGCCCCGGAGATCGAGGACGACGACCACAACTTTACCCGCCTGAACGTGCCCAAGGATCACCCCGCACGCGACATGCAGGATACGTTCTACCTGTCCGATGAGTTCCTGCTCCGCACCCAGACCTCCGGCGGCCAGATCCGCACCATGGACAGCCAGAAGCCGCCCATCAAGGTGCTGATCCCCGGCCGCGTCTTCCGCTCCGACTCCGATGCCACCCACAGCCCCATGTTCCACCAGATGGAGGGCCTGGTCGTGGATAAGGGCATCACCCTGGGCGATTTGCAGGGCGCACTGAACACATTTGTGCAGAAGCTGTTCGGTGCCGACACCCGTACCCGCCTGCGCCCCTCGTACTTCCCGTTCACGGAGCCGAGTGTTGAGGTGGACGTGAGCTGCTTTGAGTGCCACGGCAAGGGCTGCCCGCTGTGCAAGCACACCGGCTGGATCGAGGTGCTGGGCGGCGGCGTTGTCAACCGCAAGGTGCTGGAAAACTGCAACATCGACCCGGACGAATACTCCGGTTTTGCATTCGGCATCGGCATCGAGCGGATCGCCATGCTGAAATACGGCATCAACAACATCGGCCTGATGTTTGAGAACAATCTGGAATTCCTCAAGCAGTTCCATGAATAAGAGGGGAGAGAGCAAACAATGAAAGTACCGTTCAGTTGGTTGAAAGAACTTGTCGATATTGATGTGACGGCCCAGGAGCTGGAGGAAAAGCTCTTTTCCTGCGGCTTTGAGGTCGAGGAGCTGATCCCGCTGGATGCCGGCATCAGCAAGGTGGTCGTCGGTAAGATCGTGGAGATGGAAAAGCAGGAGGGAACCCACCTGACCAAGTGTGTGGTGGACTGCGGCGACTACGGCCACGACATCCGCATCAGCACCGGTGCCTCCAATATGAAGCTGGGCGACTGCGTGCCCGCTGCTCTGGATGGCTCCACCCTGCCCGGCGGCATCAAGATCAAGGCCCGCAAGATGCAGGGCGTGGAGTCCAACGGCATGCTCTGCTCCGGCGAGGAGCTGGGCCTGAACGAGGACTTGTTCCCCGGCTCGGAGGTCTACGGCCTGCTCATCCTGCCGGAGGACTCCGTCCCCGGCACCGACATTGCCCCGGTGGTGGGTCTGGATGACTACATCTTTGATATCTCCATTACCGCAAACCGCCCGGATTGCCAGTCCGTGCTGGGCATTGCGCGTGAAGTTTCTGCGATCCTGGGTAAACCCCTGCACATGCCCGCCATGGATTACAAGGCCGTCTGCGAGCCGGATGCGCCCATCACCGTCAAGGTGGAAGCCCCGGACCTGTGCCCCCGCTACATGGCACACTATGTGCGCAACATCCGCATGGGCGAGTCTCCCCGCTGGATGAAGCGCCACCTGGCGCTGTGCGGTCTGCGCTCCATCAGCAATGTGGTCGATATCACCAACCACACCCTGCTGGAAATGGGCCAGCCCATGCACGCCTTTGACCTGAACAAGGTGGCCGGACGCACCATTGATGTGCGCCGCGCTCACGAGGGCGAGAAGATCGTCACCCTGGACGAGAAAGAATTCACCCTGAACCCCAACAACCTGGTCATCTGCGATGCCGAAAAGCCGGTGGCTCTGGCCGGCATCATGGGCGGTGCCAACTCCGGCATGGACGAGAACACCACCAGCCTGCTGTTCGAGTGCGCCACCTTTGCCCGCGACAGCGTTCGTAAGACCAGCCGTGCCCTGGGCCAGAACAGCGATTCTTCCGCCCGCTATGAAAAGGGCGTGGACCGCCACTCTCCGGAGCTGGGCCTGGCCCGTGCTCTGCATCTGATCCAGGAGCTGGACTGCGGCGACATCACCACGCTGGAATATGACCTGACCGATGGCCGTCCGCTGGAGCGCAAGCACATCGTTACCACCCCGGCCAAGATCTGCGGCGTGCTGGGCATCACGGTACCCGATCAGACCATGATCGACATTCTGCAGCGCCTGGAGTTCACCGTGGACGTGCAGGCGGACGGCAGCTGGGACGTTTCGGCCCCGCTTTACCGTGAGGACGTGGACGGTTTCCCGGATCTGGCCGAGGAAGTCATCCGCGAGTACGGCTACGACCACATCGTGCCTACGTTCCTGAACACCGCCGCTGTGACCAACGGCGGCCTGAACGACGCTCAGAAGAAGCAGCTCAAGACCAAGCGCCTGTTGGCGGCCCAGGGCTTCTATGAGGCTTCTACCCTGGCCTTCTACTCCAACGCTGAGTTCGACATGCTGCACATCCCGGCGGAGGACGAGGCCCGCAAGGCCATCCGCATCCTGAACCCCATCAGCGAGAACCTGTCCGTCATGCGTACCCTGCTGACCCCCTCGATGCTGAACGTCATCGTGGACAACCTCAAAAAGGGCAACGCCGAGGGCCGCTTGTTTGAGCTGGCCCCGGTCTACCTGGCGAAGGAACTGCCCATCAACGAGCATCCGCATGAGCGCCAGACCCTGTGCATCGGTGCATTCGGCCCGGAGGAGGATTTCTTCACCGTCAAGGGCGCTCTGGAAGCTCTGGCTGCCGGGTTCGGCCTGCACTTTGAGTACCGGCGTGAAGCAGCATCCTGGCTGCACCCCGGCATCAGTGCTGCCGTTTATTGCAGCGGCAAGCGCCTGGGCGTGTTCGGCAAGCTCTCCAACGAGATCAACGGGGAACTGGAGATCGCAAAGGAGCAGAAAGACAGCCAGAACATCTATCTGGGCGAGCTGGACTACGAGGGCCTGATGTCCTGTGTGGACGGTGAGCTTCGCTATCAGCCGCTCAGCCCCTATGCCGTGGTCAAACGCGACCTGGCTCTGGTTTGTGACGAAAAGACCGCCTGCGGCGAGATCGAGGAGACGATCCGAAAAGCCAGCCCGCTGGTCAGCGAGGTCAAGCTGTTCGATATCTACCGCGGTGCAAACCTTGGCGAGGGCAAAAAGAGCATGGCGTTCACCCTGTCTCTGTCTGACCCGAAGAAGGAAGTCTCCGCAGAAGAAGTGGAGCGCGTGGTCAAGAAGATCCTCGGCAACCTGAAGTTCAAGCTGGGCATCGAGATCCGCTAATTCTATTATATAAGTAATAGAAGGCCGTCTGTGCAGGAATGCGCAGGCGGCCTTTTGTGCTCTCCATCGGAAGATGAAAGAAACACCCGGCGGGGGAGATGAAGCAAAATCAAATTTGTTTCAAAAAACCTGTCAAAAAGTGTTGACATCTCCCCGGCTATGTGGTATTATACTTGAGCGCCAAGCGCCGAGCGAAAGAATGACTTCTGAAAGCCCGGCAGGAAGCCTTTGAAAAGAACCAATAGACGTTGAAAACACCGGCTGATACCGAGATGCTCCAAGCGTTCCAAGTTCAGAAAAGTTCAAAAGCTTCGAAAAAAAGAACTTGACAAAAAACCACTTCGGTGGTAAAATAAACAAGCTGTCAGCCGAAAGGCTGAGGCGCACAGGACCTTGAAAATTGAACAATATCGAAAAACTTGTAAGGAACCTTTATGTGTTTGGAAAAA
>CAKTEF010000024.1 GCA_934547065.1 uncultured Faecalibacterium sp.
TGCGTACAAGCTGGTTAAAAGTAGGCATTTTGTTTCTCCTTTCTTAATAGTGAACATCGGATATTTTCCGACTTTTTTGCCGCACTTCCCCCATGGGGACGCGCAACAGTTATATAATACTCGTTTTGTTCTGGAATGTCAACAGTTTTTCCGGATTTTTTTGTATTTATTCTTCGCTCCTTCTGTTTTGCCGAGAAGCCCGGCTTTTTCCCGTAAAACCAGCTTTTTGACCGATCTGCCAAGGGCTCTCCCTTTGGGAGAGCTGGCAGCGCGGAGCGCTGACTGAGAGGGCGAGGCCGCTAACCAAAAAGCCGCCCTCCCCTGCTGTTCAGGGAAAGGCGGCTCATTTTTCATTCAGTTCAGAGGGTCAGGGCTTACTGCTGGTTCGCAGCGGCCAGTTCAGCGGCAACAGCTTCATCGCGCTCGGCCTCACGGCGCTTCAGATCCTCGCGGACCTCCGGCAGACCGGTACCGGCAGGGATCAGCTTACCGATGATGACGTTCTCCTTCAGGCCGGCCAGCGGATCGACCTTGCCCTTGATGGCGGCTTCGGTCAGGACACGGGTGGTCTCCTGGAACGAAGCAGCCGACAGGAACGACTCGTTTGCCAGGGCGGCCTTGGTGATGCCCAGCAGCACCTGCTGATACTCGACCAGCTTGATGCCCTCCTCACCAGCGTCGATGCGCTTCTGCAGCTCGGCGTTGATGTTCTCGACTTCCAGGCGGTTTGCCAGAGCACCGCCGATCAGGTCAGAGGAGCCGGAATCGGTCACGCGGACCTTGCGGCACATCTGGCGGACGATGACTTCGATATGCTTATCGTTGATCTCAACGCCCTGCAGACGGTAAACTTTCTGGACCTCGCTGATCAGGTAGTTCTGGACATCTTCCAGACCCTTGATGGCCAGGATATCCTGCGGATACAGGACACCCTCGCGGGTGATGATGTCGCCCTTTTCCACACGGTCGCCGGGCATGACGCGGGCATGCTGGGTGAACGGGATGGAGTAGCTCTTCACGACCTCAGCGCCGTTCTCATCCTTGCCGGTGACCTTGATGACAACGTTCTTCTTGGTATCGTCCTGAGAAACGACACCGGAGATCTCGCTCATGATCGCCATGCTCTTGGGACGGCGGCTCTCGAACAGTTCCTCAACGCGGGGAAGACCCTGGGTGATATCCTCAGCCGATGCAATACCACCGGTATGGAACGTACGCATGGTCAGCTGAGTACCGGGCTCGCCGATGGACTCTGCGGCGATGACACCGATGGACTCGCCCAGCTGGACGGGCTCACCGTTTGCCATATCGCTGCCGTAGCAGTGTGCGCAGACACCGATCTTGGCGCGGCAGGTCAGCAGGCTGCGGATCTTCAGCTTGGTGATACCGGCTGCCTCGATGTCGTTGGCATCGTACAGGTCGATCATCTTGCCTTCCGGCACGATGACCTTGCCGGTGACGGGGTTGACCACATCGCCCACGGCGTAGCGGCCAATGATCCGCTCCCGGAAGCTCTCGATCTTCTCCTTGCCCTCGTGGATCTCAGAGACCCACAGACCGTCGGTGGTGCCGCAGTCGATCTCACGGACGATGACTTCCTGAGAGACATCGACCATGCGGCGGGTCAGGTAACCGGAGTCAGCGGTACGCAGAGCGGTATCGGCCAGGCCCTTACGAGCACCACGGGCAGAAACGAAATATTCCAGAATGTTCAGACCCTCACGGTAGTTGGCACGAATGGGCATCTCGATGGTCTTACCGGCGGTGTTTGCCAGCAGGCCGCGCATGCCGGCCAGCTGCTTGATCTGGTTCATGGAACCACGCGCACCGGAGTCTGCCATCATGAAGATCTCGTTGTCCTTGGGCAGGTTTGCCGCCAGAGCCTTGGAGACCTTATCGGTGGTTGCCTGCCAGATGTTGATGGTCTGGGTGTAGCGCTCGCTCTCGGAGATCAGGCCGCGGTTGAACAGCTTGTTGACCTGAGAGACCTGCTTGTCGGCATCGGCGATCAGTTCATCTTTCTGGGGCGGGATCACAGCATCGCACACGGCAACGGAGATCGCCGACAGCGTGGAGTACTTGTAGCCCTGTGCCTTGATGGCATCCAGCATCTTTGCACAGGTGCGGGTGCCGTTGCGGGTCATGCAGCGGGAAATGATGTCGGGCAGGGTCTTTTTGGTCACGCGGAAGCTGACCTCATACTCCAGCCAGTGCTCCGGATCGGTACGGTCGATATAACCCAGGTTCTGGGGCACGGGCGTGTTGAAGATGATGCGGCCAACGGTGGCATCCACCAGGCCGGTGTGCTCCACGCCGTCAATGACCATGGTGCGGCGCACCTTGATGGGTGCGTGCAGGGTGACCACATGCTCGGCGTAAGCCATCAGGGCTTCGTTCTCATCGCGGAAGACCTTGCCTGCGCCTTCCTCGTTCTCGCGAACGGTGGTCAGGTAGTAGCTGCCCAGGATCATATCCTGCGTCGGCACGGTAACGGGAGCGCCGTCCGAGGGCTTCAGCAGGTTGCCGGAAGCCAGCATCAGCATCTTGGCCTCGCGGCAGGCATCCTCGCCCAGGGGCAGGTGAACTGCCATCTGGTCGCCGTCAAAGTCGGCGTTGAATGCGGTACAGGCCAGCGGGTGCAGCTTGATGGCACGGCCCTCCACCAGCACCGGGTTAAAGGCCTGGATGCCCAGACGGTGCAGGGTAGGTGCGCGGTTCAGCAGCACAGGGTGACCCTTGATGACGGTCTCCAGGCTGTCCCACACCTCGGGCTTTGCGCGCTCGACCATCTTGCGGGCAGACTTGATGTTGTTGGCAACACCCTTTTCCACCAGGTCTTTCATGACAAAGGGCTTGAACAGCTCCAGAGCCATCTCCTTGGGCAGACCGCACTGGTCCATCTTCAGCTCAGGGCCGACAACGATAACGGAACGGCCGGAGTAGTCAACACGCTTGCCCAGCAGGTTCTGGCGGAAGCGGCCCTGCTTGCCCTTGAGCAGATCCGACAGGCTCTTGAGCGCACGGTTGTTGGGGCCGGTGACCGGGCGGCCGCGGCGGCCGTTGTCGATCAGGCTGTCAACTGCTTCCTGCAGCATCCGCTTCTCGTTGCGCACGATGATGTCGGGAGCACCCAGCTCCAGCAGACGGCGCAGACGGTTGTTGCGGTTGATCACGCGGCGGTACAGGTCGTTCAGGTCGGAGGTGGCAAAACGGCCGCCGTCCAGCTGGACCATGGGGCGCAGATCGGGGGGCAGCACGGGCAGAACGTCCATGACCATCCACTCCGGGCGGTTGCCGGAAATGCGGAATGCCTCCACCACTTCCAGACGCTTCAGGATGCGGACCTTCTTCTGGCCGGAGGACTTTTCCACCTCTGCGGTCAGCTCAGCGCTCAGCTGATCCAGGTCGATCTCCTTGAGCAGCTCCTGGATGGCCTCGGCACCCATGGATGCCTCAAACTCATCGCCATAGCGCTCACGCATCTCGCGGTATTCTTTCTCGGTCAGCAGCTGCTTCTTTTCCAGCGGGGTCAGACCGGGATCGGTAACGATATAGCTTGCAAAGTACAGGACCTTTTCCAGCAGGCGGGGGCTGATGTCCAGCATCAGGCCGATGCGGCTGGGGATGCCCTTGAAGTACCAGATGTGGCTGACAGGGGCGGCCAGTTCAATGTGGCCCATCCGCTCACGGCGGACCTTTGCCTTGGTCACTTCCACACCGCAGCGCTCACAGACCTTGCCCTTGTAGCGGATGCGCTTATACTTGCCGCAGTGGCACTCCCAGTCCTTGGTGGGTCCAAAAATGCGCTCGCAGTACAGGCCGTCGCGCTCCGGCTTCAGGGTGCGGTAGTTGATGGTTTCCGGCTTCTTGACTTCACCGTAGCTCCAGTTGCGGATCTGATCCGGAGAGGCAAGGCCGATCTTAATGGAATCGAAAACGTTGTTTTCCATGAAACGAACCCTTTCTTAATCTCTAGTTCTCTCGATGATAACAGGCGGCGTTTGCTGAGCAGTAATCCACTGTTCCCTGCCCTTGCGGTGTGCAGCACGCAGCACCGCAGGCAGCAAACAGCATGTTCCGGATTTACTCAAAATCCACTTCGTCGGAAGCGGGAGCCGCATCGCCGGAATTGTCATCATCCAGCACAGAGGGATCATCGAAACCTGCGTCGGCATCCTTGATGGTGTAATCGTTCAGCAGCTCATTCTCATTGGTCACGGTCTCAGAGCCGGCCACATCGCGCATGTCAAAACCAGTTTCCTCCTCGTCGAAGTTCTGGCGCATGTCGATCTCGTTGCCGTCCTTATCCTGGACCACAACGTCCATACCCAGAGACTGCAGTTCTTTCAGCATCACGCGGAAAGATTCGGGGATGCCCGGCTGCGGGATGGGCTCGCCCTTGACGATGGCTTCGTAGGTCTTGACACGGCCCTCGACATCGTCCGACTTCACGGTCAGGATCTCCTGCAGGGTATAAGCAGCGCCGTAAGCTTCCAGCGCCCAGACTTCCATTTCGCCGAAGCGCTGGCCGCCGAACTGGGCCTTGCCGCCCAGAGGCTGCTGGGTGACCAGAGAGTACGGGCCGGTGGAACGTGCATGGATCTTATCATCGACCAGGTGATGCAGCTTGAGGTAGTACATATAACCCACGGTAACGCGGTTATCAAACTTTTCACCGGTACGGCCATCGTAAACGGTGGTCTTGCCATCGCGATCCAGCTCGATCTTGGAGAAGTCGATGATATGGCCCTTTTCGCCCATGATCTTGGGGAGTTTCGTGGGATACGCCGGAGCGTTCTCACCGTGCCACAGCTCGCGGGCGGTATCAAAGGTATCGCCGATGTCGTTCTCACGAGCGGAATCGAAAACAGGAGTCATGACCTTGATGCCGCACGCCTTGGCAGCGTAGCCCAGGTTGACTTCCAGCACCTGACCGATGTTCATACGGGAAGGAACGCCCAGGGGGTTCAGCACGATGTCCAGCGGGGTGCCGTCGGGCAGGTAGGGCATGTCCTCCTGCGGCAGAATGCGGGAAACGACACCCTTGTTGCCGTGACGGCCTGCCATCTTATCGCCGACGCTGATCTTGCGCTTCTGCGCAATGTAGCAGCGCACGACCTCGCGCACGCCGGGCTGCAGCTCGTCGCTGTTCTCCGGGGTAAAGACCTTGACATCCACGATGATGCCGTACTCGCCGTGCGGCACACGCAGGGAGGTGTCACGCACCTCGCGGGCCTTTTCGCCAAAGATGGCGCGCAGCAGGCGCTCCTCAGCGGTCAGCTCGGTCTCACCCTTGGGGGTGACCTTACCAACCAGGATATCGCCGCTCTTGACCTCAGCACCAATGCGGATGATGCCGCGCTCGTCCAGGTCTTTCAGCGCATCCTCGGAGACGTTGGGGATATCACGGGTGATCTCCTCAGGTCCCAGTTTGGTGTCGCGGCTCTCGGTCTCATACTCCTCGATGTGGATCGAGGTGTAAACGTCCTCACGGACGATCTTCTCGTTCAGCAGGACAGCGTCCTCGTAGTTGTAGCCCTCCCAGGTCATGAAGCCGATCAGAGCGTTCTTGCCCAGAGAGATCTCGCCGTTGCGCATGGCCGGGCCGTCGGCCAGCACCTGGCCGGCCTTGACCGTCTCGCCCACTTCCACGATGGGGCGCTGGTTGATGCAGGTGCCTGCGTTGGAGCGGGCAAACTTGACCAGCGGGTAGTTGTCCACACCGCCCTGGTTGTTGCGGACGGTAACGTGGTCGGCATCCATCTTCTCCACAACGCCGTCGTTCTTTGCCAGAACAGCGGTGCCGGAGTCGGTAGCGGCCTTATATTCCATACCGGTTGCCACAATGGGCTGCTGGGTGACCATCAGAGGCACAGCCTGGCGCTGCATGTTGGAACCCATCAGAGCACGGTTGCAGTCGTCGTTCTCCAGGAACGGGATGCAGGCCGTTGCAACAGAGACCATCATTCGCGGAGAAACGTCCATGTAATCGACTTTCTCTGCGTCGATCTCCAGGATGTCGTCGCGGCGGCGGGCCGAAACGCGGGGACGGACAAAGTGCTTGGTCTCGTCCAGCGGTTCGTTGGCCTGTGCCACAACGTACTCGTCCTCGACATCCGCGGTCATATACTCCACTTCGTCGGTGACGACCTGATCGATCAGGCGGCCCTTTTCGTCGTAGGTCTTTTTCACCTTGCGGTAGGGAGCCTCGACAAAGCCGTACTCGTTGATCTTGGCGTAGGATGCCAGGTAGGAGATCAGACCGATGTTCGGGCCTTCAGGAGTCTCGATGGGGCACATCCGGCCGTAGTGGCTGTAATGAACGTCGCGGACCTCGAAACCTGCGCGGTCACGGCTCAGGCCGCCGGGGCCCAGAGCGGACAGACGGCGCTTGTGGGTCAGCTCGGCCAGCGGGTTGTTCTGATCCATGAACTGGGACAGCGGAGAAGAACCGAAGAACTCCTTGATGGCAGCCACCACAGGGCGGATGTTGATCAGCGCCTGCGGGGTGATCACACTCTGATCCTGGCTCTGCAGGGTCATACGCTCGCGGATCACGCGCTCCATGCGGGAGAAGCCGATGCGGAACTGGTTCTGCAGCAGCTCGCCCACGCTGCGGATCCGGCGGTTGCCCAGGTGGTCGATATCATCGGTGGTGCCCACGCCGTGGCCCAGGCCGTTCAGGTAGTTGATGGAGGACAGGATGTCCTTCACGGTCACGGTGCGGCCGATCAGCAGATCGTGGTTGCGGCGGAGCATTTCTTTCTGCTCCTCCACATCCGAGGTGGTGTCCAGGATCTTCTTGATCTCGTCAAAGGAGCAGCGCTCGTTGATGCCGCACTCCTTGACATCAAAGGAGAAGAAGCCCTGTGCGTCCACGCAGCCGTTGGTGATGACCTTGACGTTCTTGCCCTCGATGCTCAGGACGACAACATCCACACCGGCAGCATCGGCCTTTTCAGCCAGCTCGCGGGTGATCTTGCCGTTGGCCTCGATCAGGATCTCGCCGGTCAGCGGGTCCACCACATTCTCAGCGGCGATGTGGCCGGTGATGCGGCGGGCCAGGGACAGCTTCTTGTTCATCTTGTAGCGGCCGAAACGGGACAGATCGTAACGGCGCGGGTCGAAGAACAGCATGTTGATCTGGCTGGTAGCGGACTCCACCGTGGGAGGCTCGCCGGGGCGCAGCTTGCGGTAAACCTCCAGCAGGCCCTCCTCCTGGTTCTTGGTGGTATCCTTTTCCAGGGTGGCCAGGATGCGCTCATCCTCGCCGAAGAAGTTCAGGATGTCCTCGTTGCTGGACAGGCCCAGGGCACGGCACAGCACGGTGACGGGCAGCTTGCGGTTCTTATCGATCCGGACATAGAACACGTTGGCGGCATCGGTCTCGTACTCCAGCCATGCACCGCGGTTGGGGTTCATGGTGGCGCTGTACAGGTCGTTGCCCACCTTATCCTTGGCATCTCCGTAGAATACGCCGGGGGAACGGACCAGCTGGCTGACGATGGCGCGCTCCGCACCGTTGATGACAAAGGTGCCTGCGTCGGTCATCAGGGGGAAATCTCCCATGAAGATCTCCTGATCCTTGACCTCACCGGTCTCCTTGTTCAGCAGGCGGGCCGTCACGCGCAGGGGGGCGGCGTAGGTCACGTCGCGCTCCTTGCACTCCTTGATGCTGTACTTGGGCTCCTTATCCAGGCGGAAGTCCACAAAGCTCAGGGCCAGATTGCCGGTGTAGTCCTCAATGGTGCCGATATCGTGGAAGACCTCTTTCAGGCCCTCGTCCAGGAACCACTGGTAAGAGTTCTTCTGGACCTCGATCAGGTTCGGCATACTGATGACTTCGTCGATGTGGGAGAAGCTCATGCGCTCGGTTTTGCCGAGCTTTACGGGCTTGACTTTCATCATAAAATCAACCACTCCTTACTTTTATACTCTACGGATGTTGCGTTACACGGGTCAAATTTGAGCAGACACACATAATTCAACCCGCGTCCTTGATGGAAGTTCGGCATTTTTCACAAACTTTCCGGGCAAGCCCGACCAGCCGTTTCTTTGCGAACTCCCTTTTTGGCGCACTAGGCCATTATGTGATACTAATGCAGTATACACCCTGAAAGCCCTGTTGTCAAGCCATTTTTCACATTTTGGCCCATTCTTTTTGTCAAGCCTCTCGCTTTGTGGCACACACGGTCGCGTGTAGCGTTTGTTTGGTTTTGGGGTTGATTTTTGAGATTTGCGTGTTCCTGCCCAAAAAGCCCTTGTGCATTTTGTACAGGTTTACTCTTGATCTCTTTGCCCTGTGCCCCCCTGCGCAGCAAAGGCACCGTGATCTCTCACAGTGCCTTTGCTGCATTCATTCTTCCAGATAGTCCCGCAGGCGCTTGGCGCGGCTGGGATGGCGGAGCTTGCGCAGGGCCTTGGCTTCGATCTGGCGGATGCGCTCCCGCGTGACGTTGAACTCCTTGCCCAGTTCTTCCAGCGTGCGGGCCTGGCCGTCCTCCAGCCCGAACCGCAGCGTCAGCACCCGTTCCTCGCGCGGGGTCAGGCTTTTGAGCACATTCATCAGTTCCCGCCGCAGCAGCTGCCGCCCGGCCTCGTCCACCGGAACGCCTGCCTCCTCGTCGGGCAGGAAATCTTCCAGGTGGGCATCTTCCTCCTCGCCCACCGGCGTTTCCAGGCTGATGGGCTCCTGGGCCAGCTGCAGCAGTTCCCGCACCCGGTCCGGTTCCAGGTCCAGCCGGACCGCAATTTCTTCCGCCGTGGGTTCCCGCCCGTTTTTCCGCAGCAGTTCCCCTGCCGTCCGCTTGACACGGTTGATGCTTTCCACCAGATGCACCGGGATGCGGATGGTGCGCCCCTGGTCAGCGATGGCACGGGTGATGGACTGCCGGATCCACCATGTCGCATAGGTGGAAAAGCGGAACCCACGATCCGGCTCAAACTTTTCGGCCGCTTTCATCAGGCCCAGGTTCCCCTCCTGGATCAGATCCAGAAACGGCAGCCCCCGCCCTGCGTAGCGCTTTGCCACCGAGACGACCAGCCGGAGGTTTGCCTCGCTCAGCTTCCGGCGGGCTTCCAGGTCTCCGGCCTGGGCTGCATGGGCCAGCGCCATTTCCTCCTCTGCCCCCAGCAGCGGCACCTGGCCGATCTCTTTCAGGTAGGCTTTTACCGGGTCATCCAGCGCAACGCCCTCCGCCGAGAGCTCGTGTTCCAGCCGCCCGATCTGGGCTTCGTCCAGCAGCGGCACGTCCGGTTCTTCCTCTGTGATCCGGATGCCCTTTGCTTCCAGCGCTGCGTACAGGTCATCCAGACCTGCCACATCGTATTCCTGCTCCTCCATGGCCCGGCTGATCTGCTCCGGGGTCAGGGTGCGGCGGCGGGCGCGCCCCGCAAGGATCCTGGCCAATTCTTCCGTCTGCGACAATTTTTGCATGATTCGTTCTCCTTCCGGCTCCAGCCGGGAGGAAAAGGGCTTGTCACTCATCCGCAGGGAGACTGCCCTGCTTCTTTTCTCGCATCGACTGGAGATATTGTTCCCAATCTTCATTCGACATAGTTGCCGCCTTGCCTGCCATGGGGGTCCCCCGTGCAATGCGGTCCAGATAAAGCCGGATATCGTCCGGCGTGCAGTTCACATCGCTGTACTGTGCCGCAAGGCGGCTCAGCTCATTCAGGGCTTCTTCGCTGCTCACAAAGGGGCGCAGGGCGGCCAGGCTGACTTCCAGGCCCTGCTCCTGGCATTGCAGCAGGGCCTGATACAGCTCCTTTTGCTGGGGCAGGACGAAGCGTTCCGGCGCAAGCTGCCCGCGCACCTGGGCAATGTAGCCCGGCTCCCGCAGCATCGCGGCCAGCAGCCGCTGCTCTGCCGAGGCCACCCCCAGCGCCTGGCTGCCGCCCGCGCTGTACGGCACATTGATCTGGTTCATCTCGCCCGACTGCAGCCGGGCGCGGTTCTGCTCCCAGCGGCGCTTGCTGCCCGCCTTTTTTACGGCCGCTGCCAGCTGGGTCATGATGGCGTTCTTGGAAATGTTCGTCTCCTCGGCCAGCCGCCCGGCGTAGACCTCCTGCTCCGTGGGGCTGGAGCGCTGGGCCAGCAGGTCCACGGCCTCCTTGACATATTCCAGCCGCTGCGCGTCCTGTTTGAGGTCATACTGATCTTTCAGCCGCCCCAGCCGGAAATCCAGCGCGTTGCCCACGCCGTCCAGCAGGGCCTTGAAGCGTTCGGCTCCATACTTTTTAATGTATTCATCCGGGTCCTTGGCTCCGGGGATCTGCAGCACGCCCACCTTGACCGGGCTGTTGCGGAACAGTTCCAGCGAGCGCAGGGTGGCTTTCTGGCCGGCTTCGTCCGAGTCATAGCTCAGGATCACCTCGTCTGCATACTCGCTGATGAGCCGCACCTGATCGGGGGTCAGCGCCGTACCGCAGGCGCACACCGCCGTGTCGATGCCTGCCTGGTGCATGCTGATCACGTCCATATAGCCCTCGCAGAGGACGAACCGGCGGGAGGCGCTGCGCTTGGCGATCTGGAGCGCAAACACCGTATCCGATTTATGGTAGACCAGCGTTTCGGGGCTGTTGACATACTTGGGCTTGGAGTCGTCCAGCACGCGCCCGCCAAATGCAATGATGTTGCCCCGCAGGTCAAAGATGGGGGTCATCACCCGCTTCCAGAACAAGCAGTAGATGCGGCCGGATGGGCTGCGCTTGAACAGACCGCTGGCATCCAGCTCCTGCTGGTTGTAGCCCTTGTCACGCAGGAACTGGTACAGCGCCTGCCCGTCGTTGGGGGCGTAGCCCAGCCCGAACCGCACGATGGTCTTATCGTCCAAGCTGCGCCGCCGCCAGTAGGCACGGGCCTGGCGGGCCTCATCCACGGTAGAATTCAGGCAGGCGTGGAAGAAGCGCGCCGCTTCTTTGTTCATAGAAAGGATGCGGCTGCGCATCCGGCCCGTTTTATCGTCCTCCTGCGGCTCCGGCATTCCGGCGCGGGCCGCCAGCATCTTGACGGCCTCCGTATAATCAATGCTGTTGATCTTCCGGGCAAAGGCAATGGCATCACCGCCAGCGCCGCAGCCAAAGCAGTAAAAGCTCTGGGTGTCCGGGTAGACATAGAACGAGGGGGTCTTTTCGCTGTGGAACGGGCACAGCCCGCCATACAGCCGCCCCTTGCGCTTGAGCTGGACATAGCTGCCCACCAGGTCCACGATGTCGGTGCGGCGGTTGAGTTCTTCAATGTATTCGTGTGGGATCATCTTGTTTTTTGCTGCTCCTTTTACAGAACGTGCCACTTGCGGGGCACGAACACATCCTCGAACGTCCGGATGGCAAACTCGTCGCTCATGCCGCTGATGTAATCCGTCACCGCACGCTCTCTGCCCTCCTGGTAGGCCAGCTGCAGGTAAAAGTTGGACATCCGTTCGGTGTGGGTCAGGTAATACTCATACAGCTCGGTAAGCACCTTTTCCACTTTTTGTTCTTCCCGCTTGGCGCTGCGGTCCACATAGACCGTGCGGTACATAAAATCTTTCAGTTCCAGAAACGCTTCCTGCTCCTCGGCTCCCACCTGCACATCGTCGGTGCTGTGGGTCAGGATGCTGTTGATCATGGCGGTGATGCGGGCGGATTTTGTCCCGCCCAGCACCGACGTACACTCTTTGGGCAGGGTGGCAGGGTCCAGCACACCGGCACGCACGGCATCCTCGATGTCGTGGTTGACAAAGGCGATCTGATCCGCCATCCGGACGATCCGCCCCTCCGGCGTGGCAGCCCAGGTCCCCTTGGTGTGGGTCACGATGCCGTTGCGCACCTCCCAGGTCAGGTTCAGGCCCTTGCCGTCCTTTTCCAGCTTGTCCACCACCCGCAGGCTTTGCAGATAGTGCCTGAAACCATCCGGGCAGAGCTTGTCCAGTGCGCTCTCCCCGGCGTGGCCAAAGGGCGTGTGCCCCAGGTCATGGGCCAGGCTGATGGCTTCGGTCAGGTCCTCATTCAGGCGCAGGGCCCGCGCAATGGTGCGGGCGATCTGTGCCACTTCCAGCGTATGGGTCAGGCGGGTGCGGTAGAGGTCGCCCTCCGGCGAGAGAAAGACCTGTGTTTTCTGCTTGAGGCGGCGAAACGCCTTACAGTGGATCACCCGGTCGCGGTCCCGTTGGAACACCGGCCGGATCGGGTCCTGCTCCTCTGGCCGCACCCGCCCCCGGCTGGCATCGCTGAAAGTTGCCCACGGAGCCAGGGTCAGCCGCTCGATCTCCTCGGTACGCTGTCGCACATCCATCCCGATCCCTCACTTTCGCTTTTTGTTTCATCCCCTCCCCTGCGCGGCCGATCCCATGCCGCGCCTGCGGCAAGTATAGCACACTCGCCCTGTCGAAGGGGGAAATTATTTGTCCTGGCAGCAACTTTTTCCCTGCACCGCAGGGCCCGGCCGCTGCCGAAAGATCATTCTTTTTCGTCCAGTAATTTCTACCCGGCCTGCCAAGGGCTCCCCCTTTGGGGGAGCTGGCAATGCGAAGCATTGACTGAGAGGGCAGACCTGCTCAAAACGGTGCATAGAACGGCTTGGACACCCGCACCTGCACTGCGCCGCGGGTCAGTTCCCGCAGCTGTTCCAGCAGCGGCGGCTCCGTACCCTCCGGCATTTGCCAGCGCAGGGTCACGCGGTCGGTAAACTGCGGATCGGCAAGTTTTGCCCCCGCCCCGTTGATGAGCAGGGCGGCCCGCTCGTAAAGGGAGTAGTCCACCGTTGCTTCCAGCTCCACCACGCTGCGCACGGTGACCACTTCCGCATTTTCCAAGGCGCGGGCCGTGGCGGTGGTATAGGCCCGCACCAGGCCGCCCGTGCCCAGCAGCACGCCGCCAAAGTACCGTGTGACCACCACGATCAGGTCGGTCAGGCCGCTGTGCTGCAGCACTTCCAGCGCAGGGGTCCCGGCTGTTTTGGCGGGCTCGCCATCATCCGAATAGCGTTCCCGGTTGCCCTCGCGCAGGCGGTAGGCATACACATTGTGCCGCGCCGTCCGGTTCGCCGCACGCACCTGTTCCAGAAAGGCCACTGCCCGTTCCTCACTGTCTGCAAAGGAGAGCTGTGCAATAAAGCGGCTCTTCTTCTCCTCATATTCGCCGGTGGCTGTGCCCCGGATGGTGCGGTAATCCTCCACGCCTGCTTTCCTCCTGCTGCATGTTTCCCTGCACGCGCCGCTTTTATGCGGCGCGGCAGAACTCTGAAAACAGTATAACATAAATCCACCCAAAGAAAAAGCCCGGCAGCGGTGCATCCACTGTCGGGTTGTTTCACGGGTTCAGGAATGTAGATTGCATGGATCATTTGGTGAAGATCTGGATCCACTGATGGCCCCAGGTGGAGTTTGCATCGAAGTAGTAGCCAACGCCCATCTTCTTTGCTTCGGGGTCCAGGATGTTTGCACGGTGGCCTTCGGATTTCATCCAGGAAGCAACCACTTCTTCCGGGGTCGCTTCGCCCCAGGCTGCGTTTTCGCCGGTGGGCTTTTCGGAAGCGCCGCACTCGCTCAGAACGGTGAAGCAGTTGGTGCCATCGGGACGGGTGTGGGAAGTGACCCGAGCGATCTCCTCAGCGCGCTTCTCAGCGGCTGCTTCCAGCTCAGCATCACCCAGCTCCAGAGCGCTCAGACCATTCTTTGCACGCTCGGCGTTGACCAGGCCCAGCACCTGCTGTGCGTAGCTGTTCTCAGCGGTGTTCCGGTCACAGGTGAAGATCATGACCCAGTAGTTGCCATACTCGCCGCCCTCGTAGCAGCCGATCCCCACGGTGGCAGCGGAAGGATTCAGCATCCGTGTACGGAAAAAATCATAACGGTTCCAGGCATCCATAACATCGGAAGCATCCTCAGCGCCCGCCCAGTAGTTCTCGCCAACCGAAACATCGTTCACACCGTACTCGGCGAGGATGGTGAACTCACGGCTGCCATCGGGACGGGTATAGGAGTAGTTGCTGGCCAGCTCTTTGGCACGAGCCTGGGCAGCTGCATTCAGCTCGCTGCTGCCCAGGGTCAGGGGAGCAACACCGGCCTTTGCACGCTCACTGTTGACCAGCTGCAGCAGTGCTTCTTCCTCAGAACCAGCAGCATGTGCAGGCATTGCCACGATAAACACCAGGCAAAACAGCGCTGCACAGGCGATCAGATTCTTCAGAACGTTCACGGTGTTGTTCCGCATGGTACTTCCCTCTTTTTTCTCCGACAAGAAAAGGTGTCGGTCTGCTGATGCGCTCGGCAAATCGACACCTGGTAAGTCCCAGAGGGGAGTCGCTCAAGATCCGGTCCCTGCAGGGTGGATGATTGAGAAGCAGCTGGCTGCCATTTTACAGGCCCTTTAGCTTTGCGTCACAGCCTTTCGACTGCTTTGCCGAGAGTATTCAGTTTTTTTATTTCCTTTTCCTACCGAGAAAGAATCTTGGAATAAAAAAGATGCCGATCTGCTGACACACTCGGCAAATCGGCACCTGGTAAGTTCCAAATGCGGGTCGCTCAAGATCCAGTCCCTGCGGGGCGGATGGTTGAGAAGCAGCTGGCTGCCATTTTACAGGCCCTTTAGCTTTGCGTCACAGCCTTTCGACTGCTTTGCCGAGGATCTTCAGTTTTCGGGAAATTTGATTCACAGGTTCCGCTTTTGCATCCCCTGCTTCCAAGTGTATCGTATCATACCTTTCGACAGCTGTCAACCATTTTCGAAATATTGTTTCAAGCGTTTCTTTTTTCTTTCGGGTCTTTTTCTGCCAGCTCCCGGGGGTCAGGGCCGTTTTTCCTTATCCCTTAAAAGGGGATTCACGGCATCTCCGGCCCTGCTCACTTGCGGCCGTGCAGGATGGGCGAAAGCGGCTTATAGATCAGCACACACAACACTGCATCCAGCAGACCCTTGACCAGCGTGAACGGCATATTGAAAATGACCAGGCATTTGATCAGGCTGTCTGCCGAAGCCAGGATGGCCTGATACATGCCCAGGATGGCTTCCAGCGGCATGTGATAGAACTTGACGTAGGCCGGGTAGGTGATAAAGTAGTTGGACGGCACGCTGAACACCGCCATGGCCACAGCACCGGCCAGTGCGCCCAGGATCGCAGTCTTGCGGCTCTTGTGGTTGCGGTAGATCCAGCCGGCCGTTGCCGAGAACACCGCACCCAGCATAAAGTTGCACAGCTCGCCCACACAGGCCGTGGAGGTACCCTTGACGATGATGTGGAGCAGGTTTTTCATAAAGCTGATCACCACGCCGTACACCGGGCCCAGGGCAAAGGCTCCCAGCAGGGCCGGCAGGTCGGAGAAGTCCATCTTGACAAAGGACGGAATGAGCATCGGGATGGGGAACTCGATGAACATCAGGATGAAAGCCACCGCGCTGAGCATGGCGGCAACGGTCAGGTTGCGGGTCGTATTCTTTTTCATGATTCTGTTTCCTTTCCGGGCAAAGTGCCCCTTGCAGCAGTTCCGAAAGCTCTTTTCGCATGGATCACGGAACGGGAAAGACAAACAGAAACACGCCCTGCTGCAACAAAACACTGCAACAGGGCGCGCAAACAATTCCATTTTGTCTGCCGTTTCTTGCATCCGGACTATACCGTTGGCCCCGGAGTTCCACCGAGTCAGCACCCTTGCGGGTGGTCGCGGGCTTTACCGCCAGTGGGGAATCTCACCCCGCCCTGAAACGAACTTTCTTGCCACAGTATAGCGCGGCGCTCCCTCCTTGTCAAGCCTTTTTTCGTGCCGGTTTGCACTGCGGGTGCATTTTGTGCTATACTGAGCGGCAGAGTCCTGCAAACTGATATCAAGGAGTTTTGTACATGATTTTTTCCATCCGCGATCTTGGGTTTGAGATCGGCCCTTGGCTGCTGGAGGGCTGGTTTGCCCTGGCAGCACGCGCTCTTTGCGCACTGGCCATCTTCCTGCTCGGCCTGCTGGCGGCACGGCTGCTGCGCACCCGCATCTTCCCCCGGCTGCAGGCCCGCGCCTGGCATTTTTCCGCTACGTCCATCCTGCTGCGCAGCATGGAGCAGCCGCTGGAACGGGCCGCTGTTTTTTCAGGCCTGTATCTGGCCCTGCACAGCCTGCCCTGGGCCATTTCCGGCATCCAGTCCCTGCTGCTCATCGTCTACAAAATTGCGCTGACCCTGTTCCTGTGCAAGGGGCTGTATCAGGCTTCCGGCGTGGCCGACCTGCTGCTTTCCTCCTGCAGCACAGAGATCCGCTCCAACAAAACGCTGCTCTCGCTGCTGAACACCGCATACAAAGTGATCGTGGTCGTTCTGGGCGTTGCCACCGCGGCACAGATCGTCGGCTTTCCCATCGGCAGCATCGTTGCCGGTGCCGGTCTGGTCGGCCTGACCATCTCGCTGGCTGCGCAGGAAAGCGCCAGCAACCTGTTCGCCGGCATTGTGATCTTGCTGGACAAGCCGTTCTCGGTGGGTGACTGGATCACCGTGGGCGATGTGGAGGGCGAAGTGATCGACATCAACTTCCGCTCCACCCGCATCCGCTCGACGGACAAGACCGTGAACATCGTCACCAACAGCAAGATCTGCTCCTCCACCGTGCAGAACGCGGCCCTGCGCACCATGCGGCCCTACAAATTCACGCTGGGAGTCACCTACGGCACCACGCGGCCCCAGCTGGAAAAGCTGATGGCCGACCTCCATGCCATGCTGGAAGCAAGCCCTTATACTGTCAAGGATACCAGCATCGTCCGCCTGACCGGCTTTGGCGATTCCAGCATCAACATCCTGATCTCTGCGTACCTGAACACCAACGTCTACGCGCAGTTTTTGCAGATGCAGAATGATCTGAACCTGAACATCCTGGATGTGATGAACGCCGACGGCGTAGACTTTGCATTCCCCTCCACCAGTGTCTACATTGAAAAAACGGGCTCCTGAGCAGCCCGTTTCCCCTGCCCGCTGCCGTTTTTCCGGCAGTGGGCCTTTTCTTTTTTTACAGTGCAACGTCCAATGCCATCATCAACGCAAATCCAGCCACCACGCTGATGACCCCGGCCGGTTCATCGGAACCGACCGCTTCCGGGATCATCTCCTGCGCCGTCACGCAGACCATGCACCCAGCCGCAAGGCTCAGCAGCCAGGGCAGCGCGGCATGGACCCACCCGGCCAGTGCAAAGGCCAGCAGGGCTCCCAGCGGTTCCACCAGGCCGGAGGCCGCCCCGGCTGCAAAGGCACGGCTTCGGCTTCTGCCCTCCTGCAGCAGCGGAAGGCTGACAGCCGCCCCCTCCGGGATGTTCTGCAGCCCGATCCCCAGCGCCAGGGCCAGCGCCCCGCTGATGGCATCCGGCTCCCCCCGCAGAGCCAGCGCAGCCGCAAGGCCCACCACCATGCCCTCCGGCAGGTTGTGGAGTGTGACCGCCAGCACCACCCGGCCGCAGAGATCCGGTCCCTTGCGCAGCAGCCGGTCCGCTGCCCGTTCCAGATGCAGCAGCCCGACAGCCCCGGCCAGCAGCCCCGCTGCCGGGGGCAGCCACGCAGGCCACCGGCCCTGCCCCGCCCGCTCAATGGCCGGGAGCAGCAGGCTCCAGACGCTGGCCGCCAGCATGATCCCAGCCGCCATACCGCAGAGCATCCGCCGGGTAGTGGGCTCCTCGGCCCGGCGCACCAGGAACACCCCGGCCGCACCGGCCGCTGTACACAGCGCCGGAACCAGCAGGATCACAGCGGAAAACAAGATTCGATTCACGGTACATTCCCCCTTTCCCCGGTGTATGCCGGGGGATGCCATGGGGTGAATGCGCAGGTCAGCCGGGGATCAGCCGGTTTTTTTCTCGTTCATCAATTCCCGGATCTGCTGCAGGGTGGCCTCGGTAGGCTCCACCTCCAGCCGGACCGCCGTCTCGGCCAGTGCAGCTCCGCTGCGCTCCATCAGGCGGTCCTCCAGGTCCACCTGCTGGCGGAGGTTCTGCAGCTTTTTGTTCCGCACGTCTTCTTCTTTTTCTTTGACTTCCAGCTCATGCATCCGGTTTTCATACTTCCAGTCCCGGATCTCTTTCGCCAGCGTCATCACGGAGTGGAACTCAAAGTTCCCGGCCTTGCCGCCGAACACCGCCAGATAGATCAGCAGTGCCGGGCCCAGGGCCAGTGCATCCTGCGCGATCTGCAGCACCACATCGCCGGGCGAGTGCAGGGTGGTACGCACCTGCACCCGTTCCGGATGCCCGGCCGAGATCAGCTCCGCCGTGTCCATCACCAGCCTGGCCAGATCCACCGCCGGGATCTCCTGCTGGCGGGTCACCTTGAACGCCAGTGTGAACACGCCCTGATAAACATAGGCATCATAGCACAGGCCCAGGATGGTCTGGCTGTATTCGGTGATGTCGCTCAGGCTGTGGCCGTTCCGGGCCAGCAATGCCTGCAAATAGGGCCCCATCTGATTTTCCCGCCGAAGCGTGCGCAGCTGCCGGATCAGCCGCCGTTTGGCGTAGGGACAGCGGAGCATTTCCGGCTGCGGAAGCTTGGATTTATACTGTTCCAGCATCCGGTCCATCTCCTGCTCCGCGTGGACCGAATATTGCGGGCCTTCTGCCTCGCGGTATTCCCCCACCTCGGCAAAGGTCACGGTCGTCTCGCCCACGATCATGGCGATATCGCCGGGTTTCATCCCGCAGCAGAACCGGTAGCATTTGTTCAGCACATTGCCGATCTTCCGCTCTTTTTGATAGATCGACTCGATCCTGCATGCAAGTTTGCCTTTGGGCTGATCCGCATCCGGCTGGTTCAGGTCGTTTTGCAGCACCGCGTTCCAGCCGATGGCAATGTAGTTTTCCCGCAGAAACTCCTGGTAATAAAGGTCGCACTTCGTCCGCACCATCCAGAACCGCGTATCCTCCCGGAGCACCGGGATCCGCAGCTCCTGTTCCCATTCTTGCATTTTGTTTCCTCCGCTTTTGTTCTGCCGCTCGTTTTTCTGTTCTTGATGGTTTTATTGTATTCGCTTTTTTGTGCAAAATCAACCATTTCCGCCAGTTTCTTCCCACCCTTGCCGCAGCAGTTCCAGTGCATGGGTCTCCAGGCGGGAAACATAGCTGCGGCTGATGTGCAGCAGCTGCGCCGTTTCCAGCTGGGTCAGGGGCGGCTGCCCGGCCAGGCCATACCGCAGCAGGATCAGCCTGCGCTCCCGTGCGGGCAGCCCCTCGATCAGCTGCCGCAGCCGCCGGGCCTCGTCCTGTTTTTCGCAGCTTTCCTCCATGCAGAACCCATCCTGCAGCACATCCGAAAGCGTCAGCGCCGTGTCCTCTTTTCCGGCTTCCAGCGTTTCCTGCAGCGAGACAGTGGTGCCCGTCCTGCGCTCTTTTCGGAAATGCATCCGCAGCTCATTTGCTATCCTCTCCCCAGCGCACTTTGGGATGAAATCAGAGGGTGTCATTCGCTGCTGGGAAAGCGGACAGAAAACCATCCGTCAGAACAAAAGCCCGTCTGCAAGCCACGATATGTGGCAGTGCAGACGGGCTTTCGTTCTGGAGTCATCCTGATATTCACGCTATCTTACATGGCGTTCCGTAAAACACGCAGTCGTTCTTCAAACATTGCTTCCCATGCCGGATGCCCGGAGAATACGGTGTGCTCCACCTGACGGACTTGGTTCAGTCCGATGTTCCGCACAGCTTCCACTGCGGCATCTTTTTGGCTCAGATGGCGTTTTCCCACGGTCAGGCAGTTTGCACCTTCCGGCGTGTCGTACTGCTGAAATGCCCGGTTGAAGTCCATCAGGTCATGCAGACGGATGGGCTGATTGGTTTCGTTGTCTACCAGCAGACCCCAGTTTTCCCAATGGCGGTCGGTATTGCCCACCAGATAATCCAGAATGTTCATCATATAGTAGCCGGAAGCATCCAGTTCTAAGATCTTATCCAGCGTGTTCCAATCACGGTTTGTGCAGTAGACGTCATAGGCTGCATAGGTCACAAGACTGTATCGCTGAGATGTCATGATTTTGCTGATAGAAACCGGCTCATTTTCAAACATCCCCTGCTCATACAGTACCTGATGGCAGTCAAAGCACCGGCAGATTTTGCTTGCCAGCACTTCACGTTCCACCGCATCCCTGCCACCATCCTTGTAAAGATAGAAGCCATCCTCTTTGCGTACCCACGCCTTGGGGTACAAGCCGCCCGTAGACAGGTCATTTGCCAGAAGATGGGCGTTGGTCACCGTCATTTGGTGCCCCCGCAGCGCAATATCCACAAGCGCATTGCTTAAAGAGTGTGCGAAAAGGTTGATATCCTCGAATCGAACCTTCTCGTTTTCTTCTTTCACCCAGAACACATCCAGCAGCGACAGACAATGGTAGGATAATGCGATCTGCGCTCGTTCCCTGTCCGTAACGCTCTGAGATGCGCCAATACTGTTCAGGATTTCCTTGGCGTAGGTGCGATCCAACGTCAGCATCCGAGAGGCGCACCAATAGTAAAAGTTCGTCACATTATTGATGCGCTCGTCAAAATCATCTGATTCCACCAGAACCAAATCGTAGGGCATGAAATCCTCGAGGCAGACCCTGCATTCCCCTGTCGTGCTGAGTTGTGCCACACAGCTTTCCCGATGCATGATCTCGTAAAACATAGTTTTCATCCCTCCCTGCGTTCTGTGTTTTGATCTGTATTTATATTACCTTCTTTTTTCACGGAACACAAGAGCTTTTACTTTTCAAAAAGCTTTTTCTGCTGTCCCATCAGGACGGTTTCGATACGATCTTTCAGCAAAAAGCGAAACTGCTTTGGATAATAGCATAGATATTTATCGAGGATCGTATCGATACTTGTTTTATCAATGTTTACCACAAGCTGCTTTCCGTAAAGAGCTTGTGCCGTATGCACCGTCTGCGTAAACCGGGATTTGAACGGAAGGCACTGTGCCTTTGTCAGATAGGCACGGCTTTCAATTTCAGGGCTGTACAGAGCAAAATCCAG
>CAKTEF010000025.1 GCA_934547065.1 uncultured Faecalibacterium sp.
GACGGCCATGTGTTCGTCTCTGCGGTGGATCAGGAGGACGCAAAGCGCGCCATCTTTACCATCAAGACCATTGTGGAGGACCCGGAGATCGGTGCCATCTACAAGGGCAAAGTGACCCGTCTGATGAACTTTGGTGCGTTCGTGGAGATCGCACCGGGCAAAGAGGGCCTGGTCCACATCTCTAAGCTGGACACCAAGCGTGTGGAGCGCGTGGAAGATGTGGTTGCTGTGGGCGATGCCATTGTGGTCAAGGTGACCGACATCGACCAGCAGGGCCGGATCAATCTGAGCCGCCGCGACGCGATCCTGGCACTGGAAGCCAAGCGTGCCGCACAGGAGCAGGGCCAGAACTAAAAAACCGCAAAGCCCCTGGAGGGTGTGCAAGGCCGGTGTGCCATTGCCCCCTCCGGGGGCTTTTTTGCGTTTTATTTCCGTAAAATGAGAAAAAGGCCTTGACAGAACGGTCAAAACGTGTATTATTGTATTAAGCACTTAATACAGCAACACAAAGGAGTGAAAGGATGAGCGAACAGTATGATGCCAGCCGCCCGATCTACGCCCAGCTGGTGGAACGACTCAAGGCGAAGATCCTGGCGGGCACTTACCCGCCCGGCAGCCATCTGGACTCGGTGCGCGACCTGGCCGCAGCGGCGGGGGTCAACCCCAACACCATGCAGCGGGCGCTGGCCCAGCTGGAGGCCGAGGGCCTGATCCGCACGGAGCGGACGAACGGCCGCTTTGTAACGGAGGATACGGAATTGATCGAACAACTGCGGGCAGCTGCCGCCCGGAACCTTGCGGCAGAGTTTCTGGAACAGATGCGCAGCATCGGCTACACGCCCCGGCAGACAGCACAGCTGCTGGAACGCTGGGATGAAACGGAGGGAACGGTAGATGAGTAAGATCCTGACCTGTGAACACCTGACAAAAACCTATGGCAAAGAGAAAACGGCCCTGGAAAACATTGACCTGCAGCTGGATTTTGGCCGCATCGTTGGCCTGCTTGGCCCCAACGGCAGCGGCAAGACCACGCTGATCAAGCTGGCCAACGGCCTGCTGCAGCCCACCCAGGGCGTGATCCGGATCGCGGGCATGGCCCCCGGCCCGGAGACCAAAAAGCTCGTCTCCTACCTGCCGGATGCCGATTGGCTGCCCGACTGGATGCAGGTGGGGGAGCTGGTGCAGATGTTCCACGATTTCTATCCCGATTTTGACCTGGCCAAGGCCCGCGAGATGCTGGACCGGCTGGGCATTGCCCAAAAAGCCCGGCTCAAGACCCTTTCCAAGGGCAGCAAAGAAAAAGTGCAGTTGGTGCTGGCCATGAGCCGGGATGCCAGGCTGTACTTGCTGGATGAGCCCATTGGCGGCGTGGACCCTGCCGCGCGGGACTACATCCTGAACACCATCATCGCCAATTACAGCAAGGACGCAACGGTGGTCATTTCCACCCACCTGATCGAGGACATCGAGCCGGTGCTGGACGAAGCCGTGTTCCTGAAAGAGGGCCGCATCTTTGCCCACCGCGGGGTCGATGAGATCCGCGAGCAGGAGGGAAAGAGTGTGGATGCGTATTTCCGGGAGGTATTCAAATGCTGAAACAATTGCTGAAGTATGAGTTCAAGGCTACGAAACGCCTGTATTTTGGGCTGTATCTGGCGCTGGCGCTGCTGAGCGTGGTGCTGGGTGTGACCTTCCGGCAGGAACACGCACTGGCACACAGCACAAGCTTCCAGAATCTCGAAGTGATTCTGATGATCGTGTATGTCTCGGTCATCCTTGCCATTGCGGTGCTCTGCTTCGTGAACACCATCCAGCGCTTTTATCAGAACCTGCTGGGCCGGGAGGGCTACCTGATGCACACCCTGCCCGTGACCGAGACCCAGCTCATCCTCTCCAAGCTCCTTTCCAGCATGGTCTGGGTGCTGTGCAGCGGCCTTGTGGGCATCGTCTGCATCACGGCGATGGTCGCCATCGGCGTGTTCGACCCCGAAACGTTCGGCATGTCGGATTGGGACAGCTGGAAGAAGCTGTGGCAGATGCTGTACGAGGAGATGGGCCCGGAGTTCTGGGTGGCAATGGTATGGACCCTCCTCATCAATCTGGCCCGGCTGGCCAGCCTCATCCTCTGCGTCTACGCCGCCTGTATGATCGCTCATCAGTTCAAGAAGCAGACGATGGTGGCGGGCATCCTCGCCTTCATCGGAATGAACATCGTGGAGAACCAAATTGATAAGCTGCTGGGCATGAACGATGTGACCCTGTTCGTGGGTGTGACCTACAAGCTCATGGATGTTTCGGGCGGCAGCGAGGGAATCTCGGTGATGCACGATGTAACGACGGCCTTCGGGCAGGGGGCCGGCTACCTGTTCTGCTTCATCATCACGGCCGCCTTTGCGGCAGGCTGGTTCTGCTTGACCCGCTGGCTGATGAAGAACAAATTGAACCTGGAGTAAGCAAAAAAATGGCCCCCGGCATTTGCCGGGAGCCATTTTTTCATGCAAAAGAAAGGTCAGCGTGCGTCGCGGTTGGCTTCGTACTCCTCCATGGAGACGTAGTGATCCAGGACGTGGATGCCTTTCAGGCGCTTGTTGGAGAAACCGGTAGAAGCATACTGGCCCTCCCAGTAGTTCAGGCGGGTGGCCAGGTAGGCGGGAACGCTCATGCCGCGCGGGATGACCAGGGCGTTGTTGATGAGCAGGGCCTCGGCATCGGCAAAGGCCTTGTAGCGGGCATCAATGTCGTCGGTGATCTGCTTGGCGGCCTCGATGGCGGTCATATACTTCATGATGGTATCCGCCGTGTCGCCGGTGATGAAGCCATCCTCCACGCCGGTGCGCAGGTAAGCGTAGCGCATGCCGCGGGAACCCTCGGCCTGGTAGAACGGATCGGTCTCGGTCTCCGGGTCCGAGTAGTCGGCACCCCAGTTGCACAGCAGCAGCTCAAACTTGCCGTTGCGGCGCACGGCAGACAGGAAGCTGTCGGCGGGGCCCTCGGTGATCATGATGTCGATGAAGTCTGCGCCATCGTTCAGCACGCCTTCCAGCTGCTGCTTGAACACCTGGCACTGCTTGTCCCAGTCGGTGGAGGAGGGGTTGTAGGGCAGCTGCACCTTGATGGGGAACGTTACGCCCTGGGCGCTCAGCTCCTGCATGGCGGCATCGCGGAACTCCTTGGCTTTGGCCTCATCGAAGAACTCGGCGATGTTGGCCAGGTCACCGCACTTGGTGTAGTCTACACCGCTGGTGGTGGCACAGAAGTTCGGGGGCGTGACCGTGTTCAGCTTGTAGCTGTCATAGCCCTCCGGGGCGGAAACGGCCAGCGTGACGGCATTGTTGATGCCGTACAAAAAGCTCTTGCGGAAGTTGGTGTTGTTGATGGCTTTGGCCCAGTTTTCGGGCTCGTATTCCGCGTCCACACCCTCGACGTTCCAGTTGGAGAACTCGTGTGCAAAGGGCATGAAGTTGAACATATAGAAGTAGGTGTAATTGGTGTTGGGGCGGTCCATGGACACCATGCTCTTGGTGGTATCGTCGCTCAGCCAGCTGTCCAGGATGTCGGAGCCGATGGTGGCTTCGTCGATCTCACCGCGCTTGATCATCTCCGGGCCGTTCACGGCAGCCTCGGCGTTGTAGATGCGGCTGATCGTCTCGATGAACACGTTGTCGGCATCGTAGTTCTCCGGATTCTTCTTCATGATCCAGGTCTCCAGAGATTCGTACTCGGCCAGGTAGAACGCGCCGCAGCTGTACATCGTCTCGGCGCTGGTAGCGTACTGGTCGCCCATCTCGTCCAGCAGGGGGCCGTAGGCGGGCTCATAGGGCAGGTAGCACAGCAGGCTCAGGAAGCCGGGGAAATCGTACGTCAGGGTGTAGGTCAGGGTGTGGTCGTCCACTGCCTTGACACCCACTTCCTCGAAGTCCACGGGGGCGTAGGTGGCGGGGTCGGCATCCGGTGCGGTCACGGTAACGTTGCCGCTGCCGTCCACGGTGTAGGTGGTGCCGTCGTCGTCCACGATGCCGCCGTTGGCGTTGTTCAGGTAAACGTGGTAATCATAGTAATCAGAAGAACCGGCAATGTAGGCGGTGACAAGCCCCACGTTGGAGGAAGCGTAGTCCGGGGTCAGGACATACTTCAGGGCATCCACAAAGTCCTGTGCGGTCACGGGGGCCACAACTTCTCCGTTATTGTCCACCCAATTTTCCTCCCGCAGGTGGAACGTCCAGGTCAGGGTGTCGGCATCCCAGTCCCAGCTGGTGGCCAGGCCTTCGCGCATCACACCCTTATTGTCGTACTCCACCAGGGTGTCCACACAGTTGGCACCCACCACCATTTCCAGGTCGGTGGCGGTGGTCAGGTAGTTCAGGGTAGCGGGCTGGCTGGAATAAAGGATGGTGTATTTGGTGGTATCCACGGAGCCGGAAGCACCGGAACCGGAACCGCTGCCGGAGGAGCCGCAGCTGCTCAGCAGGCCGGCGGCGCAGGCACCAGCGGCTGCCAGACCGCTTGCCTTGAGAAACTGACGACGAGAAATCGAATTGTTCATACGAATGTCCCTCTTTTCTTCGTGTTTGGAATGCGATATGCCAGCAGCTGAGGCTCCCGCCGTTTCCCATGCAGCGGGGAGAAAAAACGGCGCAACGGAAACACATCCGTTACGCCGTTGTAACCGTTCTCCGACCACAGCCTGTGGTTACCTGAAGTATAGCATCGTTTGCGGCTTCCGTCAATTGTTTTCCGCCAAAGATGCCTGCTCTGTCAGCACATCAGACCGATGGAGTGGGGGTCTTGGGTGGGACAGCAGCTGTTTCAGGAGCACAGACAGCTGCTTCCGGGGCAGGAGCGGGAGCCGCTGCTGCTGCAGCATCTGCGGTTTCAGCCTTGACTTCCTCGGCCAGGGCCTTGGCGGCTTCCTCGGCGGCGCGCTTGGCCTCCCGCTCCGCCTGACGCTCTTTGGCGCGGGCAACGGCCTCCTCCTGGCGCTTTTTGGTGCGGATCTTGATCCGGCACACCGAGCAGATGCCGTCGGCGCAGTTCGGGGCAATGGGCTTGCCGCACTCCTTGCACAGGGTCTTGGTACACTTGTACAGGCTGACAGGGCCCAGAGTGGTGAGCTGGCGCAGCTTCATACCGTCCAGCCCGCCGTTGGAGCAGCTGGCCACGCACACGCCGCACTCGCTGCATTTCCAGGGCGTGACCACGGCGCGGGTCTGGCCGTCGGGCAGGTCCTCGAAATGGATGGCACCGGCCCGGCAGGATTTTTCGCACCGGCCGCAGGCAAAGCATTTCTGGGTGAAATTGGGCAGGGAATAGCCGTAGCGCAGGGGCGTTTCGGTGGCTGATTTCAGCTGTTTGGTCCGCTGATGCAGCAGCAGGCGGAAATCCATGGAACCCTCGTCCTCGTCCCGCAGGCCGGGCAGCATCCGCAGCAGCTGTTTGGTGCCTTTTTTGGAGCCGGTGGTCACCTGCTCCATCATTTCGCGGCGGGACATCTCCTTGACATGGAACGGGGCATCGTCCGGTTCATAGGCCAGGGTGAACCGGGCCTCGAACAGCGGCTGGCCGAAAAAGTCCACCAGCCGGGTCAGCACCTTGCGCAGGTGGGCGGCGCAGACATCGTTTTCGCACTCGCCGCAAGGGGTCAGGTCCAGCACCAGTTTTTTGTTCAGGGCCAGGTAGGCCAGCGCCTCCCACGAGAGCGCCGACACGCAGACGCGGGTGATGGTATTTTTGCGGGTGCTCTGTTCGCAGCCGATCCAGATGGTGTCGTCATCGGTATCGGCCGGGGAGGTATCCCGCTGCACCTGCTCCGGCGAGGGCGCGATGCAGCCGCTGCGGCAGGCCGAAACGCACAGGCCGCAGTCGGTGCAGGCATCCCAGCTTTTGACCAGGTTCGGGCGGGTAAAGATCTCGTCCGCATAGGGGCAGACATCCTTGCAGGCGGTGCAGGGGGTGCGGTGGGGGTGCAGGTTCCAGCACTGCCGGCGGTTGACCTCCGGATGGGTGGTCTTCATCAGCGCATCCATCGCATAGCGGGTGAAAAAGCCCATGGTATCACTCCTTTTCGGCACGGTCCATCACTGTGGTGACCGTGGCATGGTCCAGCAGAAAACGCTGCACTTTCTGGGCGGCCAGGGCGGCAGCCACGGCATCCGGGGAAAGTACCCTGCGGATCTCGTTCTCCGGGGTGTCCTGCAGCTGGGACAGGCGGCGGTACTCGGCGTTGACCTCCTCGGCGCGCACGGTGATACCCTCCGCCTGGGCAATGGCACGGGCAGCCAGCATGGTGCGCAGTTTGCGCTCGGCATCGGCACGGTAGCCGCTGCGCAGGGCCTCGGCGGTGGTGTGGCTGTTCCGGCAGTGGCGCTCCAGAGTGATGCCGCTGCGGCTCAGCCGCTGCTCCAGCATCCGCATTTCGTTGTCGGCGGTGCGGTCCAGCATGGCCTGCGGCAGCTCCACGGTCAGGTTGGCGCCGGCCATTTCCAGCAGCTTCTGCCCGGCGGCGCGGTCGGCACCGTCCTCGTGGATCTTCTGCTTCTTGGCGCGCACCGCCTCGCGCATGGCCGCAAGATCAGCGTAGCCCTGCGCTTTGGCAAACTCCTCATTCAGCTCCGGCGTGGTCTTTTCGGCCACCGAGTGGATCTTGATCTCAAACTGAGCGGTCTTGCCGGAAAGCTCCTCAATCCGGAAATGCTCCGGGTAAGTGAAATCGAACCGGAACGTCTCCCCGGCGGTGTGGCCGTAGATGGCGTCCTCGGCGGCGGCCATCAGCTTACCGTCCCCCAGCACCACCATCACCTTTTCCATCCGGCTGTTGGGGATCTCCTCGCCGTCCATGAACCCGGCAAAGTCCAGCACCACCCGGCTGCCCCGTTTGGCGGGAGCCGTGGAGCTGTGGTAGACGGCACGCATCCGGGTCTGGTGGACCATCTCCTGGTCCAGCGTCTTGTCCGAGATCGGACGCACATGGCGGGTGACGGCCAGCCCCTTATACTGGCCAAGCGTTACATTGGGGAGATTGCTTTCTGTATTCAACATTGTGTATTGACTCTCCTTTTGTTATAATCCATGGACCTGCAGCCAGTTTTCCACAACGGCGGAGAACATCTCCGGGTATTTGGCATCCTCGGCGGCAAATTCAGCCAGGTAGGTCTCTACTTCCTGGCGGGTGGGGGCAGTGGTGCGCTCCCAGATGGTAAAGGTGGTGCCGTTGCCCATGTCAAAGGTAGCGACCAGCTGGTGGGTGGAATCCCGCAGCTCCAGGAACTTGGCGTTCAGGCGGTGGCCCAGCTCGGTGTCCGGTGCCAGCGAGAGGGGGAACGGGTCCGCGGTGATGACATACTTTGCGTCAAAGAAGCCGGTGGGGAACGAGTGGGTGCCCGGCACCGAGAAGCTGTCCGGCAGTTTGCCGTCCAGCGGGCGCTGGGGCAGCATGCAGTTGCGCAGGTGGCCGGGGTTGTACAGCATATCGTCCGGGATCAGGTAGGCGGTCTCGCCGTCGGCCAGGTGCTCGGTCAGCCACTGGACCATGGCCTGGATCTGAGGCTTGTCCTTGCGGTCGTAGGTCAGAACATCCAGCCGCTGGTACTCCGCCAGGTTGGCCGGGTGGACCAGCCCGATCAGCGCCTCCGGCAGGGCCATGACCGTCAGCGGCGAGCAGCGCACCGAGATGGCGAACACCAGCGTGAACGCCCAGTAGCCCAGCTTGAGGGCCTTCCGCTTTTCGATGTTCTCAGCCAGGGCGGCAGCGCCCGCCAGGAACAGCAGAACATAGGCGGGCAGGTACAGCAGCATCTGGTGGGAGCCGGAGTTCTGCACGCGGGTGAACAGCACGATGCTGACCAGCAGCTCACACCCGGCCAGGGCGGGCAGGCTGAACGTTTTGCGCCGGAAACAGAGCCACAGTCCCAGCACGATGAGGAGAAAGTTCAGCCCGCCGGTGCGCATGGTGTGGTAGTAAAGCTCTACGGCCATGCCGCCCACATTGTAATAAGAATAGCGGTCCGAGTAATCAAAGGCCAGGATCTTGCTGACCATGGGCCAGAGCAGGGCCACCATGGCCGCCATGGCGCACAGGCCGAACAGGATCAGATTGCGCACCCGGCGCAGGGCCAGCTGCTTCTCACCGCGGCGGGCCAGCTTGCCGCTGCTGACAACGATCAGCAGCGCGTAGGAGAAATAGTAGCCCACCACAAAATATAAGTACCACCGGCGGCTCAGGATCACGGCTGCCGTGGCCAGGAAGATCAGCGCAAAGCGGCCCGGTTCCAGCGTTTCAAAGCGGTAATCCAACGTCAGCAGCAGGATGGCAAAGGCGAAGATCAGGCCGAACCAGTCCGGCTGGGCCAGCATGGCGCTCATCCGCAGGAACGGATACGTCAGCACCCAGGTAAAGCCGATCAGAAAGTACCAGAACTTGTTTTTGACCCGGAGCATCTGCCCCACTTTCACGGTCAGGCCCGCCAGCAGGTACATCAGGGTGGGCAGCACGCAGAACACCTGGCTGAACGAGTAGCTGTCGCCGGTCTTGGCGGTCAGACAGTAGGGAAACTCGGTGAACAGGGTGATGAAGTTGGTGTAGTCATCGGCAAAGGAGCCGAAAATGTACCGGAACCCGGCGGCAGGTCCCAGCGCAAAGGCGGCCTCGGCGTGGTACTGCTTGTCAATGTAGTTCACATAGTCCCAGGTGTAAATGAACTGCCGCCGCCCCAGAGCCCAGAAAAAGTAGAGCAGCATCCCGGCCCAGCAGGCGATCAGAACGGCGCGGTGGAAAAAATCCAGTTCCACGCCGGACACCCGCAGCACCCACAGGGCTCCGTAGAACAGCGTGCAGCTGCACCACAGGCTGACCAGCGGGAAAAAGGCGGCCCCGGTGGGGAACAGCAGGCCGATCAGGGCAATGGCAGCCGCCCCGATGCCCAGTGCAGCCCCGCCTTTGGCCCAAGGCGAAAGCGTTGGTTTGTTTTTTGTGATTGGCATAAGAACTTCCTCTCCAAAAGATCCTGATATTTCACGATACAGTATAACGATTCTGTGCGCCGGTGACAAGGGCAGGACCCCGCAGAATGCAAAATATCCCGCTGCTTTTTCGGCAGGCGGGATATTTGAAAAAGAATATTACTTATTGGAATTCGCTTTGGCCGCTGCGGAAGCCTTGCGCCGCTGGGCGGCGGCCTTGCGTGCCGAGGCCTGGGCGGCATCCGGGTGGGCAGGCTCCGGCGTGATCCGGAACAGGCGGCAGCCCATGGCGGGCAGATCCACACACAGGGTGTAATCGCGGCCGTACACGCCGCCGTCCGTGGTGTGGCCGTGTTTGGTGCGGCTGCGGTCGGCCCCGTTCCAGCAGGCGGACTCGCTGTTCAGCAGCTCCTCGGCGGCGCAGGGGTACTGGAAGTAGAGCGGGAACTTTTTGTGCGCGGTGTTCTGGGTGTTCATCACGCACAGAAGCGTCTGCCCGGCCCCCTTGCGCAGCCAGGCGTACACGCCCTCGTCCCGGCTCTCGCAGGCGATCCACTCAAAGCAGGCGGGGTTGTACTCGCCGTCGTACAGGGCGGGCTCGGTGGCGTAAAGGCGGCCCAGCTCGGCAAAGTATTTCTGGAAGCTGTCATGGAACGGGTACTTCATCAGGAGCCAGTCCAGCTCTTTTTTCTCGTCCCACTCCCGGAAATGCCCCAGCTCGTTGCCCATAAAGTTGAGCTTTTTGCCCGGATGCATGTACATGTAAAAATACAGGGTGCGCAGCTGGGCGCATTTTTCCTCGTAGGTGCCCCACAGCTTGTCGATGATGCTCTTTTTGCCGTGTACCACCTCGTCGTGGCTGAAAGCCAGCAGATACAGCTCGTTGTAGAAGTAGTGCATGCTGAACACGATCTTGCCGTAGGCATTGGGGCGCTCGCCAAAGGGAGTGGCAAAGTAATCCAACGTGTCGTGCATCCAGCCCATGTCCCACTTGTAATCAAAGCCGATGCCGTCGTAGCGGGTGGGGGCCGTGACCTTGAGGAAGTTGGTGGAGTCCTCGGCTGTGTAGATGCCGGTGGGCCAGCGTTCGTTCAGGCCATGGTTCAGGTTGCGCAGGAATGTCACCGCCCCCTCGTTCACACCGCGTTTGGGGTCGCCCTGCCAGTACAGGGCGCGGGAGATGGCATCCATCCGGATGCCGTCGCAATGGTAGACATCCATCCACAGGGCGGCGGCGCTGTTCAAAAAGCTGCACACCTCCCGGCGGTAGTAGTTGAAGTTGCAGGTGCCCCACTCGCTGTGGCCCACGTCGCTGTCGTACTCGTACAGATGGGTGCCGTCAAAGTTGGCCAGGGCATCGCCGTTGGCCGCAAAGTGTACCGGCACAAAGTCCATGATCACGCCGATGCCCATCCGGTGGCAGGCGTTGACAAAAGCTGCAAAATCGGCGGGGGAGCCGTAGCGGCTGGTCACCGAGAAGTAGCCGGTGGTCTGGTAGCCCCAGCTGCCGTCGAAGGGGTGCTCGGCCAGGGGCAGAAGCTCCACATGGGTGAACCGGTGGTCCAGCAGCCAGGGGATCAACTCCCGTGCCAGCTCCTGGTAGTTGTACCAGCCGTCAGAGCCATCCGGGCGGACAGCGTTGGGGGTGTGCTTCCAGCTGCCCGCATGGAGCTCATAGATGTTCAATGGGCGGTTGCGGCATTTGTCCCGCCGCTCCATCCAGGCCGAATCGTCAAAGGCAAAGTCCAGCCGGGTCAGCCTGCTGGCCGTGCCGGGGCGCAGCTCGGTGGCAAAGGCGTAGGGGTCGGCCCGCATGACCACGCTGCCATCCTTGCCGTGGATGCGGTATTTGTACAGTTCTCCCTCAGCAAGGCCTGCCACAAAGCCGCTCCAGACCCCGGTATCGGCCCGCTGCATGGGCACGCCCGGCCCCCAGCCGTCGAACCCGCCGCAGATCTCCACGGCGGTGGCACCGGGTGCCCACACGGCAAAGCGCCAGCCGTCCGCTCCGGAGTCTCCCTGGCAGGGATGGGCACCGAGAATATGGTAGGCATCAAAGCATTCGCCGGCAAAAAACGAGCGGTCAATGGCAGGAAAGTTCATAAACATTCTCCTTTTGATCCGTGGCTCATCCGTACGATCCGCACCGGAGACGGGTGAGGCAGGTAATAATAGACAAGAAACCGGGGGATAAATCGTCACTCTTGCTGATTTTATCGGAAACTATGTAGAAAAAATATCAAGGTTTCACACAATCGACGGAGTTTGTGTTATACTAAGCCTGCCGCCATCCGGGGCGGACAAGGAAATCTGTATCGGGGAGAGAGTAATTATGGCATGGTATGAAAATGCAGTGTTTTATCACATCTATCCGCTGGGGCTGTGCGGCTGTGTCCACGAAAACGACGGCCGGCCCACCCCCGGAGCCTTTGAAAAGCTGAATGCATGGGCCGAGCATGCCGCCGCGCTGGGCTGCACGGCCATTTATATCGGTCCGCTGTTTGAAAGCGGCTCCCACGGCTATGATACCATCGACTACCGCCGGGTGGACCGCCGCCTGGGCACCAACGAGGAGTTCCGGGCGTTTGTGGCCAACTGCCACGCGCGGGGTCAGAAAGTGATCGTGGACGGCGTGTTCAACCATGTGGGGCGCGATTTCTTTGCGTTCCAGGATCTGAAAGCCAACCGCGAGAACGCCCGCTACAAGGACTGGTTCTGCGATGTGAATTTCTGGGGCAACAACGAGTACAACGACGGTTTTTCCTACGGCAACTGGGGCGGCTTCAACCTGCTGGTCAAGCTGAACCAGCGCAACCCGGAAGTGCAGAACTATCACTTTGACACGGTCCGCTTCTGGGTGAACGAGTTTGACATCGACGGCATCCGGCTGGATGCGGCCGATGTCCTGGATTTTGATTTTATGCGCGGTCTGCGCCGCCTGGCCAACGAGATCAAGCCGGAGTTCTGGCTGATGGGCGAGGTGATCCACGGTGATTACAGCCGCTGGGCCAACCCCGAAATGCTCCACTCCGTAACGAACTACGAGCTGCACAAGGGCCTGTGGAGCGGCCACAACGACCACAACTATTTCGAGATCGCCCACACCATGCGGCGGCTGCAGGGCCTGTGCCACGACACCCGCCTGTATACGTTCTCGGACAACCACGATGTGGAGCGCCTGCCCAACAAGCTGCGCAATCAGGCGCACATCCGGCATGTTGCCATTCTAGTATATACGCTTTGGGGCATTCCGTCCATCTATTATGGCTCGGAATTTGGCATCGAGGGCAAAAAAGAGTGGGGCAGCGACTGGCCGCTGCGCCCCTGCCTGGAGCTGGACGATTTCAAGGATGACCGGACCACAAACCCCGTCACCAGCCTGTATGCGGCCCTGGGCCGGCTGAAAGCCGAGTGCCCGGAGCTGAGCTGGGGCGAGGTGAAAGAGCTGCACCTGACCACCCAGAGCTACGCCTTTGCCCGTGTGCTGGACGGCCATGCTCTGGTGGCGGTGTTCAACAACGGCGATACCCCCGCCCAGATGGAGTTTCAGCTGCCGGTGGAAGCTTCGGGGGCCGCCGACCTGCTGGCGGACTGCGTGGGCAGTGAGCCGGTACAGGTCAGCGTAGAGTGGGGCCGGATGAAAGTGCAGCTGCCCTCCAACTACGCCACGGTCCTCCGCCTGGATTGACAGGACAGCTGTCTTGCACTATTATAAAGAGAGCAGGCAGCAAAGCAGCCTGAGAGGGTGAGGGAAAATGCCAATGAACGCCGCACAGCGCAGGGAAAAAATTCTGGAACAGCTCCATGGGGCAGCCGGGCCGATCAGCGCCAGTACGCTGGCGGCGCAGCTGGGGGTCTCGCGCCAGATCGTGGTGGGGGATGTGGCCCTGCTGCGGGCAGGCGGGGCCCAGATCGAAGCCACCCCGCGCGGGTATCAGTTCCACCCGGCCCCCGGCGGCTACACCGGCATCCTGGCCTGTGCCCACAAGACCTCGGAGCAGATGCGCACCGAGCTGTACACCGTGGTGGACCAGGGCGGCATCGTGGTGGATGTGGCCGTGGAGAACCCGCTGTATGGGGAACTGAAAGGCAACCTGAACCTTGCCAGCCGGTACGATGTGCAGAACTTTATGGAGCAGGCAGCCAGCACCCCGGAGGGTCTGCTGAGCCGGATGACCGGCGGCGTGCATCTGCACACGCTGCGCTGCCCGGATGAGGAAACGTTCCGCCGGATCGAAGCCGCTCTGCGGCAGGCGGGGATCCTGTATGATCCAGTCGGCCGCGATTAAATTATGACAGGACCGATGGAAGCAGGTGCTGAATCCCGCCCTCTCAGTCATCTGCGCCAGCACCGGGTTGCGGCACCCAGCATCCGCTTCGTGCCTTGGGCGGCTCAAGGGAAGCGGGTGCTGAATCCCGCCCTCTCAGTCACCTGCGGTGACAGCTCTCCCAAAGGGAGAGCCTATTGCGGCTCACGGTCAGCTGCTGCTGCCGCAAGGCTTTCACCTCATCAGTCTGCTGCGCAGACAGCTTCCCCTCAAGGGGAAGCCAATGGCGGCTCACGGCCAGCTGCTGCTGAGCCTAGGATATGCGTTGGCTCTCCCTTTGGGAGAGCTGGCGAGCGGAGCGAGACTGAGAGGGCGCGTTCCTTATATTATTGTAAGAAACCTCCCCGGAACTGTCTATCCCCGAAAAGCAAAAACCGTTGGATATCCAACGAAATAGGAAAAGTGGTGGATTATTTTGGACATCCGCATTGAAAAAACGGACCGCGCGATCGAAAAAGCCTTTATGGAGCTGCGCGCGCGCTGCCCGCTGGAAAAGATCCGGATCAAGGAACTTTGTGTACTGGCCTGCGTGAACAAATCAACATTCTATGCCCACTATGCGGATATCTATGAGCTGTCCAGCCGATTGGAGGACAAGCTCATCGACACCATCCTGGCCAGCGTGCCCAACGTGGAGCTGGAAGCTTCCCATACCGAGCAGCTGACCCGCGATCTGTTCCGCGCCTTTGTGCAGAACCGCGAAGCCGTGAACATCCTCTTTTCGGGTGCGCGGCAGGGCATCTTTGCAAACCGGATCGAAAAGGGGCTGCAGCGGCAGCTGAACGCAAAGGATCCGACCTTTGCCGCAGACCCGGACCGGGGCATCCTGCTGTCGTTCTGCGTGCAGGGGTGCTTTTACGCCTTTGCCAACAACAGCAGCAAGATGGACGAAAACCATCTTGTCGATCTCCTGGCGGCCATTGCCAAGGCCGCACAGGGACGGAAGCATCAGGAATAACAGAGAGCAAAGCCCCCGCCGATCCGGCGGGGGCTTTGCTGATCGCTTTTGAAAAATTACATCTTCTCCGGAACGGTGATCTTGAACATGGTCAGCACATTGAAGATGGCGTTCTTCACGCCGATGCACAGGGCCAGGCGGGCCTGCTGCACGGCGGGGGCGGCACCCTGGATGCGGCAGCTGCCGTAGAAGCGGTGGAACGCGCTGGCCAGATCGATGACAAAGCGGTTGATCCGGCTGGGATCGTACTTCTCGGCGGCCATGACGATCTCCTGCGGGAACGCAGCCAGCATCCGGATCAGGTCCATCTCGCTGGGCTCGGTCAGCAGGGTGGCATCCACCTGTTCGGCACCGGCAAAGGCAACGCCCTCGCTCTCCATCTTTTTCAGGATGGAGCAGATGCGGGCATGGGCGTACTGGACATAGTACACGGGGTTGTCGTTGTCGGTCTTGACGGCCTGATCCAGGTCAAAGTCGATGCCGCTGCCGGCGTCATGCATATTGAACAGGAAGCGGGCGCTGTCGATGGGCACCTCCTCCAGCAGGTCGGTCAGGGTGATGGCGTTGCCGGTCCGCTTGGACATGCGCACGGGCTGGCCGTCCCGCATCAGGTTGACCATCTGCATCAGCACAACATCCAGATCCTCGCCGTGCAGGCCGATGGCGTCCATGGCGCCCTTCATGCGTGCCACATGGCCGTGGTGGTCTGCGCCCCACACGTCGATGGCCTTGGCAAAGCCGCGGGTGGCCAGCTTGTTGTAGTGGTAGGCGATATCGGCGGCAAAGTAGGTGGGGATGCCGTTGGCACGCACCAGCACTTCGTCCTTGGCCTCCTCCTCGGAGCCGTCGTCGGTCTTTTTCTTGTTCACGGTGCCGTATTTGGCGGCGTACTGGGCGCTGCGGTACAGAATGGCACCATCCTCGGCCTTGTAGCAGGCACCCAGCTCCAGCAGCTTGTCCACCACAGCCATCACGGCACCGGACTCGTGCAGGGTGCTCTCGTGGAACCACACGTCGTAGTCGATGCGGTATTTGCCCAGGTCGCGCTTCAGGGCGGCAATGTTCTTGGGCAGGGCATAGGCCACCAGTGCGTCCTTCAGGGCGGCAAAGGCCTCACTCTCGAACAGAGATTCCTCGCTCAGCCCGGAGCAGGCAGCAACGTACTGGTCGCCGTTGATGTCGGCGAACTCACCGGCCAGCACCTTGATGTCGCCGCCCTGGTAGCACTCGGCGGGCAGGGGATAGGCCTCCTCGCCGCAGAACTGCTGCAGGTAGCGCACAGCCAGGCTCTTGCCGAACTTCTGGATCTGGTTGCCTGCGTCGTTGATGTAGAACTCGCGGGTCACATCGTAACCGGCCCAGTCCAGCACGGCGGCCAGGCAGTCGCCCAGCGCGCCACCGCGGGCGTTGCCCATGTGCATGGGGCCGGTGGGGTTGGCAGAAACGAACTCCACGTTGTATTTTGCGCCCTTGCCGTAGTCGGTGCGGCCATACGCCTTATTGGCGCAGGCACCCAGCACCACGCCGGCCCAGAAGCTGGGGGCCAGGAACAGGTTGATGAAGCCGGGGCCGGCCACCTCCACCTTAGAGAACACGCTGCTTTCCAGGCTGGGCAGGTGCGCCAGGATGGCATCGGCGATCATCTTGGGGGCCTTGCGCCAGGTGCGGGCACCGGCCATGGCCAGGTTGGAAGCAATGTCGCCGTTCTTCACGTCGGCCGGGATCTCCACGATGAACGCGGGAACCTCGGCTTCGGGCAGAGTGCCATCGGCCATGGCGGCCTGTGCGGCAGCCGTCAGCAGGGCGCGGGCCTCGGCCAGCGCGGCGGCGCGGGGGTTGTAGTTCTGGTAGGTCTTTTCAAAGTCTGTCATTAAAATGTCCCTTTCGTTCGGATTGTAAATCACTGCCTGGATGGTTTTCGGTCAGGTTTTGTCTTTGTACGACCTCTCAGACGCGGGCTTCGCCGCGCCAGCTCCCCTAGTAGGGGAGCCCTTGGCAGGCCGTTTTGTTCAAGCGTTAGCGCTTCGCTCCCATTTGCCCTGCTGATGCGAGACTCCTTAAAAGGCTTCCCCATTGGGGAAGCTGTCTGCGCAGCAGACGGATGAGGTAAATGCCTTGCGGCAAATGCTGGTTTTGGAGCCGTAGGCGATTTTAGCAGAAAAGAAATCTTATGCCAAGGCCTCTCCCTTTGAAAGACTCCCTCCGGCCGGAGGGAGATGTCGCGTAAGCGACAGAGGGAGGACAAGGTGGCGCGCCGTCAGGCGTGACGGAGAGGGCGAGTTAGCCCTTAATTCGCGTTCTGCACGCTGATCTCCAGCGTATTGCGGTTGATGAGGGAGGTAGGGTCGTCGGCATCCAGCAGATAGCTGAACTTTGCGCGGCCTCCTTTCTCGGTAAAGCCGCATTCGATGCCGTCGCCGGTCACACCCAGCGTTACGGCACCCACTTCCGTTTCGTAGTAGCAGATGTTCCGCCGGTCCCGCTCAATGATGAGCTGGGTGTTGGCCCGCCCGAACCGGAGCAGGGCCACCCGGCTGCCGTCGGCTGCGATCTTGATGGTGGTGGAGCAGCCCTCAAAGCCGATGGTCTCGGTCTCTTGATAGGTGATATAATAGGAATCGCCCTTTTTGACGAACCCTCCGTAGGTCATGATCTCGATCCGGTCCTCCTCCTCGGCGTGGATGGGCTCCATGTGATCGAACTGCTCCGAAACGCTCTTGATCCGGATGATGTGATCTTCTTTTTGTGCGTTGCTCACGGTTTTGATTTCCTTTTTAATATTTATCAATGGCGATCTGGTCCACCGGCCCGCCCTTGTACTCACCCAGGAACAGGTCCGCCGTCTGCACAAAGCCGTCCGGCGCGTCGCTGACGTAGAAATGGGCCTGCCCGACGGAGTGGCTGGCCTTGAGGCCGCGCTCGCTCAGGATGCGTTCCAGGTGGTGGGCAGCGGTCTTGGCCGGGTCCACCAGCACGACCTCACGCCCCATGAACTCGCCGATCATGGTTTTGAGCAGGGGGTAGTGGGTGCAGCCCAGGATCAGGGTATCCACCCCGGCGGCGCGCACTTCGGTCAGGTACTGAGCGATGACCAGCCGGGTGACCTCCTGCTGATCGGGGGCGCTGTGATCCACATAGCCGGCCTCCACCAGCGGCACGAACAGGGGGCAGGGCCGGGCGGTGATCTCCACGCCCGGCACCAGCTGGCGCAGCAGCTTTTCGTAGCTGCGGGAGCGGATGGTGGCGGCGGTGCCGATCACGCCGATGCGGCGGTTGCGGGTGGCAAAGGCCGCTTCCCGCGCGGCGGCATCCACAACGCCCAGATAGGGCACCGGCAGCTTTGCCGCCTCGGCGGCCGGGTAGGTGCTGGACACGGTGCCGCAGGCGGCCATGATGCATTTGACATCCTGGGACAGCAGAAATGCGATGTCCTGGCGGGCATACTGCAGGATCGTTTCCGGGCTGCGGCTGCCGTAGGGCACCCGGCCGGTATCGCCAAAGTAGACGATGTTTTCGTTCGGCAGCCGCTTACGCAGCTCCCGCACACCGGTCAGGCCGCCAAGGCCGCTGTCAAAAACGCCGATGGGGCGATTATCCATGCTGCTTTTCCGTCCTTTCCAGCGCAAGCTCGATCAGGTGGTCGATCAGGGCGGGCACGGGGGTGCCCTCGTGCTCCATCAGCTTGGGGTACATGCTGATGGGGGTAAAGCCGGGGAACGTGTTGATCTCGTTGATCATCACCCGGTCGGTGCCGTGCTCCACAAAGAAATCGCAGCGGGCCAGGCCCTCGCAGTTCAGGGCCGTGTAGGCCATGGCGGCGTAGGTCTTGACCTCGTCCAGCTTTTCCTCGCTGAGCTTGGCCGGGATTACCACCTGGCTGACCCCGTTCTTGTACTTGTCGTCGTAGGTGTAGAACTCGGCCCCGGCCAGGATCTCGCCGGGGCGGGTGGCTGCGGCGGGGTCGGAGCCGATGACGGCGCACTCGACTTCGTGGCCGTCCACAAAGGCCTCGAAGACCACCTTGCGGTCATTTTCCAGCGCCAGCGCGATGGCCTGCTTCAGCTCCGCGCGGTCATGGGCCTTGGTGATGCCTACGCTGGAACCGGCGTTGGCAGGCTTGACAAAGATGGGCCAGCCCAGCTTTGCAATGGCACCGTCGCACACGCCCTCCAGGTCGCTCTCGATCTCCCAGCGGTTGGCGGCCAGCCATTTGGTGTGGGGGATGCCGGCTGCATCGAACAGGGCATTGGCCACGGCTTTGTCCATGCAGACCGCACTTGCCAGAACGCCGCAGCCCACATAGGGGATGCCGGCCAGCTCCAGCAGGCCCTGCACGGTGCCGTCCTCGCCCCACAGGCCGTGCAGAGCGGGAATGACCACGTCCACATGCAGCTTTTCCACCTGGCCGGAGGGGGTGAACAGGATCATGCCATGGTCGGCGCGGTCCGGGCTGATGACACAGGGCATGTTGCCCGCAAGATCTTCCCAGCTGCCGTCAGCCATCTGGGCGCTGGAAGCTTCGGTACACAGCCAGCGGCCATCCTTGGTGATGCCCACGGTCAGCACTTCGTAACGGCTGCGGTCCAGATTGTCCACAAATGTGCCGGCGGACACCCGGCTGATCTCGTGCTCGCTGGACATGCCGCCAAACAGCACGACAACACAAAGTTTATTTTCAGATTGCATCGTGATCTCTCCTGATCGTATGGCTGCGGCGAAAAGCTCCGCAGCCGGATTTGCCACTTTAGAGCATACACTATTATTATACAATATCCACGCGCGGGATGCAAGCGCCAGAGCAAGGAAGCGGCGGGCCGGAAAATTTTCAAAAAACCTGAAAAAACGCAGAAAATCCGCTTGACGGATGGAAAAGGACGTGATACAATGATAGCACCTCTTTTGCGGGGTTATTAAGTGCGCCCTGTTTTTAGGGCACACCCGCAAGCCGAGGGAGGTTCAAAACAACCGTTATAATGGAGGTGTCAACAAATGACCGTTAAAATCACTCTGGCCTGCACCGAGTGCAAGCAGCGCAACTACAACACCACGAAGAACAAGAAGAACAACCCCGATCGTCTCGAGATGAAGAAGTACTGCCGTTTCTGCAAGAAGCACACGGTTCATCGCGAAACCAAGTAAGAAAGGCGGACGCATCATGGCAGACAAAACCGAGAAAAAGCCGGGCTTTGTGGCCAGAATGAAGGCCGCCGTGAAGAATTTTGGCGCAAAAGCGGCAAAGTTCTTCCGCGACACGAAGAGCGAGCTGAAAAAGGTGGTATGGCCGTCTAAGGCAGATGTCAAGACCAACACCATCGTGGTGCTCGTTACCGTGGCGATCGCAGCCGTTGTGATGATCGCACTGGATGCTGTCTTTGGCGGCATCCTGGGCCTGATCATCGGCGCATGAATCATCTTGAAACGGAGGCTTAACCAAAATGGAAGAACAGTCCAATGAGGCCCTTTGGTATGTGGTCCACACCTATTCCGGCTACGAGAACAAGGTTGCTACGGATCTGCAGACCATGGTGGAAAACCGCCGTCTCCAGGATCTGATCTGCGACATCAAGGTCCCTACCGAGATGGTCCCGGAGATCAAGGATGGCAAGGAGCGTATGGTGGAGCACAAGCTGTTCCCGGGCTACGTTCTGGTCAAGATGGTCATGAACGACGATACCTGGTATGTGGTGCGCAACACGCGCGGCTGCACCGGCTTCGT
>CAKTEF010000026.1 GCA_934547065.1 uncultured Faecalibacterium sp.
CCGAACTTCAGGGTGGGGAAGATGTAGTTCTCCACAAAGTCCTTCTTCAGGTCCAGCACATACAGCTTGGAAGCGCCGGTCTTTTTGGCCTTTTCTTCCAGGCCGTCCAGCTCAGTGCCCTGGCCCACGTCACCGGAGACGGCAACCACTTCGCAGTTGTTGTAGTTCTCTTTCAGCCAGGGAATGATGATGGAGGTATCCAGGCCGCCGGAGTAGGCCAGAACGACTTTTTTGATGTTTTCCTTTTTCATGATAAACGCTCCTTTGGTTTCATGCATTACACTTTTGTTTTCTGCACCGGGCATCCCTCCCGGTGCGCTCGGCTTCTTGTTCCGTATCACGCTTTTTATTATACGCCGCGCGGCTTTTCCGTCAATGCAGAAAACCGCCAAACCTTGCGCCCATTTCCGGTTCGATTTGTGTTATTTTGTATGTTTATGCAGTTTATTTTGATTATATTCAGTTTTTATGCATTGTGGGAGGCGCATTTGCTCCAACTCTGCCAGGCTCACCCTCTCAGCTTCACTTCGTTCAGCAGCTCTCCCAAAGGGAGAGGCAACGCATATCCCAGATTCAGCACCTGCTCCGTACAACCTCTCCGTCATTGCTTCGCAATGCCACCTCCCCTAGTAGGGGAGGCTCTGGCGTGGCGGAAAGCCCTGCAAGTTCCCCTTTGCGCTGCAAGGAAATCTCTTTGCCAAAGGCTCCCCTACCAGGGGAGCTGGCGGGCGTAAGCCCGACTGAGAGGTTGTACTCGGACGGGCTTTCCCGCAAGCCGCAAAGAAAGGCTTGCCCTCCCCGGTCGTTTCACGACACCTGCGGGGCGTTTCGTGACAAGGATTGCCGCCGGGGCGCGATTTATGATATGATAAGGCAAAGAAAATCGGATCGCACCCGGCCCTGCACCCACACCGGGGCCGGTGCGGAAGAAAGAGAGGAAGCACATGAAAAAACGGCTCATCAGTCTGCTTCTGGCGTTCAGCATGGTCATCTCCCTGCTGCCCGTCGGGGCGTTTGCCGAAACGCCGACCGCCGACCCGGCAGCGCAAGAGTGCCAGGGGCTGACGTTCAGCGGCGGCAGACCGGATTCCCGGAACACGGATAGAACCAAAGGCTGGACCTACGACGGCACCACGCTGACGATCCTGGATGGATTCCGGCTTTCCGGTGATTCCACCCTCCGCGTAACCTGCAATGTTGTCAACCAGGGCACCATTGCAGGCGGCATCTTTACCGGCGAGGTCACCCTGCCCGCCGGGCACGATGCCGTGATCTCCGGTGGTGTGTTTGGCAACCTGGATTATGTGGAATACAACACCAAGCCCGGCACATTCCGCGCAAAGATCACCGGCGGCGTGTTCACCAACACCACCGCATGGCAGATCATCGATTCAAGTTCTAAGACCTATACCATTTCCACCAAGACCTCTTTTGTGATCAACACCACAAATCAGCAGACTACCTCTAATAAAATCACCGTTGTGACCGATGCTTCCAACCGGTGCGGCTATGAGATCTCACTGGGCACTATGGAAGTCAAGAACATCAACGGTCAGGACACTCAGACCTACTGCACAGCGCATAGCCTCACCTATCAATTAACAGATGCAACGTATAAGGAATATTCTCTGACCATCCCCGCCGATCACGTTTACAGCGAGGATATCACCCTGAACGAAGAGATCGTCCTTTCTATTGTTGACGGCTATCCCAAGCAGTCGGATGGCGGCACAAAGGACGTTACTGTCGGCGATGGCTGGAGCTTTACTGCCAGCACGGATGCATCTCACCCCGAAAACGGCGTGCTGACCCTTTATCAGACAGAAGTCAAGTTGGATCCTGCTACCCCTGTAAAGTGCAAGACTTTGATCCGGAACTCAACGACCAGCCATTATATGACCAATATTATAAGCGGCACGTTTGACGGCCCCGTAGAACTCAAAACCGGACTTGTCACTGACGGCACGTTCAACAACACCGTCACTTTGACCAGCCGTAACAACTGCTATATCAAGGGCGGCACCTACCATGGTGCGGTTACGGTAAATGCCGGTTATCTCAACGGCGGTCTGTACAAAAACACGGTCGAATTGACAAGTGCCAACAGCGAGATTTACAACGGCGCATTTGAACAGACTGTGACCAACAACGGCGGCAAGATCTTCGGTGGTGCCTTTGCTGGCTCTGTTGTTGGCAAATATTATGCCGGCATATTTGCACAGGAACCGGACCGCAGCCAGTTTGCATCTGCGGACTATCACGTCTGGACGTTGACCACCGGCAGCGAAACGTATGTTTTCAATTCTCTCCTCACGCTTTCTTCCGGCACCCCGCTCTATGTTGTTGGCGGCAGGAAACCCGATGTCAGCTACGAAGGCTATTATCCTTCCGGCTATTATTCTCTGACTTCCGGCACTCTGAAATATGTCAACCAGAAAGAGTGCTATCAGATCGGAAACTATGAAGCCCGTTATTTTGATGTAGGCAATGCCGGACAGATCGTCCGGTTCAACAACTACGATTCCAGTTCCTACCATACTGCTTATGAATATGAATTCGAGATCAAGGACGATGCCACGGTAAGTCTGGATTCCCGGATCATCCCGCTGGAAATCGAAGCCGACGGCTACCCGGTGGGCACTGAGGGCGGCACGATTGCCAAATCCGGCGATGGTTGGAGCTTTACCCCCAGCACCACCGGCAACCCCGCCGACGGCGTGCTGACCCTGACCGGCTCCGAGATGGATCTGGGCAGCACCCCGGTGGCGTGCAAGGTGGTCCTCAAGGGTGCATCCGACAACAGCTATGCATCCATTGCCAGCGGCACGTTCAACAACACCGTGACACTGAAACTTTATGCAAGCCTGGAAAACGGCACCTACAACGGACCCGTTTCTTTGGAGACCAGCTATTCTTTCATCTATGACGGCACGTTCAACAACACCGTCACCTCCACTTCCGGCGTTATCAGCGGCGGCACGTTCAACAAGCCCGTCACCTCAAACTATATTATTTTTAACGGCATTTTCAAGAATACCGTCACCCTGGGCGAGCTTGGCTACCTGCATGGCGGCATCTATGCTGGCAACGTTGTGTTGCACACGCCCAATAACTACCGGCACGGCGGCCTGTTTGCAAAACTGCCCGATGGCCTCAAGAGCGAGAACCTCTACTGGACGCTGACCACCAGCGGCGACGACAGCTACACATTCGGCGGTGTCCTGACGCTGGACAAAGATCAACCCCTGTACCTGGCATCCAGCTACACCGCAGAGTATGCTTCCACCAGCAGCGAAACCTGGTATCCCGTCGTTACCGGCTCTGACCTCAAGTACGCAAACCAGATCCGGATTTCCGACATCGGCCTCACAACGGCCATCACCGCAGATGGCACCAAGTGCGGCACCATCATAGCGGAAACAGGCGGTTATCGGTTTACCCCCACCAGGATCGCCACCGTCCTGCTGCAATCGGCACTGGACCCGCTGGTGATCGACGACACCGGCTACCCCAAGGGCACTGATGGCGGCAAAAACGCCAAATCCGGCGAGGGCTGGAGCTACACGCCGTATCAGGCCGCCCCTGACAGTGCCAAGGGCCTGCTGACCCTGACCGAAGATGACTCCAACGGCGACACCGACACCTCCTTTGACTCGATCAACTCCGACCATACCGCCCTGTGCGATGTTGTCGTGAACGCCGACGTTACCCTGAGCAGCGGCAGCTTTGCCGGAACGGTGGCCTGCTATGGCATCCTTGACGGCGGCACGTTCAGCGGCAAGGTGAGGGTGGTAAAGCCCTCCTCCTCTTTCCGCTATCTCCCGGCCATCAAGAGCGGCACCTTTACCGAAACCAGCGATGTGACCGTTGACGGTTCCTCTATTGATATCAAGGACGGTACATTCCACGGCACTGTGACCAACAAGGGCGGCACCATTGTAAAAGGTATATTCTACGGCACTGTGACCAATACAGCCGTCCTTAGTATTATTAAGAACGGCGAATTCCACGGCCCCGTGATCAACGGCGGCTACATCACGAACGGCACATTCACCGGTGAAGTGACCAACAACGGCACCATCCGGGACGGCACGTTCAGCGGCAAAGTCACCAACAACGACACGATCCTTAACGGCTCGTTCACCGGTGAGGTCGTCAACACCGCGAGCGGCACCCTCAACCTCGATGGTGGTACTTTCACCGGCCCTGTAACGAACAACGGCCGCATTGTCGGCAGCAAGGCCACGTATACAGGCCCTGTGACCAACCGCGGCACCATCGAGTCCGGCACGTTCGAGGGCAGCGTCAAAAACTACGGCACCCTGATGGGCGGCACGTTCAGCGGCGAAGTCCAGAACGACATCGACCCGGAAGCCCCAGATCGTTCCGGCACCATCTGCTTCAGCACCGAGGACGGCGTTTTCGCTCCTCCGCTGTTCACAGAAACCAGCACCGTGACCAACACGGGCGCAACAATCCAGGACGGCACGTTCCTGGGCACTGTGAACGGCATGGTGGAAGGCGGCGTGTACGTCCACAAGCCTGAAAGCACCACCAGCACTATTATTTCCCGCATGACCTACCGCTACCAGAGCAGCGACGGCAGCGGCAAGACCGGTGCCCTGACCATCAACTACGAGATCCCGGATGCCGCTTACGTTGTGAACAGCCAAGCCACCCACGTCTTTGTCACGCTGACAAGCAACCTGAAGAACATCAACGGCCAAACCTTCTCGGGGAATGCTTGCAGTCCTAATACCTGGGCGCTCTACGGGAAGCTCCCGGAAAATGCCGAGCAGATCATCCTCAACAAAGCAACGTTCCTTTCTATTCAAGAAGGAGATTGCACCGTGAACCTGCCCGGCGACGAGGATCATAAGGTGGTCTACGACGGCCAGCCGCACGAAGCTGCCATTGAGCTTGTCTCGGATGGGCTGGATTACCTGCTGGACAAGTACGAGACCGTTCCGACCGAGGACGGCGGCCGCGCACTCAAGGTCTACTACTTTTATCTTGGAAGCGGGATCAAAGACACGGCTCCCACCGAGATCGGCACCTACCAAATCATGTACAAGGAAGGCAGCATATACTTCAGTACGAACTGGGTGTTCAAGATCACCGAGAACAGCCACAACGTCACCGTGACCGACGGCTTCATCCTCAAGGTGGAGCATCCGGGCGCAGTGGACACGGACGACACCACCGGCGACGGCACCACCGAGGAGCCCATCTCCACCGCAACGGTGCAGTACGGCGACACGGTGACCGTGACCATCGACGCAAGCAAGTTCCCCTCCGGCATGGTCTTTGACCGCTGGGAGACGACCCCCGTTGACCTGCAGCTGATCCCCGCCGACGGCGAGAGCTACAAGACCGTGACCTTTACCATGCCCGCCGAGGACGTGACCCTGAGAGCCGTGCCCTGCACGGTGGAGGAAAAGGCCGCTTCCGGCGGCAGCAGCCCGCTGGGCACCGCCGCTCTGGTCGTGGTCGGCGGCGCAGCAGCCGGTGTGCTGGTGTGGCAGGGCTACGAGCTTGGCACCGAGCTGTATCTGCACAGCGTCCTGCCCAGCGGCGTGGCCATCCCCGAAACGCGCGGCCAGCTGGCCGTGGTGCTGTGGCAGGCTGCGGGCAGTCCCGCCCCGGCCGCACCTCTGGCCCCCGATGCAGCCGACACCCAGAAAGCCATGGCATGGGTGGTCGAGCACGCCCTGCTTGAGGACAAGACCGGCAACTTTGACCCGCGCGAGCCGGTGAACAAAACCGATGTCATCCGCGCGTGGAACCAGCTCAACAAACAGGGCCTTGCACAGCAGGCCAAATAACAAGCCATCTTCTACTCCTGGATCCTGATAGAACCCCAGAGCGCGAGAATGCCCCCGGACACTGCGGCGTGTCCGGGGGCATTCTGCATTTTGGTTGTTACGCGTTGAAGCCGCGCAGGATGGCGGCCACTTCTTCTTCGGTCAGGCGGCGGGTGGGCTGCGGGGCCGCATTGCCCTTGCGCAGGGGCAGGCACCAGCGGCTCAGCCCCAGCCAGCCGAATTTATAGGCCGTGTGCGGCTCCCGCCCCACGCAGACAAAGCCGAGTTTTTCGTGGAAGCGCTCGCTGGCCGGGTTGGGGTCGGCCACCAGCGCGTACACGTTCCAAAAGCCCATCTGCTCCAAAATTTCCAGCAGCGCGCGGTAAAGCAGTTCGCCCACGCCCAGGCCCCGCGCATCCGGGGCGCAGTAGATGGTGCTTTCCACGTCCCAGCCGTAGGCTTCGCGCGGGTGGTAGCGGTGGGCGCAGGCGTAGCCCAGCAGCCTGCCGTCGGCATCCCGCGCCAGCAGCAGGGGCACCAGGGCGTTGGTGCTGTCCACCCAGGCTTCGTATTCTTCCAGCGTGGAGGGCGTGATCTGGAACGTGGCGGTGTGGTGCAGCACATACCAGTTGTAGATTTCCAGGATGTCGGCTGCATCGGCGCGGGCGGCCACCGTGATCCGGGGCAGGTTTTGCTGCGCCCAGGCCGCGCACAGGGCTTCCTTTTGGGCCTTAGGCAGCTTTTTCAGGGCCGCTTCCCGGCGCAGGGCGGCGGACCGATCGGCACAGGGTTCCAGGTAGGCGAACCGCCGTGCCCCCAGTGCGCGGGTGTATTTGGCCCCTTTGCCGCTTTTGTGGGCGTGCAGGCGGGCGGAGGGGTCATTGGTCCAGCCGGTATACAGCTGGCCGCCCGTACACCGCACCATGTACACATAGGCGCGTTCCGGCGCTGCGGTCCCCGGTTTTTCCGCTTCCATCTTACAGTCTCCCGTTGTTTTTCAGCACCTGGCGGCAGGCGGCCAGCGCCGTTTCCTTATCCTTGGCCGTGATCAGAAAACGGCTGGCGTGGCAGAAGCTGATGCCGGGGATGCCGCTTTTCTGCTCAATGACCTCCTGCGGCTGCCCTGCCCACGACTGCGGGAACGGCAGCTTGGATTTTTTGGTCTTGTGGTCGGTCACGCACTGGGCGCTCCACCCGCCGCGCTGGCTGGGGTAGACCACAAACAGGGCATCCGTTTTGTACAGGCCGTTTTTCCAGGGCAGGTAGCAGGGCAGGACCACAATGCCGTCGCGGGAGTTCCGGTAGGCCTGCTGCACTTTCTCGTCTGCGCGGTTCACGGCGTTGGCGCTGTCGATCTGGTGTTCCAGAATCTGCTTTGCCACGGCCACGGCCTTGAAAAAGCAGGTGTCCTGGTCCTCCTTGGAGTCCCACACCGGGTTGAAAAAGCCAATGGCATCGCACAGGCTGTTCTGCTCGCCGGTGTTGTCGTTCAGGTCCAGCGGCTGGATGAAGTTTTCGTCGATCAGGCGGGCCTGGCGCTCGCCCACAAGGCCGGGCCCCAGCACCCGCCACAGCAGGCCGAACGCGGCGTAGGGCACGCCGTTGGCGCGGTACTCGCGCGGCTCCTGGTGGTGGTCGAACATCCCAAACCCGATATCGTACACGATGCCTTCAAAATCGTCCGGCACCACAAAGCCGCGGGTGATCTTGATCTCCGGCCGCAGGATCTGCAGCAGGGCGGTGGCAAACACATCGTCGGCGTGGAATTTTCCGGCGTGGGTAAAGCCGTTTGCAGGAATTTTCATGGAATGATACCTCGTTCTGTTTTCGTTGCAACCAGTATATCACATTCTGCGGCAGGGGACAAACCCTTTGGCATCCAACGCAAAAAGCCCGCCGGGCGGCGGATGCCGCACAGCGGGTCTGAAAGGAGGAAGTGCCGTTTCAGGGCACCGGATGAGAAACGGGTGTTACAGGACGATGGGTTTGTCCGGGTCGGGTTCCAGGCTTTCGCCGTTGGATTCGATCACGCGGCGGTACCACTCGTAGCTCTTTTTCTTGTAGCGTTCCAGCGTGCCGGAGCCGTCGCTGTTCAGGTCCACATAGATCATGCCGTAGCGCTTTTTGATCTCCGCCGTGGAGCAGGAGATCAGGTCGATGCAGCCCCAGCTGGTGTAGCCCAGCACGTCCACGCCGTCGTGCAGCGCTTCGCTCACCTGCACCAGGTGGTCGTTCATGTAGCGGATGCGGTAATCATCCTCCACCGTAAAGCTGCCGTGTCCGTCCGGCACCAGGGTGTCGTTGGCACCCAGGCCGTTTTCGGCAATGAACAGCGGCTTGTGGTAGCGGCTGTACAGCCGGTTCAGGGTGTAGCGCAGGCCCTTGGGGTCGATCTGCCAGCCCCACTCGCTGACCTTGGAATAGGGGTTGCGCTTGAGGGTGGGGACCATGTTGCTGCCGGTGGGCTCGCCCAGCGAGTGGTCGGCGGCGGCGCAGTTGCTGGAATAGTAGCTGAACGAAACAAAGTCCACGGTGTGGGTCAGGGCTTCGCGGTCCTCGTCGCTGATCTCCAGCTTCACGCCCTTTTCCTCAAACACGCGCTTGGCGTAGTAGGGGTAGGCACCCAGGGCCTGCACGTCCGAGAACAGGTACACCTCGTTGTCCAGCTCCATCACCTCGATGATATCATCGGGGTTCGGGGTGAGCGGGTAGATGGTAACGGCCAGGATCATGCTGCCCACCTTGTACGCCGGGTCGATGCTGTGGGCCAGCTGCACGGCCTTGGCGCTGGCCACCAGCTCGTAGTGGATGGCCTGATACAGCTGCTGGCTGCTCAGCTGGGCCTTGGGGGTCAGGATGGCACCGCTGACGAAGGGCTGATGCAGGATGGAGTTGATCTCGTTGAACGTGATCCAGTACTTCACCTTGCCCTTGTACCGCTCAAACAGGACCTGGCAGTATTTCAGGTACAGGTCGATCATGATGCGGTTGCTCCAGCCGTTGTACTTGCGGGCCAGGGCCAGGGGCGTTTCGTAGTGGGAAATGGTGATGAGCGGCTCAATGCCGTACTTATGGCATTCGTCGATGACATCATCGTAGAACTTCAGGCCCGCCTCGTTGGGCTGTGCTTCCTCACCGGTGGGGAAAATGCGGCTCCACGCAATGGAAAAGCGGTAGACCTTGAACCCCATGCCCGCAAAGAGCCTGATATCCTCTTTGTAGCGGTGATAGTAGTCAATGCCTTTCAGCTTGAGGTTGTCGGGGGTCGGCTCCTCGGTGATGACCTTGAAGCCCTTGGGCAGCACATCCTGGATGGACAGGCCCTTGCCGTCTTCCAGATAGGCACCCTCACACTGGTTTGCGGCCGTTGCGCCGCCCCAGAGGAAATTTTTCGGGAAATACATGCAGGCTCCTCTCTGATCTTACAGCGCGGCGGGGATCAGTTCTTTTTCTTGTCACGGAACAGGACGAACGAGACGATAAAGGCCACCACAAAGGCAATGGCCGCACCGGCGCAGGCATAGTAGAAGTTGGACATGGGGGCATCCAGGCCGATGTAGCTGGGCAGGGTCAGCAGGCCGGGAGAGCCGCCGGAGTAGTTCTTGGTGTTCATCAGGCCCATAAAGAAGCCGCCCACACCGCCGCCGGCCATGGCTGCGATCATGTTGGTGCGGATCTTCATGGTAACGCCGAACAGGACCGGCTCGGTGATGCCGCAGACGGCGGTGATACCGGTGGCGGAGGTCAGCTGCTTGAGCTCGGGGTCCTTGGTCTTGATGGAAACGGCCAGAGCAGCAGCACCCTGTGCCACGTTGGAGGCCAGCTGGCCCGGATAGATGATGGTATCAAAGCCGATGGTCATACGGTTGTTGATGCCAATGGGGGTCAGGGCGTGGTGGGTGCCTGTCATGACCAGGAACGGCAGGAACACGCCGACGATGGTGGGCACCAGCCAGGGTGCCAGGGTGCTCAGGCCGTTGATGACGGCGGCCAGGGCGTTGGAGACCACATAGCCCACCGGGCCCAGCACACACAGGGTGGCAATGCCGCAGATGAACATGGTCAGCAGCGGAGCGGTAAAGAAGCGGATGGCCTTGGGGGAGATGCGGGTGGCCCAGGGCTCCACCTTGGACATCAGCAGCACGCCCAGGATAATGGGGATCACGGACGAAGAGTAGCTGGCGTTATAGATGGGCAGCATGAACACGGTGATGGCCTCGCCGCTTTCCTTGGAGGCAGCCACCAGGTTCACAAAGTTGGGGTGGATCAGGATGCCGCCCAGCATCATGGCCAGGTAGGGGTTGCAGCCCAGCTTTTTCGCCGCCGAGTTGGCCAGCAGGATGGGCAGGAAATAGAACGTGGCATCGCCCATGAAGTTGATGACCTGGTAGGTGCTGGACGTATTGCTGACCAGCTTGAACGCCACCAGGATGGCCAGCACGGCCTTGATCATGCCGGCTGCGGTCAGCGGGGGCAGGATGGGGGTAAAGATGCCGGTCAGGGTGTCGATGACGCGGTCGTACCACTTGCCCTTGGGGGCGGGGGCTGCGGCGGCAGAGGTGGTGCCCAGCATGCCGCTGAGCTTCTCGTACACCTGCGTGACCTCGGCACCAATGATCACCTGGTACTGGCCGTTTGCCTGGGCAACGCCCACAACACCGGCCAGGCCCTTGATGGCATCGGTATCGGCTTTGGATTCATCTTTCAGGTTAAAGCGCAGACGGGTGGCACAATGGGTGGCGTTGCTCACGTTTTCGGCACCGCCCACCAGGCTGAGGATCTGTTTTGCCAATGTGCCGTAATCTTCTTTTTTTGCCATTTGCAATTCCTCCATGATGGTTGGATCCGGGGTGATCCGGAGTCTGCTGCGCAAAAGCTCTGCGCCAGCCACACCGGGCAGCCCGCGGATCGCGTTGAGGTCGATCACACTGCGGTCTTTTACGGTAACGGACAGACAGCCGCTGCGGAAATCACACAGGCCTATGTTTTCTTTTCCGCCGGCCGGAGCAGCCAGCTGCTCCAGGAACTGTTCACGATCCATGGCAGAGGACCTCCCTCTCGGTCAATATCTTCTGAACCGCCCAACGCGCGCCATTGGGTGGATTCATGCAAAAAAGTGGGCAGGGGAACTTGGCCGGTTCAGGCCTCGGTCTTCTCCTGCAGGCGGGTGATGTGCAGCATGAGGTACACGATCTCCTCATCGTTGCACTGCCAGTTCCAGGCAGCCTGGAAATAGTCCGCGATGGCGCGGGCACATTGATACGCCTGCGGATACTCCCGCCGCATCTGGGCCAGCATCCCGCTGATCCGCTCCTCCACCTGCCTGCCGGAGGCAAGCCGCTGGACGAGGTAGCGCAGATGCATGGAAAACCGGGAATACGAAAAGCTCTCTTTGTTGAGCGTGATGTCAAGCTGTTTCTCCACGATGCCGTCCACGTCCGAAAGGGCCTTGAGCGTCATCATCATGGAGTGCATATCGCCCGCTTCCGCCTCGGCGTTGATAAGGTGGAGGGCAATGTTCACCACCTCGCTGCCCGGCAGCTCCAGCCCGGCTTCCCGTGCCAGCAGCTCCCGCGCCTGTTGGGCCAGCTCTGTCTCCTTGGGGTACAGGTGGCGCACATCGTAGGCCAGCGGGGTCGAGATCTCGATGCCCTTGCGCAGCCGCTCCGCCGCAAAGTTCAGGTGGTCGGCCAGGGTAAAGGGCAGGTTGGGGTTCAGCGCACAGTCCAACTCGATCTCGGCCCGCTCCGCGATCTCGGCGCAGGCCAGCACCAGCGGGCGGGGCAGATCGGCTGCCATGCCAAAATATTTGGGGTTCACGTCGTAAAACGTCCGCTCAATGCGGGAAAGGTCCGTCAACTCGTAAGGCATCTTCGGGAACCCGACCCCCCGGCCCAGCACCACCAGCTCCTTGCCGTTTCCGTCCAGTGCCAGGGCGGCATTGTTATTGATCTGTCGGATGATTTTCATACCGTTCCACTCCCTGCATCGAATTTTCGGACAAAAAGAAAAACCCCGAACGCAGCAGCTCACACTACTCCCCTTGTTTTGGAAAGGGAATTCGATGCAAGTAGCGCCTCCGAGGAGTAACGTCTTGTTTTTACGCATTTATGATACCAAAGCTTCTTTGCCGTGTCTATTCGCACGATACCCAAAAAATTGCCCCGATTTTTGTGCACCGTGGAAAAACAGGGCAGCAAAAAACCGCCGGGCAGGTGTTTTCCTGCCCGGCGGCTTTGGGGTTCAGACTGAATTTTTATGCGCTCACTTTTTCCGGCTGCGCGTCTTGGTCACGGCCTTGGTCGTGGTTTTGGTCACAGCCGTGGTGGGCTTGACGGCGGGGGAGAGCTGCGGCTTCGGGGTCAGGGCTTTCGTCTCCGGCTCACCCAGGGCCAGCACCTCGGTCAGCTCTTTCTGCACCCGGGCATTGATGGGGTCGGTCACGGCCAGCACGTCGGAGTAGAACTGCTCCATCTCCTCGCGGGTAGAGAACGTCGCAACGTACATCTGGTTGCCCATGGCACCGGACAGCGCATCGGGGATGCGGTCCACCATCTTCATGTTCTTCTGGTACTTCTGCATGATCTGCTCATGGCTGTACACAAAATGCTTGCCGTCGCGGCGGCCTGCAAAGGGGCAGTAATAATGCTCGCCCACCGGCAGGTCGGTCCCGCCGAACGCGATCATATCCGCCCAGATCTTATACACATTGGTGGAGCGGGCAAAGTTGATCATGTCCGGGGTAAAGCCGCCGCAGGGACGCATATTGACTTCCAGCGCCACGATCTGGCCCTTTTTGCCCATGCTGGCCTGATCCTCGGTCATGCGGAAGAACTCAAAGTGGACAAAGCGGCTCTTGACCCCAAAGCTCTTGACGGCGGCACGGCCCGCAGCGCGGGTGTCCTCCGGCAGATCCTTGATGATGTAATAGATGGAGTTGTCGTCGTTGTTCACGATGTCCATGATGGACACCGGGCTGACGTTGCCCGCCTCAAAAATGGGGTTGCCGCTGCCGTCGATGATGGCATCGTAGCTGTTGACCTCGGCATGGACGAACTCCTCCATGATGTAGGAGACCTCCGGGTGCTCGGCGGCCTTGTAAGCCAGGAACTTCTTCAGCTCCTCGTCGTCGGCCAGCTTGTGGGTGTCGGAAGCGCCCACGCCGTTGTCGGGCTTGACCACCACCGGGTACCCCACTTCGGCAGCAAACGCTTTGCAGCCCTCAAAATCGTCTACCATGTGGTAGCGGGCCGTGGCAATGCCGGCCTTCTGGTAATACTCCTTCATCTTGCTCTTGTACTTGATGCGGGGCATATCCTCGGTCTGGAAACCGGAGGTGATATGGAAATCGGTGCGCAGGGCGGCATCCCGCTCCAGCCAGTACTCGTTGTTGGATTCCAGCCAGTCGATGCGGCCATATTTGAACGCAAAGAACGCTACCGCGCGGTAGACCTCGTCGTAATGTTCCAGGCTGCCAACCTTGTAGTATTCATTCAGGCTGTCTTTCAGCTCCGGCTTCAGCTCGTCGTAGGGCTGATCGCCGATGCCCAGCACGTTCATCCCGTTGTTCTTCAGCTCCCGGCAGAACTGCCAGTAGTTCGTAGGGAAGTTGGGGGAGATAAAAATAAAGTTGCTCATGGTTTTTGATTCCTCTTTCCTCTATAAGCCTCTATAAAAACTCCCTCCGTCACGGCTTCGCCGTGCCAACTCCCTCCGGGAGGGAGCCTTTTTCCGTTGCGGAGAGCTTTTACAAGGCCCCCTCCATGAGGGGGCTGTCTGCGAAGCAGACTGGGGGAGTTCCCTGTTTACTGCTGTCCCAGAAGATACGGCATATAATACACCGCCTGCTTATACCACCAATCCCAGTCGTGCTTGACATCGTGGCCCCACAGATCCACCCAGACGGGGATGTTCTTGGCCTCGAAGATGCGCTTGAGGTACCAGGTGGTGTCCGGCTGCTCCCAATCGCCCTGGCCGCAGCAGATCACCGCTTTCTGGCTGCGGTACAGCTGCATGTAGGGGTGATCCTCCGGGAAATGGGCCATGTAGTCCACCGGGGAGTTCATGTACACCAGCTCGTCCATGTAATCACCGAAGCCATAGTGGGCGGTGTAGATGCCGCTGAGCGCCAGACAGCCGCAGAAGATATCCGGACGGCGCAGGTACAGGTTGACGGCATGGGTGGCACCCAGGCTGCAGCCGAACGCGATCACGCCGGGCAGATCGTCCCAGCCGTTGCGCTCCTTGGAACGGTAGCGCAGCTTGGGCACGGCCTCGTCCACAATGTAGCGGAGCCACTGCTCGTAGCGGCGGATGCGCCAATAGGGATCGCCGTTCGGGTCCGACCAGGTCTCCTTGTCCAGCGTGTCGATCGAAAGCACCATGATCTGGCCGGATTCGATCCACGGGGCCAGGGTGTCGGCCATGTGGAAGTCCTCAAAATCAAAGAACCGGCCGTCCTGGCAGGGGATGTACAGCATGGGGCGGCCTGCGTGGCCGTACACCTTGCACTCCATATCCCGGCCCAGCGCCGGGCTGTAATCCTTGAAATACTGCATTTCCATGGGGCATTCCTCCTTTGGTGACTCCCCCAGTCACGGCTTACGCCGTGCCAGCCCCCTCGGAGATGGGGCCTTTGGCAAAGCGGTAAAGTTTCCGTACCGCCAAAGCCTCCCTCGCCGAGGGAGGTGGCATCGCGCAGCGATGACGGAAGGAGTTCGTTTTTTATTCCTCCAACTCATACATCAGGGTATGGATCACGAACGGCAGCTGCTTTTCCCAGCTGGCTTCGCTGTGGGTGCCGCCGGGCACCAGCCGGGCGGTCAGGTGGATGCCGCGGTTCATGATCCGGCTGCACATCTCGGCAAAGCCCTTGCGCATCCCGTCATGATTGCCCATCTCGCGGGAGCCGTAGTCCATGTAAAGCACGGTGCCCGGCTCCAGCTTTGCCCGGCCTGCCAGGCCGGAAAGCTTTTCCGGCGAGACCCAGATGGAGGGCGAGAGCGCTGCCGCGCGGCTGAACGTATCGTTGTATTGCAGCAGGGCATACAGGCTCATCAGGCCACCCATGGAGCTGCCGCCGATGAATGTGTGCTCCCGGTCCGGCAGGGTGCGGAAATTGCGGTCGATGAACGGCTTGAACCGGTGGATGAACCAGCTCATGGTCGCCTGGCCTTTGCCGTCAAAGTGGCCGTACTGCGGGTCGTCGAACCGGTAGGGCGAATATTCCACCAGCCGCTCGTTGTTGGGCCCCGCGTTGCATTCCACTGCCGCCACGATCAGCGGAGTGTCGGTGTAGTCCAGATAATCCGCCATGCCCCAGCTCTTGCCGTAGGTGGCATCCGCATCAAAGAACACATTCTGCCCGTCGAACATATACAGCACCGGGAAATGCCGCTCCGGCTGCGCCTCGTACATGGTGGGCAGATATACATACACCCGGCGCTGCTCGGTGCCGTTCACGGCCGGGTAGCTCACACTCCATTTTTTGACCATAATCCTGTTCCCTCTCGTTTCTACTTACTGCATTTAGTCTAGCACTGTATGGTAAGAAAAGCAATTGGGCAAAGTCTTTCTTCCTTGCCAGCTGGCTCGCCCTCTCCGTCAATGCTGCGCATTGCCACCTCTCCCAAAGGGAGAGGCAAAAGCGACTTAACCGACAGTCGGCAAATACCACAAAGTTTCTCTGAGAATCGCCAATGGCTCCCTCCTTGGGAGAAACTCCCTCCGATCGGAGGGAGATGCCGCATAAGGGACAGCTGGAGGACAGCTGGCCGCAAAGCGGCCTGAGAGGGTGAGGATGTTTTCCGGATACAGCAAGCGCCGCCCGGTGAGCCGCCGGACGGCGCTTGCAGAAATTCCGAACAAAAGGGGCGCAGGATCAATACTTCTTTGCAACCGGAACGATCCAGCCCTTGGTATCGGGGATCTTGCCCCACTGCATGCCGGTCATGGTGTCGTACAGCTTCTGGGTGACAGGGCCGATCTTGCCATCGCCGATGTAAGCATGCTCGCCTTTCCAGACCAGCTCCTTGACCGGGGAGACAACGGCAGCGGTGCCGGTGCCGAACACTTCTTCCAGCTTGCCCTCGCGTGCGGCCTGCATGATGTCGGCGATGGCCAGCTTGCCCTCGATGACCTCATAGCCCCAGTCTTTCAGAAGCTCGATGCAGCTGCGGCGGGTCACGCCGGGCAGAACGGTGCCCACGGTGGCGGCGGTGTAGACCTTGCCGTCGATCTTGAACATGATGTTCATGCTGCCGACTTCCTCGACATACTTTTTCTCCACGCCGTCCAGCCACAGCACCTGGGCGTAGCCCTGCTCCTCGGCCAGCTCACCGGCCTTGATGGAAGCGGCGTAGTTGCCGCCGCACTTGGTAAAGCCGGTCAGGCCGGGAGCGGCACGGATGTAATCATCTTCCACATAGATGCGCACGGGGTTGATGCCCTCGGCATAGTAAGCGCCCGACGGAGCGCAGATGATGCAGAAGATGTAGTTCTTGGAAGCATGGACCCCCAGGCCCACGTCATTTGCAAAGATGAACGGACGGATGTACAGGGAAGCGCCATCGGAGTGGGGCACCCAGTCACGCTCCACATCCACCAGGGCCTCAACGGCCTGGATGTAATCCTCCACGGGGATCGGGGGGATGCACAGACGGTCTGCCGAATCCTGCATCCGCTTTGCGTTGCACTCCGGGCGGAACAGCTGGATGGTATCATCCGCAGTGCGGTAGGCTTTCATGCCCTCAAAGATCTCCTGTGCATAGTGGAACACGACCGTTGCCGGGTCCAGCTCAAAGGGGGCATAGGGGACGATGCGGGGATCGTACCAGCCCTTGCCCTCCGTATAATCCATCACGAACATGTGGTCCGTGAACTTTTTGCCAAAGCCGAGCTTCGTCTCGTCCTGGGGCTTCTCCTTCGGGGAAGTCGTCCGGGTGATCTTGATATCCAACATGATATATTCCCTCTTTTCTGATCTCACCAGCACACCTTACGCGGCGCACGCCCGCGTCCAAAATGCCGAATGTTGCTTTCTATTATAATAACATGAGGCCGTTTTTCAAGCAATCGCAAAATCTTTCATGTTTGGGGGCTGTAAGTTGTCGCAAATTGTGATATTCTTTTTGTGAGCCGGATGATATGACAGAAAGAGGGGATCATTGATGATCGACGGCGTGATCTTTGATATGGACGGCCTGATGTTTGACACCGAGCGGATGTGGGCTGCGTTCTGGGAGCCTGCCCTTGCAAGGCTGGGGCTTTCTTATAAAGAGGGGCTGGATGCCGCTGCGCGCGGCACCGCCGGGGAGAACCTGCGGAACGTGGTGCGCAGCTTCTATGGGCCGGACTGTGACGCGCAGGCCATTGTGGACAGCCTGCACCAGGTGGCCGACGAGGCGTTCCGGAAGCCGGTGCCGAAAAAGCCCGGCCTGGACGAGCTGCTGGCCTGGCTGGATGCCCGGCACATCCCCATGGCAGTGGCTTCTTCCAGCCGCCTTGCCACGATCCGGACGAACCTCGATCACTGGGGCCTGGCCCATTCTTTCCGGGCGCTCGTCTCCGGCCAGCAGGTCGCCCGCTCCAAGCCAGACCCGGAGATCTTCCTGCTGGCTGCGCAGAAGCTGGGCACGGCCCCGGCCCATACACTGGTGTTGGAGGACAGCTTCAACGGGGTGCGCGCCGGTGCCGCCGGGGGCTTTGTGACCGTGATGGTGCCCGATCTGCTTCCCGCCGATTCCGAGATGCGCAGCCTGTACACCGCCGAGTGCCGCAGCCTGCACGAGGTGCGGCAGCTGCTGGAACAGGGGAGCCTGTAACCACATCGTAAATTCCGTTTTGCCGCAGCATGGGTTTTTCCGCCTTGCTGCGGTTTTTTTGTGTCCGAGGCAGCTGTATTTCTGGCAAGGACAGCAGCAAAATGAAAACCCGCATTTTATCTGTGGTTTGCGTCAAAAAGAAAAACGTACACTTTCATTTATAAAATAAAAGCAAACCCTGCAAAAAAGCAGAAAGAGAAGAAAAAGCAAATTTTTTAAGGTGTATTTATTAAAAAATGAAATTTGTTCATGGATTGAAATTGTACAAAAATCAGGAGATTTTTTGGGCATTGTGTTAGCCAAACCGCAGAAACGAGCGCATCCCGAGGACAAATTTTGCAAAACCCCTTTTCTTTTGCGGAAAGGAGCGGTATAATGCGGCCATAGCACAAGGGCGTGCAAAGTTCCAGAAGGAGGAACCGACATCCCTTGTGTATTTTTAGAACGCAGCGCTTTAGCGAATTACAAAGTTAAAGTGTTAAAGAGAGGGGAAACATCTATGAGATTCGATCGTCGTATTTCGCGCCGCAGCTTCCTGGCAGCTGCCGGTGTCACCTCCGCAGCGCTGGCTCTGACGGCCTGCGGCGGTTCTTCCAGCTCGGTGGCGGCTTCTTCCGCTTCCGGCACTGCCTCCTCTGCAGCTGGCACTGCACAGGGCGGCACCCTGAACATCATGCTGGAGACCGAGGTCCAGTCGCTGGACCCGCAGGTAGCCACCGACGGCACCTCCTTTGAGGTCATCGCAGATTACACCGATGGTCTGATGCAGATGGACGCAGACGGCGCAGCCGTCCCCGCCATCGCCGAGACCTACGACATCAGCGAAGATGGCAAGACTTACACTTTCCATCTCCGGGATGCCAAGTGGTCCAACGGCGAAGCCGTTACCGCTGCCGACTTCGTGTTTGGCTGGCAGCGCGCTGTTGACCCCGCCACCGCTTCCGAGTATTCCTATATGCTTTCCGATATCGGTCAGGTGGTCAACGCCGCCGAGATCATTGCAGGCGAGAAGCCCGTCACCGATCTGGGCGTGACTGCCGTGGATGAAAAGACGCTGGAAGTCCAGCTGAACGTTCCTGTCAGCTACTTCCTGAGCCTGATGTACTTCCCCACTTTCTATCCGGTCAACGAGGCGTTCTACAACACCTGCAAGGACACTTTCGGCACCAGCCCCGACACGGTGCTGTCCAACGGTGCATTCAAGCTGACCGACTACCAGCCCGCCGCAACGGCCTTTACGCTGGAAAAGAACCCCGATTACTACGATGCGGATAAAGTTGCTTTGGACGGTCTGGCCTATCAGGTCATCAAGGACAGCCAGCAGGCACTGATGAGCTACCAGACCGGTGCGCTGGATATGACCCTGCTGAACGGCGAGCAGGTGGATCAGGTCAAGGATGACCCCGAATTTACCAGCGTTGGCGCTGGTTACCTGTGGTACATCAGCCCCAACATCGGCAGTGTGCCGGAGCTGGCCAACGAGAACCTGCGCAAGGCCATCACCTTTGCGCTGGATCGTGACGCCATTACCGGGGATGTGCTGAAAGATGGTTCTGCGCCCTGCTACACCGCCGTTCCGCCGCAGTTCGCCACCGGCCCCGACGGCAGCGATTTCAGCGCCGACCAGACCAAGTTTGCAGAGTTCTGTGCTTATGATGCCGACAAGGCCAAGGAGTACTACGAGCAGGCCAAGAGCGAGCTGGGCAAGGACTCTTTCACTTTCGACATGGTGGTGGATGCCGACGATGCACCGCAGAAGGTGGCGCAGGTCGTCAAGGAGCAGCTGGAGACCACGCTGGCAGGCTTTACCCTGAATTTGACCGTGGAGCCCAAGAAGCAGCGCGTGCAGGATATGCAGGACGGCAACTTTGAGATCGGTCTGACCCGCTGGGGTCCCGACTACGCCGACCCCATGACCTATCTGGGCATGTGGGTGACCGGCAACTCCAACAACTA
>CAKTEF010000027.1 GCA_934547065.1 uncultured Faecalibacterium sp.
GATGAGAGAATCGAACTCCCACAAGTAGAGTCAGAGTCTACCGCACTACCACTATGCAAATCCCCAATATTCGGTTTGTTCGGCGGCTTATGTGCCGCTGACAAGAGATATTATACCTCCAACAGCCCCGATTGTCAACCGTTTTTCGGAACTTTTTCTCCACAAATTTCCCGGCCCATTTCCGGCCCATTCCCGAATGAATTTCACGGGGTTTTTGCCCTCCGGCTCTTGACACCCACCCCCTTTGGGAATACTCTTATAGTAGCAAATCTGCTCCCGCTTTTTGTGGGAAATAATAAGAGGAAATGAGGGATCCTGAGAGATGAAAAAACGTGTTGGCATCCTGACCTCCGGCGGCGATTGCCCGGGCCTGAACGCCACCATCCGCGGTGTGGCAAAAGCCCTGTACGCCCGGATGGGCGGCAATGTGGAGATCGTGGGCATCCTGAACGGCTACCACGGCCTGATCAACGGCGACTACAAGGAAATGACCGAGGATGATTTCCGCGGCATCCTGACGCTGGGCGGCACCATCCTGGGCACCAAGCGCACCCCGTTCAAACTGATGCGCGTGGTGGAAGAAGACAAGATCGACAAAGTGGCCGCCATGAAAAAGACCTACAAGGACGCAAAGCTGGACTGCCTGCTCTGCCTGGGCGGCAACGGCACCCACAAAACGGCCAACCTGCTCTCTCAGGAGGGCCTGAACATCATCGGCCTGCCCAAGACCATCGACAACGATATTTACGGCACGGATGTGACCTTTGGCTTCCACACCGCCGTGGACATTGCCACCGATGTCATCGACCGCATCCACACCACCGCCGGCAGCCACAGCCGGGTCATGTGCATCGAGATCATGGGCAACAAGGCCGGCTGGCTGACGCTGTATTCCGGCATTGCCGGCGGCGCGGACATCATCCTGCTGCCGGAGCTGCCCTACGACATCGACCGCGTCTGCGATGCCGTGGAGCGCCGCGCCCGCAAGGGCTCCAACTTCTCTATCATTGCGGTGGCCGAGGGTGCCATGAACGTGGAGGAAGCCAAAATGAAGCGCAAAGAGTGGACCGCCAAGCGTGCCGAGGCCGGTTACACCACCGCCACCAACCGCATTGCCGCCGCCGTCCAGAAAAAGACCGGCATGGAGACGCGCGTCTGCATCCCCGGCCACATGCAGCGCGGCGGCAGCCCCAGCGCCTACGACCGCGTGCTGGCCACCCAGTTTGGCAGCTACGCCGCCAAGCTGGTGGAGATCGAGCGCTACGGCGTGACCGTGGCCCTGGTCAACAACCACATCACCGCCAACCGCCTGGAGGACATTGCCGGTAAGGCCCGCAATATCCCCGAAGGCTGCGAGCTGCTCACCGTAGCCAAACGGATGGGGGTAAGCCTGGGCTGAGCCCGGCAGCTTTCATGATCTGCGCCGCATAATAAAAGTGATCACACGCAAAACGGCCGCTGCAACTTTCCATGCAGCGGCCGTTATTTTTTGCGCATCTTCATTTTGCCAGGCCCTCCACGATCTTGGAGAGTGCATCCACCTGTTCGCCGTCAAGCTTTTTCAGGTTTTCTACCATTTTCCGGATCGCTTCCGGGTCGGCCGTGCCATCTTCAAAGAACTCTTTGGGCGTGATGTGGAGGTATTCGCAGATGTAGAAGAAATTTTTCATCGTCGGGAAATTTTTCCCACTCTCGATGCTGTTGATATAGCCGGTGTTCTGCCCGATAGACAAGCTCATATCCCGCGCCGAAACGCCCTTGCGCATCCGCAGCTGGGTCAGGCGCTGAGGGAACCACTTCTCATACTCGATTTCGTTGCGCACAATCTGCCACCATCCTTTTAGCATATTGTACCTAATACAGCCGCGATTTTTGTTAGATTTTTTCAAACATCTTTCTTGTGATGTCGTATTTATTATGATATAATTCGGCTAGTGACAGATTTTAAGCGACATTCTTGAGGAGGAACCAGCTATGACTGTTGAAGAAGCCATCCAAAAAGCGAATGCGGGCGATATCGAAACCATGGTGATCCTCGGCGATTATTATGGGCAGAACAAGGACTATGACAATGCCTTGATCTGGTACCGGAAAGCCGCTGAACTCGGCGACCTTAATGCAATGTACAAGACATTCCTGGTTGACGGCATGTGTCTCCACGCAGGTATCATTGTCAGTACCAGCGAAGAAGATGATGAATATTTCCAGGAAATCAACCATTATGCTGGTATTCTCAAAAATCATCCGCAATTTGATATTGAGTCCAATTATAGCGAATGCAAATATGCCTATGCAGAATCTTTGTACCGCCGTAATGAATATGGAACACTCCTTTCACTCACAGATGATGAAAACGAACCCCGTTTTGGCATTATGTACGCTCTTTCGCTTCTCGCTATCGGCGGGAACTGTTCCAATGATGATGAGATTGCCCACTATTATGATGGGGCATGTAATGTGATTCAGGCTGTTCTGCAATCTGGTTATGTTCCGCAGGACAAGCATCACGAGCAGCTTTTCTTTGCAAGAGCAATCAGCACTTATGCAAATGTACTCCGCATTGGCCTTAATAAAAGTCCCAATGTTCCGGCTGCCTACCAAACCCTTGCTACTCAGGTAGACAAACTGACAAATGAAGATGCAAAGTCCTTTCTCTCTGACCAGTTGTCTCATTATCGTGTCAAGAAAGGCATCTTTGGTACATCCATTACTTATGTTGACTAACAGGAGGTTTTCTTATGAAAAAGATCACAAAAAGCACGTTTCTCCGCAACGAGTTAAAAATTCCTGTTGGAGTTTTTCACAGCAGCAAAGGTGTAACCTTTGAGTGCAGATTATGCGGTTATATATGGGATGACTGGGATACGCTGGATGACCGCATTGACTGCCCTCATTGTGGTGGTGACCGCACGGGTCTTCGCCAGTAAAACTTTGATGCAACCGCTCGACCTTATCCATCCTATTATCTACAAAGGAGAGTCATGCTACTATGAAAATGACGATCAAGACCGTCCAGAACAAAAAGCTTTTGGTTCCTACCGGCAGCTTCGCAAGCGACTGGTTCAAATGCTCAAGCTGCGGCTTTGAAGAACGCAAGCTGATTCCTTCCTGGCAGAACACTTCTACCTGTACTCAGTGCGGCGGCACTGCCTATCGCCAGTAAGCAGGATGAACTGTTTCATTTCAAAGAGAGCTCAGGCTGTCATTGAAACTGATTTGGGTCGTTTTCCGGACACTGAAACCGGTGGTTTACTGCTCGGTTACTCTGAATCGGAAAACGGCCTTTTTGTTTTAGAAGCGACCGACAGTGGTTATCAAAACACCGTGCATACTGTCGGCAGTTTTCAATATGATAACGCCTATGAAGAACACCTGTGCAATTTCCTCAGCCAGCTCTATCAACCGCCTTTAACGCTCGTCGGTGTATGGCACAAACACAACTCCGCACATTCCGGTAATGAGTTGCCTTTCTCTCATGCAGATGAACTGATACACCGTCAGCTCATGGAAAGCCATCATTCGTGTATCTCCATCTTATTTGAGAAAACCAACGAAAGCGGAAACGACATTCATTACAACGCCCGCGTCTTTTTGCTTTCGTCCCATGGGAAGCACCGCGATATCACGAATGGCACTGTATGGGATGACACTTCATTACCAGTGTCTTCAGTTTTTTGAACAGAAACGGAGCACTCCCCTGTTTTGGTACAAGGGAGTGCTCCGTTTCTGCTATTTCCTGTTGTAAAAACAACGGATTTATGGTATTCTTACTATCATATCAACCGTATCATAGAGGAAACCGGTAAATCTTTCGGGGATGAAGCACATATCATCTACGTAAACTCGCAGATCAAGGACGAAACAGCATTGGGCAAACTGATGCACGATTTCTCCTGTGCCGATCCGGATGAGATGAACTATCCGGTCCTGGCGCAGCGGGTGCGCTATTTCAAAGAGGATACGAAAGGAGTGACAACCATGTGCAGAGCAATGGAAGAAATGAGAGAAAACACAAAGCATGAGCAGGCAATTGAAATTGCACTGAAGTTGCTCAAAAAAGGCAAAATGACCTACGAGGAAATTTCCGACACGGTTGGGCTTTCCGTCGATGAGGTGAAAGCGCTGGACGGCAAAAAGTCCGCATAACGTTTTAGATAAAACGGAGCACTCCCCTGTTTTGGTACAAGGGAGTGCTCCGTTTCTGTTTTCTGCTATTTCCGAGGGGGCGTGCAAGCCTTACTTATTCTTGTACATTTCCTCGTAGTATTTCTGGTAGTTGCCGCTGGTGATGTGGTCCATCCACTCCTCATGGTTCAGGTACCAGTCGATGGTCAGGACGATGCCCTTTTCAAACGGGGTCTCGGGGTACCAGCCCAGATCGTTCTTGATCTTGGTGGGGTCGATGCCGTAGCGGCGGTCATGGCCCAGGCGGTCGGCCACATGCTGGATGAGTTCCTCGCTGATGCCCTCATCGTTCAGGCGGTCGTGCAGCTGGCTGATGATGGTCTTGACGATGAAGATGTTGGGGCGCTCGTTGTGGCCGCCCACGTTGTACACCTCGCCGATCTTGCCGCCGTTGGCCACCATGTCGATGGCCTTGCAGTGATCCTCCACATACAGCCAGTCGCGGATCTGCATACCGTCGCCGTAGACGGGCAGCTGCTTGTGGTGCTTGACGTTGTTGATCATCAGGGGGATCAGCTTCTCCGGGAACTGGTAGGGGCCGTAGTTGTTGGAGCAGCGGGTGATGTTCACGGGCATGCCGTAGGTGTCGTGGAAAGCCATGACGAACATGTCAGCGCTGGCCTTGGAGGAGGAATAGGGGCTGTGGGGGCACAGCGGGGTGGTTTCCATGAAGAAGCCCTCGGCACCCAGGGCACCGTAGACCTCATCGGTGGACACCTGCAGGTACTTCTTGCCCTCTTTCCAGGTCTTTGCATCGGCATCGTACCAGGCTTCCTTGGCGCGCTGCAGCAGGTTGACGGTCCCCATCACGTTGCTCTGGACAAAGATCTCCGGGTTCTTGATGGAGCGGTCCACATGGCTCTCGGCGGCAAAGTTGATGACATAATCGAAATCATACTTTGCAAACAGGCTTTCCACCAGCTCCTTGTCGCAGATATCGCCCTGCACGAACACATGGCGGGGGTCGCCCTCGACATCTTTCAGGTTCTCCAGGTTGCCTGCGTAGGTCAGCTTATCCAGGTTGACCAGCAGGATCTCCGGGTACTTCTTGAGCATATAGTGAACAAAGTTGGAACCGATAAAACCGGCGCAGCCGGTGATCAGATATTTTTTCATAGTTTGATCTTCCTCAATTTTCAGGTTTTTCTTCTCAGGTCACGTTTTCCTCCATACAACCTCTCAGTCGGGCTTACGCCCGGCAGCTCCCCTAGTAGGGGAGCCCCTGGCGAACCGTATTCTCCTGCGCGTTGGATTCACGCGCCACTATCCTCCAGAATAAAAACTTCATCTTTCTGCCAAAGCCTCCCCTACTAGGGGAGGTGGCATTGCGAAGCAATGACGGAGAGGTTGTACAAAGATGAGACTTCCCTTACTTCATCCCGTTCTCGCCGTCCCAGTGGGCGAAGAAGCAGGCCAGGGCATCCTTCCAGTCGCGGACATCGTTGCCCACGGTGCAGCGCAGCATCCGGTTGTCCAGGGCGCTCCAACGGGGGCGGTCGGCGCTGTCCGGGTGCTTGGCCTTGTACTCCTCGCTGGTGCAGGGAGCCACGGTGGCATCCACACCGGACAGGCGGATAATCTCGGATGCAAAATCATACCAGGAGCACACGCCCTCGCCGGTGCAGTGGTACAGGCCGTACTCATGGGTCACGCAGAGCTGCAGGATCTCGTAGGCCAGGTCCGCCGCGTTGGTGGGGTTGCCGCGCTGGTCGTTGACCACTTCCAGCTTGCCGAACTTCCTGCCCGCATTCACGATGGTCTTGACAAAGTTCTTGCCATAGTAGCTGTACAGCCAGGCCGTGCGGACGATGAAGTGACGGTGGCAGAACTGCTCCACATACTTTTCGCCCATGAGCTTGGTGGAACCGTAAGCGCTGATGGGGCCGGGGATGGTGGCTTCATCCTGCGGGATGCCGCCGTTTTCGCGGCCGGAGAAAACGTAGTCCGTCGAAACATGGACCAGGCGTGCGCCGGTCTTTTCGGCGGCCTGGGCCAGGTTGCGGGGGCCGATGGCGTTCGCCTTGAACGCAGCATCGTGGTTCACCTCGCAGCCGTCCACGTTGGTGAACGCGGCGCAGTTGATGATGACATCCGGGCGCTGACGGCGGATGAAGTCGTCCACCATCTTATAGTTGGCAATGTCCAGTTCCGGCAGGTCCACCGGGATCACGGTGGCGCTCATCAGCTTTTCCGGAATGGGGCCCAGCTCACTGCGGCCCTCCCGCAGCTGTTTGATGATCTCCGTGCCAAGCTGGCCCTTGCAGCCAGTCACAATGATTTTCATGTGCGTTCTCCCCCAGCGTTCAATATCTCAGTTTCCCGTCGGCAACGTTCTTCAGGTGCTGGCCATAGGGGCTCTTGCCGTAGCGTGCAGCGCTTTCCAGCAGGGTGTCGCGGTCGATCCAGCCATACTTGAATGCGATCTCCTCCGGGGCGCTGATCTTGATGCCCTGGCGCTTTTCCACCATGCGGACAAAATCCGCCGCATCCACCAGGCTCTCCATCGTGCCGGTATCCAGCCAGGCAAAGCCGCGGCCCAGCAGCTGGACATCCAGCTCGTCCTTTTTCAGGTACATATCGTTCAGGGTCGTGATCTCCAGCTCACCGCGGGCCGAAGGCTTGACCTGCTTTGCCATCTGGACCACTTCCTTGTTGTAGAAGTACAGGCCGGTGATGGCGTAGTTGCTCTTGGGATGCTGCGGCTTTTCCTCCACGCTCAGCACCTTGCCGTCCTTGTCGAACTCCACGATGCCAAAGCGCTCCGGATCCTGCACATAGTAGCCGAACACGGTGCAGCGGCCCTTGTTCTCGGCGTTGGCAGCAGCCGTTTTCAGGATCTTGGAGAAGCCGTTGCCATAGAAGATGTTATCGCCCAGGATCATGGCGCAGCAGTCGTCGCCAATGAACTCCTCGCCCAGGATGAATGCCTGTGCCAGGCCGTCCGGAGAGGGCTGGACTTTATATTGCAGATGGATACCGTACTGGCTGCCATCGCCCAGCAGCGCTTCAAAGCGCGGCGTGTCCGTAGGGGTAGAGATGATCAGGATATCCTGGATGCCTGCCAGCATCAGGGTAGACAGAGGATAGTAGATCATGGGCTTGTCGTAGACCGGCAGCAGCTGCTTGCTGGTGACCATGGTCAGCGGGTAAAGCCGGGTGCCGGCACCGCCGGCAAGAATGATACCTTTCATTTTGTGCACTCCTTTAACTTGATTGAAAAAAGTTGTGCAGCTATACAAAGCCCGTATTCTGGCAGGCTTTGTAATATTCAAAGCGGAGCTGCGTCCGCTGTCAACACCGTTGTGTAACACTTTGCGGCAGGCCGCCGCAGATAGTTTTACACCTTATTCTACTATCAAACCAGAAAAAAAGCAAGAAAGAACGGCCTGTTCCGGAAATTTTTCCGGAACAGGCCGTTCTAAGGCCAGCTGCCTCGCCCTCTCAGGCCGCTTCGCGGCAAAGATCAGCTGCCAGGCAGACTCCCCTGTTTTACCACGCAAAGCCCCATTTTTTGAAATACCGGATCAGGTTGCCGGTCTGCCACAATGCCGGTTTCAGGCTGCGGTGGGCGGCGCGGTGCCAGGCGTGGATGGCGGTATACTGAGGCACCAGATACGCCTTGCCCTGGGTGAGCATCTTCTGGGTCAGGTCCGCGTCCTCAACATACATGAAATAGCTTTCGTCAAAGCCGCCCACGGCCCGGAACGCTTCGGTGCGCACCCCGGCAAAGCTGCCGGTGCAGAACTCGATCGACACCGGGTGCGAAAGGTCTGCATCCAGCATCAGGTAATGGTCGTTGTGCTTTTTCCAGAACTTCAACGCGGGCAGCTGGCGGTAGAGCATGGCCCGCATCGAGCAGCGGCGCAGCGGCAGCTGCTGGGGCCTGCCGTCCGGGAACACCAGCGATGGCCGGGCCATCACGGCATCCGGGTGAGCTGCCATCCAGTCCGCCAGGCCGCTCAGGGTATCGGCGGTCAGCTGGATGTCCGGATTCAGGATAAAGTGGAACGCGCTGTCCAGCTCCGGCAGCACCATATTGTGGCCGGTGCCAAAGCCGCCGTTCCGGGTGCGGCAGTGTACCACCACTTTCTGCCCGGCCTGCGGGGCCAGCAGGCCCTCGCGCAGGGCCTGTTCCAGCCTGGGGCCGCTGCCGTCCGGGCTGGCGTTGTCCACCAGATACAGCGTCAGCGGATACCGGCGGGTGTATTGCAGCACCGTCTGTGCCGCTTTCAGCGCCTCGTCATAGCCGTTGTAAACAACAATACATGCTGATAGCTTCAAATAGATTCTCCTTCTACTCCACCTGGCTCGCCCTCTCAGTCAAAGCCTATGGCTTTGCCAGCTCTCCCAAAGGGAGAGCCCATTCTGCCTCTTTGGCAGCAGAAGCTGACCCTTGAAGCGCAATTGCCTCTCCCCTTGGGAGAGGTGGCATTGCGAAGCAATGACGGAGAGGGCGAAAATGCCGACGATGTGCCTTATTCCAGCGGCAAAATCTTCAGGCTGAAATCCTCGCGCCGGATATCAAAGTTCGGGTTGGTGCAGGGGTCGCCTGCGGCCAGCAGATCGCCCCAGCGGGCCTGGAAGCGGAGCACCTCGCCCTGGAAACGCTTCTGCTTTTCAGGGTTGTCCTCCTGGCCGCGGCTCTTGCTCTCATAGTGGTAGAGCTGGGCAAAGGGCGTGAACACGTTGGTGTAGCCCGCCTGGCGGACCCGGACGCAGAAATCCACGTCATTGAACGCCACCGCATAGCTCTCGTCCAGGCCATGCATCTCGTTGTAGATCTCGCGGCGGATCAGCAGGCAGGCGGCGGTGTCGCCGTAGACATCCTGCACATAGTTCAGCCGCCCCATGTAGCCGTCGGAGGCCGCCGGGAAATATTTGTGCAGATGGCCCGCCACGCCGCCGATGCCAAAGCCCACACCGGCGTGCTGGATGGTGTCGTCCGGGTACAGCAGCTTGGCACCCACACAGCCCACCCGCTTCTGCTGGGCATACATGACCATTTCTTCCAGCCAGCCGGGGGTGATGACCTCGGTATCGTTGTTGAGCAGCAGAAGATATTCGCCGGTGGCATACTGCTCGCCAAAGTTGTTCAGCGCGCTGTAATTGAAGCCCTTGCCCTGCCAGGTCACGACCTTGAGGTTGTCCGGGTGCTCTTTCTGCATCCGCTCGTAAGCGCGGAACGTCTCCGGCTGTTTGCTGTTGTTCTCGATCAGGATCAGCTCATAGTCCGGATAGGTGGTGCGGGCATAGATGGACTCCACGCACAGTTCCAGATCCTTGATGTGGTCGCAGGTGGGGATCAGGATGCTCACACGGCCGGGATGTTCCAGCGTGTAATCGGTCTTGTAATAGCCGGGCGTGCCGGGGATCAGGGTCACATCGTCCACCGCGACCCCGCAGCGGGCATAGTGCGCCTTGAGGGCGGCAATGCCTGCGTCGATGCAGTAGGTCTTGGCCGAGATATCCGCCGCCGTGCTGCCGGGGCTGGAGCGCCAGTAATACAGCGCATGGGGGATGTGGACGATCTTTGCGGCCTGCTCGGTCAGGCGGAGGAACAGGTCATAGTCCTGGCTGCCGTTGTACTCCATCCGCTCCCCGCCGCCGGAGCGCTCCATCAGGGCGCGGCTGAACACGGTCAGGTGGCAGATGTAATTGTTGGAGCGGAGGTTGTCCAGCATGAAATCCGGCTTGAAGTGGTAAAGCACCACATTCTCCGGCTTGCCCTCAAAGGTGGCCTCATCGGTATACACAAAGTCCGCATTCTGCTCGGCAATGGCCTTTGCCGCATACCACAGAGCGCAGGGGTGCAAAAGGTCGTCATGATCCAGCAGGGCGATATACTCTCCGGCAGCCATCTCGATGCCGTGGTTGGTGTTGCCGGGGATCAGCTCGTTCTTTTCCAGCTTCTGATACCGGATGCGGGGGTCCGCCTTGGCGCGGGCCTGCACCCGCTGGCCCACGGCTTCTTCCTGCCCGGCATCCACACAGCACAGCTCCCAGTTCCGGTAGGTCTGGTTCACCACCGAGTCCAGCAGCTCGTCCAGAAATTCCAGCGGCGTGTTATACAGCGGGACCACAATGCTGATCTTCGGCCCGGCAGGTTGATCGTTGGCCTGCCGGACCAGCAGCTCCACCGGCGCAAACCGGTCGGCCCGCATGGTGTTTCCGGGGAACAGGGCAGCATACTCCCGCTTGGCGCGGGCATGTTCCCGCACGCCGGAAATGCCGTCGCGGCGCAGCTCACCCAGCAGCACGAACAGCGGGAACGTGTGCCAGATCTGGCGGCTCTTGCTCACCGCATAGCGCATGGGCCAGCTCAGTTTCCAGAATGTGGAGTTCGTGACCTCGTTCAGGGTCTTTTCCAGGTTTTGGGCGTGGCTGCGGCTGAGGGACAGGTCGCTGCGCAGCCGCTCAATCAGGGCTGCTTCCTCGCTGCAGGTGCGCTCAGCGCGCACCATCCGGTCCCGCAGGATATCCAGCTCTTTCTCATAGCCCTCGACCATGGCATCGGATGCAGGCTGCACCGTGCAGAACAGCGCCGACTGCTGGGCCCGGCCCCGGCTGCGCCAGCGGAAATCGCGGTAATAGCCGCGCGCAGCCAGCTTCCGTGCCCAGCCTTCCACCACCGTGCTGTCGGTGCAGACCAGCAGCACCTGGGCGGGCAGCTGCGCGGGCAGCTCGGCCCAGGCGGGATCCTCCACCACCAGCAGCTCCGGCTGCTCTGCGGCAGCCGCCGTCCATGCATTGGCGCGGATCCCGGCCCGGCGCAGCGCCTTTTCCAGCAGCGGGGTCCCGGCGTTCAACACGGCGGCCGACTCCGGGGCCAGCTCCTCCGCGATCCGCTGCGCCAGTGTCCGGCAGCGCTCCGTTTCCTGTTTCGTTTCCTTTTTTTCCAACTGCATTCCGATTTCTCCACTTCTCTGGGCCGCCGCACCGACCGCCCGCAGGCATTTTATAAACTAAATTATTATACCAGATTTCTTCCGGTTTGAGAAGTTCTTTTCCGCATTTCCCTCCGGTTTCCGGTCACAGGCCAAACAGGCTCAGCAGCCAGCCGAACAAGCCGCCCGAACCGCTGCCCACCGTGCCGATGGAAACGCCCGTGTAGTAATGGCGCAGGATCTCCTGATACCCCATGCCCTGCTCGTTGGCATAACCCGCCGCACCGCACTGGCTCATGCCCACACCGTGGCCGTAGCCGTAGTAGGTCATGCAGGGGGTCCCGGCCTCGTCCGTGCCAAAATCAAAGCAGTAACGCGAACTGACGAACTGGTTGATGTACCGGTAGCTGCGTCCGTTGGAAACAAACGTATCGTACTGCACATAGCCGCCCAGGTCCTTGTGGGTCGTATCGGCGCTCTGATACGGCTCCCCGGTGCGGCTGTCGTTGTACTCCACATAGCGGTAGTCCTTGCCGATGACCCGCCGCATCCGGTTATGGTACTGTTCCTCGTAGGGGCTCTCCACGCTTTGCAGGTAGGGGATCTCCGTGCCCCAGGCATCCAGCCCGGAGCAGGTGCCGTACAGGCCGGTCTGGGTGTTATAGCCCGCACTGGCCGACCACACCGCATCAATGACCGAGCCGTTGTAGAGCAGCACCTCGTCCTTGACCGCCTCCACCGCCGTGCGGATCGCGCTGCGGGCCGCAGCCGGGATCTGGTCCACCGGGGTGTAGATCAGCGCATTGGCCGAGGAACCGTACTGCTTGTGGTACTCCAGATAGGAGTGGATGGCCACTGCCTGGGCCCGCCACACCTGCTGCGCTGCCGACGCGCTGAGATAGCTGCCCGCCGAGCCCATCTCCGTATAGGTAATGCCCACCAGACAGTCCACCAGGTCCAGTGTCACGTTCCGCCGCAGGCCCTGGCCTTTGACGTTCAGGTACGGCATGGTAATGGTGTCCCCGGAGCCGAACAGCCAGCTCAGGCAGTTTTCCTCCTCGGCCGGGATCAGGGTGGTGTTCGCCCCGCCCATCGTCGTGGCCGTGCCGGAGGGCCGTGCCGTTTCCTGCTCCGCCCAGGCTGTCGGCAGCGCCGCGCACAGCACCGCCACCGCCATCAGCAGCGCCGCAAACCGGCGCACAAACAACGAAATCCGCTTCAAGGTCCATTTCCTCCTGATTTTCTGCCCGCTGCGGGGCATAATTTTGTAGTACCCCCAGTTTAACACAGCCACGGGGCCGGAGCAAGGACTGGAATCAACTGCGGAGAAAGAAAAAAGCCCCGGCCCAAAAGGCCGGGGGAAGTCTTTGGCCGCAGGCCGCGGTCGTCGTCGTTGCACTGGGCTGTTGATTGCCGCCTGCGGGCGGCCGTGCTGTTCGACCCCTCACCCACCGCGTATAAAAAATGCCCCTCAGCCTGAGCTGAGGGGTATTTTTTATGCCGGTGGTGGGGGTCGAACCCACACGTGTTATTCGCACAAGGGATTTTGAGTCCCCCTCGTCTGCCATTCCGACACACCGGCACATGGTACGGAAAATATTATAGCGGATTCCGCTCCCAAAATCAAGCCCGGGAGAGGGTTCTGCGCAAAATAAATTTTCCGTTTCTTTTTCGGTCCGCCCCATGTATAATAAAGGCAGAAACTTTCCGGAGGGATGTTTATGTCATATTTCTTCTCTGAACCCGTCACCGCCGCCCAGCAGCTGCGGGATCAGCTGATCGGAGTGCTGGTAGGGCTGGCTCGTGCCACGGTCAACGAACCCAAGACCGAGGATACCGACCGGGTGCTGGCCGCCGGACTGCGCCTGGCAGCCGACCCGCAGGCTGCCGAGGATGCCCTGCGCCGGATGATCTCCGTGGCCGAAACGGAAAAGCACCGGGTAGCCCCCAACTGCGCCGCCTGCACCATGCGCTGCGGCAACACCGACAACTACGACCTGGCCCGCCTGTGGGCCGCACCGCAGCCGGTGCGCACCTTAAAGCTGCAGCTTTTGTGTGCTGTATGCACCCTGGCCGGCGCAAAAACGACCGAACAAATCCGCAGGGAGATCTGCGACGATCTGTTTGTGCTTGCCGAGGACTGGGACACCACGCTTCTTTCCCCCATCGTCCAGCGGGCCGAAACGCTCTGCCGCAGGTAATGGTTCCAGAAACATTTTTCGATTTTCCGGCCTGAAGCCGAACCTTTTTTCGGAAAACCTCTTTACAAATCCGGCACAAAAAACTATTATATAGCTATGCATTGCCGTTCGGAACGAACGATCAGACGGGAGTGTTTTGCTGCTCCTTTTCCACACGCAGAACATTTTATGAAAGAAGGTAGAATCCATGTCCGTAAAAAAGCCCGTCGCCGCTGCTTCTGCGGAGACCCCCGCTGCCGAAACCAAGCCTGTGCGCAAAAGCACCAAGGCTGCCAAGACGGAAGATGCCCCCAAGGCAGAAAAAGCCGGCAAGGCTCCTGCCCATCGCGGCCGTCCCCCGCTTTCTCCTGAGATCTACGTTGAGTATGCAGGCAAGCAGTACAACATCACCGACCTGGTGGAGCGCGCCAAAGCCGATTACCGCCTGACCCACAAAGTCGGCGTGCAGTCCTGCAAGATCTACGTCAAGCCCGAAGAAGAAGCCGCATATTACGTTGTCAACAAGGTGGGCGGCAAACTGCCTCTGTGACCCATCCTGCATTCCCGCATCAAAAAAGCGGTCCCGGATCAAACGATCCGAGGCCGCTTTTTTTGATGCTGCTGCGGGCTGCTTACAGTCCGTACAGCTCGGTGTATTTCCGGGTGAGGTAATCCAGATAGTACGTTGGCTCAAAGGTGCCGCAGGCATTTTTCACCACATCGGCAGGCTCCATCAGGCCGCCGTACTGATGCACTTTATCCCGCAGCCAGCCGGTCACTGCCGAAAGATCCCCGCGCGCCACGCCGCCGAATACATCGAACTCCTGCTCCATGTTGTGCAGCATCTGGGCCCCATAGGCATTGCCCAGCGCATACGACGGAAAATACCCGAACGCACCGCCGGACCAATGGCTGTCCTGCAGGCAGCCCTCCCGGTCGCTGGGCACTTCCACACCCAGATACTCCCGGTACAGCGCTGCCCACTGCTCCGGGACATCTTTTGCTTCCAGCGTGCCGCCGATGAGCTGCTTTTCGATCTCGTACCGCACCATGACGTGCAGGCAGTAGGTCAGCTCGTCGGCTTCGGTGCGGATCAGGCTGGGTTCCACCTTGTTCACTGCCCGGTAGAACTGCTCGGCGCTGACCTTGCCCAGCTGCCGGGGGAAGAATTCCTGTACCCTGGGGTAAATAGCCTCGATGAATGCGCGGGAGCGCCCGATGAGGTTTTCGTAGAAGCGGGACTGGCTCTCGTGTACGCCCATGGACACACCGCCCGCCAGGCAGGTGTATTGTAAATCATCGCGGATGCCCAGCTCATACAGGGCATGGCCGCCCTCGTGGAGGATGGAGTACATCGAAGATGCCACATTGTGCAGGTCGTAGTTCGTGGTGATGCGGACATCCTTGTTGTTGAACTCCAGCGTGAACGGATGCTCCGTCTCACCCAGGCCGCAGTGGCCGCGGTCCAGGCCCATCCTTTCCATCAGGAAATCCGCAAAGGCTTTCTGCTGTTCCACCGGGTATTCCAGGTGCAGGAAGCTGTCGTCCGGCTGCGGTTTTTCCCCAATGGCCCGGATCAGCGGCACCAGCCCCTCGCGCAGGGTATCAAAAAAGACATCCAGCCGGGCGGTGTCCACCCCGCGCTCATACTCGTTGAGCAGCGCATCATACGGAGCCTTGGAAGCATCGTAATAGGCTGCAAATTTCCGGTTGTACTCCACCAGCTCCTGCAGCACCGGGCAGAACGAAGCAAAATCGTTTTCTTCCTTGGCCTTGTGCCAGACATTGCCGGCGCGGTTGGTCAGCTCCGTATAGGCCATATACTCCCCGGCCGGGATGCGGGTCAACCGCTCCCAGCTGCGGTGCAGCTCCTCCACCTGCCGCCGGTGCAGGGTGTCCAGCTCCGCTTTCCGGCCGTGCAGTTCTTCCAGCAGGGCGGCGGTCTCCGGGCTGGTCATCAGCTTCTGCCGTTCCCCGGCCAGGATGCTCAGGGCCACGCCACGGCCCTCGGCTGTATTGCGGGGCGCAGTAGTCTCTGCGTCCAGATACAGGCTGCTCTCGGCACAGGTGTATGCATACAGCTTTTTCTGCAGCGTTTCCAGCCGGGCCAGTTGTTCATGCAGTTCCATGGTTCGTTCTCCTTTCTTGAAAAGACTCTGCTTTACCAGAAAAATCTCCGCCGGGGCAGCGGCTCCGGATCCGGATCCGGGATCTCAAACAGATACCGTTCCGTCGCATTGATCACCGTCGTGCTGCCGTGGCTGCACACGCGGGGGAGCTTGGCATCGTAGTTCAGATGAACATGTCCATGCACGAACCATTTCGGCTCGTACTCCTCCAAAACATCATTGAAGCACGCAAAGCCCTTATGGGCCTTATCGGTGCCGTCGTTCAGGCCGCTGGCCGGTGCATGGGTCAGCAGGATGTCAATGCCGCCTGCCCGGTGAGCTCTGTGCCGGAGCCTGCGCGCCCGGCTGCGCATCTCGCGTTCGGTGTACTGGTAAGTATCCTCCTGGTTATAGCGGATGCAGCCGCCCAGCCCCATGATGCGCAGGCCTTTCCAGACATACACCTGGTCGTCCACACAGATGCAGCCGCCCGGCTCTGCGCCTTTGTAGCTGCCATCGTGGTTGCCGTGGACATACAGGATGGGGGCCGTGGTAAAGTTGGTCAGATATTCCAGATATTTTTTGGGCAGATCCCCGCAGGAGAGGATCAGGTCGATCCCCGCCAGCCGTTCCTTTGTTCCGTAATCCCACAGCGCCTTGGATGGGACATCGGAAATTGCAAGTATCTTCACGTCCGCAACACTCCGTTCTGTTCGGTAGTCGGTTTTCAGTGTGGCATCCCTTTCAGGCTGCTCAGGCCGTTGATGGCCATCAGGCCGCGGGTCCGGACATCCAGCTGGTCATAGTGCGGCAGCGCACCGTCCACACATTCACCCAGCCAGTCCATTTCCATCAGTTCCTTGGGGGTATACGTCTCGCCCAGCGGAGCCTTTGGAATATGCCCCTGCGCAAAGATGCCGGTGGGGAAAATGGCAAAATCATTGTCACGCAGGGCATTTTCCATCAGGTTCAACAGCTGGCGGGTGCCCAGTGGCAGCGGATCGTAAAAATCCAGCCGCTCCGCGTCGCTGTGCAGGCCCCACCAGTAGTTGATGGCCTTGCCGCTGGCTCCGCTGTCCCATCCGCCGTCGAAGATCGAGCGGATGATCTCGATATAAAACACTTCCCATTTCCACACCGGCAGGGCCACCGGCTGGACGCTGCCATCCGGCAGGCGGCGGCACAATCCCAGGTCGCGGGCACTGCCTTGCGGCTCCCGGTTATCGTGGGCATAAAACAGGGTCACGTCCGGGCAGTCGGAGAAATCCAGCGGCTTGCCCGCTTCCGGCGCACAGACCCAGCGCAGCAGCACCCGGCAGGTGGGCCGCACCGTGCGCAGGCCCCGTGCAAACGCATTGATGGCCGCCGGAACGCCGTAAACGGGGTTGGAGGCTACATAGCCAACCCGGTCGCTCCGGGTCAGGATGCCGCTGAGCATCCCCTGCAAAAAGCTCACCTCATAGGTACGGGGATAATACGTGCGCACCAGCGGGTGCGGCGCATTGAGGCAGCAGTTCAGGAACTTGGTGCGGGGGTGCTGGGCGGCCACTTTCAGGCAGGCCGGGCGCATCCGGATGCTGGTGGTGAACACCACATCGGCCTTGTCGTGGGCCGCTTCTTCCAGCACCTGCTCGGCATCCACCTCCGGGGAGACATTTTCCCGGTTGGTGATGATGAGCCGGTCCGGGAACTCCTGCTGCAGCGCCTCCACAGCCTTTTCGTGCCCACGCACCCAGGCGCTGCTTTTGGCATCGTATTCGTGCAGGAACACCACCCGCAGCTCGCTGGGCCTGCTGAAGATATTCAGCTTACTCAGCAGCGGCTCGCTGCCGGGCTTGGGCTCCAGCGAGAGCTGCACGGCGTGGGGCTCGGTCAGGATGCGGATCTCGTCCCACAGACGGGAAAGGTTTTCCCGCACCTGCGCCGGGGTGGACTGGCAGGCATCGGCATAGCGGTAGACCGAGAGGTAGACCAGCAGTGCATCGCCGGGGGTCAGGTCCAGCGCAGAGCCGCCCAGCGCGTAGAACTGCTGGCTGAACATCGTGTACAGCGCCCGGAAATTCAGCCGGTCGTCCTCGGTCCAGCTTTCGTTCGAGGCCTTGCACACCAGCGTCTGGAGCTTGGCATAGCCGCCCAGCCGCGAAAAGCGGACATTGTTGATCTTGGACAGTTTGTAAAAATCCAGAAATTCATAGTAGATCTTGTTTTCCAGGGTATCATCCCTTGCCGGGATCAGCCGGGTCACGGTGCCGGGGATGGTCACGGCCTCAAAATACTTGAGCACCGAGACGCGCTTGTTGCCCTCCTGCACATAGAACCGGTTCAGGTACTCGTACGCAAGGATCGGGGTATGGATGCCCTCCTCCAAATGGGCCTTACACAGGTTGGTCCATTTGGCGGCAAACTCGGTGTCCTCCTCCAGAAGGGGCATGAAATTGGAAGCAAATGCCGTGTGGCGGCCGCTGGTCTTGGTGCCCACAATGCTCTCAGCCGGGATATCCACCAACCCCAGCGGCTCCTGCGCCACGATATCCACACCCTCCAGCAGTTCGTCCAGCACCTCCAGATATGGGGACTGGCCGCGTGCCACACCGGCACGGTAGGCGCGCTGCCCTGCGCGCAGGGCACTCCGGTATTCTTCGATCATCGCCATAGCAGGTCTCCCTTCTCCAATGGCTTTTGCTGTTGTTTCTTTCTTCTGCTTTCCCTTCCTGCACCGCTGCGATGCAGGTCCAAGCACAGTATAGCATGAAATTTGGATTTGTGGGAGACTTTCTCCTGCAAAGGTGTTGATTTACAGATTTTTTTCAGGTAAATTAAATAGAACGACAACATTCTGCAAAAACTGCGAGGGAACCTTTATGCAAACAGAACAGCTGCCCCGGCTGGAAGCGGGCGAATATCCCGGCGGGATCTGGTACTATGAGCCGCATACCTACCAGCCCTATCGTTTTGTGCTGGGCCGGGTGGGCCGCCGCCCGCTGGTGTGCATCGGCATCAACCCCAGCACGGCCCAGCCCGGCGCACTGGATCCCACCTTAAAAAGCGTGGAGCGGCTGGCCGGCGCCAACGGCTTTGACAGCTGGATCATGTTCAACGTCTATCCCCAGCGCGCCACCGATCCCAACGATATGGACAAGACCCCGGACCGCGCCCTGTGTGACGAAAACCTGCGCTGGCTGAAAGCGGTTCTGGCCGAGACGGAGCCCACCATGTGGGCCGCCTGGGGCACCCTGATCGAAAAGCGGGATTACCTGCCCGGCCTGATGCGGGAAATGGTGGCCCTGACACGGGAGCGAGAGATCCCGTGGGTCACATTCGGCAGGCGGAGCAAAAAAGGGCACCCGCATCATCCGCTTTACCTGCGCAAGGATTCCACCCCGGAACCGTTTGATGTGGAAAATTATCTGGACACCTGTTTCTGATCGGAGGAGATCGTCATGACACCGGAACGCTACCGCCGTCTGCTGCAATGGCTGGAGATGCACCCTGCCTGCAGACAGACCGTGATCGTGTTGAACCGCTGGCTGCCCGCCGTGCCGTTTGTGTGCTACCCGTTGCTGCTGATGCTGCTGAATGTCCGGCTGGTCCGGATGTTCAGCACCGGGCCAAGCGATGCCGCGCTGAACTTTATGCAGCAGATCGCACGGGCCGTTTTTGTCCCGGCGTTCGTGTTCCTGGGTGGGACACTGCTGCGGGCCAAACTGAATTTTCCCCGCCCGTATGAGCAGCCCGGTTTCACGCCGCTGGTGGAAAAGGAGACGACGGGTAAGGCGTTTCCTTCCCGCCACGCACTCAGCGCGTCCGTTCTGGCAGCGGTCTGGCTCTACTTTTACCGGGTGGCCGGGGTGTGCATGAGCGTGGTCGCACTGCTCATCTGTGTGCTGCGGGTGGTGGCCGGGGTCCACTCGGTGCGGGATGTGGCCGCCGGGGCCGCGCTGGGTTTTTTGCTTGGCATCGTTGGAATGTGGCTGATGTGAGCCGGACGGCGCAAAAAGCCGTGCAAAAAATCAAAAAAAGCCAAATTTCTGCTTGACAACACCCATCGGGTATGGTATTATACTTCTCGCAGCGTGTGCCGAACGCACACTGCCGCCAGATAAGGAACCCAATGGGATAACAACGTGCGCCCGTAGCTCAGGTGGATAGAGCAACTGCCTTCTAAGCAGTGGGC
>CAKTEF010000028.1 GCA_934547065.1 uncultured Faecalibacterium sp.
CAGGGGTAGTAAGTCTCGAACTCACGGCACGCGGTTTTGGAGACCGCTGCTCTACCAACTGAGCTATACCCCTAAATTTTGTGCTGCATTCACTGAACGCTTGATTATTATATAAGATCCGGCACAAAATGTCAAGCACAAATTTTACTTTTTTTCGCTGCAGCTGCAGCAGCCGTCGTTGACGGCGGGCAGGCTCTGGGCCAGCTGTTCCAGCGTTACGCTGTCGATGTACTGGTTGATGACCTCATCCAACCCGGCCCAGAACGGCAGGGTGAAGCACTGGTCGGACATGGGGCACTCGTTGGTCTGGCTGCCCAGGCAGGGGATGGGGGCTACGCTGCCCTCAATGGCGCGCAGGATCTCACCAGCGGTGTAATCGGCGGGGTTCTTGGTCAGGCGGTAGCCGCCCTGGCTGCCGCGCTCGCTTTTTACCAGCCCGGCCCGTGCCAGCGGGGTGACGATCTGTTCCAGATATTTCAGGCTGAGGTTCTGGCGCTCGCTGATCTCTTTCAGCGAGACGGTGGTGCCCTGCGCGTAGCGGGCCAGCTCTGCCATCAGCCGCAGGGCGTAACGGCTTTTCGTAGAAAATTTCATGGTAGTCTCTCCTTGCTGGTCTTAGTATAGCACGTTGCTAGGATTTTGAAAAGAGAAAGCGGCGTTTTCTCTTGCCGAAACAAAAAAGGTCTGCTATCATATACTGGAGATACTATGGAACATCGGGAGTTGAGAGTTATGGTAGAAAAGATCGACCCGGCGGCTGCGATCCGCCTGCTGGACGCGGGCAGGGCAAAGGCGGTGGACGTAAGAGAGCCGGATGAATACGCCGTGGGGCACATCCCCGGTGCAAAGCTCCTGCCGCTGGGCGAGGTGATGCAGCGCGCCGCAGAGGTGCTGCCGGATCGGGATGCCGTGTGGCTGGTCTACTGCCGCACCGGCCGCCGCAGCGCCGATGCCGTGCAGAAGCTGGAAAGCCTGGGCTACACCCACCTGCGGGACCTGGGGGGCATCCTCAGCTGGCCGTATGAGATCGAAGGAGACTTTGAGGGGCATTTCTGAAATTTGCGCGGCTCCCGTCAGGCGGCGGGCCCCGTTGTCCGGAAAACGGACAGGAAAGGATGGAAAAAATGGCCTTTGAACCCAAGAAGTTTGCCGGTACCCACTGCGGCTGCCGCTATCAGCAGGATTACCGCCCCACGCTGGGCCGGGACGGCAAAAAGGAATCCGGCACGCTGGAAGTCATCAAGTTCTATTACGACGGTGCCATCCGGATGGAGCAGCACTGCTACGGCGAGGCGGCCACCTTTGTGTTCGGAGTCTGGGCCTCCGGCATGGATGCCGACGGCACCCTGCACTGGGTGCTGCCGGACCGCCGCAAGAGCTACTATGATGAGGCCTACCTGCCCCGGAAGCTGGACCGCGTGGATGAAGCGGGGAACCTGTATTTTGACGGCAGCCCGTTCCCCTGGAAGCTGGCCGACGATTTTGCCGAGGACAAACGCTGGGGCTACCCCCGCTGGAAGGTCGTTCTGGGGAAACTGGCCGGAAAAGGCCGCTGAATCCGCCCGGATTGTTACGGATTGATGAATTTCCGGTATTCCTATTGACATGCTAGGGAATGATATGGTATAACATTCCCGTTAAAAGGTATCATAGGCCCGGACGTTCGGTCCGGGAATGCAAAAACGATTTGTCGTTTGCCAGAAAGGATCAATCCCATGGAAACTATGGAGAAAGTGGTTTATCTCGACAATGCTGCGACGACTGCCTGCGCCCCGGAGGTGCTGGCAGTGATGACTCAGGCCCTGAGCGGTGCCTGCGGCAACCCCAGCAGCCATTACAGCGTTGGCTATGAGGCCAAAGAGTTTGTGGACACCGGCCGCGCACAGGTGGCCAAGGCCATCAATGCTTCTCCGGCAGAGATCTTCTTCACCGGCTGCGGCTCCGAGGCCGACAACTGGGCCGTCAAGGGCACGGCGTTCACCAAGGCACGCCAGGGCAAAAAGCACCTGATCACCAGCGCCTTTGAGCACCATGCCATCATGCACAGCATGGCTGCGCTGGAGCGGATGGGCTTTGAGGTCACGTATATCAAGCCCACCCCGGAAGGCTATATCCGCCCGGAGGACGTGGAGGCGGCCATCCGCCCCGACACCGCCCTGGTCAGCATCATGATGGCCAACAACGAGATCGGCACCATCCAGCCCATCCGGGAGATCGCACAGATCGCCCACAAGCATGGCGTGTGGATGCACACCGATGCCGTGCAGGCTGTGGGTGCCATCCCGGTGGATGTCAAGGAACTGGGCGTGGATATGCTGTCCATGAGCGCCCACAAGTTCAACGGCCCCAAGGGCATGGGCGCGCTCTACTGCAAAAAGGGTGTCTGGCCCCAGAACCTGATCGACGGCGGCAGCCAGGAGGCCCGCCACCGCGCCGGTACCGAGAACGTGGCCGGCATCGCCGGAATGGGCAAGGCCCTGGAAATGGCCGTCACCCATCTGGACGAGCGGATGGCCCACGAGAAGGAGCTGCGCGATTACGTCATTGACCGCGTGCTCAAGAACATCCCGGAGGCCCGCCTGAACGGCGGCCTGGAGCACCGCCTGCCCGGCAATGTGAACATCAGCTTCCCCGGCCTGGAGGGCGAGACCATTCTGCTGGACCTGGATATGCACCACATCTGTGCCTCCACCGGTTCGGCCTGCAACTCCGACAGCCTGGACCCCAGCCATGTGCTGCTGAGCATCGGCGTTCCGGAGGAGATCGGTCATGGTTCCATGCGGTTCACCTTTGGCCCGCAGAACACCATGGAAGAAGCAAAGTATCTGTGTGACGTGCTGGAGGAGGTCATCCCCCGCCGCCGCGCAATGAGCTGTATGTGGCTGCAGGGCCAGAACACGGCTCGTCATTTCAGCCTGAAGGGAGACAACTAAAATGGCAAGTATGTATAGCGCAAAGGTCATGGAGCATTTCGCAAATCCGCACAACGTGGGTGAGATCCCCGATGCCAACGGCGTGGGGGAAGTGGGCAACCCCAAGTGCGGCGATATCATGCGCATGTACCTGAAGATCGAGAACAATGTCATCGTGGATGTCAAGTTCCTGACGTTTGGCTGCGGTGCCGCCATTGCCACCAGCAGCATGGCCACCGACCTCATCAAGGGCAAGACCATTGACGAGGCCCTGAAGCTGACCAACAAGGCCGTTGTCGAGGCCCTGGAGGGTCTGCCTCCCATCAAGGTCCACTGCTCTGTGCTGGCCGAGCAGGCGGTCAAGGCCGCTCTGTCCGACTACTACCGCCGCCAGGGCATTGATCCGGAACCCATCGTGGGCAAGCTGGAAGAAGACTGCGACCATTGCAGTGGTGAGAGCTGCGGGGTCTGAGCAGAATTCGCAGAATCATAAAAAGGGTGGTTCCCGGTCGGGAGCCACCCCTTTTTTGGGTGTCGTATGGAACTGCGGTGGAAGTTCAGTGCAGGTTTGCCTTTTGGATCAGGCTGCGGATATGGTGGACCAGCATCTCGATGGCGGGGCCGTTCTCGCCGCCGTTGGGGATGATGATATCGGCATTGCGCTTGCTGGGCTCCACAAAGGCTTCGTGCATGGGCTTGACGGTGGCGCGGTACTGGGCAATGACGCTGTCCAGCGAGCGGCCGCGCTCCTTGACATCCCGCAGGATGCGGCGGAGGATGCGCTCGTCCGCGTCGGTGTCCACATAGATCTTGTAATCGAACAGATCGCACAGCTCCGGCTCAGCCAGCGGCAGGATGCCCTCCACGATCAGCACCGGGGCGGGCTCGATGTGCTGGACCTCGCTGCTGCGGTTGTGATCGGCGTAATCGTACACCGGGCAGTCGATGCCGCGGCCGGCTTTCAGCTCCCGCAGATGCTCAATGAGCAGGTCGTTGTCAAATGCGTCGGGGTGGTCGTAGTTCAGCTTGCAGCGCTCCGCAAAGGGCAGCTCGTCGTGGCGCTTGTAGTAGCTGTCGTGCGAGATCAGCCGCACTTCGTCCTCGCCGAACCGCTCTTTGAGCCGGTAAGCCAGGGTGGTCTTGCCGCTGCCTGAACCGCCTGCAATGCCGATAATCAGATTGTTCATGTTCCAAAGTCCTCCCGCCTGCCGATTCCGGTAGAAAAATCAGTCGAAATAAGCTATAATAAAAATAGCGTTTTTCTTCCAACTTACTATAACACAAATCGGCGGCTTTTGACAGAGCAACCGGAGCTTCCGGGAGGAATTCTTGATGAAAAAGATCATTTCGGCACCTTACATCGACCAGACTGCCCGCTGGGTGAACGGCTGCGAGAGCATCAGCGCCGTGATGCTGCTGGGCGCGGCAGGGATCTCCGTAGACCCGGATACGTTCATTGCGCGGGACCTTCCCCATGCGCCCTACTGGGAGCAGGACGGCCGCCGCTATGGCCCGGACCCGATGTTCGTGTACCCCGGCGACCCCCACGACCACACGGGCTGGGGCTGCTACGCCCCCTGCATCGTCCGGGCGCTGGAAAGCGCCCTGGCGCATGAGGGCGCAGCGGACCGGTTCGAGGTGCTGGATGTGAGCGGCCGGACGGCCGCGGAGCTTTGCAGCTTTCTGGATGCCGGGATGCCGGTGGTGTTCTGGGCCACACTGGATTTTGCCCCCGTTCCGGAGCAGCGGGATCACTGGCTGCTGGCGGACGGCACGGATTTTGCCTGGAAGTGCAACGAGCACTGCCTGCTGCTGGTGGGCTATGACGAGGAGAACTTCTGGTTCAACGACCCCTGGCATGACCACGGCCTGTGCGCCCGGCCCAAGGCCCTGGTGGAGGCGCGCCACGCGGCGCAGGGCAGCTATGCGGTGACCCTGCGGCAGAAATAAGAAAGGCAGAGCATGAAAACGGAAGAACTCAAGGAAAATTTCAAAGGCCATGTCCAGCAGTTTGAGGACGGCGGCCTGCGCCTGCTCAAAAAAGGGCAGAAAGGAATCATCCATGCCATTTTCAGCCGCTTTGGGCTGATCCTGCTGTTGCTGCTGTTGCAGGTCTGGCTGCTGTACGGGCTGTTCCGGTGGTTCGGGAACCTGCTGCCCCATTACTTTGGCAGCAGTGTCCTGATCTCGACCGGCATGGTCCTTTACCTGCTCAACAGCAAGATGGACAACAGCGCCAAGATCACCTGGATGGTGGTCATTGCCATCCTGCCGGTGGTGGGCGTACCGCTGTTCTTTTATGTCAAGAGCAATTTCGGGCATAACATCCTGCGCAAGCGGCTGTTGGTGCTGGAAGATCAGCTCCGGGCCCGGCTGCCCCAGAACCCGGCGGCGGTGGAACGGCTGCGGCGTGTTGACCCCGGCGCGGCCTCGCTGGCAACGTATCTGTACGGCAGGGGCGGCGGGTTCCCGGTGTATCAGAACACCGAACTGACCTATTTCCCCAGCGGCGAAGCCAAATTTGCAGAGCTGATGCGCCAGCTGGAGACGGCCAGAGAGTACATTTTTGTGGAGTATTTCATCATTGACGAGGGGCTGTTCTGGGGCAAAGTGCTGGAAGTGCTGGCCCGCAAGGCCGCCCAGGGCGTGGATGTGCGGGTGATGTACGACGGCACCTGCGAGTTTTCCACCCTGCCCCGCAACTACCCAAAGCTTTTGGAACAGCTGAACATCCGCTGCAAGGTGTTCAGCCCGGTGCAGCCCTTTGTGTCCACCCACTACAATTACCGTGACCACCGCAAGATCCTGGTCATTGACGGGCGGGTGGGCTTTACCGGCGGCGTGAACCTGGCGGATGAGTACATCAACCAGGTGCAGAAATACGGCCGCTGGAAAGATGCCGCCATCATGCTGGAGGGCGAGGCGGTCCGTTCCATGACCGCGCTGTTCCTGCAGATGTGGGGCATTTTGCAGGAGCCGGAGTTCGATGCGTTCCTGGACCGGCCCATTCCGGCCCCGGTACACCCGCAGGGGGTGGCCGCCCCGTATGGCGACTGCCCGCTGGACGGCGAGCGGGTGGGCGAGATGGTCTACATCGATCTGCTGAACCGCGCCCGGAACTACATCCACATCATGACTCCCTACCTGATCCTGGACGGCGAGCTGGAAACGGCGCTGAAATTTGCGGCTGAGCGGGGCGTGGATGTCCACCTGATCCTGCCCGGCATCCCGGACAAGCATTTCCCCTACGCGCTGGCAAAGACCCACTATTCGGCTCTGCTGGATTCGGGCGTGAAGATCAGTGAGTGGACCCCCGGCTTTGTCCACGCCAAGGTGTTTGTGGTGGACGACCGGGAGGCCGTGGTGGGGACCATCAACCTGGATTACCGCAGCCTGTACCACCACTTTGAAAATGCGGTCTGGCTGGCCGATGCCCCCTGCATCCGGGACATTGAGCGGGATTTCCAGGACACGCTGGCCCAGTGCCGCACGGTGGAGAACACCTCCGCCGGCATCTGGCAGGGGAAACTGCTGCTGCGCATCATGGGAATGCTGCTCAAGGTCATTGCACCGCTGCTATAAACAAAATGCCCCTGCACAACGGCAGGGGTGCGCGGAGTTACTGATACTCTTTTTCCAGCGAAAATCCGCGCCCGCTGACCTGGGTGACCCGGCTGACGATCAGGAAACACGCCGGGTCGATGGAGCGGGCCAGCTGTTCCAGCCGGGGCAGCTGCCGGTTGGAGACCACGCTCAGCAGCACCTCGCTGGGCTCGGCCGTGTAGCCGCCCTGGCCGTGCAGCACGGTCACGCCGCGGTCCAGCTCCGCCAGGATGGCGGTGCAGATGGCCGGGGACTGGTCGCTGATGATCTTGACCTCGGTGCGGCTTTCGCCCATCAGCAGCATTTTGTCCATGACAAGGGTGTGGGTCAGCACCATCACGATGCCATAGAGCACCTGTTCGGTGGGGCTGAACACGGCCTGCACCAGCAAAATGGCGATGTCAAAGACCATCATGGTCAGGGAAACGGGCCAGCGGAACCACTTTTGCAGCACCAGCGGGGGAATATCCATGCCGCCGGTGGAAGCCCCGGCCCGGATCACCATGCCCAGCGCCGCGCCGATGCCAAGCCCGGAAAAGACGGTGCAGAGGAACAGGTCCTCCGTGAGCACCCGGCCTGCCAGGAGCCGCTCGAACAGCGCCAGGAACGCCGGACTGAGGATGCTGCTGGCCAGGGTGCTCAGGGCAAACTTGCGCCCCAGAACGGCCCGGCCCCAGCCCAGCATGGCCAGGTTGAACGCCAGCAGAAAGCCGGAGACGGAAAGCCCCGTCAACCGCCCGAACGCCAGGGCGATGCCGGTGGCACCGCCGGTGATGAGCCCGGCGGGTTCCAGAAACAGGGCCACGGCCAGCGAGTAGAGCGCGTTGCCCAGGATGATGAATGCACTGTTCAGCAGGAGCTGCCGGATCGGTCGAGTCGATTTCATAACATTACCTCCATACTCCTATCATACAGGAAACGAAGAAAAAAATCCACGGTCTGCACCGGGAACGCAGGCCGTGGATCTTTTTCTTTTTGGGGAAAGCGGGGCAAGAGGGCCGCTCAGTCCTCCTCGTCCAGCAGGCGCAGACCGGCGGTGTCGGTCACGGGCAGCGAGAACACGATGGCACCCGCCTTGGGGCCGGCCCCGTCCATGATGGCTTTCATGATCCGGTTCTTCTGGGCCGTGCGGGTGACGATGAGAACCAGCTCCTTTTCGTTGACCAGCTCCACGCCCATAAAATGGGCTGCGCCCTCCATGCCGGTGCCCTTGGCGTGGATCACGGTGCCGCCGCCTGCGCCCTGGGCGCGGGCCGCATCCATGATGGGGCCGGTGTGGCCCTGGTTGGCAATGACGAGCAGCAGCTCATAGCGGGTCTGTTTCAAGGTGCTTTCCTCCTTTAAGACAAAGGTCTGGTGTTCGGTCAGAAATTGCAGCGCCCGCTTGCCGCCGATGCTGCTGACCGGGATGATGAACGCGATGCCGGTGCCGGGTACGTCGATGCGCATGGTGTGGCGCAGCGCCTTTTGGAGCCTGGGCCAGGTGTCGGCGGTGATCATGGCAAACAGGACCACCTTCTCGGTCTTTTCCAGGCCCAGGGTGGAAAGGGTCTCGCGTACGGCGGTGCCCGCACCCACGGTGCGCAGGCTGACCGTTACGCCAAGGCTTTCGTACAGCGTCAGGAACGCGTCGGCTGCGGGGCGGTCGGTGATGGTGACCAGCCAGTACAAAGAATCCATGGTTCGGAGGCCTCCTTACAGCTCAATGATGGCATCATCCGGCAGGTCGGCAAAGGGCGACGGGGCGGCGGGCAGGGGCTGTTCCTGGCGTGCCCGGCGCTGCTTGAGCTGGGCGGTCAGGCCCATGAGCTGCACGGTGATGAGGGGAGTCATGGCGACCATGGCCACCACGCCGAATGCATCGGTGACGATATTGCCGCCCACGGCCACGCAGGCTCCCTGTGCCAGCGGCAGCAGGAACGCGGCGGTCATGGGGCCGCTGGCTACGCCGCCCGCGTCAAAGGCAATGGCGGTGTAGAGCTTGGGCACCACAAACGAAATGCCGATGGCAAACGCGTAGCCGGGGATGAGGAACCACAAAATGGAGATGCCTGTGAGCACCCGTACCATGGCCAGCCCAACCGAAAGGGACACACCGGCGGAAAGGGCCGCGCCCATGGTCCCGGCCGAGATCGCGCCGTCGGTCACTTCCTCAACCTGTTTGTTCAGGACGTAGACGGCGGGCTCGGCCTTGACGATGAAATAGCCGATGAGCATTCCGATGGGAATGATGATCCAGCGCCAGTTCTGCCCGGCCAGCACCTGGCCCAGGTAATTACCGGCGGGCATAAAGCCCACGTTGGCACCGGTGAGGAACAGCACCAGCCCGATGTATGTATAGATGAGGCCCACGCCGATGCGGCCCAGCGCCCGGCGGCTCAGCCGGAGCGCCGCGATCTGGAACACCCCGAACATCAGGATGATCGGCAGCAGCGAAACGGCGATCTCTTTCAGGTAGGTGGGCAGCCCCTCGTGAAACAGCTGCCACAGCTCGACCGAGTCGCTGACCTCCGGCAGGATGGGCGGGACATAGGTGCTGTCGCTGGCCTGGAACAGGATGCCCAGCAGCAGCACGGCCAGGATGGGGCCGATGGAGCACAGCGCCACCAGGCCAAAGCTGTCGTCGGCGGCATGGCGGTCGCTGCGGATGGCGGAAACGCCCACGCCCAGCGCCATGATAAAGGGAACGGTCATGGGGCCGGTGGTCACGCCGCCGGAGTCAAAGGCCACGGCCAAAAACTCCTTGGGCACAAAGGCGGCCAGCACAAAGATCAGCGCGTAAAAGACCACCAGCAGCCGGGGCAGGGCGATCCCGATCAGCATGCGCAGGAACGAAATGACCAAAAACAGACCCACCCCGGCGGCCACGGATAAGATCAGGGTCCGATTGGGGATGGAGGGAACCTGGTTTGCCAGCACCTGTAAGTCCGGCTCCGAGATGGTGATGAGGAAGCCCAGCAAAAAGCCCGCCCCGATGATCAGGGGCACGCTGCGGCTGCGGGTGAGCATGGCACCCACCCGCTCGCCCATGGGGCTCATGCTCATCTCGGCACCCAGGGTGAAAAACATGATGCCTCCAATGATCATGGCGGCACCCAGCAAAAAGCAGAGCAGGATGCTGGGGGAAATGGGCGCAATGGTAAAGCAGAGCACCAGCACGATGGCCACAATGGGCAGCACGGCCTGCAATGCCTCCAGCAGCTTTTCCCGCAGCTTGGGGAGAGAACCTTTGAGTATGATGTCCACCGACCTTTCGGGGGCACTGCCCGCCCGGAACCCGCCCGTTCGGGAAATGCCGGATGATAGTACTACCAGTATACCGGAAACCGCAGGCCGGGGTCAACTGCAGGACGGCTAAGACTGGCAAAGAAACAAAAGTTTTACAATTGGCTCGTTTTATAAAAATACCCGGCGGGCCGTGTCCGCCGGGTAAAACTTTATAAAAGCTCAGACCCCCTGCTTGCCCAGGACGTCGGAAGTGGGGGTGTTGAACGTGGGAATGCCGGCGTAGGGATCCGGGGCGGTGTCGGAGGGCAGGTTCTTCATATACCGGTCCATCGATTCGGCCACTTTCTTGGCAATGGCAACGGCCTCGACCACGGTGCGGGCACCCATCACGGCATCGCCGCCCGCAAACACGCCCTCGCGGGTGGTGCTGCCATCCTCGCCCACGGTCAGCAGGCCGCGCTGATTGGTCTCAATGCCGGTCGTGGTCTTGACCAAATTGCTCTCCGAGCCCTGGCTCACCGAGACGATCACACCGGTGTGGGAGAAGAACGTCTCACTGCCCTCCACCTGGGTGAATCTGCCGTCCTCGCCCTTGACGGTGTCGCGGCAGATCAGGCCGTTCTCGCGGATCTCCACCGGGGCTTTGCAGAACCGGAAGCCCACGCCCTCCAGCTTGGCATACCGCACCTCGTACTCCGAAGCGCTGATGCACGCCTCATCGCGGCGGGCGTAGCAGGTGACATGGCGGGCTCCGTTGCGGATGGCGGTGCGGGCGCAGTCCATGGCGGAGTTGCCCACGCCGATCACGGCGATGTCGTCGCCCAGGCGGAACGCTTTGGAGTTGGCCAGGTAGTCGATGCCGAACGCCACGTTGCCCAGAGTTTCGCCCTTGATGTGCATGGCGTTGGCTTTCCACAGACCGGCACCGATGAACACGCTCTTGTAGCCGTCGCGGAACAGGTCGTCAATGGTGATGGTCTTGCCAATGGTGGTGTTGGGGCGGACATGGATGCCTTTCAGCTCCAGGTGGCGGTACTGGAAATCGTCCAGCACGCTGTCGGGCAGGCGGTAGTTGGGGATGCCGTAGCGCATCACGCCGCCGATCTTGTCGCGGGCATCAAAAATGGTGATGTCATAGCCCCAGCGTGCCAGCAGCACGGCAATGGTCAAACCGGCAGGGCCGGCGCCCACCACGGCGGCTTTCATGCCGTTTTTGGGGGAAGGGCCTGCCGTCATCTTGTTGGCGTAGGTGGTGGAGATATAGTCCTCGATGATGGAAAAGTGTACGGGGTCGTGGCTGGGCATCCGGTTGCGGACGCAGTGGCCCTCGCACTGGTTCTCGTGGTTGCACACCAGCGCGCACACCGTGGTCAGGGGGTTGTTCTCAAACAGCATCCTGCCGGCATCGTCCAGCTGGTTTGCCTTGAGCAGCCGGATGACTTCGGGGATGTTGGTGTGGATGGGGCAGCCCTGCTGACACAGCGGCTTTTTGCAGCCCAGGCAGCGGTTGGCTTCGTCCAGAACGTGAAGTGCCATGAAGTTCCTCCTTGTGTCCCGCATCTGGGGACGCTTCGTTGTATCCAATGCTGCTACTATAATACACCGGGACCCTGCCGTGATACAAGTAGGGAAATGTTGATTTTTGCAAGAAAAATTTTGTCATTCCGTCAAAAAGATAATTTTTTGACGAAGAATCCCGCCCATGGGCCGGGGGGTGCGGCGGGCCAGTGCAGCCAGATCCGAAGCTTGCAGCTGGGCTTTGACCACCTGTGTACAGGAGGCGTTTTGTTCGGCCAGGCGCATCAGCGAATGGGAGACGGGCAGGGCCGTATGCTTCAGGCGGGACAGGGCCGCTTTCCGCGCACCCAGAAGGTGCAGATACGGCGGAAGGGGCGGCAGGGCATCGGAATAGCCCAGCGCGGCATCCATGGCCAGGCGGCGCATCCGGGCACGGGGATAGCGGACCGTGGTGAGCCGGTCCAGCAGTTCTTCGTGGGTGGCGGTGGTGCGCACGGCGGCTTCCAGTCGGTGTTCCAACCCCTCAGAAAGGCCGCGGATCCCGGCAAAAGGGGCATCGGCTGCGCACCGTGCCCGCAGCAGAGCCAGCTGGCAGAGATGGGCGGCAGAAAAATCGGTGAACTGCCCGGCGGTAAAGGCCTCCCGGTACAGCGGAAGCACCGCTGCGGGAACATAGGGGGCTGCGGCATCTGCACCGCCGCTCTGCCAGAGCGTGCGCAGGGCACTGGCGCTGGCAAACTGCCCGCTGCCGGAGCGCAGAGCCTGCCCGTGACCGGCCCCTTTCCGGGGCAGCGGGCAGGGGGTGAGGGGCGCGTTCAGCTCCAGGATCGCCTTGCAGTATTCCACCGCCAGATTGTTGTTGGGCTTGTCCAGCAGGTCCGCCAGCGGGCTGCCGGGACACAGCTGCGCCACGGCGGCCTGCCGCGCGGCCGCAAAGCTCCGCGCTCCATCGGCCAGCCGGGCCTTGAGTGCGGCGGTGTAGGCCGGGCAGGAAAGGACGCGGGCCGCGTCCATCAGAAGCCCGGCATCCGGGGTCTCGGCCCCGAACACCAGCGTGTCGCACCCGGCGGCGGCCAGCAGCGCTACGCCCGCCCGCGCAAAAGCTTCGGCCCCGGCGCAGGCGTAAGGCGCGGGCAGGGCGAACACAAAGTCGGCCCCGCAGGAAAGGGCGGCCTGCACCCGCACGGCTTCCGGCAGCAGGGGCAGCTCGCCCCGCTGGGTCAGCCCGCAGCTCAGGACCACGGCGGTCTGTTCGGCACCCAGCGCTCTGGCCTGCGCCAGCTGCCAGGCGTGGCCGTTGTGAAACGGATCGTATTCGGCAATGATTCCAGCAAATTGATACATCGTACGTTACCTCGGCAGCAAAGCCGCCGTCCATCAAGTGAAACGGAGCATTCTCGTTCAGCACAGCCCCATCGGCCTGCCAAGGACTCTCCCTCCGGGAGAGGTGGCGAACGAAGCAAGACGGAACGAAAAAGTTTGTGAAATATCTGTCATACTAACAACAAAAAATGGCAATATCTCGCAGATTCTGGGCGGAATATACAAAAAGGAGGGATACTTTATAAAACCTTTGCCGCGTTTATGGCTTGAAAACCCTTGGAACCTATTATATAATATTTTCAGGAATCTGTAAAATTCTGCCCGTTTGTGCGGGCCGAAAAACAATATGGAGGCACAAGAAGATGAAAGTTCTGGTTATTAACTGCGGTTCTTCTTCCCTGAAGTATCAGCTGATCGATATGGACGGCGAGAAGGTGCTGTGCAAAGGCCTGTGCGAGCGCATCGGCATGGAGAGCAGCATGATCACCCACGAGGCCAACGGCCACAAGGCCACCACCCCGGCCATCTTCCCCACCCACACCGAGGCATTTGCTGAGGTCGTGAAGAAGATGACCACCGGCGAGGGCAAATGCATCAACGATGTGAGCGAGATCAACGCCATCGGCCACCGCGTGGTCCACGGCGGCGAGAAGTTCAAGGAAAGCTGCCTGATCACCGACGAGGTCATCAACACCATCCGTGAGCTGAGCCCCCTGGCCCCCCTGCACAATCCCGCAGGCATCCTGGGCATTGAGGCTGCCCGCAAGGTGTTCGGCAACATCCCCATGGTCGCCGTGTTCGATACCGCTTTCCACAGCACCATGCCCCCGAAGGCTTACATGTACGCCATCCCCTACGAGTACTACGAGAAGTACGGTGTCCGCCGTTACGGCTTCCACGGCACCAGCCACAAGTACGTTGCCCATAAGGCAGCCGAGTACCTGGAGGAGCCCATTGAGCGCCTGAAGCTGATCACCTGCCACCTGGGCAACGGTTCTTCCATTGCCGCTGTGGACCAGGGCAAGGTCGTGGATACCTCCATGGGCATGACCCCGCTGGCCGGCCTGATGATGGGCACCCGCTGCGGCGACCTGGACCCCTCTGTGGTCAACTACCTGAAGTACACCCTGAACATCACCGGCCACGAGCTGGACGAGATCCTGAACAAGAAGTCCGGCCTGCTGGGCATCTCCGGTGTTTCCAGCGACAAGCGTGACGTGGAAGAGGCTGCCGAGGCCGGCAACAAGCGCGCACAGCTGGCTTCCGATATGCTGAACTACCAGATCAAAAAGACCATCGGCAGCTACATTGCAGCCATGGGCGGCGTGGATGCCATCGTCTTTACCGGCGGCATCGGCGAGCACGATGCCATTGCCCGTGCAAAGATCTGCCACCACATGGATTGGCTGGGCATCCGCATCGACACCGATAAGAACAAGCATCCGCAGGGCGATGTGTGCGAGATCACTGCCTGGGGTGCCAAGGTGCGCACCCTGGTCATTGCGACCGACGAGGAACTGATGATCGCCCGCGACACCAAGGAAGTCATCGAGAAGTAATCGGATTTCCAAACCGGAGCACACAGAGCCGCGTTTCCGCAAGGGAGCGCGGCTCTTTTGCTGTTTTGAACGAGGCAAAGTCTGTCTTATTGGGCGGAATCCACAAAAAGAGAGCCGACAGGCCGTTTTTTGGTTGACAAATCAAAAAAAGAACGGTACAATAAGGGAGTCCTCAGCCAGAGGACTTCTATCATTCAAGCCCCTGGTAGCTTACGATCAGCGCGATGGTCCCGAAAAACCAAAGGTATGGTTACAATCCTTCCGTGGGCAAGAACTAAACAAAGAGGAGATACTACTATGTTCGAAGACAAGACTTTAGTTTGCAAAGACTGCGGCAAGGAGTTTGTTTGGACTGCTGGTGAGCAGGAGTTCTACGCATCTCGTGGCTTTGAGAATCAGCCCCAGCGCTGCAAGCCCTGCCGTGATGCCCGTAAGAACGGTGTCCGCAGCAACAACGGCGGCGAGCGCCAGATGTTCGATGCTGTCTGCGCAGCTTGCGGCAAGGCTTGCAAGGTTCCCTTCCAGCCCCGTGAGGACCGCCCGGTCTACTGCTCTGACTGCTTTGCTCGCATGAAGCAGAACTAAGCGCTGATCTCAGGATTTGAAGCTTATGGCCCCCGCCGTCGCAAGATGGCGGGGGCTTTTTTTCTGCTACCCCTTGCAATAATACCTAGTAATGGGGTATAGTATATACGGACCGGCAGACCGCCGGGCAAGACCCTGAACACAGAAAGGAAAACCATCATGTTTGATATTTTCAATATGCTCAAAAAAGACGAAGAAAAAAAGACGATGCAGGTGACCCGCCAGACCATCATCGGTGAGATCCTGGACATGGACCAGACCACCGCACCGTACTTTATGGAGATCGGGATGCACTGCCTGGGCTGCCCCGCTTCCCGCGGGGAGAGCCTGGAGGAGGCCTGCGAGGTGCATGGTGTGGACTGCGATGAGCTGATCGAAAAGCTGAACACCCACCTGGCAGCAAAGAAGGCCTGAGTGCTGCCCACACTGGATGCGCGTCTGACGGCGGCCGCCCAGCTGGTGCTGCCGGGGAAACCGGTGGCGGACATCGGCTGTGACCACGGTAAGCTGACCGCCGTGCTGGCGGCCTCGGGCCGGTACCCCAAGGTGATCGGGGCCGACCTGCGTCCCGGCCCGCTGGCTAAGGCCAGGCAGACGCTGGAACATGCAGGATGCAAAGACCGCGTTGAGCTCCGGCTCGGCGACGGTCTTTCTGTGTTGTCGGCCGGGGAAGTGGGAACCATCGTGCTGGCGGGCGTTTCGGCCCAGACGACCTGGGAGATTTTGGAGCAAGCACCCTGGGTGTCGGCAGCGGGCGGGCCGCGGCTGGTGCTGGTGCCCGCTACCCGCCACAGCGAGCTGCGCCGCTGGCTGTGGGAACACGGCTTCGCCCTGGTGGAGGACCGCCCGGTGCAGGCGGCGGGCCGCTGGTATGCCGTGATGGCGGCGGAGTACACCGGCGAGGTGAAAACGCCCACCTTTGCCCAGTGCCTGTTTGGCGGCACCGGAGCCTGGCCGGAGGGCGGGGCCTACGCCGCCTGGCAGAAAGCCAAGCTCCCGCGCCTGCGCCTGGGCGTACCGGACGGCACGGAGCTGGCGAATGAGATCGATGATTTGTTAGGCGGCTCGCCCTCTCAGGCTCGCTGATGCTCGCCAGCTCTCCCAAGGGGAGAGCCAATTGCGGCTCACGGTCAGCTGTTGCTGAATCTCGAATATGCGTTGCCGCTCCCTTTGAAAGACTCCCTCCGGCCGGAGGAAGATGTCGCGTCAGCGACAAAGGGAGGATCAGGCGGCAGTGCGCAGCAATGACGGAGAGGGTGAGCCCGCTGAAATCGGAGGGATGGCTTTATGGCTTCGACCAAAGAGATTTATGAAACCATGCAGCGGCTGGCTCCGCTGGAGCTGGCGGAAAGCTGGGACAACCCCGGCTTTCTGGTGGACTGCGGCGGCAGCGTGACCCGCGTGCTGGCCGCGCTGGACATCACCCCGGAGGTGGCGGCGGAAGCCGAGGAAAAAGGCTGCCAGCTCATCGTTTCCCATCACCCGGTCATTTTCAGCCCGCTCAAACGGATCGGCGGGCAGGATGTGCCGTTTCAGCTGGTGAAAAGCGGCATTTCGGCTATTTGTATGCACACCAATCTGGATGCCGCCGAGGGCGGCGTGAACGAGGTGCTGGCCGGGCTGTTCGGGATGCGGGAAATGGAGCCCTTTGCGGGCGGCTGTGGTCGTGTGGGCGAGATCGACCCCATCCCGGTGCCGCAGCTGGCCCGGAACGCACAGACCGTACTGGGCGGGCTGTGCAATCTGCCCGCCAGCGGCCCGGCCGTGCAGGTCAAGTTTGCGGACACCGGAACGCCGGTGCGGCGGCTGGCGGTCATCAGCGGAGCGGGCGGCAGCCTGTTCGAGGAAGCGCTGGCCATGGGGGCCGACTGCCTGCTGACAGGCGAGGCCAGCCACCACCACGCATTGGATGCTGCGCGGCTGGGGCTTTCGCTGGTGGCGGCCGGGCACTACGCCACCGAGTTCCCCGCCATGGCGGCGGTGGCACAGCGGCTGCGCGCGGCCCTGCCGGAACTGGAAGTGCTGGTCAGCACCCGGAACCGCGACCCGTTTACTTATTTATAAAGGAAAGAGAACTCTCCGGTCCGTTCCACTCCGTCGGCATTGGCCCGTGCGGTGCCGGAACGAAGAAAACCGGAAAGAGAAACAGGTGATAACAATGGCATTGGATGCTGCGACACTGGCGCTGACGGCGGGGGAGCTGAAACAGACCCTGACCGAAGCCAAGATCGCGAAGATCTTTGAACCCACCCGCGACGAGCTGGTGCTGACCCTGCGCACCCGCACCGAGACGTACAGCCTGCTGCTGTCGGCCCGCAGCGGTTCGGCCCGCGTCTGCCTGACCGAGGAAAGCTTTGAAAACCCGGAAACACCGCCCTCGTTCTGTATGCTGATGCGCAAGCACCTCACGGGCGGCAAGCTGCTGGATGTCCGGATGGAGCCGGGCGACCGCATCGTTTACTTTGAATTCCAGTGTACCAACGAGATGGGCGACCTGGTCCGGAACATCCTCTGCGCCGAGCTGATGGGCCGCTACTCCAACCTGGTGCTGGTGCAGAACGGCAGGATCATCGACGCACTCAAGCGGGTGGATTTTGAGGACAGCGATGTGCGGCAGCTGCTGCCGGGCCTGCCCTACACCACCCCGCCCAAACCGGCCCGGCCGGACTTTTTGCAGGTCAGCTCCGCCTCCATCGTGGCGGCGGCCTGCGAGCGCGACCTGCCGGTGGCCGATGCCCTGAACAAGACCGTGGCCGGTGTCGGCCCGGTGGTCTGCCGGGAAGCCGCCTGGCGTGCCTTTGAGGGGGAACATCTGCCGGCCAACGAGCTGACCGAAGAACAGAAGCGCCGGCTGATGGCGGCCATCGACGCGCTGAAAGAGCAGCACGAAAACGGCGGCTGCCCCTGCAGCGTGACCGCACCGGACGGCAAGCCGGTGGAGTTTACGTTCTTCCGCCCCCGGCAGTATGGCGAGGGCTACGGCATCCGGGAATGGCCCTCGTTCAATGCGATGCTGGAGGGCTACTACGCCGAAAAGGACCGCGCCGAGCGTCTGCGTACCAAGAGCAAGGAGCTGCACAAGGCCGTTCATAATATGTATGAGCGCGCGGTCCGCAAACAGGCGGCCCGGCAGGAAGAACTGGCGGCCAGCGGCAAGAGCGAAAAGCTCCGCCTGTACGGCGAGCTGCTCTCGGCCAACCTCTATCTGGCCGAAAAGGGGATGAAGACCCTGACCGTGCCCAACTGGTACGATGAGGGCAGAGAGGTGACCATCCCGCTGGACCTGCGGTATTCCCCCAGCCAGAACGCCCAGAACTTCTTCAAGAACTATAAAAAGAAGCAGACGGCCGCCCGGATGCTGGTGGACCTGCTGGCCGAGGGCGAAAAGGAGATCGCCTACCTGGAAACGGTCCTCTACGAGGTGGAAACCGCTTCCGGTGAGGCCGCACTGAACGAGATCCGCGCCGAGCTCAAGAGCCAGGGCTACCTGAAATACTACAAGCAGCGCGACAAGCGCCAGAAACCCGCCGATTTCCTCCGCTTTACCTCCGGCGACGGGTTTGAGATCCTGGTGGGCCGCAACAATGCCCAGAACGATAAGCTCACCCTCCACACGGCCCGCGGCAAGGACCTGTGGTTCCATGTGCAAAAGGCACCCGGCAGCCACGTTGTGGTCATGAGCCGGGGCGAGGACATCCCCGACACCACCAAACAGGAGGCCGCCGAGCTGGCCGTGCTGTATTCCAGCGCGTTCCGGGCGGGCACCGGTGCCAAGGTGGCCGTGGATACCACCGAGGTGAAGAACATCTGGAAAGCCAACGGGGCCAAGCCCGGCATGGTGCTGTACGAGGTGTACACCACCGTGTACGTTACGCCGAGGGAAGATTTGGCGGAGCGGCTGAAGGCGAAGAAGTAATGTACTCTTTTGTGCGCCAAAAGAGTACCAGAAAAGCGCCCGCTACTTCCGAAGCGCGGGAGGCACGGCCAAGGGGCTGCTCGCCCCTTGGAACCCCAAAGTTGTTGGAAAAAGGCTCGAAATCGGGCGGTGCGCCATGCGGCGCAGACGCTTTTCCGATTTCGGGTCTTTTTCCGATTAAAATAGGTGCGGCGGGGCATCCTAAAAGGGCGGATAAGGTTTTCAACTGAAAAGGGCCTCTTGGAATTGTGCGTTCTGCACAAAATTTGAGCCGAGACATCAAAAGAAGAAAATAAAAAAGAAAAATCAGATTTTTTCTGAAAAATCGCGGAAAAACACTTGCCAAATGCACGAAGATGTGATAAAATATCTCTCGGCTGCAAAAGGCTTGTGCGATACAAGTCGTGC
>CAKTEF010000029.1 GCA_934547065.1 uncultured Faecalibacterium sp.
AAGCGTCAGTTCCGCAACCTGTGGATCTGCCGTATCAACAACGCAGTTCGTCCTCTGGGCATGAACTACTCCACCTTTATGGCTGGCCTGAAGAAGGCAGGCATCGAGCTGAACCGCAAGATGCTGTCCGAGATGGCCATCAACGATCCTCAGAGCTTTGCCGCTCTGGTCGAGACCGTGAAGAACGCCTGATAAAGACCTTGCATCGTGACGCCCGCGCGTATACGCGGGCGTCCGTTTTGTATCCGGGCATTTTTTGCGGCCAGGGAAACAAGGCAACGGGGCAGCGCCCTGCCGCAGAAACCTGCGGCAGACGCTGCCCTTTTTCTATTGTATCCATAGCAGAATGCATACACACCTGTTCGGGAGGGACTCATGGACGAAAAGATCACCAGCCGGGAAAACGCAAAAGTAAAATACGCCTGCCGCCTTGCTTCCAGTGCAGCGTTCCGCCGCACCGAGGGGCGCTTTCTGGCCGAAGGGCGCAAGCTGTGCCCGGAGCTTTCCCGGGGCGCAGAGCTGGAGACCCTGTTTTATACCGAAAATGCGCTGGAAAAATGCCCGGAGCTTGCCGCTTTGCCGGGCGAGCACTATCTGGTAGAGGATCATGTGGCGGACAAGCTGGCAGACGTGGGCACCCATCAGGGGGTGTTCGGGGTGTTCCGCACCCCGGTGCACACCTTGGAGGAGGTGCGCCCCGGCGGGCGGTATCTGGCGCTGGAGCGGGTGCAGGACCCCGGCAACGTGGGCACTTTGCTGCGCAGCGCGGCGGCCTTTGGCTTTGACGGCGTCATCCTGAGCGAGGGCTGCGCCAGCGTCTATGCCCCCAAGACCCTGCGCGCCTCCATGGGCGCGGCGGTGCGCATCCCGGTCATCGAGACCGGTGCCATGCCGCAGGCCATCGCCCTGCTGCGGGAAAAAGGCATCACCTGCCTTGCGGCGGCGCTGTACCAGTCCCAGCCCCTCAGCGCGGCAAAGGCCGGGTATCCCGGCGGCGTCTGCGTGGTCATCGGCAGCGAGGGTCAGGGCCTGACCGACGAGACCATCGCTGCCTGCAACAGCACGGTGCGCATCCCCATGACCGACCGGGTGGAAAGCCTGAACGCCGGCATTGCGGGCAGCATCCTGCTGTGGCATTTCCGGGAGGAAAGCCTGTGAGCGGCCTTGCCGGGCAGACCAGCCTTTTTCCGCCGGAGCCTGCCCCGGAGCCGCTGCTGTGCTGGCTGTGGCTGGCACATGTGCTGGGCGCGGCCAGTGCCCATGCAGGCCGGGTGCTGGATGCCTTCGGCGGGGCACAGGAAGCATGGGAGGCTCGTGACACGGCTGAGTTTGCGCGTTCAGCAGGGTCGGCTGCGGTAAAACGAGCGCGGCAGCTGACACCGGAAAATTACCGCGGACTTGTAAAGCGGTGCGAGGCGCTGAGGGCACGCATCCTGCCCTTCGATGACCCGGACTACCCGCTGGCGTTTTCCCGCATCCCGGATATGCCGCTGGTGCTCTACTGCACCGGCGACCCGCGCTGGCTCAATGAGCCGGGCGCGGTGGGGATGGTGGGCAGCCGAAGGCCGACCGAATACGGCCAGCAGGCTGCTGCAGACCTGGGCGGAACGCTGGCCCGGAACGGAGCACTGATCGTCAGCGGCCTGGCCGATGGGCTGGACAGCGCCGGGCACCGCGCCGCTGTGGGAGCCCACTGCCCCACCATCGGGGTGCTGGGGGTGCCCATCGACCGCACCTACCCGGCTTCCAACCGGGAGCTGCGGTGGAAGATCGAGCAGAACGGATGCATCATCAGCGAATACCCGCCGGAAAGCGGCCCCGTGGGGGCCAACGGCTTTTTGCAGCGCAACCGCCTGATCGCGGCCCTTTCGGCGGCGCTGGTGGTGGTGGAAGCGCAGGAAAAAAGCGGCACCATGTCCACCGTCAACCACGCCGAGCGGTATGGCAAGCCGGTGTTCGCGGTGCCGGGCAGTATCTACTCGCCCAATTCCGCCGGGACGAACGCCCTGCTGCGGGAGGGCCGCGCCAAAGCGGTCTGCCGGGCCGAGGATCTGTTCGGCGTGCTGGGCCTGCACCGCAAAAGCACAGCCGTCCCGGCCGCCCCGCGCCCGGCTGCATCCCCCATGGGCGAGACCGAACGGCGGGTGCTGGCCTGTGTCGGCCCCAAGGCAAAGGGCGTGGAGGAGCTGGGCCTGGAAAGCGGCCTGCCCACCGCCCTTTTGCTGGGCACCCTGATGAAGCTGGAACTCACCGGCCGCGTCACCTGCCTGCCGGGCAAGCGGTATATTCTGCGGTGAACGGCGCATCTTAATTTGAAGATAGGACCCTCTCCGGGAGAGGCAATTGCGGCTCGTGGCAAGGTCCGTCCGAGTACAACCTCTCAGCCGTCGCTGGCGCTCGGCAGCTCCCCTAGTAGGGGAGCCCTTGGCAGGCCGTCACGTTTTCGAGCATGAACGCTTCGCTACAATTAGCCCTGCTGGCATAAAGGCTTTATAAAAGGCTTCCCCTATGGGGAAGCTGTCGCCGCAGGCGACTGATGAGGTGAATGCCTTGTGGCAGATACTGGTTTTGGAGCGTCAGCGATAACAGCGAAAAGCAAATCTTATGCCAAAGGCTCCCCTACTAGGGGAGCTGTCACGGCGAAGCCCGTGACTGAGAGGTTGGACAAAGGAGGAGCTTTATCTGGGTTATGTGCTGGGAACCGCAACCCGGCGCTGGCGATTACAGCAAGCCTGAGCGGGTTTCATATAGATAATAGGAGAGAAAACAATGGCAAAACTGGTGATCGTGGAGTCGCCTGCCAAGGCGAAGACCATTGGAAAATATCTGGGCAAGGATTACGAGGTCACGGCCAGCATGGGCCACATCCGCGACCTGCCCAAGTCTCAGCTGGGCATCGACGTGGAGCATGACTACGCCCCCCAGTACATCAACATCAAGGACAAGTCGAAACTCATCAAGGAACTCAAGGCAAAGGCAAAGCAGGCCGACGGCGTTCTGCTGGCGACCGACCCGGACCGCGAGGGCGAAGCCATCAGCTGGCACCTGGCCAATATCCTGGGGCTGGACCCCCACGAGCCCAACCGTGTGACCTTTGACGAGATCACGAAAAAAGGCGTGCAGAAAGGCATGGCCCATCCCCGCGCCATCGACGAGGATCTGTTCAATGCCCAGCAGGCCCGCCGCATCCTGGACCGTCTGGTGGGCTACAAGCTCAGCCCGTTTTTGTGGCGCAAGGTGCGCCGCGGCCTTTCGGCGGGCCGTGTGCAGAGCGTGGCCGTGCGCCTGATCGACGACCGCGAAAAAGAGATCGAGGGCTTCAAGCCGGAAGAATACTGGAACGTGGATGCCACGCTGGGCACCGGGCACAAGAGCTTTACGGCCCGCCTGGCCTCGGACGGCACCGGGAAAAAGCTGCTGCCCCGCACCGAGGCCGAGGCCCGTGCCATTGAGCAGGGGCTGGAAGGCGCATCCTACACGGTGGCCGAGCTGAAAAAGGGCAAGCGCGCCAAACAGCCCACGCCCGCGTTCATCACCAGCACCCTGCAGCAGGAGGCTTCCCGCCGCCTGGGCTTTACGGCCACCCGCACCATGCGGGCCGCGCAGACGCTGTATGAAGGCGTGGACATTGCGGGCCACGGTACCATGGGTCTGATCACCTATATGCGTACCGACAGCCTGCGCATCTCGGACGAAGCCGTGGCCGCCGCCAAGGAGTATATCGCCGGGGCCTACGGCGAAGCGTATATCTGCCCCTATAAGCGCACATGGAAGACCAAAAGCGCTACGGCGGCACAGGACGCCCACGAAGCCATCCGTCCCTCTGTGCCCTCCCTGACCCCGGACGAGGTGGACAAGAGCATCAGCGGCGACACCGCAAAGCTGTACCGCATGATCTGGAGCCGCTTTATGGCCAGCCAGATGGCAGACTGCCAGCAGGACACCGTGTCGGTCACCGTCAGCGCGGCGGATTACCACTTCAAGGCCAGCGGCTACACCGTGACCTTTGACGGCTTTACCGCCCTGTACGAGGAAGCCACCGACGAAAAGGAAAAGAAGGAGACCAACCTCCCCCCGCTGGAGCAGGGACAGGTGCTCAAGCTGCGGGAGCTGAAGAGCGAGCAGAAGTTCACCCAGCCGCCCGCCCGCTACACCGAAGCCACCCTCATCAAGGCGCTGGAAGAAAACGGCATCGGCCGCCCCTCCACCTATGCGCCCATCATCACCACCATCATCGACCGCGGCTATGTGGAGCGGGAGCAGAAAAAGCTCAAGCCCACCCTGCTGGGCCGGGCTGTGGACGGCCTGATGCTGGAACAGTTCCCCCACATCGTGGATGTGGACTTCTCGGCTGAGATGGAACGGAACCTGGATAAGATCGAAAACGGAAAGGCCGACTGGCACAAGACCGTGGACGAGTTCTATCAGGGCTTTGCCGCCAGCCTGGAACAGGCCGAAAAGAACATGGAGGGCAAAAAGGTCAAGGTGCCGGACGAGCCGTCCAGCGAGGTGTGCCCCCTGTGCGGCCGCCCCATGGTCATCAAGGTGGGCAAGTACGGCAAGTTCCTGGCGTGCAGCGGCTTCCCGGAGTGCCGGGGCACCAAGCGCCTGGTCAAGGATACCGGCGGCATCTGCCCCAAGTGCGGCAAGGGCCGCATGCTGGAGCGCAAGAGCGCCAAGGGCCGCATCTATTATGGCTGCGAGCGCTACCCCGACTGCGATTTTATGACCTGGGACACCCCGGTGCCCACCAAGTGCGAAAAGTGCGGCAGCACCCTGTTCCGCAAGGGCTCCAAGCTCTATTGCGCCAAAGAGGGCTGTGGCTTTGAGATGCCGGTGCCGAAGAAGGATTAAATATGAATGAGAAAGTAACCATTTTAGGTGCCGGTCTGGCGGGCTGCGAAGCGGCCCTCTGGCTGGCGGGCAAGGGGGTACAGGTCACGCTGTACGAGCAGAAGCCTGTCCACTTTTCCCCGGCCCACAAGAGCGAGGGCTTTGCGGAGCTGATCTGCTCCAACAGCCTGAAAGCCGAGCGGCTGGATTCCGCTTCCGGCCTGCTCAAAGAGGAAATGCGCCGGATGGGCAGCCGGCTTCTGGATGCCGCCGAGGAAGCCCGTGTGGCGGCCGGCGGTGCGCTGGCCGTGGACCGCGACGCGTTCAGCGCGGCGGTCACCCGCCGGGTGGAGGAATGCCCCAACATCACCGTCCGCCGCGAGGTGGTGGAGCACATTGACGAAAGCGCCCCCCTCCTGGTGGCCACCGGCCCCCTGACCGATGGCGCGCTGGCCGATGAGATCGGAGCCTTGACCGGCGACGAGCGGCTGCATTTCTACGATGCCGTGGCCCCCATCGTGACGGCGGAAAGCCTGGACTACGAGAAAGTATTCGCCGCGTCCCGCTATGACCGGGGCGAGGCCGATTACCTCAACTGCCCGTTCAACAAGGCCGAGTATGAAGCGTTCCATGCGGCGCTGGCTTCGGCGGAGCGGGCCCCGCTGCACGCGTTCGATGCCGGGGCCGAGCAGGGGGCCCAGCCGGACCCGGATGCCCACGGCAAAAAGGCGGACACCGTGACCGTGTACGAGGGCTGTATGCCCATCGAGATCATGGCCGCCCGCGGGGCCGACACCATGCGGTTCGGCCCGCTGCGCCCGGTGGGTCTGGTGGACCCCCGCACCGGCCACCGCCCCTGGGCCAATGTCCAGCTGCGTGCCGAGAACAAGGAGCGCACGCTGTACAACATCGTCGGTTTCCAGACCAACCTCAAGTGGGGGGAACAGAAGCGGGTGTTCCGCATGATCCCCGGTCTGGAGCACGCCGAGTTCGTGCGCTACGGCGTGATGCACCGCAACACATTCCTGGACGCACCCCGTGTGCTGGACGCGGGCCTGTTTTTGAAAGAGCATCCCAATGTGTTCTTTGCCGGGCAGATCACCGGTTTTGAGGGCTATATGGAAAGTGCGGCCTGCGGCCTGCTGGCCGCCCGCAGCATCTACGCCCGCCTGACGGGCAGCACGCTGGTTCCGCCCCCGGCGGACACCATGTGCGGGGCCCTGATCCAGTATCTGACCACGGAGAACAAGCATTTCCAGCCGATGGGCGCGAACATGGGCATCCTGCCCCCGCTGCCCGCCGAAAGCCGCCCGCGCGACAAGCGCCTGCGTTACATGGCCGTGGCCGAACGCGCCGTGGCCAGCTTCCAGCAGTGGCTGGATGCAACCGGATTCTAAACGGGAAGCGGGCCTGCCCTCTCCGTCATTGCTTCGCAATGCCGCCTCTCCCGAAAGAGAGAGGCAATTGCGGCTCATGGTCAGCAAGTGCTGCCGCAGAGCTTTCACCTCATCTGTCTGCTGCGCAGACAGCTTCCTCCCTTTGTCGCTTGCGCGACATCTCCCTCCGGCCGGAGGGAGTCTTTCCTCAAGGGGAAGCCTTTGGCGGCTTGCGGCCAGCAGGTGCTAAGCCCGGGAGATGCGTTGACTGAGAGGGCAAGGACGCTGACCGAGAAAGGACGACGTTTATGAAAATTATTGTGGATATGATGGGCGGCGACAACGCCCCGCTGGCGGTGCTGGAAGGCGCTGCCGCAGCAGTCAAGGAGTACGGCGCTGCCATCCTGGGCGTGGGCAATGAGGAGCTGGTGCGCAAAACGGCCGCCGAGCACAACATCCCGCTGGACGGCATCGAGCTGGTGAACTGCACCGAGGTCATCGACATGTGCGATGAGCCGGCCAGGGCCATCCGCAGCAAAAAGGATTCCTCCATCGTGGTGGGCCTGAACCTGCTCAAGGAGGGCAAGGGCGATGCCTTTGTCTCGGCCGGCAGCACCGGTGCGCTCCATGTGGGGGCCAGCCTGATCGTGCGCACCCTGCGCGGGGTCAAGCGCCCGGCCCTGGCCACCATGGTGCCCGCCAAAAAGCAGGCCTACCTGCTGCTGGACTGCGGTGCCAATGTGGAGTGCCGCCCCGAAATGCTGGCCGCTTTTGCCGTGATGGGCAGCTGCTATGTCAACAAGGTGGAGGGCCGCCCCTCGCCCAGCGTGGCCCTGGCCAACAACGGCGCGGAGGAAAGCAAGGGTACCCCCATGCTCAGGGAGGCCCACCAACTGCTCAAAGCCACCCCTGGCATCCGCTTTGTGGGCAACATTGAGCCGCGCGATGTGCCCAACGGTGACGTGGACGTTGTGGTGTGCGATGGCTTTACCGGCAATGTGATCCTCAAGCTGACCGAGGGCGTGGCCAAGATGCTGCTGAGCATGCTCAAGCAGATGTTCCTGGCAAACCTGGGCGGCAAGCTGGCTTACCTGCTGCTCAAGGGCGGCGTGACCGACCTCAAGCACCAGATGGACAGCGAGGAGTACGGCGGCGCACCGTTCCTGGGCGCGAAGCAGCCGGTCATCAAGGCACACGGCTCGTCCAAGGCCAAGGGCATCAAGAATGCCATCCGCCAGGCCAAGATCTGCGTGGAGAACGACCTGTGCGGCACCATGCAGAACGCACTGGATGAGCTGAACAAGGAGTAAGGGAGCAAAGAAATATGAGCCATCAGTTGGAAACGATCATTGGCTACAAGTTCAAAAATCCGGAGCTGCTGGAAACGGCGCTCACCCACACCAGCTATGCCAACGAGAGCCGCATGCCGGTCCGGCACAACGAGCGGCTGGAGTTTTTGGGCGACAGCGTGCTGCAGATCGTCTCGGCGGACTATCTGTTCCACGCCTACGCCGACCGGCCGGAGGGCGACCTGACCCGCATCCGTTCCAGCCTGGTCAGCGAGGGGGCCCTGTTCCAGTTTGCCCAGGAGATCAACCTGGGCGATTACCTGCGCCTGGGCCGCGGCGAGGAGCGCTGCGGCGGCCGCACCCGGCCCAGCGTGGTATCGGATGCGTTTGAAGCGGTCATCGCCGCGCTGTACCTCGACGGCGGCATGGAGGTGGCCCGCAATTTCATCCTGCCCTTTATCACCGAGGGCAAACATGCCGAAGCCGATTACAAGACCCGCCTGCAGGAGATCGTGCAGCAGAATCCCGAAGAACGCCTGAGCTATGTGGTGGAGCAGGAGTCCGGCCCCGACCACGACAAGCACTTTGTGGTGGCCGTGCGCTTCAACTCCGACAAGGTGGCCCGCGGCGAGGGCCGCAGCAAAAAAGCGGCCGAGCAGCACGCCGCGCGGGAAGCGCTCAAGCTGCTGGGCGTAATAAAGGAAAAGTAAATGGTATTCAAGGAACTGGAGATCCAGGGATTCAAAAGCTTTCCGGATAAGGTCAAGATCACGTTCGATGCGGGCGTGACCGGCGTGGTGGGGCCCAACGGCTCCGGCAAGTCGAACCTGTCCGATGCCGTGCGCTGGGTGCTGGGCGAGACCAGCGCCCGCCAGCTGCGCGCTGCCGGAAAGATGGAGGATGTCATTTTTGGCGGCACCCAGCGGCGGGGAGCCATGGGCTTTGCCCAGGTGCGCCTGACGCTGGACAACCACGCCCATACGCTGGATCTGGATGCCGACGAGGCCGTGATCGGCCGCCGGTATTATCGCTCCGGCGAGAGTGAGTACACCATCAACGGCCAGGTCTGCCGCCTGAAAGACATCTACGAGCTGCTGCTGGATACCGGCATCGGCCGCGATGGCTACTCCGTCATCGGGCAGGGCCGCATTGCGGAGATCGTGGCGGCAAAAAGCAGCGAGCGGCGCGAGATCTTTGAGGAAGCCTGCGGCATTGCCAAATACCGTTACCGCAAAAACGAGGCCGAGCGCCGTCTGGCCGCTGCGGCCGAAAATCTGGAGCGGCTGCGGGATATCCTGGGCGAGCTGGAAGCCCGCGTGGGCCCGCTGGAGCGCGAAAGCGAAAAGGCACAGAAATTCCTGGCCCTGAGCGGGCAGCGCAAAACGCTGGAAGTGACCCTGTGGACGGACGGCGTACACCGGGCCAGGGAAGCCGTGCGCCGCCAGGTGCGGGACCACGAGACGGCCCAGGCCGATTACGAGCGGTTCGACCGCGAGACGAACGCCGCCGAAGCGGAGGCTGAGGAGATCCGGATGCAGGCACAGCAGCTGACCATTGCGGTCGAGCGCCTGAATGGGGATATCCGCAGCATCACGGAGCAGATCAGCGGCAGCGAGAGCCGGATCGCCGTGCTGGAAAATGACATTGCCCGCAACGACGAAAGCGCCGCCGGCCTGCAGGCCGAGATCGAGGCCGGGCAGCAGGACCGCACCGAAGCCGAGGCCGCGCTGCAGCGCCACCGCGCCGTGGCGCAGGACATGGCAGCGGCCGGGCAGAAGCTGGCCGCCGAGCTGGAAGCGCTGAACGCCGACTTAGTCCGTCTGGCGCAGGAAAACGACCGGAGCGGTGCCCGCCGCGATACCCTGCGGGCCGAGACGGCCGAGCTTTCGGCCCGCCGCACCGAAGCCCAGGTGGCTCAGGCAGCGGCGGAAGCTGCCGCCGAAACGGCCCTTGGCCGCCTGCCCGCACTGGAAGAAGCCGCCGAGGTGCTGGCCGTCCAGCGGGACGATGCTAAGCAGGATCTGGAAGATACGCAGAAGTATCTTGCCGCCTTAACGGAAAACGAGAACCAGCTGAAAAACGTCCGCGCCGGTCTGGCGCTCAAGCTCAAGAGCCGCCGCGCCGCCCTGGACGAAGCCGATGCCGCCGAGCAGCGGCTGAGCCGGGAGCTGGATGCGGCCCGGCAGCGCCTTTCGGTGCTGCGGGAGCTGGAAAAGAATATGGACGGCTACCAGAACTCCGTCAAGACCGTGATGCGGGCTGCGTCGGCCCGGCGGCTGCGGGGCGTCATCGGCCCGGTGTCCTCCATCCTGCGGGTGGAGCCTGGGCGGGAGGTAGCCATTGAAACGGCTCTGGGCGGTGCGCTGCAGAACATCGTGGTGGAAAACGAAGCCGCCGCCAAAGCCGCCATCGCCCTGCTGCGCAGCGAAAACGCAGGCCGCGCCACGTTCCTGCCGCTGGACACGGTCCAGCCCGGCGTGTTCCGGGGGCGGCTGTCCGGTTCGGCCCGGCTGGCTTCCAGCCTGGTGCAGGCCGAGGCCCGGTATGCGAACATCGTGTCGAACCTGCTGGGCAGGATCGTGGTGGTGGACGAGATCAACGAAGCCTCCCGCGCGGCGCGGGAACTGGGCTATCACAACAAGGTGGTCACGCTGGATGGTCAGGTCATCAACGCGGGCGGCAGTTTTACCGGCGGCAGCGTCCAGCGCAGCGCGGGGCTGTTCACCCGCCGGCAGGAGATGGAGGAACTGCGGCTCAAGGCTGCCAATCTCCAAAAAGACTGCCTTGCCGCGCAGGAAAAGACCGACCAGTGCAAGACTCAGGCCGATGCCCTGGCAGCGGAGCTGACCGCAGCGGAAAGCGAACAGATCACCGCCGCCAATGACCGCGTGCGGGCCGAAGCCGAGCGCAAGCGGCTGGAAAGCGCCGTGGAGCAGGCGGAAGCAGCCCTGAAAGCGCGGCAGAGCGAGATCGACACTCTGAACGCCCAGCTGGCGGAGAACCGGAAAAAGGCGGCGGATGCCCAGGCGCAGGAAGCCGCCCTTGCCGCTGAGCTGGAAGCACGGGCCCAGGAACTGAACCGGCTGGCACAGGGGGACGATGCGTTCCTGACCCGGCAGCAGGCCCTGGCCGAACAGATCGGCGCAAAGCGGCTGGAACAGGTCAGCCGCCGGAAAGATGCGGAGCTGGCCGCCGCCCAGATCGCGGCGCTGGAACAGCGCACAAAGGATGCGGCGGACCGCCGCACCGCGCTGGAAGAAAGCCTGGCTGCCCTGGCCCGGCGGAGCGAGGCCTGCCGGGCGGAGATCGAATCCATCCGGAAAGCAAAGGCCGACAGCCGTGCCGGGATCGAAGCCAAGGAAGCCGAGATCCGCAGCAAGACCCAGGAGCGGCTGAAGTGCCAGCAGGCCGAGACGGAAGCGCTGGCCCGTGCCCGCACCTCCGCCGATGCGCGCGAGGAGATGGGCCGGGAGATGGCCCGCCTGGCCGAGCGCAAGGCGGCGGCTGAAAGCGAGTACGATGCCACGGCCGCCAAGCTCTGGGACGAGTATCAGCTGACCGTGAGCCAGGCCGAGGAGCTCTGCGTGGAGTTCGACAGCCTGCCCGCCCTGCGGGCCCAGGTGGCCGATGTGCGCAGCAAGATCCGCGCCCTGGGCAATGTGAACGTCAGCGCCATTGAGGAATACCGGGAGGTCAAGGCCCGCTACGATGCCCTGAGCGCCCAGGTGGCCGATGTGGAGGGCAGCAAAAACGAACTGACACGGATGATCGCCGGGCTTTCGGGCCGGATGAAAGAGATCTTCACCGACAGCTTCCGCGCCATCAACGAAAACTTTGGCCGCATCTTTGCCGAGCTGTTCGGCGGCGGTTCGGCCAGCCTGGTGCTGGAAGATGAAAGCGAGGTGCTTTCGTGCGGCATCGGCATCCGGGTGGCCCCGCCGGGCAAGGTCATCAAGAACCTGGAAGCCCTTTCGGGCGGCGAGCAGGCGCTGGTGGCCATCAGCATCTACTTTGCCATCCTGGCAGTCAACCCGGCGCCGTTCTGTATCCTGGATGAAATCGAGGCCGCACTGGACGATGCCAATGTCAGCCGCTTTGCGCAGTATCTGCGCAGGGTCAGCGATAAGACGCAGTTCATCGTCATCACCCACCGCCGCGGCACGATGGAAGCCGCCAATGTCCTGTACGGCGTGACCATGCAGGAGGACGGCGTGTCGAAACTGCTCAAACTGGACCTGGATCATGTTGACGCGGCACTGGTTTCGTAGGTATAATAAGTACAACCCTCTCAGTCGCGGGCGCTGCCGCGACAGCTTCCCTGGTACGGGAACCTTTGGCATACCGTAAAGCCTTCCCCTTGAGGGGAAGGTGGCACGCAAGTGCCGGATGAGGTGGAAACGGATGGGAAGATGATCTCTCCCGCTGCGCTGCCACCTCATCCGTCTGCTCCGCAGACAGCTGAGGTGGCAGAGTAAAACAGAGATGGAGAGTTTTGTAAAACATAAGTGAAATTAGAGCACAAAACCTGAAAAAGGAGAGAACCAATGGGCCTCTTTGGATTTGGCAAAAAAGAAAAAGACAAGATGAAGGATGGCCTGGAAAAGACCCGCACGGGCTTCTGGGGCAGTATCCTGAATACTCTGACCGGCAGCAAGATCGACGATGATCTTTACGATGAGCTGGAAGAACAGCTCATCCTGGCCGATGTGGGCGGGGAAGTGGCCATCAAACTGGTGGACAAGCTCCGCGACCGGGTGAATGAAAAAGGCCTCAAGACCGGCGAGGAAGCCAGCGACGAGCTGCGGGAGCTGATCGCAGACGAGATGCGCCCGGAGGCCGAGATGGACCTTTCCGGCCATCCGGCGGTGATCCTGGTCATCGGGGTCAACGGCGTGGGCAAGACCACCAGCATTGCCAAGCTGGCCGATCACTACACCCGTCAGGGCAAAAAGGTGATGCTGGCTGCGGGCGATACGTTCCGTGCCGCCGCCAGCGAGCAGCTGGAGATCTGGGCAGGCCGGGCCGGGGTGCCCATCGTCAAGGCAGGCGAGGGTGCAGACCCCGCTGCCGTGATCTTTGACACGGTAAAATCGGCCACGGCCCGCGGCTATGACATGGTCATTGCCGACACGGCCGGCCGCCTGCACAACAAGGCCAACCTGATGGCCGAACTTTCCAAGATCAGCCGCAGCGTCAAAAAGGCCAGCCCGGAAGCCAGCCTGGAAACACTGCTGGTGCTGGATGCCATCACGGGGCAGAACGCCATCAGCCAGGCCAAGGAGTTCTGCAAAGCGGCCAACGCCACCGGCATCATCCTGACCAAGCTCGACGGCACGGCCAAGGGCGGCTGCGTGGTGGCCGTCAAGCAGCGGCTGGGCCTGCCGGTGCGGTTCATCGGCGTGGGCGAGGGCATCGACGACCTGCTGCCGTTTACGCCGGAAGGCTTTGTGGAAGAATTGCTGCCCCGGCAGTGGAAACACTGACGACACCGGTGAGATGTGCTGTCGAACGGATTTGAAATCAAACCTCTCAGTCCGCGCTTTGGCGCGGACAGCTCCCCTGGTAGGGGAGCCAAGTGTAGGAGTTCGACAAGGGCAGAGAGGAGAAGTTTATGAAAATTTGTGCAGCAACCGGCAATGCCGGAAAGCTCCGCGAGCTGCGGCGCATCCTGGAAGCACAGGGCCACGAGGTGGTCAGCCAGAAAGAGCTGGGCATCACCCTGGAACCGGATGAGACCGGCACCACCTTTGCGGAAAATGCCCGCATCAAGGCAGAGGCCATCTGCAAAGCCAGCGGCCTGCCCACCGTCGCCGATGACTCCGGCCTGTGTGTGGAAGCTCTGGGCGGGGCCCCCGGCGTATACAGCGCCCGCTACTGCGGCCGCCATGGCGACGACGAAGCCAACAACGACAAGCTGCTGGATGTCATGAAGAATGTTCCTGCGGAACGGCGGGGCGCAAAGTTTGTGTCCGCCGTATGCTTCGTCCTGCCGGATGGGCGGCACCTGACCTGCATGGGCGAGTGCCCCGGCACGGTGGCGTTTGCGCGGCTGTGCGGCGACTACGGCTTTGGCTACGACCCGCTGTTCATCCCCGCAGACTGCGGCGTGGGCAAAACGGGCAAGCGCCCCAATACCGAGGGCCGCAGCTACGCCCAGCTCACCCCCGACGAAAAAGATGCCATCAGCCACCGCGGCGCGGCTTTGGCGGAGCTGGAACAGCAGCTGCCGGAGTTTTTGGCAGAAGATTAACGGATACTCTATCCAACCTCTCAGTCACGGGCTTCGCCGTGACAGCTCCCCTAGTAGGGGAGCCCTTGGCAGACCGTGAAGTTTAGCGCTTCGCTCCTGTTTGCTCTGCTGGCGCAAGGTTCCTGTAAAGGCTTCCCCAGTGGGGAAGCTGTCGCCGCAGGCGACTGATGAGGTGAAGACCTTGCAGCAGATGCTGGTTTTGGAGCGTTAGCGATTACAGCAAAAAATAAATCTTATGCCAAGGCCTCTCCTACTAGGAGAGGTGGCAATGCGAAGCATTGACGGAGAGGTTGTACGGAGAAAAACTTGACCGAGAAAGATAAAAATTAAAGGAGAATATTATGCTGACAAGCAAACAGCGCGCGATCCTGCGCGGCAAGGCAAACACCATGGACCCCGTTTTCATCGTGGGCAAAGGCGAGATCGACGAGACTCTGGTGCAGGGCGTAAAGGACTGCCTGGATGCCCGCGAGCTCATCAAGCTCAAGGTGCTGGAGAGCAGCATGTACAACGCCAAGGAAGCCGCGAACCTGCTGGCCGAAGCCACCGGTGCGGACTGCGTGCAGGTCATCGGCTCCAAGTTCGTGCTGTACCTGCAAAAGCAGAAAGACAGCGCCTACGCCGACCTGCTGAAATGAGGCTGCTGCTGTACGGCGGTACCTTTGACCCGCCCCACAACGGCCACCTGAACAATCTGCGGGCCGCAGCGGCCCGTGTCCGGCCGGACTGTGTGGTGGTGATGCCCGCCGGGGTATCGCCGTTCAAGCAGCGCTCGGCCACGCCGGGTGCGCTGCGGGTGGAGATGTGCGGCTGCTTTTCCGCGCTGGCCGAGGCCGGGGAGATCCCGGAGCTGACGGTCAGCGATTGGGAGGTACGGCAGGCGGAGCAGGGCCGCCGGAACTATACGGTTCTGACCCTGGAAATGCTGGCGGCCGAACACCCCGGCGCAGAGCTGTATCTGGCTGTGGGCAGCGATATGCTGCTCAGTTTTGATGCCTGGTATCGCTGGCAGGACATCCTGCGCCTGGCCCGTCTGGTGGTGACCAGCCGGAACCTGGGCGATGCCCCGGAGCTGCACCAAAAGGCAAAACAGCTGGACCCCACCGGGGCCCGCATCCTGTTTGCGCCGCTGCAGGCTCTGCCCATGGCCAGCAGCGCCATCCGCGCCCGCCTGGCCGCCGGGGATGAATGTGAAAACGAACTGCCCGCCCTGGTGCGCGGTGTCATCCGGCGCACGGGGCTGTACCGGGCAGAGCGAGAGGAACAAAACGACCATGGATCTGAAACAGGCAAAGGAGCTTGTGCGCAGCCGCTTGAGTGACAAGCGTTACGAGCATACCATCAACGTAAAAAAAATGGCGGTCAAGCTGGCAAAGCAGTATGGGGTCGATGAAGAAAAGGCGGCTCTGGCCGCTTTGCTGCACGACTCGGCCAAGGAACTTGGCAAGGACGAGATGCGTGCCATCCTGCAGGCCCACCCGGAGCTGGCCGAAGGCGGCGAGAGCCGCCCCGCCCCGGTGTGGCACGGGATCTGCGCCGCCATCCTGGCCCGCACCGAGTGGGGCGTGGAGGACGAGGCCGTGCTCTCGGCCATTGCCTGCCACACGGCGGGCAAGCCCGGCATGAGCAAGCTGGACAAGATCGTGTATCTGGCGGATATGAGCAGCGCCGAGCGGGATTGGCCCGGCGTGAACAGGCTGCGCAAGCTGGAACGGAAAGACCTGGATGCCGCCATGCTGATGGCCCTGAAGCGGGCCAATGACTTTGTGCTCTCGCAGGGCAATCCCCTGGACCCGATGTCCCAGGCGGCCTACGACGAGATCAAAGCACGGGTGGATGCCCGCACAGCGGAATGAGCCGTGCCCGGAAATGAAAACCAATTGCAGATTCCGGACAAGAATGTTATACTAAAAGATATGATGACGAATTCTGCCGAATGAAAAATCTGGAGGAACCGAACGCATGAGTCAAACTCCGCGCCGTATCAATACCACCCGTTCGCTGAACCGTCCCACGGAGCAGCGGCCCACCGAGGCCCCGGCCTCCCGGCAGGCCCCGCTTCAGGGGCAGCCGGATTTCTTCCAGGAGGAGCCGTCGGTCCCCCATGTGGAGCAGCGCCCCCGCCCGGTGGAAGCGGATGGCGGAAACAATGGCGGCCAGCCGCCCCGGCACGGAGCCCATGCAGCCCAAAGCCAGCCGCCCCGCCGCCGGAAAAAGAAGAAAAAGACCCCGCTGTGGCTCCCGCTGGCTGTGACGCTGGCCGTGGTGGCCGTGCTTTCGGGCGTGGTGGTCTATGCGGTGAGCATGATGAACAAGGTGGAGGAAAACCTGAAGCCGGAGGAGAACGCCGCCTCGCTGGTGGAGGAGATCCAGACGCTGGAGGAGTACAAGGGCGATGTGGTGAACATCCTGGTCTGCGGCATCGACTATGAGGAAGGCCGCGCTTACTCGTCCGACGGCACCAACGACGGCATGACGGATATGATCCTGTACTGCCAGTTCGATATCAAGGGCGGCGCACTGCGGATGCTGCAGATCCCCCGCAACAGCCTGGTGGCCACCCAGAACCGCAAAATCACCCTTTCCAACGGCAAGACCTATGCGGCTTCCAACTACCAGATCAACTCGGTGGCGCTTTCCAACGGCGGCAACATCGCCGCCCTGGCCGAGGTCATCTACGACCAGTACAAGCTGCCCATCGACTACTATGTCACCATCGACATGCAGGCTCTGGTGGAAATGGTGGATAACTTTGGCGGCATCGAGGTGTATATCCCGCACGATATGTCCTTTGCAGGCAGCGCCCTCAAGCAGGGCTACCGCAACCTGGACGGCACTTCGGCGGAGTTCTTTGTCCGCTGCCGCCACGGCGAGGGATATGCCAACTCGGATATCGACCGCCTGAACATGCAGCGTTATTTCTACGCCGGCCTGTTCAAGCGGGTACGCAGCATGGGCGTGACGGATGTCATTGCCCAGCTGCCCCTGATCTTCAACAATTATATCCACACGGACATGGATCTGGCCACCATTGCCAAGATGCTGGTGTCGTTTACCCGCATCGACAGCGCCAACATCATGCTGGCCCAGACCCCCGTGTTCATGGGCGTGCCCAATGTGGGCAAGACCGACAGCTTTGACGGCTACTCCTGTGTGGTGCCGGATGCCGGTTCCATTGCAGAGCTGCTCAACACCTATTTCCGCACTTACACCGGCCCTGTCAGCGCCGAGGAACTGAACCTTGTGACCAACGACTGGCCCCATGGCTCGGCTTCCACCAGCGCCAACGTCCAGTTTGTCGGCCAGCTCGACAAGGAGTCCGATGATGCCATCCTGAGCGGGGAGACCGACGTGGCGGGCGCGACCACCACCGACGGCCAAAGCACAGGACAGTAAACGAGAGGAGACTTTTATGGAGAACAACATCGACAGCAAGGCACTTGCCATCAAGATCGCACAGATCCTGGACAAGAAAAAGGCCCAGGATGTCCGGGTGCTCAAGGTGGAGAGCCTGACCGTCCTGACCGATTACTTTGTCATCGCCTCCGGTACCTCCACCACGCAGGTGGGGTCCCTGGCCGATGAAGTGGAGTTTGAGCTTTCCCAGAGCGGCATCGAGCCGTACAGCACCGAGGGCTTCGACTCCAAGAACTGGGTGCTGCTGGATTATTCCGGCGTCATCGTGCATGTGTTTGTGCCCAACACCCGCACCTACTACGACCTGGAACACCTGTGGGCCGATGGCGAGCCCATCGACATCTCGGAGTACCTGACCCCGGATAACAGTCTGTAAAGGAACACATCTCGGTGAGGTGTTCCTTTGTACAACCTCTCAGTCACGGGCTTCGCCGTGACAGCTCCCCTAGTAGGGGAGCCCTTGGCAGACCGTGAAGCTTTTGAGTGTCAGCGCTTCGCTCCTGTTTGCCCTGCTGGCACAAGGTTCCTGTAAAGGCTTCCCCAGTGGGAAAGCTGTCGCCGCAGGCGACTGATGAGGTGAAGACCTTGCAGCAGATGCTGGTTTTGGAGCGTCAGCGATTACAGCAAAAAATAAATCTTATGCCAAGGCCTCCCCTACTAGGGGAGGTGGCATTGCGGAGCAATGACGGAGAGGTTGGATCGAGGAGAACCTGACAAGTGCTGAGATTGTCATAAATTGAACCTTTGGTAGCAAAGAAAAGCAGGAGCTGAACAACAATGAAGTATGATTACAAGGCCGTTGAGGCCAAGTGGCAGAAGGTGTGGGAGGACGAGAAGACTTTCCACGTTGAGATCGACCACAAAAAGCCCAAGTTCTACGCCCTGGTGGAGTTCCCGTATCCTTCGGGTGCGGGCCTGCACGTCGGCCATCCCCGCAGCTACACCGCGCTGGACGTCGTCAGCCGCAAACGCCGCCAGAACGGCTACAACGTGCTGTACCCGATGGGTTGGGACGCCTTTGGCCTGCCCACCGAGAACTTTGCCATGAAGAACCACATCCATCCGGCCATCGTGACCAAGAACAATGTGGACCACTTCCGCAGCCAGCTGAAAGCCCTGGGCTTCAGCTTTGACTGGGACCGCGAGATCAACACCACCGACCCCGAATATTACAAGTGGACCCAGTGGATCTTCCTGCAGCTGTACAAGCATGGCCTGGCTTACAAAAAAGAGATGAACGTCAACTGGTGTACCGGCTGCAAGTGCGTGCTGGCCAACGAGGAAGTTGTCAACGGCGTGTGCGAGCGCTGCGGCAGCGAGGTGGTCCACCGCGTCAAGAGCCAGTGGATGCTCAAGATCACGGCCTACGCCGACAAGCTGATCGACGGCCTGGACGGCCTGGATTACATCGAGCGTGTTGCCACCCAGCAGAAGAACTGGATCGGCCGCAGCCACGGCGCTGAGGTGAACTTCGGCACCACCGCAGGCGACACCCTGACCGTGTACACCACCCGCTGCGACACCCTGTTCGGTGCCACCTACATGGTCGT
>CAKTEF010000030.1 GCA_934547065.1 uncultured Faecalibacterium sp.
GCCCAGGAAATGTCTTGGTTGGAAATCGCCTGCTGAAGTCTTCTTTGAAAGTGTTGCACTTGATTGACAATCTGCCGTGGCAAACCCGCAGGGTTTGACGGAAAGAGTCCACCCCGCGTCTCCCGGCGGCAATTCTGAATGGTTTCTCTGTCAAACCGTGTCGTTTTGTGGTACAATAAAAGAGTATCGAACACAGACAGAAAGGACGTTTCCATGCAGCTGTTTGAACTGGTGTCCCCGCGCCTGTTCCGCCCGCTGGCGGGGCCGAACCGGGCGTTTTATGCGGAGCTGCTGCTCCTGCTGTGGGAGGAGTGCCGCCACACGGCCGATTACAGCATCCTGCGGGCCGAAGCGGTGTCCCGCGCCGAGGATTATTTTGCGGCGCTGGCAAGACCGCTGGCTTTGGATGCCGACGACGCGGGCGACGAAGCCGAGCAGCCCACCCGTGACCCCCACGCCCTGGCGCTGGGCTTTTTGCTGCGGCTGCGCCGCACCGGCTGGCTGGAAGAACAGCCCGGCAGCTACGAGGAGGAGCCAACTCTGGCCTTTGTGCCGGAGGTCGCCCCGCTGCTGGAAGCACTGGAAGAAATTCTGAACCCCCGCGTGGTCACCTACACGGGCAAGCTGTACAAGGCCTGGCAGCTGCTGCGCGGCGTAGGGGAGGAAAAAAGCCCTTACGAGAATGTGCTGCGGGAGGTGGCCTCCGATCTGGAAGCGCTGAACCGCTCGCTGCGGGCGCTCAATGCCTCCATCGGCCACTATATCGACCGGCTCACCCGCAACCGCACCCCGCAGGAGGTGCTGGAGCTGTTTGACCAGTACGAAGAAAAGGTGGTGGCGGCTGCGTACCACCGCTTCAAGACCAGCGACAATCTGTTCAACTACCGCGCCTATCTGGAGGAGGGGCTGGACGAGTGCGAGACAAAGTACCTGCCCCAGCTGGCGCTGGACTATGCGCGGGTGGAGCGCTGTGCCCCCAACGAGGCAGCCCCCGCCGTGCGGGCTTTGATCCAGCGCCAGCGGGACGCGCTGGAAGAAATGAGCACCCTGATCCGCCAGATCGACCAGAGCCACATCCGCTACCGCAAGCGGGCGGTGCAGCGGGCGCAGTTCTTGCTGCTGAGCGACCGCTCGGCCCAGGGCAGCGTGACGGCGCTGCTCCGCCGCTATGCCGAGGAGATCCGCACCCCGGACCAGCTGTTTGAGCCGGACGAGGGGCCTGTGGCAAAGCGGCTGCGGCTTTTCCCGGCGGCGGTGTTCGGGCCAAAGCCGCTGTATCCGCCCGCCGCGCCCCGCAGCGAAGCGCCGCTGGCCCCGGTGCGGCAGGCCGAGCTGGATCCCCGGCAGCTGCAAAAGGAACAGCAGCTGCTGCTGGATTACGCCCGGATGGCGGTGACCGAAGAAAACGTGGACCTGCTGGCAAAGCAGGCTCTGGCTGCCCGGCCGCAGGCGGCGGCTTCCACGCTGGCCGATGAATATCCGAACGATTTTGCCCGCATCATCGGCCTGCACACCTACTCGCAGTCGCCGCGGCGCAATTACGAGATCACCCTGACCGGGACCTGGGTCGAACGGGGCGGCTTCCGGTTTGAAGATTTCATTTTGAAACCCCGCAGGGAGGCAGACCATGGCAGAACCGAATAAAATGCTGGAAGAAACCGCAAACTATCTGCTCAACCACTGCTTTGTGCTGGGCGGTGTGGAGGATCAGCGGGCAAAATATCTGTATGTGCAGGACCATCTGAACGAGGTGCGGGCCGTGTTCGCGCCGCTGGGCTATGCGGTGCTGCTGTACCCCGCGCCCCTGCAGGCTGCGGCTCTGGTCAACGAGCACGAGGGCAGCCAGGCCCGGCTGCTGAAATATGAGAGCATCCTGCTGCTGGTGCTGCGGCTGCTCTATCTGCAAAAGCGCGAGAGCCTGGCCGCCAGCGCCGACGAGGTGCTGGTCACGGTGGAGGAAGTCCAGGCCGAGCTGCAAAAGATGAACCTGCCCCGGCGGCTGGACCAATTGACGCTGGAAAAGCTGCTGCGCACCCTGCGGCGGTACAATCTGGCCCGCCCGGTGGGGCGGCTGACCGGGCTGGACAGCCGGATCGAGGTGTTCCCCACGGTGCTGCTGGCTTTGCCGGATGCGGACCTGGCCGATGCCGCCGCCGAGGCGGGCCGCACCCGCACCGAGCTTGGCCTGTATGAGCGCCCCGATGGCGAGGGCAGCGGGGAGGAAGAAGAATGATCGAACTGAAGCGCCTGAAGCTCATCAACTGGCACAATTTTGAAAACGTCACCTTTGACTGTGCCCGCCTGACCTATATGATCGGTGTCAACGCCGTGGGCAAGACCACCATCCTGGATGCCATCCGCTACTGCCTGACCACCAACCGCAGCTTCAATGCCCTGGGCAATAAAAAGAGCGGCCGTACGTTGCAGGGCTCCGTCCACGCAAAGCAGCGCGGCGAGAACGCCTACCGCCGCCCGGGCCGCACCGTGGCCTATATCGGCATCGAGTTCTGGGACACCGTCAAGCGGACCAGCTTTGTCATCGCGGTGCGGGTGGAGTCGGAAGGCCCCATGCAGGAGCTGCACCCCGGCGACCAGACCTGGTATCTTTCGGAGGACGGCATCACGCTGGAAAAGCTGCCGTTCCTCGACCCGCGCACCGGGGCCCCCAGCGCCAAGGAGGACTTCAAGCCCGCTGTGGGCCGCCTTTCGTATACCCGCAGCCCCAGCGAGGCGCGGGACCGCATCTGCCGGGCGCTGGGCATCGGCCGCGCGGCCAGCCCGCTGGGCAAAAAGTTCAATGAGGTGTTCCAGATGGGCACCAGCATGGACGAGATCCCGAATTTCCGGGAGTTTTTGTATCAATACATCCTGCCTCAGCCGGAGCTGGACCTGGATGCGCTGCAAAGCGACCGCGTGGAGCTGGAAAACCTCCACGCCGTGCTGGCCGAAGCCCAGACCCGCGCCGCCGCGCTGGAGCAGATCGTGGAATACGGCCGGGAAGCGGCTGCCAAAGAGACGGATGCCCTGGTCAACCGGGGCGCAGCCCTGCTGGCCGGTGCCCAGGCCGATGCCGGGGAGGATGCCGTCTGGCAGAGCCGCGTGGAGGCGGGCCGCCGCCAGCTGGCCGGGCTGAAAGAGCGGTATGCTGCCGCCCAGAGTGCGGAAGCGGAAGCCCGCCGTGCCTATCTGGCCGCCCACGGTGCCGCCGGTGCCAGCGGCGAGGGCCGGGCCCTGGATGCCATGGCCGGGGAGCTGGCCCGCAGGCAGGCGGCGCTGGATGCCGCCGCCCGCCGGGTGCGCGGGCTGGAGGAGGCCGCCGACCGGGTGACCGCTCTGCTGACCGTGCTGGCCCGCAGCGGCTTTCCGGTGGAAAAAGCGCTCTGGCCCCAGAACCTTGCCTCCGCCGAGGGCCTGCCCGCCCTGACCGATGCCCTGGCCAAGCTGGAAAAACCGCTGGAAGAACAGTATTTGGAGGCCCGGCAGGCAGCGGCTGAGCTGGCCCGCGCGCAGGAAACGGCCCGCGCCGAGCTGGATGCCGTGTCCGGCGGCAAATGGGTCTACCCCCACGGCGATGCCGCCACCAAAGTTCGGGATGCTGTGAACGCGGAGCTGAAAAGCCGCGGCATGACGCCGGACGCAAAAATTTTCTGTGAGCTGCTGAACGTGGCGGACGAAAGCTGGCAGGACTGCGTGGAAGCCTGCCTGGGCGACCGCCGCTTTGATATCCTGGTGCCGCCAGCCCATTATGCCGCCGCTAAGAGTGCCTTTGTGGCCCTGGGCGACCGGGTGGGGCCCATCAGCCTGCTGGATACGCCGGGCATCCGCAGCGCCAACCGCCGGGCCGAAACGGCCCCGGCCGACAGCCTGGCCGCCCAGGTGGAAAGCGAAAACCCGCTGGCGGCCCAGTACGCCGACACCATCCTGCGGCGGATCGTCTGCTGCGAGACCCCCGATACGCTGGAACAGTACCCGGACAGCGCGACCCGCGACCTGCTGCGGCATCATCCGTTCCGTCTGGAACGGCTCCGCCGCCCCCAGCGCTGCATCGGTCTGGATGCCCGCAGACAGCGTGCCGAAGCCCTGGAAGCCGAGCTGGCATCCCTGACCGAGCGCCGCCGCGAAGCCGCCCAGACCGAAAAATCCCTGAAAACGGCCTACGACCAGTACCGGAATGTGCTGCACGCGGCCGCGCCGGAACAACTGGCCGCGCTGTGGGAGAGCCGGGAAGCGCTGGAAGCCGCAAAAGCCGACTGCGCTGCCCAGGAGCAGAAGCTGGCCGACTGCCGCGAAAACCCGCTGCTGCAGCAGCTTTACCATGAGGAAGAAGCTCGCGAAGCCGAGTGGGAAGCCGCCCGCCGGGCCGTAGAGCAGGCCGGCGGCGATATCCGCATCTGCGAAAAGCAGATCGCTTCCTGTGAAGAGGAGCAGAAAAAGTGTGTGGAAACGGCCCGCCAGAGCGCCGAAGCCGCGCAGGCATTCTTTGCGGCCCACCCGCTGCTGGAGCCGCTGGCGCAGGAGCGCCAGACCCGGCTGATGGCAGGGGACAAAACGGCCCGCGCCGCGGCACAGGCCGCCGAAAAGGCCCAGGCTAAGCTGGACGACACCCTGACCGCTTACCTGACCGGCACGCTGGAACCGGCCCAGAAAGACTACAACGCCCGCTATGTCTGCGATTATCCGCTGGGCCTTGCCGGGGTGGAACAGTACCGCGCCCAGCACGAGAGCCTGGTGCGCATTGATCTGGAACGCTACGCCGCACGCCTGGAACAGGCCCAGCGCGACTGCAAGGACCGCTTCCGCAAGGATATCCTGTTCCGGATGAAAGACGATATCTTCAACGCCCGCCGCCAGTTCCGGGAGCTGAACAAGGTGATGGAACAGCTGACCTACGGCGAGGAGGTCTACCGCTTTGAGCTGGAACCCAGCCGCGACCCCCAGCTGGCCGCGTTCTATCAGGTGATCGTGGACAAGGGCAACCAGCAGATGACCGAGGACGACTCGCTGGATAATCTGGCCGCTGCGGCGGACCCGGTCTACGAGCGTCAGGTGGATGAGCTGATGGAAAAGATCATGGCCGATGTGGACGAGAACACTCGCGCCCGCCAGGAGGGCCGCCGCCCGGAAAACGTGACCTTGTCGGATTATGTGGACTACCGCACCTATCTGGATTACGACATCAAGGTGACGAACACCGTTTCCGGCCAGCAGGCCTGCCTTTCCCGCGTCAGCCGGGATTCGTCCGGCGGCGAAAACCAGGCCCCGTTCTATGTGGCGGTCTGCGCCTCGCTGCTGCAGATCTACCAGAAAAGCGAAAACAGCATCCGGCTGGTGCTGCTGGACGAGGCATTCAGCAAGATGACCAGTGACCGCATCCGCCCCATGATGGAGCTGTTCCGCCGCCTGCAGCTGCAGGTGCTGCTCATTTCCACGGTGGAAAAGAGCACGGCCATCCAGCCCTATTGTGACATTACCTATTCCATTGTGCGCCATGGCGACACCAACGCCGTTGCGCCGTTCTACCGGATGGCTGTTCCCGCCGAGGACGCCCCGGAAAAGGAGACAGAAGCATGAGTGAGACCCTTGCAAAGATCTGGCTGTTTGCCACCCACTGGACCAAGCTGGATTCGTTTGAGACCGAGGAAGAACTGGACGACCAGCGGGAACTGCTCCAGCGCCAGAGCCTGCCCACCAAGGTGCGCCAAATCGTGGACAAAGAGGGCAAACCGCAGTACCTGCTGTATGTCAAGCAGGCCGACCGTGATTACGCCCGCTACTGCACCGGCTGGCGGCCCGGCGGGATGATGTAACGATACAAAAAAAGAGCACGCTGCGGCGTGCTCTTTTTTGATGGGGGATCTAAGGGAACGGGACTTCAGCGCAGGGGCAGGCTCTCGCCGGTGTCGTTGACCAGCTCGCAGACCCCGTCGGCAAAGTACCAGGCGCGGCCATACAGTGTCTCGCGGCCATCGGCCTGCAAAATGTAAGAGCCGTCCTCCAGGGCAAGGAACGGGCGTTTTTTGCAGTCAGCCAGGGCCATGTCCTCCACCCGGATGCCGTCCACGGTGAAATCCCGGATGCACTGGTAATGGGGCAGGATGCGTGTCTCGGTCAGGCCAAGGCCGGGCAGCCAGCGGGAGTAGTGGGGGTCGGAGGCTTCGCCCGGCTGTTCCGGCTGGGCATAGACGATCCGGGCCGCATTCATGGAACCGGCGCTGATCCCCAGCACGATGCCCCGATAACGCTGGATCAAGGCCGGCAGACCCAGCTGGGCAAAAAAGTGGTTCTGGGTGGGCACATGCCCGCCGCAAAGCATCACAAAGCCGCATTGTTCCAGCAGAGGGCCGATCTCGTCGGAGTTCCGGCTGTCGCAGGGCTGCAGCCCGGCCAGCGGGAGCCCGGCCTGCGCGAAACTCTGCAAAAAGGCATGGCACATGGCATCGGTCATGGCATGGGAAGCCGGATCGCTGGCAAGGGCCAGGCCAAGCGGCGGCTTTTTGGGCCATGCGGCTTTCAGGTTGGTCACAAAATCATTCCGCGTGTCCAGCACCGGGACCTCCGGGCCGGGGTCATAGGGGCAGCCGCTGGGGCTGCTGGTCAGAAAAAGGGTCACACAAACCACCTCACAGAAAATTTCTGCTTTTTATTCTAACACAAAGCGCAGGCTCCGGACAGGGACAGCCTGCACAAAAGAGAACCGGATGTTTTGGCAGAATGCCGGAAGAAAGGGGTTGACACAAAAAATAAACTTTGCTATACTGTTTTTTGCTCATCGGAGGGCTGTTTCAACGGAATTGAAAGGCCGGATAAGATGCCGCGGCTCGTGTTTCCCGGAGGCTGAGGACACCGTAGTGCCCCAGCAGAAAAGGGAGAACACCGGAGCCGGGGGCTTATCCGGCCTTTTTATGTCCCGGGAAAAGGAGGATCTATGCCAAAGCAAACCATCCAATTATCCGATCATTTCAACGTTTCGCGGCTGCTGTGGTTCGTGCTGCCCTGTATCGGCACCATGCTGTTCACCTCCGTTTACGGCATCGTGGACGGCCTGTGTGTCTCGAACTTTGTGGGCAAAACCGCCTTTGCCTCCGTCAACCTCATCATGCCGCTGCCGATGCTGGTGGGTGCAGTGGGCTTTATGCTGGGGACCGGCGGCAGCGCCATCGTGGGCATCACCCTGGGGGAGGGCGACCAGAAACAGGCTGACCGCTGCTTCAGCCTGTTCCTGTCGGCTGCGCTGATCGCCGGCATCCTCCTCTCGGCACTGGGTGTGCTGGTGCTCCGCCCGGCGGCGGTGCTGCTGGGCGCAAAAGGGGAGATGCTGGACTACGCGGTGCGCTATGGCCGCATCCTGATGCTCAGCCTGCCCACGTTCATTTTGCAGAATATGTTCCAGAGCTTTTTTGTCACGGCCGAAAAGCCCCATCTGGGCTTTGCCTTTACCGTGGGCGCAGGCTGCACCAACATGGTGCTGGACGTGCTGTTGGTGGGCGCGCTGCGCTGGGGTGTGGAGGGCGCGGCCATTGCCACCATGATCAGCCAGGTGGTGGGCGGCGTGCTGCCTGTGTTCTACTTCCTGGAAAAGAACAACACCAGCCGCATCCATCTGTGCCGCCCCCGCTTTGAGGGAAAGGTCCTGCTGAACGCCTGCGCCAACGGCTCCTCGGAGCTGATGAGCAACCTGTCCATGTCCCTGGTGAACATCCTGTACAACTACCAGCTGCTCCGCTTTGCCGGAGAGGATGGCGTGGCCGCCTATGGTGTCATCATGTACGCGGCATTCCTGTTTGTGGCGGTGTTCGTGGGCTATGCCGTGGGCAGCGCGCCCATCGTCAGCTTTCACTACGGTGCCCGCAGCCGGAAAGAGGTCAACAACCTGTACCGGATGAGCCTGAAGCTGATCGCTGTGGTGGCCGTGGTCATGACCCTGGGCTCCATGGCCCTGATCCCCGATGTGGCCCGTATCTTTGTCGGCTATGACGAGGCGCTGCTGGCGCTGACCACCCGCGCGTTCCGCCTGTACGCCCTGAGCTTTCTGATCATGGGCTTCAACATCTATGCATCATCGTTCTTCACGGCACTGGGGGATGGCGTGACCAGTGCGCTGATCGCATTCCTGCGCACGCTGGTGTTCCAGGTGGCGGCGATCCTGATCCTGCCCGCGATCCTGGGCATCGACGGCATCTGGCTGGCTGTCACGGCAGCCGAGCTGCTGTCCCTGGGGGTCTGCATCTATCTGTTCTTTGCAAAGGATCAGGTGTTCCATTACCGGAATGCAGAATAAAATATAAAACCCCCTCGGAGGTGGCTCTCCGAGGGGGTCGCTTTTTGTGAGACCAATTAGAGATTGTGACCGACTAATTGTCTATATCCAGTATACCCAATGCGGAAGAAAAGTCAAGTGTGCCGTGCAAAAATTCATTTATTCGTCAAAAACATACTCCACGAACTCGCAGTTGCGGATGCCGAATGCGGCGTATTCCTCGTTGGTCATATCGTAAAAGTAGGAGCGCACCACGCGGGCGATGCCGTTGTGGGCGACCAGGAGATAGGTCTTGCCGGTGTCGGCTTTCAGTTCGTCCAGCAGATCATAGATGCGCTGGGCCAGCTGCAGCATGCTCTCGCCGCCGGAATAGCGGTCGGCAAAGTGGGTCTTGGAGATCCTGAACTCCGCCCCGTCGCGCGGGGTGCCCTCGTAGCGGCCAAAGCACTGTTCGCGCAGGCGCGGCTCGCACCGGGCCGGGATGCCGGTGGCGGCGGCAATGGCTTTGGCCGTATCGGCGGCGCGGGACAGGGGAGAGTAGAGGATCTCGTCGATGGAGATGCCGCTGTCCCGCACATGGGCCCCCAGGGCGGCGGCCTGGGCGCGGCCGGTCTCGGTCAAAGGGCTGTCGGTCATGCCGCAGATCTTGTTTTCCACGTTCCACACGGTCTCGCCGTGGCGGGTAAAATAAACGCGGTGGGGCATGGAATGTTTTTCCAGCCTGCCGCTGTGCAGGGCGACCGTGTCGCCCTCGTTGATGTTCCGGGCTGTCAGCTCGGCATCCGGGCAGGCCAGGGTGCGCTGCTCCCCGGCGGCATTTTCCAGCAGCACGTCACAGAGCACGGGCTGCCCCTCCGGCAGCTCCTCGCAGCCATAAAGCTGTTCGTCGATCCGCAGAACGCGGTAGATTGGTTCGTTCATAGGGTGATCCTTTCTGAAAAGCACAAAGCGGCCCGGCACACAGCAGCGCCGGGGGTTGCTTTCATTATAAAGCGCGGCCCGGCCGCCGTCAACGCTTGACAGCCCCGCAGCCCACCTGATAAACTAATATCAATGTGTGAAACTGGTGGAAGGAGAGAAAAGCTTGAACATTACGGAACTGCGGTATCTGGTGGCGATCATGGAGTGCGGTTCGGTCAGTGCGGCGGCAAAGCAGCTCTATGCGGCACAGCCCAATGTGAGCAAGGCACTGAAGAACCTGGAGGAGGAGTACAAGATCCGGATCTTTGAGCGCTCGTCCACCGGCATGATCCCCACCGAACAGGGCCGCCATTTCATTGAGCAGGCCGAGCGGGTGCTGCGGGAGGTGGCCCGGCTGGACCAGAGCGTGCAGGAGGAGCAGGAGCGCTGCGCCGAGCTGCGGGTGATGATCCCCCACGCCACCTACGCTTCCTACGCGGCGGTGGATTATCTGGAAAAGGCGGCCTCGCTGGACCGGCTCCACATCCACATCCGGGAGGGCGGCTCCATGGAAGCGCTGGACCATGTGCTGCGCCGGGGCTACCACCTGGCGCTGCTGCGCTACGCCATTGAGGACGACGAGCATTACACCCACTACTGCGCCCGGCGGGGGCTGAAGATGGAACCGGTGATGGAGTTTGAATACTGCCTGCTCACCAACCGGGACGGCCCGCTGGCCAGACACGAGATCCACGACCTTGCGGAGCTGAACCAGTATCTGGAGATTCTGCACGATGATTTCCAGCTTCCGGGCGAGGAGGGCGGCGACGGTGTGCGCTGGCATGTCAACGCCGAGCGCCGGGTGCATGTGTACGAGCGGTGCAGCCAGTTCTCCATCTTGCAGCGGCTGCCCACGGCTTATATGTGGGCCTCGCCCATGCCGCGCAAGGCGTTGGAGCAGTACCATCTGGTGCTGAAAAAGTGCCCGGCCCAGCGCCAGCGGATGCGGGATGTCCTGGTCTATCCGGACAAGGGCAGCCTGCGGGCCGAGGAACAGGCCTTTATGGACCTGCTCCACAAGCAGGCCGAGCAGGCACTGAGATAAGGCATGGAGGGGGCTAAGAACCGGCAAAGAAAACACCGCCGAAGATGCCAATTTTTCCATAAAGTGGATGCAAAACCGGGCGCAAAAACGCGTCTGGTTTTGTTTTTTGTGATAAGATGTGAAAAAATAAACGGATAAACGGCAAAAAATCTTAGCGGCTATATGAGCTTTGATATGACCCTATGCAGGATAGATATTTTGCGGCTGGAAAAAACTGTGCTACCATGAAACCAGAAGAACGCCCCGGAGCCGCAGCGGAATGGGGCCGCGGCTGACACGGGCGAAAAAGGAGGTTTCTGGTATGATTAGTTTCTTACTCTGTCTTGCGATCCTGATCGGCGGCTATTTCGTCTACGGCAAGATCGTGGACAACACGTTCGGGCCGGACGACCGTGAAACGCCTGCTGTCCGCATCAACGACGGTGTAGACTACGTTGTGATGCCGCAGTGGAAGCTGTTCCTCGTCCAGCTGCTGAACATTGCGGGCCTTGGCCCTATCTTTGGTGCCATGCAGGGTGCCCTGTGGGGGCCGGTGGTGTTTTTGTGGATCACCTTTGGCACCATCTTTGCCGGCGGTGTGCATGACTACTTCTCCGGTATGATGAGCGAGCGCAATGACGGCGCTTCCATCGCGGAGATCACCGGTAAATACTTAGGCCCCGTGATGCAGAACGTCATGCGCGTGTTCTCGGTGGTGCTGCTCATCATGGTGGGCACCGTGTTCGCAGTCGGCCCCGCCGGCCTGATCGTGGAGCTGTGCCATCAGAGCGGTGCGTCCGGCGTGTTCACCTCGCTGCTGTTCTGGCTCATCATCATCCTGATCTACTACTTCATCGCAACCTTTATCTCCATCGACGCGGTCATCGGCAAGATCTACCCCGTGTTCGGCATCTGCCTGATCATCATGGCCGTGGGCGTTATCTTTGGCATCTTTACCAACCCCGCTTACACCATCCCGGAGATCTGGGATCACTTCGGCAGCATGCATCCGTCGGGCACCCCGATCTGGAGCTTCATGTTCATCACCGTTGCCTGCGGTGCGATCTCCGGCTTCCACTCCACCCAGTCGCCCCTGATGGCCCGCTGCATGAAAAGCGAGAAGCAGGGCCACTTCGTGTTCTACGGCGCGATGGTCTGCGAGGGCGTGATCGCTCTGATCTGGGCCGCTGCCGGCTGCGCACTGTACGAGGTCACCGACGGCCTGAACACCGGTCTGGCACAGGCGCTGGCCATGGGCCAGTCCAAGGCCATCTATGATGTCTGCTCCAAGACCATGGGCGGCGTGGGCATTGCCCTGGCCATGGTGGGCGTCGTCGTCTGCCCCATCACCTCCGGCGATACCGCCTTCCGTTCCGCACGTCTGACCCTGGCCGACTGGTTCAAGATCGACCAGGACAGCTACGCGAACCGCCTGAAGCTCTGCATCCCCGTTCTGGGCGTGGGCGCTTTCCTGGGCATCGGCAACGCGCTGGGCTTCATCAACTACACGGTCATCTGGCGTTACTTCAGCTGGACCAACCAGACCCTGGCGATGATCGTTCTGTGGGCTGCGTCCATGTATCTGTTCAAGGAGAAGAAGAACTACTGGATCACTGCAGTGCCCGCAACCTTTATGAGCGCTGTGTCCTCCACCTACTTCATCCTGGCTCCGGAGTGCCTGGGTGGTCTGCTGAACGGCAAGACGGCGGAAGGCGCTACCATTTACAACACCGCAGTCGCGTATCCCATTGGCATCCTCTTTGCCATTGCGATGCTGGCAATCTTCATCCATGCCACCAAACAGCAGACGGCAAAGAAGACCGCATAAACGCCATTCGTCCTTTTATTCCTTCTTAACACCCATTCACAAAGAGCAAAAGCCGCCTTGCCGGATCGTCCGGCAGGCGGCTTTTGCTCTTTGCGGAGAAACGACGAAATACAGTAAAAAGAATGGAATTGCGAACAGAATGCACAAAAAAGTGCAAAGAAAATCGGCATTCCGCACTTCAAACAATTAAACACCCCCTGAAAACGATTGCGGTAAAGAAGTTTTACCGTAAGGACGTTAAAAATCTTTACCGGTACGACCGGAAACGACTGACCTATATATTTTTTGATATGAGGGCCATTCCGGAAGAATATTACCCGCTTTATGAAGATTGTGTTAACATGAAGCCAAGGATTGGCCGTGCGGCAGTGGAATGGGACTGCCCCGCACGGACGAAAAAGGAGGTTTCTGGTATGATTAGTTTCTTACTCTGTCTTGCGCTCCTGATCATCGGCTATTTTGTCTATGGCAAGATCGTGGACAACACGTTCGGACCGGACGACCGTGAAACGCCTGCTGTGCGCATCAACGACGGCGTTGACTACGTTGTGATGCCCCAGTGGAAGCTGTTCCTCGTCCAGCTGCTGAACATCGCGGGCCTCGGCCCCATCTTTGGCGCACTGCAGGGTGCTCTGTGGGGCCCCGTGGTGTTCCTGTGGATCACCTTTGGCACCATCTTTGCCGGCGGCGTGCATGACTACTTCTCCGGCATGATGAGCGAGCGCAATGACGGCGCTTCCATCGCTGAGGTCACCGGCAGGTACCTTGGCCCCGTGATGCAGAACATCATGCGTGTGTTCTCGGTGGTGCTGCTGATCATGGTCGGTACCGTGTTTGCAGTGGGCCCTGCCGGCCTGATCGTGACCCTGTGCAAGAACAGCGGCATGTCCGGCGTTCTGACCACCACCCTGTTCTGGCTGATCATCATTTTGGTCTACTACTTCATCGCAACCTTTATCTCCATTGATGCCATCATCGGCAAGATCTACCCCGTGTTCGGCATCTGCCTGATCATCATGGCTGTGGGCGTTATCTTCGGCATCTTCACCAACCCCGCCTACACCATCCCCGAGATCTGGGCAAACTTCAGCAACATGCATCCGTCGGGCACTCCCATCTGGAGCTTCATGTTCATCACCGTTGCCTGCGGCGCTATTTCCGGCTTCCACTCCACCCAGTCGCCTCTGATGGCTCGCTGCATGAAGAGTGAGAAGCAGGGCCACTTCGTGTTCTACGGCGCGATGGTCTGCGAGGGCGTGATCGCTCTGATCTGGGCCGCTGCCGGCTGCGCACTGTACAACATCACCGATGGCAAGATGGCCGGCCTGGCCGAGGCTCTGAGCGCTGGTCAGTCTGCCGCCATCTACGACGTGTGTGCAAAGACCATGGGCGGCGTGGGCATTGCTCTGGCAATGATCGGCGTTGTGATCTGCCCCATCACCTCCGGTGATACCGCATTCCGTTCCGCTCGTCTGACCCTGGCCGACTGGCTCAAGATGGATCAGGACAGCTACGCAAACCGCCTGAAGCTCTGCGTCCCCGTTCTGGGTGTCGGCGCTTTCCTGGGCATCGGCAATGCACTGGGCTTCATCAACTACACGGTGATCTGGCGCTACTTCAGCTGGACCAACCAGACGCTGGCTATGATCGTTCTGTGGGCTGCTTCCATGTACCTGTTCAAGGAGAAGAAGAACTACTGGATCACCGCTGTGCCCGCAACCTTTATGAGCGCCGTGTCCTGCACCTACTTCGTGCTGGCACCTGAGTGCCTGGGCAAGATGATCAATACGTATGCAGACGGCAAGCTGGTTGCTTACAACACCGCCGTTGCATACCCCGTCGGCATCGTCTTCGCCATTGCAATGCTGGCTCTGTTCCTGCACGCAACCAAGAAGCATACCGAGAAGAAAGCCGCATAACCCATTCATAGCGGCAATTTCCCCATAAAACAGACCGGCCGCTGCCTTTCCAGCGGCCGGTTCTTGTTTTTGGCTAAGAGTGCGGAATGACCCTTGCATTTTCTTTGCCGGAGTGGGAAAATGGGTGTAAACAAAACCGTAAAAGAGGGATGAACGTATGATCTTCAAACCTGCACAGCTGGGCCTTGCCAAACTGGATGCCGCCACACTGGAAGCGGACAAAAAAGCCTGCAAAAAGATCGGCCCCTGCGGCGTTGGAAAAAAGGCGCTGTATCTGAACAGCTTCTACATCGACCGCCGGTATTACCTGCCCTACACCAGCATCACCCGCGTGTTCAAGCGCGTGGCCATGAGTTCCGGCGGTTTTACCGGCAAGGGAATGTTCGCCTCCATGGCCTATCTGGTGGTGGAGTACGACGGCGGAAAGCAGAAGCAGTGCAATTTCAAGGATGAGCGGGACGTGGACAAGCTGCTGGAAGTGCTGGCAAAGGAACAGCCCCAGATCCGTTTGCTGAGCGCAGCCGGTGAGCAGGCGTTGGAGAAAAAGGAGGCCGAAAAGGCCGCCCGCAAGCTGCCGGAACTTCCGCAGGACAGCCAGCATACCCTGACCGTGCTCCGCCGCGCCAAGGAGTATCTGGAAGCAAAGCCGGAGATCTCGGAGGAACTCAGCGCGGCGGAGCGCCGCAAGCGTGCCCAGCTGCAGAGCAAGCCGGTATACCGCTATGTGGCCCTGGCCATCTTTGTGTTTGGCATTGCGGCCGCAGCCTATGGCCTGTATGCGGTGTTCAGCCACACCGGAAGCTACGGCGTGTACTTTGCCCTGTTTGGGTTTGCCGCCATCTTCCTTTTTTCCAGCTACAACATGCTGCCCACGGCCCACAACAACAACAGCGCCATCCTGAAGCGCGCCGAACGCGCCGAGGCCGCAGCGGAAGAATACGTCAAGCATTACCCGCAAGGCGCATTTCCGGTGCCCGGCTGCTATGCCCATCCCATCGTGCTCAAGCAGATGATGGATGCCGTGGAGGAGGGCCGCGCCGTGACCGTGGCGGAGGCGCTGGATGCCGTCAAGGCGCGTCTGAAAGCCCTGAACGCCGACGTGCAGGTGGATCAGGAGGAATACGACGAGGTGGTTGCCATCAAGGCCATGTTCCTGAACCACAACTACCAGTAAGGGTGCATGAAAAAAGCGGGTGCCGTGCAGGCATCCGCTTTTTGCTGTCTTGGGGTTACAAAGACGAGGAAATCGGCTCGGTAAAAACATGCATGGCCTGCCGGTAGCAGTGGACAAAATAGAAGATCTCCGCAAGGGCGGTCAGCGTCCAGGAGCAGGGGTACAGCAGGTACAGCGAGGGGATGGTATGGAAGTGGGCGAAGATGGTGTACACCCAGATCACCCGGAACACGCAGGAACCCAGAATCACGATGATGGTGGGCACCACGGTTTTGCCCAGCCCGCGCGAGGCGGCGATGGTGCAGTCCATAAAGGCCGAAATGCAATAGGCCAGGCCCATCACGCTCACACGCTTCATGCCCGCGTCGATGACGGCGGGTTCGGTGGTGAACAGGGCCAGGAACTGCCGCCCGAACAGGAACAGGCTGCCGCCCAGCAGCAGGCCCACCCCAAACGAGTAAGCCAGCGCGATGAAGTAGCTTTTCTTCACGCGGTCTGGTTTTCCGGCACCGTAGTTCTGGCTCATAAAGCTGGCGCAGGCCATGTAGAACGCGGCCATGCAGTCGTAGATCAGGTTGTCGGCATTGGCGGCGGCGCTGTTGCCCTTGACCATCAGGGAGTCAAACGAGTTGACACCGGCCTGGATGAACAGGTTTGCAATGGCAAAAATGGCGTTCTGGAACCCGGCCGGCAGGCCCAGCGCCAGGATGCTTTTGGTCATGGCGGGGTCCGGCTTTGCCTCCCGCAGGTGCAAAGCGTAGCAGTCCTGCACACGGGTCAGGGCGCGCAGGATCAGGAATGCGGAAACGCACTGGGAAATGGCACTGGCCAGCGCCACGCCGGCCACGTCCAGCCTGCATACAATGACAAAGAACAGGTTGAGCAGGATGTTCAGCACACCCGCGATGCTCAGGTAGTACAGCGGCTTTTTGGTGTCGCCGATGGCGCTGAAGATGGCGTTGCCAAAGTTGTAAAGCGCCAGTGCGGGCATTCCCAGGAAATAGACCCGCAGGTACAGGATGGCACCGGGCAGCAGATCGTCCTTGGTGTTCAGCAGCCGCAGCAGCGCCGGGGAACCCAGCAGGCCGACCGCCAGCAGCACCACACCGGCGATCAGGCTGACCACCAGCGCCGAGTGGACGGTGCGGCGGACATCATCCTCATGACGGGCACCGTAAAAGCGCGCCACCAGCACATTGATGCCGTTGCTCAAGCCGATCAGAAAGCCGGTGAACAGGGTGACAAAGATGCTGGTGGAGCCCACCGCACCCAGGGCTGTGGAGCCTGCGAACCGGCCCACCACGGCTACGTCCGACATGTTGAACAGCACCTGCAAAAGGTTGGACAGCGCCAGCGGCAGGCTGACCAGCAGGATCTGCCTGGCCAGGGGCCCCTCTGTCAGCGTTTTGGAGTTTGATTTCATATTCTCTTTTTTCCTTCAGACCGAAACAAAACCGTGCCCGCGCACACCGGGGCACACAATATCTATTATAAAGGCTGCGGCAGGTTTTGCAAGACGGTTCTTGAAATAATGAAGGATGAAGAAATTCGGCTCCTCCCGACGCACCGGAAAAGAAAGACCCATGCACAATGTGCATGGGTCTTTCTTGGTGCGACCGGGAGGATTCGAACCTCTGGCCTTCCGGGTCGGAGCCGAACGCTCTATCCAGCTGAGCTACGATCGCATACCGTACTGAGGAATCAGTACAACACATTATAGCACAGATAACAGTAAAATGCAAACGAAAATCGTCAGCCCTTTCGGTTCCGCTGCCAGATGCGGTAAAGTCCCTCGCTGATCAGATTCTCCCGGTACTGGATGGGGGTGCGGCAGGCCTCGCGGATGGTGCGGGGAAGGTTGCCGGTGGCATAAAAGCGGAGATCGGGGCCAAGCTCCGCCCGGAAATGGTCGGCCAGACCGTCCAGCAGCCCGGCGGTGCCCAGCACAAAGCCATTCTGCAAGCAGGCGGCCGTGTTTTTGCCCAGAATGGACGCAGCTGCCGGTGCCGAAAGGTCGATCTGGGGCAGCTGGGCGGTGTTTTGCACCAGCGCCGCCAGCGAGAGCTGCGGGCCGGGCAGGATCACGCCGCCCACCAGCTCCTGCCGCTCATTGACGGCCATGATGGAAATGGCGGTATCGGCTGAGATCACCGCCAGCGGGCCGGGCCCCTCGGCCAGAGCTGCCACTGCACCGCAAAGCAGTTCGGCACCCAGCTGGGCAGGATTGTCCAGCCGCAGCTTGATCCCGCTTTTCAGCCCGGGCCCAACGGTCAGGATGCGGGCAGAGCAGAGCATCCGCAAAGCCGCCAGGACCCGGCCCGTCAGAGCGGGGACGACACTGCCCAGAATGCCGCCGTCGATCTGCTCCGGCAGGATGCGGTGCAGAGAAAGCAGGTTCAGCAGATGCATGGCATACTCGTCTACCGTTGCGGCGGCGTTGGAGTGGAGCCGCGCGCTGAATTGCAGGGTATCGTGTTCGTAGCCCGCAATGGTGAGATGCGTGTTGCCAATGTTGACCGTCAGGATCATAGCCAAGGCCTCCTCTGCTTATCGAATGTACTATATATAATAATATCGCATCTGCCCGTAAACTGCAAGCATCCCCCGCAGGGGGGGCGGAGCGGCCGCGGCCGCTCCGGGGAGTTCTGCCTGTCGTTTTGCTGCCGCGCTGTGGAGGAAGAAAAAACTTGAAAAAACCTGTCAAAAAGTGTTGACAACTCCCCGGCTATGTGGTATTATACTTGAGCGCCAAGCGCCGAGCGAAAGAATGACTTCTGGAAGCCCGGCAGGAAGCCTTTGAAAAGAACCAATAGACGTTGAAAAGTTTTGCGGTTGCGAAAGCAATGAATCGCCCCAGTGGGGCGTTCAAGCAAACAGAGCGGTCTTGCGAAAGCAAGATGGAGGGGCCTTGCCCCGACAAGCTCACGGTTAGTACCGAGAAACTTCTGAACGTTCCAAGTTCAGAAAAAGTTCAAAAGCTTCAAAAAAAGAGCTTGACAAAAAACCACTTCGGTGGTAAAATAAATAAGCTGTCAGTCGAACGGCTGAGGCGCACAGGACCTTGAAAATTGAACAATATCGAAAAACTTGTAAGGAACCTTTATGTGTTTGGAAAAACA
>CAKTEF010000031.1 GCA_934547065.1 uncultured Faecalibacterium sp.
AGGCCGTGGATGCCCAGCTCCATCACCGCGCGCTCGCCCTCGCGCTTCATCTGCAGCTCCAGATCGTGGCGGCACTTTTCCACCGTCTCCTCGATGCGGGCGGGGTGGATGCGGCCATCGCCGATCAGGCGTTCCAGCGTCATGCGGGCCACCTCGCGGCGGGTCTGGTCAAAGGAGGACAGGGTGATGGCCTCCGGGGTATCGTCGATGATCAGGTCCACGCCGGTCGCCGTTTCCAGGGCGCGGATGTTGCGGCCCTCGCGGCCGATGATGCGGCCCTTCATCTCATCGCTGGGCAGGGGCACCACGCTCACGGTGGTCTCGCTGCAATGGTCGGCAGCACAGCGGCTGATGGCCTGGCCGATCATGTTGCGGGCAATGTTGTCGCAGTTCTCCTTGAGGTCCGTCTCATAGGCGGCCACACGCACAGCCTTTTCGTGGGTGAGCTCCTCATCCACCTTGTGCAGCAGCACCTCGCGGGCATCCTCCTGGCTCAGGCCGGCCAGGGTCTCCAGCCGTTCCATCTCCTTGGCGCGGATGGCATCCGCCTCCGCCAGATGGGCATCGGCTTCCTCATGCTTTTTGCGCAGTTCTTCTTCTTTTTTCTCCAGCGCTTCGGTCTTGCGGTCCAGGGCAGTTTCTTTCTGGTCCACACGGTTTTCCTGGCGGCTGATCTCAGCGCGGCGCTGCTTGATCTCTTTATCGGCCTCCGCTCTCTGGGCATCCACTTCTGCTTTCAGGCGGAATGCCTCATCCTTTGCTTCCAGGATGGCTTCCTTGCGTTTTTGATCCGCAGTCTTGATCGCTTCGTTCACCAGGCGGGTAGCCTCGGCTTCGGCGCTGCCGATCTGAGCCTCAGCGGTCTTTTTGCGGTTGTTGTAACCATAAAAATAACCCGCGGCTCCGGCAACGGCTGCGACCACGACCACGATCAGTACCAATACGATCGGGGACATCGTGTTCACTCTCCTTACAATTAAAGTTCAAAATCAACTAAAATCGGGAGACGCTGCCGCGCAAGGCGTGGGTCAACCATACAAAAATCAAGCTCTCAACACAAAAAGAACCGTGTCCGCAGCAGCCGGAAGCCCTGCGGGCGGGAGGATTTCTTTTTTATCTTCAAGGTTTTATAAAAACGGGCAGATGAAGCCCCATTGAACTTTGGTTGCGGAAAACCTTTGCGCACAGCGTCATGGATTCCATACTACTTCTTATATTACGAAACATTTTTAATAATGTCAAGTTTTTTTCAAAAAACAGCCCTCTCCGGTATTGCTGACGCAATGCCGGAGAGGGCCGTTCTTATTCCAGATACATCCGCCGCAGGCGCATCAGGCGGGCGGGGGTCAGGCCATATTCGGCTTCCAGGTAGGCTTCGGCGCTGCCGCATTTTTCCCGGATGGCAGAGAGCACCAGGTCCACGGATTCGGGGTGGACCCCAGCAATGCCCTGATAGAACGCTTTCTGCTCCGGCCGGGCGGCGATCTCCTCGGCGTGTTCGGCCCAGATCGCTTCCAGCTCCGGGCGGCGGCACTCGTTCGTTTTGACAAAATCCGCTGCGATCGTCTCAGCCGAAGCACCCAGCGCCAACAAAATGAGCATGGCCGCCACGCCGGTGCGGTCCTTGCCTGCGGAGCAGTGGAACAGCACCGGGGTCTCGCCTGCTTCCAGCGCCCGGAACAGCTCCTGATACGCCTTGTTGCCAAACAGCATCCGGCGGTACATGGCATCGGCCATCCGGCGGCCCTCATCCGGCTTGCCCTCCAGCAGACGGGCGCGGTCCTCCGGTGAGAAGTCCACCTCTTTTCCGTCCTCCAGGCACAGCCCGCAGATGCGCACCAGCCGCGCGCCGTCGGGCACAGAATCCGGCAGCTTTGCGGCCTCCTTCTCGCTGCGCAGGTCCAGGATCAGCCGCAGACCCAGACTGTCCAGAAGTCTGCGGTCGGCGTCGCTGCTCAGCAGGCCGGTGGGGATGCCGCGGTAGATCTGGCCCCACTTGACATGTTTGCCCTCGTCGGCCTCGTAGCCGCCCAGCTCCCGGAAATTGTTCCCGCCCGCAAAGGGCAGCTGGGTGCCCGGAGCCGGGTGCTGCGGTGCCGCCTTGAGGGCAGCGCTGGACAGCACCGGGAAATTGTAAAACGGCTTTGCCGGGCGGCCCCGCCGGGGCGGCAGGGATGCCGCGCCCCCGATCACCTCCATCAGGTAGCTGCGCAGCAGGTCCAGGTAGGCGGAGCTGTGGTCCCGCCGCTGCACCATGGAGACGCACAGGGGCGGCAAGTCCTCCAGCAGCACGTCCCGCACCCGGTCCAGTTCCCGCCTTGCCCCCGGCTCGTACCGGGTCAGGCAGGTACACAGCTGCTCCTGCACCAGGTAGTACGCCTGATAAAAGCTGGGGCCCACCTCCGCGTTGGGCGCAAAGCCCGCGCGGGCGCAGGTGTCCCACAGGGGGGCAAACAGGTCCTGCCGCAGGCTGGGCAGCAGCACCCGCTGGCCCCGCAGCGCCGCCAGCGGCACACTCTCCTTTTCCCAGAACGGGTGGCCGCGCGGCACCAGCAGGCAGGCCGGGTCGGCCCGCAGGGTCGTCCGGGCCAGCGCCGGGGCGGCCGTGCCCAGATCCATGACCAGGCCCGCGTCCAGCTCGCCCTGTTCCACGGCATCGGCCACGGCATCGTTGTCCATCAGGCGGAAACGCATTTCAACGTGCGGGTACTGCTGGCGGAACTTGTCCAGCTGGGTTTCCAGGCCGGGCAGATAGTCCGGCACCAGCGAAACGCTGATGCCGATGCGCACCGGCCGGGCCGACTGGATCTCGGCGTGCAGGGCCGCCTGCATCTGCTGGAACTGCTCCACCACCGGAGCCGCGTGGCGCTGCAGGCTGAGCCCCCGCTCCGTGAGCGAGAGCCTGTGGTGTGCGCTGACAAACAGCGGGCCGCACAGCTCCGCTTCCAGCGCGGCGATGCTCTGGCGCAGCGCCTGCCGCGACAAAAACAGCCGCTGTGCCGCGCGGGTGTAGTTCATTTCTTCGCACAAGACCAAAAAGTAGTGCAGCTGGCGGATATCCATGGCTTCCTCCCGAATTCTTTCATCAACAGGTTTAGGATACCGCCTTTTGGGCCGGTTGTAAAGCCCGCCGGGGCAAAAAGGCAGCTTTGATTGACACATGCACCGGCCGGGTGTACACTTTGCTTGACCGGATGCGGCGTGCATCCTGCCCGCCCGGCCCCGGCAACATCCGACAGAATAAAGTGAGGGATTTTTTATGAAGATCATTGCAACCAACAACGCTCCCGGTGCCATCGGCCCTTACTCTCAGGGCTGCATTGCAGGCGGCTTTGTCTATACCTCCGGCCAGATCCCGGTTGACCCCGCCACCGGTGCCATCCCGCAGGGCATCGCAGCCCAGACCGAGCAGAGCTGCAAGAACGTGGGCGCCATCCTGGAAGCTGCGGGCTGCAGTTACGCCAACGTGGTCAAGACCACCTGCTTTTTGGCCGAGATCGCCGACTTTGCCGCATTCAACGAAGTGTATGCCCGGTATTTCACCTCCAAGCCTGCCCGCAGCTGTGTTGCCGTGAAAGACCTGCCCAAGGGCGTGCTGTGTGAGATCGAGGCCATTGCCGAGCAGGCATGAGCCCCACAGAAAAGATCCGGAAGCCGGCAGGAACGCCCCCGGCAAAGCCGGTCAGCGCCGCCCTGCCGGGAGCGCCGCAAAACGTTTTTTGACCCGATAAAAAATGCCGCCCGGCTCAGGTGCCGGACGGCATTTTGCGTAATACAGTGATTTAGTTCCCGCTACCGGTACCCTCGCCGCCGGTGCCCTCACCGCCGGAAGATCCTTCCACGGCGGCGCAGGTCAGCACCCAGTTCAGGGAGTACTCGGCGTACTCGTGATCCGGGGTATAGGTCAGGGTCAGCTTATCGCCAGCAGCCTTAGTGTACTCCACTTTGTTCAGATCCACGGTCAGATCGCCGGAAACGCTGCTGCCCTTTCTCAGGTTGGTATCCAGCAGGGTGGCTGCGCAGGTCAGGCCGTTTGCAGAGTTGAACTTTGCCTTTTCCTTGCCGTCCTTGTCGGTGACGACCACCTTGAAGTTGCTCAGGATCACAGGCAGTGCATTGGTGCGGCCATTGGTGACCTTGAACGGCAGGATCACCTTTTCAGATCTCTCATTGTACACCGGATCAACGTACTTTTTCTGCGCTGCGTCATAGCCCATGCCGGCAGTGACCTGCAGCACGGTCATCTCGCCTGCTTTGTACATGTACAGGTTGTAGGGGTCACTCTGATCACAGCCAGAGAACACGCCTGCACCAGCCAGAGCCACAGCGGCCACGGCACTGTACTTGAGGAAAGCGCGGCGGGAAAATTCTAACGACATAATCGTTCCTCCTTTGGGTTTGACCCATGTTCTTGCAAAGGGGCTTTGTCTATACAATAGACGAAACGGGGGAGCTTGTCAACGGTTTTCACAAAACTTTCGGCTGCGGATTCCGGCCCCCGCAGCCGGGTCCGGACGAAATTTCGTCCCGTCCGATCAGGCGTTGGTCAGGTCGGATGCGGAGATGGTAAAGGTCAGGGTCTTGTCCTGCACAAAGGTGGGGGTGTAGGTCACGCTGATCTTCTGCCAGTTGGCAGGCACAGCGCAGACCAGCTCAATGTAGCCGGCACCCTGCGGGGGCAGCGTGGGAGCATCGGAGAAGCTCTCGGTGGCGCTGTTGTACAGGGCGATGTAAGCACCGCCCTCCATGGGCTGGCCGTCAGCCGAGAATGCAAAATCGGTGGTGGAAGCGCTCAGGGCATGGAAATAGGGGTTGGTGTTGGCGGCGATCTGTTCCGCCGTGTCCAGCGGGTAAGCAGCCTCGATCTCCAGCACGTTCTGTGCGCCGATGGCAAAGGTATCGGTGCTGGAGCGGTTGGCAGCCGTTACCAGCATGGCAACATACACGTAGCCCTCCACATCCGGGGTACCGGACAGGTTGAACACACTGGTCAGCTGAACGGCCAGGTTGTTCCAGTTGCTGATCTTATCGCCTACCTTGACCTCAACCGAAGCACCGCTGGTACCGGCCTGGCAACCGCCCAGAACGGCGGCAGCGCCCAGCGCTGCGGCAGAAGCGCCGGTGACCTTGAGGAAAGTGCGGCGGGAAATCTTGTTCGACATACGTTTGCCTCCTTAACTTTGGCAAAAAATCATTTTCTTCGCTACTCCGTTTATAGCATGTTTTCCACTGGAATGCAAGCTTTTGGCGGAGAATTAACAGGAGTTTCACACAGCATCACTGCTGGGGCCCCAGGCCGCGGACATGCGTCTCGCTGGTTTTGACCAGATTCAGCAGGCTGGGGGTATACAGCGGATACTCGCGGGTCAGGCTCTCGGTGGTCATGGCAAGGCAGGCCGGGTCCGCAACGCCCTCGGCCCCGTTCACGCTTTCCCCGGCCAGCAGGGCTTCCACGTTGACCTCGCTCATCTGCATCACGGCATCGGAGTAGCCGGGCCAGCGCCGGGCATCCACGCTGAACAGGCTCTGGGCGTTGTGCGGCTCGGCGGAGTAGAGCAGCCGGAACATCTTGGCCACGGCCATCATCAGGTAGGTGCTGACCTCGGTGGTCAGGGCCTTGCTGTGGCACTCGGCGATCTTGGCGTACAGCACGTTCAGGCTGTTGGAGATCAGCTTTTTGTTCATGGTGGGCAGCACGCTGCCATGGTAGACGTTGTCTTTCATCTTATCGGGGTTGGGCAGCTCGTCCGCCGTCAGCATCATGCCGTTGCGCTCCGCCGAGCGGCCCAGCAGATAATCGCAGGATACATTATAGTAATCGGCAACGCGCACCACAAAATCCAGGCCGCACTCACGGATGCCTTTTTCGTAATGGGAGAGCAGCGCCTGCGAAACGCCCAGGTCTTCCGCCGCCTGCTTCTGGGTGATGCCGCGCTCTTTGCGCAGCAGCTTGATGATACGATTGAATTCCATGATCGTGGACTCCTCAGGGATCGGAACCGATCCATTTTTCTTTTTCTTTTGTTTTTGGTTTACAACATGTTGATTATACACAACGGAAAACGGCTTGTAAAGCAAGAAAAGTGACGGAATTTCTCGGCGATTTTCGTCATTTTTGTCAAAAGGCTTGCTCCCGCTACCATATCTATGCTAAACTAGGGGTAATGCAGCATACATTTTGTGGCGCACCGCACCGGGCAGCCGGGCAGCCGGGCGCAAAAAATCTGTGATTTTTGATCATTCTTTGTAAAAACAGAGGTGTTATCCCCATGAAAACGTTCAAACTCCATCTCATCCGCCACGGCATGACCGCCGGAAACCTGCAGGGGCTCTACATTGGCAGTGGCACCGATCTCCCTTTGTGCGACGAGGGCCGCGCCCAGCTGGCCGATTTGAAAGAGCGCTTTGTGTACCCCCAGGTGGACACGGTATTCTCCTCGCCGCTGGTGCGTGCGGTGGAAACCGCCAACATCCTGTTCCCCAACGCCGCCCATCAGTTCACGGTACACGACCTGCGCGAAGCCGGGTTCGGCGTGTTCGAGAACCGCCCCGTGAAAGAGCTGGTCAAGGAGGAGGACTTCAAAAAGTGGATCACCCCCGGCTCCGGTTTTGTGCCGGAGGGTGCCGAGCCCACCGAACAGTTCCACGCCCGCTGCTCCGAGACGCTGCTCAAGCTGTTTGAGTATATGATCCGGATGGACGTGACCGAAGCCGCCTGCGTGACCCACGGCGGTGTCATCATGAGCATGCTCAGCCAGCGCGCCCTGCCCAGCCGCCATCCGGAGCAGTGGATGGCAGACCCCGGCTGCGGCTACACCGTGCAGACCGACGTGCAGCTGTGGATGCGCGACCGTCTGGTGGAAGCCATTGACATCGTGCCCTGCGGCTACGCCGACACCCTGCGCGGCCAGGCAGAGGCCGAAGAAAACGAAGCGTTTGAATGATTCTTTTCCGCTGCGCCCCAAAATGCGCCAAAAAGCGCAGAACCGCGGTAATCCAGGTAAAATTCCGGGCAAATCCCTTGACAGGATGCCCGGAATTTACTATTGTATAAGGAGAATTGATTGTTTGGAGGGATCCCCGATGTCTCAATCCCTATCCCGCCGCTCGTTCCTGAAATGTGCCGGTTCCGGTGCAGTCAGCCTGGCTGCCGCCCTGCTCACCGGCGTTTCGGCTGCGGCGCTGGCCCCCTGCTATGAGGGCGAACCGGCACTTCTGGACGGCAAGGCCGCCGTGGAACTGCTGGGCTATGCTTCTGCGCCGGAGCTGGGCAGTACCCTGGTGTACCTCTCGGTGGAGAACCTCTCGGCTCGCACGCTGGCCGTTGGGACCAGCTACCTGCAAAGCCGCGGCCTTTCCAGCAAGGCGGAGCTGTATGCTCTGGGCACCGGCCTGACGGCCCTGTGCGACGGCCAGCCCGTGCGGGCGGGGAGCTTTGCCGCCCCGCTGTACGGCGAAAATGCCGCCGATGCCTCGGCCTTTACGCTGAATCTGGCCGCCGGGCGCGGAGCCATGCTCCACTGCTTCTGTGAGACTTCGGCCGATTGGCAGACGCTGGAACTGATCTACCAGCCGGATTTTGCCGCCGGGCAGACCGTGCGCTTTGTGGTGCGCCGGGCTGCCGATGAGGTGCGGCTGGGCGCTGTGCCCGCCACCCTGGCCGAAGTGGGCAGCGTGGTCGATCTGTAAGCGTTCCGCAAAAACAACAGTCCCCTCTGGTGCGTCCATGCCGCCAGAGGGGACTGTTTTGTGTTACAGGGTCATTCTTCCGGGGCAGCCAGCAGATCCTCACCGGCTGAGTTCTGCACGGTCAGCTCCTGCCCGGTCAGGCTGGAGACCAGCGCCAGATAGCTGCGCCCGGCTTTCAGGGTCAGGGGGCGGCCACCCGAATCGTAGAAACGGAACGTGGTGTCGCTGCCCTGTGTCCAGGTGATCCGCCACAGATGGCCGCCGTTCAGCCAGACTCCGCCGCCCAGGGTCAAATCGTAATCCAGTGTGGCACCGTCGTCCCGCAGGGCCGAAGCGCTGAACAGGATGAGCAGGTTATCGAACCCGGCCTGCTGGCCGTTGGCCGCGTCCAGCTGCGGGGTGCCGTCGGCGTGGAGCATCCGGTACACCTGGGCATCGGCATCGTAGGAAAAGCCCGTGGCGCTCTGGCCGCCGAACTCCACCCGGGCGTTCACGGCATCGGCCGCATCCGCATCGGGCAGGCGGCCCTCCACGGCCTGCGGCAGCAGGGCCGGAACGCTGAGCACCGCATCGGCTGTGCTCTCGCTGCTGCCGCTGCCCGAAGCCGCCTCGGTCAGGCGCGACTCCGTGAGCATGGCGGAGATGTTCAGGCTGCTCAGCACGCCGGAAAGGGCGCTGCCACTGGTGTACCACAGAGGTGTATTATTCCAGCCCTCCGTGCAGGAAAAGGCCTTTGTGCCCGTTTCCAGGGCATCCACAGCCCGCAGGGAATAATAATCGAGGTAGTTCTGGTCAAAGGTTCCCCCGCCCCGCTGGACCGGCAGCACCTGCTGGCCCACCAACAGCCGCCAGTACAGGTCCTGTCCGGCCGCCACCGGCCCCACCTGGGGCACGGCCTCGACCGACGGATAGACCAGGCACAGGCTGGTGGAACGCTGCGTTTCGGTCAGGGCTTCCAGCACCACCGAAGCCGTAGAGATCCCCCACTGGGTGGTGCTGGTGGGCTTGTTCTCGATCGTGACCGCCACAGGCCGCCAGCCGGGCCAGGAAAGCTCCTGCCCGGTCAGCGGGTCCGCAGGGCTTGCAGCCGGATCTGCGTCCGGACCCGCCGCGCAGCCAGTCAGCAGGGCCGCGCAGAGCAGGATGCTCAGGACAGAGCGCATCCAAAAGCGTTTCATCGTGTTCCTCTCTGCCCCAAAGGGCGGGACGTTTTACTGGTAGCTGAAGCTGCCCCACTCGTCGTCATCCACCAGAGCCAGATACGTCTTGCCCCGGTTCAGGGTCATCTCCTCGCCGCCGTCGGTGTAGAGCTTGAGCGGCTGGGTTGGATGCGGCTTTTCCCAGCGGCCGGTCTGCACCCCGCCGCGGGTGAACAGGAGCGCCTGGCCGCCTGCCGCAAAGTTGACCGACTGCACATCGTGGGAATCGCCCGCGTAAGCTGCCATGTCGGCAAAGCAGATCACCAGGTTGTCAAACGTCAGCTGCCTGCCGGTGAGTTCATCCACGGTCGTTTCATACGCCTTGGCCGCGCGGCTGTACAGCTCCATTTGATAGTTCCGGTTCCAGCCGTTGTAAGTAAAGCGGGTCTTGTAGCTCTCCGAGTGGGTGATGCGGATGGTCCGGGCCGACGGTGCCCCTGCCAGGTCGTTGACTGCTGCCGTGCGGTAATCCGCAAAACGGAACAGCGGCGTTTCGTTGGTGTAGCGCAGGCCGATCCCGGCATTGTCGGCGGCCTGGCGGATCTCCTTGCCGGAGGTGAACTCGGTGTGTTCATACGCCACATTGCGGCCCCGGCTGTCGCGGTGGGCCACATGGGGGTGTACCGGCGTGTCAAAATAGCTCTTGCCGCCGATGTTCAGGCCGGAATAATCGTACACATTGACGAACTGGGTGCAGAAGATGCTCTCGCCGTCGTGGTAATACAGCGTCTGCCACGGCATGAGCAGCTGCAGGAACTGATCGCGGCCGGAACGGATCGGCCCGACTTCCGGGATGTCCTTTACATCGTGGAACACGGCGCACAGGCGGGTGATGCCGCCCTCCACCTTGCACTCGATGAGCAGGTCAGCCGAGCCGATGCCGCGCTGGGGCCGGGCGTTCTGCCGTTCAGAGTTTGCCATATTGTTGATCATCACGCCCACCAGGCGGCCATCGCTGCGGCGGGCATTGCCCGTCAGCGGGTCGGCATCGTAAGCGGGCAGGAAGCTGAAACCGGTGTCTGCGGCCGCGCCGGACGCAGCCGACGAAGCCGCTGCCTCCCCTGCCTCACCGGCTGCGGAGGAAGCCGCCTCCGAAGCTGCCGCACCGCCGAACAGGTTCTTCATCCAATCCGTCAGCCCGCCGCACAGCACAACACCGCCGGACGTTCCGGTGCAGCCCGTCAGCGCCAGCAGCGCTGCCGTCAGCCCCGAGTAGTGAAGAACGGACCGTCGAGAAATTTTCATGCAAAAAGACCTCCTATGGCATCGGCTTTTCCCCGGTGCGCACCCCGCGCCCGCAAGCCGCCGGCTGTTTGGTGTTTGATTGATTTGATTGTACTGATTCTTGCCCCATTTGTAAAGGGGCAGTTCCTGCCAAAGCTTGTCCTTTTGCCTGCCCGCAATTTTTTTGCCCCAAGCCCTTGCTTTTTTGCCCGCGTTATGGTAATATAATTCGGCAGTACTGTTTTGTATTGTGTTCATTTGATCTGCGCTCGTAGCTCAGCCGGTAGAGCATCTGACTTTTAATCAGAGGGCCAGGGATTCGAGTTCCCTCGAGCGCACCAAAATCCCACGAAGAATCGAAAGATTCTTCGTGGGATTTTCTTTTTATACGCCATTTGCACGGTTTTTGCACGGTTTTTGCACGGTCCGCATTTTTCGTGTCATTTGTGTCCTTGCATTTTTTGGAAATGCCGATCAGAAATCGACTTCCGTCGCTCACTGGCTGTGAGTTTCTCAGAACCAACACCATTGTAGCAAATTGCTGTTTGAACGTTCCACTAATTTCTTGCCTTACGATCAAGAAAACACTTCTGCGAAACACTCTACGTTGAAAATGCAATCGTACACTGCTATAATAAAATTGTGCTATTATCACCAAAAATTCGAGATGCAAAGCGTTTGCGATTAGCAAACATTCAGGAGGAGCGCATGGTAACAGGAGCCATTAAAAATAAGGTAGACAAAATCTGGACGGACATCTGGGCAGGCGGCATCACCAATCCGCTGACCGTCATTGAACAGCTGACCTATCTCATGTTCATCCGGTCACTGGACGAGAAAGAGCTTGCCACCGAAGATTTTGAGAACATGGCGGGCGAAAAGATGGAGCACATCTTCCCGGCCAGCGAAGCAGGACAGTCCATGCGGTGGAGCCGCTTCAAGGATAAGGACTCCCGCGAGATTTTCCTGACCATGCAGCAGCGGGTGTTCCCGGCCATCAAAAAGATGAAGTATGGCCGTCTGCCGGACTTTGACGCAAACGGCGAGCTGGTGGAGATCGAGGACGACCCCACCCGCCCGGACGAGGGCAACACGGCCTTTGCGCGGTACATGGACGATGCCATGTTCCTGATTCCCACGCCGCAGGTGCTGCAAAAGATCATCACCGGGCTGGAGGATCTTTACACCCACGATATCGCCGACCTTGATATGCAGGGCGACCTGTACGAGTATATGCTGGGCAAGCTGGCAACAGCAGGGCAGAACGGCCAGTTCCGCACGCCCAAGCACATCCGCGACATGATGGTGGAGCTGGTGCAGCCCACGCCGGACGACTTCATCTGCGACCCCGCCTGCGGCACGGCGGGCTTTCTGGTGTCCAGCGCGCAGTACCTCCGCGCCCACTACGAGGACAGCATGACCCCGGAGCAGTGGCAGCATTTTGCCGGCCCGATGTTCACGGGCTTTGACATGGACCGCACCATGCTGCGCATTTCGGCCATGAACCTGATGCTCCACTCCATCACGAACCCGGAGATCGACTACAAGGACAGCGTGTCGAAGCAAAACTCCATTTGCAGCAAGTACACCATTTGCCTTGCGAACCCGCCGTTCAAGGGCACTGTGGATGCCGAGAGCATCAACGACGACCTGAAAGCCGTCACCAACACCAAAAAGACAGAATTGCTTTTCCTTGCGCTCTTCCTGCGGATGCTCAAAACCGGCGGACGCTGCGCCTGCATCGTGCCGGACGGCGTGCTGTTCGGTTCCAGCAAGGCGCACCAGAGCATCCGAAAAGAACTCATTGAAAACCACCAGCTGCGGGCGGTCATTTCCATGCCCTCCGGCGTGTTCAAGCCCTACGCAGGCGTGTCTACGGCGGTGCTGGTGTTTACCAAGACCGGCGCGGGCGGCACCGACAAGGTGTGGTTCTACGATATGAAAGCCGACGGTTTCTCGCTGGACGACAAGCGCACCGAGGTGAAGGAAAACGATATCCCGGACATCATCGCCCGGTTCCATAACCTTGATGCCGAAGTCGGCCGCAAGCGCACCGAGCAGAGCTTCTTTGTGCCCAAAGCGGAGATTGCCGCCAATGGGTATGATCTGTCCATCAACAAGTACAAAGAGACCGAGTATGTACCGGTAGAGTATCCCTCGACCACGGAAATTCTGGCCGACCTGCATGAGCTGGAAATGGAGATTACCAAGGGGTTGGCAGAGTTGGAGGAGATGGTGTGATGGCGAAGTTGGGAGAGGTTTGCAAGTTGAATATGGGACAATCACCTGATTCGAGCTCTTATAATGATACCGGGGACGGAATCCCATTTTTTCAAGGAAATGCTGATTTTGGAGAAATACATCCAAATATTCGCGTGTGGTGTAATGCTCCAACAAAAATTGCACATCCGGGCGAGATATTGATTTCTGTTCGCGCACCAATTGGCGCAATGAATATTGCGGATTGTGAATGTTGTATCGGTCGAGGACTTGCATCAATTTCTGCGGATGAAGCAGTTTGTACGACAAAATATCTCTGGTATGGAATTTCTTCTAAAATTGAAGAACTAAACGCAAAAGGAACAGGAAGTACATTCAAAGCCATTAACAAAAAGACGCTTGAAGAAACGGAAATTCCGATTAGAGATTTAATAGAGCAAGAAAGAATTGTTGCAAACTTAGACAGCGTGACGGCCTTAATTTCTCTCCGCAAACAGCAGCTTGCCAAACTAGACGAGCTGGTAAAGGCACTGTTTGTGGAGATGTTTGGGGACTCAGTAGCCAATACCAAGAATTTTCCTTCAACGACACTTGAAACAGTTATGACTGTTTTCCCGCAGAATGGGTTATACAAGCCCCAAACGGATTATGTTCAAGATGATACTGGAATTCCAATTTTACGAATTGATGCTTTTTATAACGGAAAAGTAACAAATTGGAATACACTTAAAAGATTGATTTGTTCAGAAACTGAAATCGACCGATACTTACTAAGGGAAAACGATATTGTAATCAACAGAGTGAATAGTATAGAGTATCTCGGAAAATGTGCTCACATTGTTGGACTAAAAGAAAAAACTGTTTTTGAGTCTAATATGATGCGATTTCACATTGATGAGAAAAAAGTGAACGCTGTTTATGTTACAGAAGTGCTTTGTACCGAAGATATTTATAGACAAATTCTACGACGTGCAAAAAAATCTGTTAATCAAGCAAGTATAAATCAAGAAGATGTAAAAAGTCTTGAAATTCTCGTTCCACCACTTTCCCTTCAAAATCGCTTTGCCGCCTTTGTTGAGCGTGTAAACCAGCAGAAGCAGACTATACAGCAGAGCCTTGAAAAGCTGGAACTGATGAAAAAGGCGCTGATGCAGGAATATTTTGGGTGATTACAGGCGAAAAGTTCAAATCAAACTTATAGATAGAGGTGATAAAATGAAAAAGGTTGATGATGAGACAATGAAGATTCTCCAAGAAAGGGTAGCTAAAGGAGAATTGCCCCCGATTTATGGTATGGCCGATGCAGTAGCGGCAATGATCGAGTATGATGAGAAAGTGAAACAGCAAAAAGAATGGCTTGAAAAGTATCCTCTGATAAAAACCGGAAAAGTTCCAATCGAGAATTTTAATGTAAGGCTATTGCCTAAATTATCTCAAAAAGCAGTTGACTATGGATTTCATATTCTGTTGATGGAGTTGATAACGGAGCTGGACATTACAAATGAGCGCATTGTCGATTTCTTTGAACTTTGGAGAGAAAAACATGAGAACAGTGGAAATGTTTTTGTTATAAACAATTACATATATACTAAAGAGCGCTGTTTGGGAAAAAACATTGTGCATGATCTAAAACATTTCGCAGATATGATGATCTCTATTGTGTGGACACTTTCCCAGAAAGATATGGTAAAAGCAATAGAAATTGATTGCATAGGAAAGTACCTGAACCAAAGAAGTTTTAGGTGTTTTGATGAGTACCACGATTTTTGGGACACATTAAATAAAATGGACAACGTCCAAAAGCACGCAATCACGAATCAGATAACTCAAGTAATCGGAAAAGATGAGCCTTGCTTTTATTGTGTTGATTCAAACCATAATAAAGACATTTGGCATGTTGATGTAAAAATTGTCTCCGTATCAAAAACGATTGAGCAATTTAATGCATTCTATAAATTTTCTATGGATAAGATTTCGGAGTTGTGCAGTTAAATTTAGAAAAGACATTGATGCAGGAATATTGGGGGGGTGATTCCCTCAGTCACCTTTGGTGACAGTTCCATCACGAAAGGGACCTTTAATGTAACGGTAAGGCAAAAGCCTCCCTCTTAGAGGGCCGTGGCGCGGCGAAGCCGTAACGGAGAGCATTATCAAGAAGCACTATACCAGAAGTGATTCCAAATCCCATGTCGAAATAGACGTTCTTTTGTACAAAAGATTGAAATTCCATAAACGCCATGTTATAATACAGGAAAAATCTGGAATTTCGACTCAAATAAAAGGAGCGTTTTTATGAACCAGTTCTACAATCAGATGTTCAATCCGGCTTATGTAAACCAGGATTACTACCAGTCGATTCCGCCGCAGGCAATGTGGCAGTATCAGCAAAACCAGAATGCGGAAGTTGTAAAGGCTATGAAAGCAACCCATGATTTGATAGAAGCTGCTCGTAAACTGGACCCAGAACATCAGCAACAGGCATTTTGTGTGTGCTTGGGAATAATTGCGGCAGAATTGGGATGGGCATAAAATTATCAGGAACGGAGTAAAAAAGATGATTACCACTGATAAAAGATATCAGGTCTTTGTTAGTTCGACTTATGATGACCTACAAGATGAGCGCAAAGAAGTGATGCAAGCTCTTTTGGAACTTGATTGTATTCCAGCAGGGATGGAACTTTTTCCGGCATCCAGCGAGGATCAATGGTCTCTTATTAAGCGCGTCATTGATGATTGTGATTATTACATTTTAATCATTGGTGGCCGCTATGGAAGTATTGGCCCTGACGGAGTTAGCTATACTCAAATGGAATTTGAATATGCCCTTAAAACTGGAAAGCCTATCATTTCATTTATCCACAAAAATCCATCAATTATTTCAGCTGGGAAAAGTGAACAGACTGATGAGGGAAAAAAGAAACTAGAAGAATTCAAAAAACTTGCTGAAAAGAAATTGGTCAAATTTGGGGAAACACCGGCCGAACTTGGTTCTGTCGTGTCTCGAAGCATGGTAAAACTAATGAAAAATTTCCCGGCAGAAGGTTGGATTAAGGCTGGAAGTGCGGTTGATGAAAAGTCCGTAAAAGAGATTGCACGACTACAGGAAGAAAATACAAGGCTAAGAGAGAAAATAGAACGAATTAGTGTGGAAGCTCCCGAAGGAACTGAAACACTTGCAAATGGATATGATGAAATACTAATTAACTTAACTTACCAAGGATGGGATAGCGTTCAAGGAAGATGGAACAAATTGAGAGGAAAAGTCGGTTTAACTTGGAATCGGATTTTCTCGTTAATTGCACCTGTGATGCTCGATGAATCTAGCGAAGAGAATCTGCGAGCAATAATAAACAACGAGTTGGAAAATCACTCAGAAAAATATACATCTATTTCTCGTAGAAAAGGTTACTCAGATTTCATGGAAGTTGATATAACAGATGAATCAATGGGGCTGATTCAGGTGCAACTGAAAGCGTTAGGGTATATAATGCTAAGTGAAAAGAGGCACGCCACATCTGACCAATCTACATATTGGACGCTCACACCTTATGGAAATAAAGTCGCAACACAGCTTTTAGCAGTTAAAAAAGAAGATTATACAAAACTTTTCTGATGTGAAAGGAGCCTCCCCCATGTCCAACTTCTCCTATCTCTCCACCCACCCGGAATATTCCCTCTTTGCATCTGCCGCCATCGAGGCCGAGAAAGTGTTCTCCACCTCCCCGGCGATGTGCGCGGTGGGGTGTCGGAAGGCGTTGGAGCTGGCGGTGAAGTGGGTGTATGCGGCAGATAAGACCATCACGATGCCCTACAAGGACAACCTGCAGTCCCTGCTGCACGAGCCGAGTTTCCGGTTCGCAGTGAACCGGGATGTGTGGAGCGTGCTGCCCAGCATCGTGAAGGCGGGCAATCTGGCGGTACATACGGGGCATAGTGTGTCGGCAGCGGATGCAGTGTTCAGCCTGCGGGGGCTGTTCGATTTCATCCAGTGGGTAGATTACTGCTACGGCACGGACTATGTGGAGCGCTCCTTTGATGAAACAGCCATTCCCGGCGAAAAGGTAACGCTGGACGAAAAGAAGATCCGGGAGCAGGAAAGCCTGCTGACCCAGAAAGATGCCGAGTTGGAAGCCTTGCGCAAACAGGTGGAGAGCCTTTCGACGGCGTACACGGCCAGCAAACAGCAGAACCAGCAGAGCCGCAGCTTCACCGCCGCCGACCTGACCGAGGCCGAGACG
>CAKTEF010000032.1 GCA_934547065.1 uncultured Faecalibacterium sp.
TTCTCCACATCCATGGTATCAATGAAAAGCGACAGCCGCTTTGCCGAAACATTGGGCTGGATGATGGAGCGCACATCGTGGACGAGGTCCGGCAGATGTACTGCTTTTTCTTCAATTTTTACTTTTCCGCTCTCGATGCGGCTCATATCCAGCACATCATTGATGAGGGAAAGCAGATGCTGGCTGGAGGTCGAGATTTTTTTCAGGTAGTCCAGCACCTGTTCCTTATGGTCGATATGGGTCGCAGCCAGCGAGGTGAAGCCGATGATGGCGTTCATGGGGGTGCGGATGTCGTGGCTCATGTTGAACAGGAACTCCCGCTTGGCGCGGTTTGCCGCTCCCTCGTGCCGGAGCGCGATCTCCAGCTTGCGGTTCTGTTCCTCCAGCTGGGCCTGATACTTCTTCTCCTGTTCTTTCTTCTGCCGCTCCATCTCCTGCACGGAGCGTCTGCGCAGCACTTGAAGGGCCATTACAAGCAGGATGTAACTGACCAGCGCCATCAGGATCAACGGAAAGGATTCCCGGAAGACCAATTTCTCATCCGTATATGCATAAAGATCGAAGGATCTGCCATGGCAGAACATTCCAAAATAGCAGCCGGAGCCGTTCCAATCGTAGGTATGGGTCAGCGTTTCGGCGGTCCCGGCTTTACGGATCCCCTGCACCAGCGGGCTGTCCGCAGTATCCCGCCCGATCAGCTCCGGGCGGTTGGAGGCAATGACCTGATCGTTCTGCACAATGAACAATGTGCCGCTGGTCTCAGCCGAGTAGCCGTCCAGTATGCTCTGGATGGACAAAGCCGCTCCCTCCACAAATTCTGCCGGGGTATAGCGGTAGGCAAGCAGGATCCCGTCCTTGTCTTCTGCCCGGTGTGCCGCAACATCCACGGCAGACCCATCCTCCAGCAGCACCCGCTTCAGATAGGTCTTTTGCGGGTAAGAGAAAACGTCCAGAACGGTCTCTTTCTTGAGCTGTTCTTCGAACCGGGCATAGCCGATGCCGTTCGTTGTGGATTCACACAGGAGCGTACCGTCCGGGGCCAGGACCGAGATCCCTGTGAGCCAGAGCTTCTCAGCCTGCGTTTTCAGGCACTGCGGATCGGAAAGGTCCAGCGCAGGGTCCTGTGCCAGCTGATGCACCGATACCGCTGCGCGGCGGAGCGCTTTGGCCGCAACCGTATCGTTGTGCTTTTCAAAGCTGGTGGACTGGGATTTGACAAAATCAAGGGTCTGGCAGAAACGCGCCTCCGTTGCACGCAGTGCCCGCCAACTGGAGAGAAAAACGATGACGGCCATAAAAAGCACGCCGACGATCAGATAGAGCCCCCATCTCCACGTACCCGGGAGGGTTCTGTTTTTACGCGCCAATGGTGTCCACCTCCAGATACTGCGAAGCATGTTCAAGGTATCGGCCAATGATCCGCTCCAGCGTGCCGTCCGCGCGCATCTGCGCAAGGGTATCGGTCAGCTGGCTGTCCAGCCCGCGGGTGTCGTTCTTTGCAAAGGCGGCACCCAGCCCGGTGACCAGCAGCGGTTCCTCCAAAATGCGGAAGGCCACGGCATTGTCCTTCATGTATTGCAGAATGCCCGTCTCGTGGGCGGCGATGGCGTCCACATAGCCGCAGGACAGCAGCGCGTACTGCACGCTGCGGTTTTCGATGCTGAGCACCTCCACCGTCTGCGGGATGCGCGGGTCGGAGCCGCTGAGAAGGATCTCCTCCGGCTTGCCGGTGCTCTGCACGGCGACGGTCTTGCCGGCAAGGTCGCTGAGAGCCCGGATGCTGCTGTCGGCATCCACCGCAGCCACCTGACGGCTCACCATGTAAGGCCCCGCCCAGCGGTAGATCTCCTCGCGCCCATCCATGGAAAAGCAGCCCCAGATGCAGTCGATGGCACCGCTTTCCACAAGATTTGTTTTCTGCTCCCAGTCGATCGTTTCAAACCGGGCAGCATATCCCATGCGGCGGAAGGCTTCGGTGGCGATCTCCACGTCGATCCCGGCGGGAACCCCGTCATTGTTCAGGTAAATATAGGGCGGATAGGTGTCGCTTCCCACAATGATCTGCGTCAGGCCGCTGTCCTTCGCGTTCGTTCCACCGCAGGAAGTCAGACTGCCAACAGCAGCCGATGCCGCCAGCAGCGTGCAGCCGCGCAGAAATGCACGGCGTGAGATTCTGTGTTTCATTCGGTTTTTTCATTCTCCTGTTTTGATTGCATCCGCTGCTCAGCTGCGCTGCTGTAATTCTTCTTTCAGGTCGGCCTGCACGTCGGTCAGGCATTGCAGCAGCAGCGGGTTGAACGTTCCGCACTCGCCGTTCAGGATCATCTGCACAGCTTTTTCGTGGGAAAATGCTTTCTTATAGCAGCGCTCGCTGGTCAGTGCATCGTACACATCCGCCAGCGAGACCAGTTGTGCGCTGATGGGGATCTCGTCGCCCTTCAGCCCATCCGGGTAGCCGCGCCCATCCCAGCGTTCATGGTGCCAGCGGGCGATCTCGTAGGCCGTTTGCAGCAGCGGCTGCTCGGCAAAATCATCCAGCTCGTACAGCATCTTGGCTCCCAGCATACTGTGGGTCTTGATGACCTCAAATTCCTCCGGGGTCAGCCTGCCGGGCTTGTTGAGGATCTTTTCGTCAATGCCGATCTTGCCGATGTCGTGCAGGGCAGAGGCCAGCGGGATATGATCCTGCTGTTCTGCAGAGACTGCGTAATTGCTGCTGATCTCCAATAGGCAGTGGAGCAGCATTTCTGTGATGATCCGGATGTGCCGCACATGGGCACCGCTTTCGCCGTTGCGGAATTCTACGATATGGCTCAAAACACCCACCAGCATATCCGTATTGTTTTCACGGGCGCGGATCTGGTCCGACACCATCTGCACCAGCCGCCGCTGCTTGGCGTACAGCTTGATGGTGTTGGTCACGCGGCGGGATACGATGCGCGCATCGAAAGGGCGATTGACATAATCACTGGCACCCAGTTCATAGGAACGCCGGACGGCAGCGTCGGAGTCCTCGCTGGAGATCATAATGACCGGGGTATCCTCGATGGTGTGGTTGGCATTCATGGCTTTCAGCACTTCAAAGCCGTCCATCACGGGCATATTGATGTCCAGCAGCACCAGCGCAATGTTTCCGGCTTCTTCCCGCAGTTTTTCCATGCATTCCCGCCCGTCTTTTGCTTCCAGAATGTGGTAGCCATCTCCTAAGATCTCTGCCAGCATCCTGCGGTTCATTTTAGAGTCGTCCACCAGCAGGATCTGGGATTTTTCCGGCAAAGGCTTTTCCAGTGCGGTCAGGCCATGCCCCGAAACCTCCACCATGACAGCATTCTTGCGGCACTTTGCCTGATACATCAGCCCATCTGCACGGCGCACGATACGTTCCATGGGGTCGGTGATGGACTGCATCGTTCCACCGATGCTCAGAGAGATGCGGAAATGCGGATAACCGGGTACGGATGCCATCTGCGCGGCCGTGCGGATCTGCTCCAGTTTGGTTTGCAGAAAGTCTCCCGGAATGCCGGGCAAAACCAACAGAAACTCATCCCCGCCGTAGCGAATGAGCAGGTCCGACTCCCGGATGCAGGACCGAATGGCGGTTGCGGCCGTTTTCAGTGCCATATCCCCGGCGTAATGCCCGTATGTGTCGTTGCAGATCTTGAAATCGTCCACATCCATCAGCGCGATCCCTGCCGGGCCGATGGATTTGCGGACGACTTCTTCGTAATAGCGGCGGTTATAAGCACCTGTCAAAGAATCCCGATAGAGTTCTTCTTTGAATGCCCGCTCCCGCGCAGTACGCTGTTCGGCTGTTTCGTCCGCCGATGCTTTTTGATTTTCGGTCCATTGTTTCAGCGCCTGCTCCGCTGCGGCAAGAGCAGCTTCCTGTTGATGAATTTTTTCCAACAGCCGCTGCTCACGTGCCTTGTAATATTCCTCGATCTCGGAAAGTGTACTCACGTTCTGTCCTTCTTCTACATCATTTACATCCTGTGTGTCGGTTCTCTGCGAAAATGCGCTTGTCCGCTAGTTATTTCGGGGGGGCAACACGGAAGCGTTTCACTGTCTGTTCCAGTGCGCTGATGTCCACAGGCTTGGACAGATGTTCGTCCATGCCGGCTTCCTGCACCACAAAGCGGTATCGGTCTTACCGCCGCAGGCGGTCAGCGCTGCCTTAACTTTGGTTCTTCTTACACACCCCACAGGGATCCCCACGCCTGCGGCCTGACCGCACCGGATTTTGTTCGGATTCTCCTAGAAAAGCAGTGCTATTATTTTATCATTGTGTTAAAAACGTTTCAAGTTTTTTGAGCAGTTTTCCATACGGAAGAACCATTTCCAGATCGGATCCTGCTTTTTGCGCAGCATAAAATGCAAAAAATGAAGCCCCATAAAGCACCTTTTGAACTCTATTTTCCGCACACCGGCCAATCTGCCGAACCGGAATTCCCCCAAGACTGACTTTTGCCGCCTGCGGGCGGCGTACAGAAGCACTTTCACAATGTGGTTCCGTGTGATATACTGAATTTGTAAAAAATGAAAACCGGAAAGGTGCGAAATGAAATGAAGATCCGTAAGGCAGAGGAAAAAGATATTCCCAGGCTTCTTGCACTGCTGGGGCAGGTATTGCAGATTCATGCAGAGATCCGACCGGATGTTTTTATTCCCGGTACCACCAAATACACGGTCTGCGAACTGGCTGAACTTTTGAAGCAGAACGACAAACCCATCTACGTTGCCGTGAACGAGGATGATGTGTGTGTGGGCTACGCCTTCTGTCAGATGCGGGAGCAGCCCTTTTCCACGAATATGGTGCCTTTCAAGTCACTGTTCATTGACGATTTGTGCGTTGACCAGCAGGCGCGGGGACAGCACATCGGAGAAAGCCTGTTTGAATATGTGAAGCAGCAGGCAAAAGAGCAGGGCTGCTATGAGGTGACCCTGAACGTCTGGGCAGGAAACACCTCGGCAGAACACTTCTACGAAAAAATGGGCATGAGGACCAAGGAACGGCAGATGGAATATCTCCTGTGAACCGGGTGGCGCTAAAAGCCGCCGTTTGGCTGTCAAACCCTTGATTTTTTCCCTGCGATCCGGTAAACTGACGGCAGAATGTGCAAACAGAAAGGATTTTTCAATATGGGAATCGTAGTGATCGGCGCGGTGTTTGTGGATATCAAGGGGTATCCGCTTTCCACCTACATTCCTGGCGGCCGCAACGCAGGCCGGGTCGAACAGGTGCATGGCGGTGTGTGCCGCAACATTGCGGAGGACATTGCCAACGTGGAGCTCCGCCCCACCTTTGTGAGCCTGGTGGACGACACCGGCATGGGCCAGGATGTCATCGACAAGCTGGCGAACCACAAGGTGAACACCCAATACATCCGGCGCGTACCGGACGGCATGGGCACCTGGCTGGCGGTGTTTGACAACAACGGCGATGTGTGCGCTGCCATCTCCAAGCGCCCGGATACCACTCCCCTGACCCGCCTGCTGGAAGAAGAAGGCGACGAGATCTTTGCCAACTGCGACAGCATTGCCCTGGAGCTGGATCTGGAAAAGGACACCGTCAAGCAGACGCTGCGCTACGCCAAAAAATACAACAAAAAGATCTTTGCGGCCGTTTCCAACATGAGCATTGCCATGGAGCGGCGCGACTTTTTGCAGCAGATCGACTGCTTTGTGTGCAACCAGCAGGAGGCCGGGCTGCTGTTCTCGGACGATTACGACCACCTGAACCCGCAGGAGATGTGCAGCGTTCTGGCCGAAAACGTCCGCCGCGCCAACATTCCCTGCATGGTAGTGACCATGGGCGGCCAGGGTGCCGTTTATGCCCATGCCAACGGCGAGTGCGGCATGGTCCCGGCCAAAAAGGTGGACGTGATCGACACCACCGGTGCCGGGGATGCGTTTTTTGCCGGCACCGTGATCGGCCTGACCTACGGTAAGGCCCTGCCCCAGGCCTGCGAGATCGGCAGCCGCCTGGCCGCCTCCGTGATCAGCATTACGGAAAACGTCTGCCCCCGCTTCCGCCCGCTGGAATTCGGGCTGGATGTTCCCGTGGTGGACTAAGCGTCTATAAAACGAAAACGGCCCCCGATGCAGCTGCACCGGGGGCCTCTTGTTCAGGTTCTATTCAGGGGCTGCGCTGCCGCCCGCTTTTGCAGTTTCTCGTGCATGGTGCCCATCAGGATCAGGATCCCCAGCAGGCAATATGGAAAAACAGCGATGGTGGTATGGTCTGCCAGCACGCCGAACAGCGGCGGCATCAGGCAGTTTCCGATGTACGCACTGGCCATCTGCACGCCGATGATCGCCTGCGAACGCTCCGCGCCAAAATGGCCCGGCGTTGCATGGATGATGCTGGGGTAGATGGGCGCACAGCCCAGGCCGATCAGCACAAGCCCCGCCAAAGCGGCCGTTTGCCCAAAGGGCAAAAACAAGGCTGCAAGGCCAAGGGCGATCACGCACAGCCCCATGCGGACCATCTGCGTATCGTTCCATTTCAATGTCAAAAAGCCGCTCAGCGCCCGCCCCGCTGTGATGCCAAGGAAAAACAGGCTGGCAAACCCGGCTGCCGTTTCCGGGGCGATCCCCCGGTCCAGCACCAGGTAGCTGCTGGCCCACAGGCCGGTGGTCTGCTCCAGAGAACAGTAGCAGAAAAACGTAATCATCACCTCTTTGACACCGGGGATGTGGAAAATCTGCCGCAGCGTCAGGGCTTTGGCCGGGGCGGCTGCCCGCTCCTCGGTGTTCCCGGCCGTTCCGGCGTTCCAGAGCGGGAGGCTGATCCCAATGACCGCCGTCAGCACCAGCTGGATCACGCCGATGACCCGGTATCCCATGTGCCACCCGGCATTGCGGGAAAGGACGGCCCCCATGATGTACGGCCCGGTCGAAGCGCCGATGCCCCACATACAGTGGAGCCAGCTCATGTGGCGGCTGGCAAAGTGGAGCGCCACATAGTTGTTGAGCGCGGCATCCACGCTCCCGGCACCCAGGCCGTAGGGGATCGCCCACAGGCACAAAGCCAAGAACGAATTGCTGACGGAAAAGCCGAACAGGGCCGCCGCCGTCATGCCGACACTGATGGCCGTGACCAAGCCTGCCCCAAAGCGCCGGGTCAGGCGGTCGCTTTGCAGGCTGGAGATCACCGTTCCCACCGAAATGATGCAGAAGATCACCCCGGAGTAAGAGACCGGGACCCCGAACCCCTGATAAATGGACGGCCATACCGCCCCCAGCAGGGAATCCGGAAGCCCCAGGCTGATAAACGAAAGATAGATCACAGCCAAAAGCAGGTGAACCATGCTGCATTCCTCCTTTTTTGATACAAGTATACCATGAAAAGAGAACTGCAATTAGAACAAAATTTTCCGTTTTATGCAACAAAACCGGCAAACGCACTGCAACGCAGCTGCCCGCCCCAAACCCTGCTGGGAACGAGTACGGCAAACTGGAATTTACAAATTAGTCTTTGCAAACAACCTTTGAACCCTCACCATCAATTACAATTCCCTGACGGTTGTTAATTGGGCATAGATTCAAATCCGAAAATTCAGTCATTATTTTCTCGGTAACTTTCTTAAATGGTGCTGTAAGATAATGCGGAAGAACATAGAAATCAATCAAATCAAGCCCTGCATCATCTTCTTGTGAGTAGTCCTCCGGCTTTTCATCCATTTGTTCAATATATTGGATGGTTGGAGCGCATATAATCGCACCTGCCGATTCACCGATCATCAGTTTTCCCTTTGCCAATTCCTTCTTCAATAGCTCATCCGTTCCCGTTTTACGGAGCTGGTCCATAAGGAAGAAAGAATTTCCACCAGTAAAATAGATCACATCCGCATCTTCAAAAACGGACTGTATCGTTAAATAAGCCTCCGTTGAAATATCAATTTCCGTTACGGCTGCTCCCAGTTTATTGAATAGCTTTCGAGCCGAGCCGACATAACCGGTATAGCCTTCACGCAGCGAAGCTGTGGGAATAAATGCGACTTTTTTATTATCAATTTCTTCTTTTATCAAACTTCCTACACTTGAAAAGTGCGAACACAAAAACAGTTTCATCCATATCCTCCCTAATAAGTTCCAATTTACTGGGCTAAGCCGAGTATACCATACTCTCCAATGAAAGAACACCCCCGATATAGTGAAATTTTGCCATTTTCCTGCGTACGTGCGTACACGCGCCACAGGGGTTCCAAAGGGGCGCGGGTCGCCAGTTGCGTCCTCAAAATGCTTGCATTTTGAAGCGCTTGACCGAGCCGACAGGCGAGAAGCAGCCCCTTAGCACACGGACTTTGGCACAAAGTCCAGTGTGTTGTTACACCTTGCCAGAGGTGTACAGGCTCCCGGTACGAATGTACGCAGCGATTGCCCCCAATGCGCCATATTGCACAAAAGGCAGGATACCACCGCCACGGTGATACCCTGCCTTTGCTCGTTTACCGTTCCGAGTAGTCCTTTCTCAGAACCTCTGATAAACAAAAAACGTACCCGAACCCTTTTTCGTAAAGAATCGGGTTCGTACAACCTTGGTAGATATTCCTATGGGCCTAGGAACCGCGGAGAAACAGCTGCCGTAACGTGCTGTCGGCCTGTACGGGTTGCGTTTGCTGATTTTTCCGCAGCCCCTTGGCGGGGCCTTGAAAAATCAGAACGCGGCCCCAGCCTCGCCTCCCTGTTTCCGCCGCAGGCGGCAGTCGGCTCCGCTGCTGTTCGAGTCCCTAATTCTCTATCCACGAACACAAGTCCGCATATAACATAAAAAGAAAAGCCGCTTACCCTTTCAGATAAACGGCCTTACGTTTGGTGGAGAATTAGGGACTCGAACCCCAGACCCCCTGCGTGTGATGCAGGTGCTCTAACCAGCTGAGCTAATCCTCCGAACTGTGCGTTCCGAATCGGAACAACGATATTATAGCACGCTGTGGCAGGTTTTGCAAGCCCTAATTTCAAATTTATTCAAAATAATTTCCCCTGCCGGAGCGGTTGCTCTTTTGGGGGAAATAGTGTATACTGAAATTGCGCGCACTGGCGCAAAAAGTGAGGTTTTAATTATGCTGACGATTCGTGGGATCATCACCATCCTGGTGCTGGCGGGGCTGTTTGCTTTTGCTGTTGTGTGGATCTCCAAGCAGGGCGGCTGGAAAGGCGAGGGCTGCGGAGGCAATTGTTCTTCCTGCCATGCGCACTGCGACCACCCGGAACAGAACAAGCACTGACCCTTTCAGCTCCCGGCGCTGCGGCTCCGGGGGCTGTTTTGGTCACAGGGCTCCATAGCGGGCCGCGTAGATGGCCACCGTGCTCAGCAGATCCAGCTGGGCTTTCTGGTAGGTGGTCCGCCCAATGTGCAGCCGCTCGATGGTGTCCTCCTCGCTGCGGCGTTCCAGGTATCGCAGCCGGAGCAGATCGGCCCGGATGGGATCGACCTGGCGGTAATAGTCCTCTGTCTGCCGGATGGCACGGGCCCAGCCTGCGTTGTAGGGGCTTTGGACCCATTGGCGGCTGCCGTACCGATTCAACGCTTCTCTGGTCCTGCGGCGCTGTTCATTGGTCATGATCTTCCTTCTTTCGCTGAAAACCGCGGCTGGCCCCGAAAAAGCAGGCATCGCGCTGTTCCATCGTCAGCCCCAGAACAGACGAGAGCCGGTCGGCCTCGCTGATCTTGAACTCGGTCTCATCGTTCAGCTTCTGGCGCAGGGTATTGGCATTGATGCCCAGAACATACGCCACATGGCTCAGTTTCAGGCCATGGTCATCAATATAAGCGCGCAGCTGTGCAGTGTTGGTCATTGTATCCTCCTTATGTTTTTCTTTCCGTTTCTTTCTACAATCTTTAGTTGTATTATAGTGGTCAGTTGACCCCTTGTCAACAACTTTTGAGCAGATTCCCGGAAAATGTTGATTTTTAAGCTTCTTTTTGGTAGACTCGACCCAAACAGAGCATCTTTGCCGGAAAGCGAGGTCTTTGCCATGTCCGAACTATCCAACCGTATCCTCCAGCGTCGGCGCGAGCTGGGGCTTTCGCAGGAGGAGCTGGCCGCGCGGGTCGGTTACCGCAGCAAATCGTCTATCACCAAGCTGGAAAAAGGAGTCAACGACATCCCGCAGGCCAAGGTGGAGGAACTGGCCGCCGCACTGGAAACTACCCCGGCCTGGCTGCTGGGGCTGGACGGTTCCTCGCCCTGCCCGCCGGGGTTTGAGCCGCTGCCGGAAATGGTCCGTGTGCCGCTGATCGGTTCCATCGCCTGCGGCAGCCCCATCACGGCCGAGCAGAACATCGAGCGCTACATTGTCGTGCCTGCTGCGTGGCATGCTGATTTTGCCCTGACCTGCCATGGCAGCAGCATGGCTCCGGCCATTCAGGATGGCGACATTGTTTGCATCCACTGCCAGCCGGAGGTGGAACAGGGGCAGATCGCGGCCGTGCGGGTGGGCGAGGAAGCCACCCTCAAGCATTTTCACCGGCAGGGCAGTACGGTGATGCTGCTGGCCGACAATGCCGCGGTCTGTCCGCCTATGGTCTACACCGGTTCCCAGCTGGACGAGCTGCAGGTCGAGGGCCGGGCCGTGGGCCTGTGCCGCGCTCTGTAAACAGCATCCATCAGAATTTATGAGGTTTTAACATGCACACTGCACCGGAAGAAATGACCCTGAATGTCATTGCTCATATCCACACCGCCTTTCCCACCAAGTTCGGGATCCCGCGCCAGAGCGGGCTGGTAGACGGCCTGCGGGGCGAGATCATCTTCACCCCGGAATACCGCAGCCCGGATGCCCTGCGCGGGCTGGAAGATTTCAGCCATATCTGGCTGGTCTGGCAATTTTCCGGCGCGGTGCGGGACCACTGGTCCCCCACGGTCCGACCGCCCCGTCTGGGCGGCAATACCCGCATGGGCGTGTTCGCCACCCGCTCGCCGTTTCGTCCCAACCCCCTGGGGCTTTCCAGCGTAAAACTGGAGGGCATCGAGCACCGGCCCGACGTTGGCCCGGTGCTGCTGGTGCGCGGGGCCGACCTGATGGACGGCACCCCCATCTACGACATCAAACCTTACATTCCCTACGCGGACTGCCACCCGGATGCCGCTGCCGGCTTTACGGCCCAGACCCAGATGCACAAGTTGGAAGTCCACTGCCCGCCGGAGCTGTGGGCTGCCGTTCCGAACGCTGAACAGGATGGCCTGCGGGGCGTTCTGGAGAACGACCCCCGCCCCTCCTACCAGCATGACCCCGAACGAGTCTACGGAATGGAATTTTCCGGGCTGGAAGTTCATTTTGTTGTGGATGATCCGGTCCTGACCGTTACCGCCATCACACGCCGCTGACGGGGGAGCACTGCCATGGAGCTGCGAACCATCAATACCTTTTTGCACATTGCGGAACTGCACAGCTTTTCCCGCGCCGCGCGGGAGCTGGGTTACTCGCAGTCTGCGGTCTCGGCCCAGATCGCACAGCTGGAAGCGGAGCTGGAAACGCCCCTGTTCGACCGGGTGGGCAAGACGGTCCGCCTGACCGATGCCGGGCAGACATTCCTGGCCTATGCCCGCTCCCTGCTGGCCACCGCGCAGCAGGCCAAAACGGCTTTGCAGCCGGTCCGTCAGGTCCGTGGGACCCTGCGGGTGGCCCTGGCCGACTCCGTGTGCAGTACCTTTCTGCCCGGCCTGCTGCAAAAATATCACGCACTCTGCCCCCAGGTGGAGCTTGTGCTCCGCACGGCCACAGCCGATGAGATGCTTCAGCTGCTGGGTTCCAACCAGACCGACCTTGCCTACACGCTGGACCAGCCCCTGCTTCAGCCCAACCTTGTGCTGGCCGCGGACAAGCCGGAGCCCATCTGTGTGGTCGCCCCGGCAGACCATCCGCTGGCCCGCAAGGCAGTGGTCACGCTGGAAGAACTGGCGCACCAGGAGTTCCTTTTGACCGAGCGCGGCATGAGCTACCGCGATGCACTGGATCAGTGCCTTGCCGCCCACCAGCTCACACTTCATCCCTATCTGGAACTGGGCAGCGCATCCCTGCTCTGTCAGATGGTCGAGCGGGGCATGGGGCTTTCGTTCCTGCCGGAGTATGTGGTGCGCGATGCCCTGGCCGCCGGGACGCTGGCCCGCCTGAACGTCCCCGACTGCCAGGTCGAGATGCATCGTCAGCTGTTCTACCATAAGGACAAGTGGATCACACCTCAGATGAAGCGGTTTGTGGAGCTTGTAACGGCATAAAAAAGGATCCCCGGCTGCTGCGGCTTCTGCCGCATAGGCCGGGGATCGTTTCCTGTTTGGAATATTTTATCGGCTTTCTCCCCGCTGTGTCAGGCGGGAGAAGCGTTTTTCCTTTTCGTCCTCTTTTTCGGCATCTTCAGCCGGGGTGTTCGGGGTCAGGCGCACCTCGGTCACACGGCGCTTGGCCGTGCGGGTGACCACACCCTCGTACTTGCCCAGCGCAAAGCGGTCGCCCACCTTGGGCAGGCGGCAGGTCTTTTCCTGCACCAGGCCGTTGACGGTATTGGAGTCAATGTCCTCGTCCTCCGGCAGATCCAGCGTTTCAAACAGATCATCCACGCTGGCGGAGCCGGACACCAGCCAGCTGCCGTCCGACTGCTTGCGGAAATCCTCCGTCACCTCGTCGTGCTCATCCCAGATCTCGCCCACCAGTTCTTCCAGGATATCCTCCAGTGTAATGATGCCCTCGGTGCCGCCGTACTCGTCCACGACCACCGCCATGTGATGGTGCTGTTCGCGCAGGGTGCGCAGCAGCTGGGAGATCTGGGTGGAACCGGTCGTGTACAAAGTGGGCACCACCAGATCGTCGATCTTGGTAGCCTTTTTCAGGCGGGCAATGTAAAAGTCCTTTTCATGGACCACACCAATGATGTTGTCAATGGTGCCATGGTAAACCGGCAGGCGGGAGTAGCCGGACTCGGCAAAGGTCTGGGCCAGCTCCTCCAACGGGAGATCATCTTCCACAGCCACCACGTCCACACGGGGAGTCAGGATCTCCTCCACTTCCACGTCGTCAAACTCGATCGCGCTGCGGATCAGCTCGCTTTCCCGGTCGGTCAGCTCGCCGTCGTTCTCCGCCTCGCTGACCATGGTCATCAGCTCACCCTCAGTGATGGTATCGCTTTCGCCGCTGTGGACGAACCGGCCCAGCAGTTTTTTCCACTGGGTAAACAGCCAGGTCAACGGGGTGAGCAGCAGCATCAGCAGGCTCAGCACCGGCGAAACGGCCGTGGCCACCCGCTCCGGTGTCTCCTTGGCCAGGCTCTTGGGGGTCACCTCACCAAAGATCAATACCACCACCGTGAGCACGATGGTAGACACCGTCGCGCCCCGCTCGGCCCCCAGCATCCGGGTGAACAGGATGGTGCCGATGGAGGCCGCCGCAATGTTCACGATGTTGTTGCCGATGAGGATGGTGGAAAGGAGCTTGTCGTACTGCTCCGCCATCGCAAGCACACGCGCCGCTGAGGCATCGCCGTCTTCGGCCCGGCTTTTCAGGCGGATCTGGTTCAGGGAGGAAAATGCTGTCTCTGAGGCGGAGAAAAAGGCGGAAAATGCCACCAGGATCACCAACGCCGCCCAGAGCGTCATACTGCCATCGTCCATAATAAAGGAAAATCACACTCAACTTTCTATTCTTATAATGTTCAAACCTCTCAGTCTCGCCTACGGCTCGACAGCTCCCCTAATAGGGGAGCCCTTGGCATGTCGGGTAGGTCTGCGCATTATCGCCTACGGCTCCTGTGCAGCCGGGCCCTGTTCTCATTGCCAGCAGCTGCTTCCTGTTACAGCGGAGCCCTGTCGTTTCCGATCTCAATCGACTTTGCTCGTCCAGTACAGCCACTACCGGCTCGCCAGTGGCTCCCCTACCAGGGGAGCTGGCAGCGCGTCAGCGCTGACTGAGAGGTTAAACAAAAATGTGCTTTCCATCGTGGCCATTCCGCGATGAAAAGCACATCAATGTTATTTGTAATCATACCATATTCTGTACGGTGGTGCAAGCTTTCCGGCCGCAAAGTCCGTACAAAACAGGTAAAATTCACATTATCGCAGGGTCAAAGCACCATTTTGGCAGTCTACGGTCAGGGTCGCACCCTCGGCATAGCCGCCCCGGATGATGGCCTTGGCGATCAGCGTCTCCACGCGGCTCTGGATGAACCGCTTGATGGGACGTGCGCCATAGACGCTGTCGTAGGCCGAGTCGATGATGAAATCTTTGGCGGCGGTGGTCACTTCCAGCTTGAGGTGCTTGCCCTCGTCCATCCGCCTGCGCAGATCTTCCAGCTGCAGGTCCACGATGCTGCGCATCTCGTCCTTGGTCAGGCTCTTGTAGTACACGATCTCGTCCAGACGGTTCAGGAACTCCGGGCGGAACTTGGTCTTGAGCAGCTGGTCGATCTGGTGCTTTGCTTCCTCGCTCAGCTCATTGGAGCCGCCCGCGCGGCGCTGTTCCAGATCGTTCAGGATGATGTCGCTGCCCAGGTTGGAGGTCAGGATGATCACCGTGTTCTTGAAGTCCACGGTGCGGCCCTGGCTGTCGGTGATGCGGCCATCGTCCAGCACCTGCAGCAGGATGTTGAACACATCGGGGTGGGCCTTTTCCACCTCATCGAACAGCACCACGCTGTACGGCTTGCGGCGCACGGCCTCGGTCAGCTGGCCGCCCTCCTCATAGCCGACGTATCCCGGAGGCGCGCCGATCAGACGGCTGACGCTGAATTTCTCCATATACTCCGTCATGTCGATCCGCACCATGTTGCGCTCGTCGTCAAACAGAGCCTGGGCCAGCGCCTTGGCCAGCTCGGTCTTGCCCACGCCCGTGGGGCCCAGGAACAGGAAGCTGCCGATGGGGCGGTTGGGGTTGGCGATGCCGGCGCGGCTGCGCAGGATGGCTTCGCTCACCTTGGTCACAGCCTCGTTCTGGCCGATGACCCGCTGATGCAGCACATCGTCCAGATGCAGCAGTTTCTCGCGCTCGCCCTCCACCAGCTTTTCCACCGGGATGCCGGTCCAGCGGGCCACGATGCGGGCGATCTCCTCGTCGGTCACGCGGTCACGCAGCAGGCTGTCCTCTTTCTTTTCGTTGGCCAGCTTTTCCTCGGCTTCCAGCTGCTTCTGCAGTTCGGGCAGCTTACCGTATTTCAGCTCGGCGGCCTTGTTCAGGTCATACTCGCGCTGGGCCTTTTCAATGGCGGCATTGGTCTGTTCGATCTGCTCACGCAGGGTCTGCACCTTGCCAATGGCATTCTTTTCGTTTTCCCACTTTGCTTTCATGCTGCGGAACTTGTCCTGCAGCTCGGCCAGTTCCTTTTCCAGCTCATGCAGGCGGCTCTGGCTCAGGGCATCGGTCTCCTTTTTCAGGCTCACCTGCTCGATCTGCAGCTGGGTGATGCGGTGGGCCAGATCATCCATCTCGCTGGGCATACTGTCCATCTCGGTCTTGATCATGGCGCAGGCTTCATCCACCAGGTCGATGGCCTTATCGGGCAGGAAGCGGTCGGTGATATAGCGATCGGAAAGGGTCGCGGCGGCGATCAGCGCATTGTCGCTGATCTTCACGCCGTGGAACACTTCATAGCGCTCTTTCAGGCCGCGCAGGATGGAGATGGTATCTTCCACGGTGGGCTCATCCACCTGCACCGGCTGGAACCGGCGTTCCAGGGCGGGGTCTTTCTCGATATACTGGCGGTACTCGTCCAGGGTCGTGGCACCGATGCAGTGCAGCTCGCCGCGGGCCAGCATGGGCTTGAGCAGGTTGCCTGCGTCCATTGCGCCGTCCGTTTTACCGGCACCCACGATGGTGTGCAGCTCATCAATAAAGAGGATGATCTTGCCCTCGCTCTTTTTTACCTCATTCAGAACGCTCTTGAGCCGCTCCTCAAACTCGCCGCGATACTTTGCACCGGCCACCAGAGCGCCCATGTCCAGGCTGAACACGGTGCGGTCTTTCAGGTTTTCGGGCACATCGCCGCGCACGATCCG
>CAKTEF010000033.1 GCA_934547065.1 uncultured Faecalibacterium sp.
CATGCCCTACCGCGCCATGACCAACATCATCGAGTTCATCAAGATGCTGGATATGGTGGTGCCCGGCTTTGCCGCCACCGAGACGCTGCTGTACAGCCCGGAGCTGAAGTTCTACTCCAACAAGGTCAAGATGGACCAGAACCTGGACACCAACATCCGCGGCCTGCACTGCCTGGGCGACTCGTCCGGCTGGACCCGCGGGTTGATGATGGCCTCCGTCATGGGCGTGCTGATGGGCCGCAAGCTGGCCGAAAAAGAGGGCTGCTGAGCATTTCTGCCCGCCCGTTTTCAAAAACAGTTTCCCCTCGCGCTTTTTGCGCGGGGGTTTTTTGATGCGTTCCGCAAAGGATGAAATGATTGCAACCTGCCCGGATCTTATGCAAAAGTTCCCCACGTTCATTGATTTTCTGCCGAAAAACTGCTACAATACCCTCAGAATACTGTATGTTGTGCCAAACACGCAGCAAATTCAGGAGGGATCACTATGCAGGAAACTCCCGGCAGCGTCATCACGCTGCTTTGCTCCGGGATCCAGCTTTACAGCGCCGAGCGGCGCATTGCGGACTGCATCCTTGCAGATGTAAAGCAGGCTTCCGTTGTCACTTCCGCCGAGCTGGCACGGGCCAGCCACTCCTCTGAGGCCACCGTTACGCGGCTGTGCCACAAGCTGGGCTACGAAAACTACCGCAAGTTCCAGCTGGCGCTTGCCCGCGATGTGATGGAACAGCAGGAGGCCGAGCGCCGGAAAAGGGCCTCGCCGGACCCGCTTCAGCAGGCGCTGCTCGATCTGCAGACCAACCGGCAGGAGGAGGTGCGGGCCACCCTGCAGGCATTGGAGCTGCCCCAGCTGCGCCAGGTGCTGGACGTGCTGCGGCGCGCCGAGATCCTGGAAGTGGAAGCCGCAGGCTCCAACCTGCCTGTGGCCATAGACGCTTCGCTCAAGCTGGGCAGCCTGGGCAAGCGGTGCATGTCCAGCCCCCTGCCCGAAAAAAGCCAGGCCTTTGCCGCCACCCTGACCGAGCGGGATGCCCTGCTGCTGGTCAGCCTATCCGGCCGCAGCGACCAGCTGGAAAAAACAGCCCGTGCCGCCCGCAGCCGGGGTGCCGCCGTGGTGCTCATCACCGGCGACAAGCGCTCGCCGCTGGCCGCCCTGGCTGACCATACGCTGCTGGCCTCCAACCGGCTCCAGCGCATCTCGTCCGGGCCGGAGCTGCAGCCCTCGCTGCTCTCGGCGGCTCTGCTGATCGAGGCGCTGTACTATCTGCTGCTTTCCGGCAGCGGCCCGGAGCCAAACTGAACGCAGCAAAAAAACGGCCCGTCTCTCAACGGGCCGTTTTTTTCTTTGCGTGTTATTCCTTTACGTTGAACACATATTGATCCATCCGGCGGAACGCCTCCTCAATGCGGGAGCGGGGCGAGGCCAGATTCATCCGCAGATGGCAGGGGCCAAAGAACATCCTGCCGTCCTGCACGGCCACGCCGACATTCCAGCAGGCTTTTTCTACCTCCTCAATGGTCTTGCCGTGCGCCTTGCACCAGCCGGTGCAGTCCACGAACAGCATATAGGTCCCCTCCGGCTTTGCCACCTCGACCCCCTGGAAATGTTCGCGGATGTATGCGCAGGCAAAGTCCACATTGTCCGTCAGCACCTCGCGCAGCTCGTCGGTCCACACATCGCCCTCCGGCTGGTAGGCCCCGATCAGTGCGTGCATGGACAGCACGTTCATCATGTTGTAGTGGCTCAGGCTGGACTCCTTTTTCATCCGGTCCCGCCACCAGCCGTTGTACACGATGTGATAGCTGCCCACCAGGCCCGCCAGGTTGAATGTTTTGGACGGCGCATAGAACGCCGCCGTGCGCTGCCGGGCATCCTCGCTGACCGACTGGGTGGGGATGTGCTTGTGGCTGCCCAGGATCAGATCCGACCAGATCTCGTCCGACACCACATACACATCGTATCTTTTGTACAGCTCCATGGCCTTTTCCAGCTCCCAGCGCTCCCACACCCGCCCGCAGGGGTTGTGGGGGCTGCACAGGATGGCAGCATGGATCTTTTCTTCTTTCAGATGCCGTTCCATGTCTGCATAGTCCATCCGCCACACGCCGTCCGCATCCCGGACCAGCGGGGTGTGTACGGCCTCGTAGCCGTTGTTTTTCAGGCTCTTGGTAAAGCCGATGTAGGTGGGGCTGTGTACCAGCACCTTGTCGCCGCGGGAGCACACACAGTTCAGGGCGCTGATCACGCCGCCCAGCACGCCGTTCTCGTAGCCGATGGCCTCCCTGGTCAGGCCGGTCACGCCGTTGCGGGTCCGGTGCCAGCGGATGATGGCATCGTAATATTCGTCCGTGGCCTCAAAGTAGCCAAAGGCCGGGTGCCCGGCACGCTCGATGATGGCTTTCTGGATAGTGGGTACGGTGGGAAAATTCATGTCCGCCACCCACATGGGGATGACATCAAAGCCCGCCTGCGGAGCGCCGGGGGCAAAGCCGGTGCCCAGGCCGTCCACGGCAATGGCATCCCTGCCATGGCGGTCCATGACGGAGGTGAAATCGTATTTCATCGTTCTGCTCCTCTCAAAAAACATTCTGCTCCCACCTTACCATATTTTTTGTCCCGGCGCAAGAAGCAGACCCATTCAAAAAACGCCCTGCCTGAAAAAGGCAGAGCGCTCCGGATTCAGATTCAGCCCTCGACCAGCTCCACAGTCTTCATCTTGACCGGGGTGGTGGGCTTGTCGTTCCAGTCGGTGCGGACGGATGCGATCTTATCCACAACGTCCATGCCGGAAACCACCTTGCCAAAGGCCGCATACTGGCCGTCCAGGTGGGGGGCATCCTGGTGCATGATAAAGAACTGGCTGCCCGCGCTGTTGGGGTTCATGCTGCGGGCCATGCTGATCACGCCGCGGGTGTGCTTGAGCGGGTTGTTCACGCCGTTGGCAGCAAACTCGCCCTTGATGTTCCAGCCGGGGCCGCCGGTGCCGTTGCCCAGCGGGCAGCCGCCCTGGATCATAAAGCCGGGGATCACCCGGTGGAACGTCAGGCCATTGTAAAAGCCCTCGCTGACCAGCTTTTTGAAATTTTCACAGGTGATGGGGGCGACTTCCTCATTCAGCTCAATGTCGATGATGCCGCCGTCTTCCATAGTAATGCGAACCATACTGTTCCGATGCTCCTTTTAATCAGACCCCTTGGCGGGGTTGTGTTCGGCAGGATCCTGCCGGATATCTGTTCTAGTATATCATAGGTTTTGCGGGTTTCAACCGCGCAGATGCAACCTTTTTGTAAATTCGGCCCCGATTTTTATGATTTTTCGTTCAAAAGACCCGCCGGGCCCGCCGGAGCTGCGGACGGCTGCATCTCGGTCAGGTCGGCCCAGAACCGCTTGGGGCAGTGGGTCATGCGGCCTTTTTCGTTGTGGCGGGCCTGGATCTCCAGCGTTTTGTAAAACTGCCGCCACAGATCCTGGAACCGGCGCTCCCGCGCGTCCGGGGGCGGCAGCTCCAGCGGGGCAGCCAGTTCCAGCAGCCGGGCGTGGTGGTCCTGATACAGAAGCACCGCCTGGTGGACGGCATCGTAGATCAGGAAATCCTCCTCCGGGAAGCGGGCGCAGAAATGCCTCCGCAGCAGCGGCAGGATATAGTTTTTGGGGTGGATGACCGCACCCAGCATCCCCTCGTGGTCCTGAAAGCGGACAAAGCCCTGAAACTTGTCCACCTCCCAGTCCAGGCTCTTTTTCATCTCGTACAGCGGGGCCACCACCGGGTGGCCCATCCGGTACACGGTGCCCGGCCCCAGCGCAAAGGCCAGGTGCAAAAAGCGGATCAGCAGCAGCTCCTTGTCCTCCCGGCCGGAAAGGAAATCCCGCGTGACCAAAAGCTCCGTCTCGTCGCCCAGCTTGCTGCCCAGGCTGCGGAACACCCGCTGCGCCTTGGCCGGATCGGTGGCAATGTCCCGCACGGGGTACAGCGTGGCCGTTTCCCGCTGTGTGGTCCAGACGGCAAAGGGAAGCTCGTGCCGGGCAAAGCTCTCGAACACGCAGCACAAAAAGCCCTCAAAGCTGCCGTCGTAGCAGTAGACCACATCGGCATCGTGGAGCCTGCGGCCGGGGTTCACAGCGCCTTGGCCAGACATTGCACTGCCTCCTCCCGCACCATCCGCTGGGCTGCACGGGGCGGCACACCCTGTTCCACCAGCCGATCCACGGCGGGCGGGCTGAACAGGCTCAGCTGCTCCGCCCCGCCGCTGAACACATGGGGGTCGATGAGCGCGCGGGTGATCCGCTCCCGCCCGGCGCTGCCGCGCCCCGGGTGCGCCCCCGCAAACCCCCGGCAGGTGATGAAATACTGGGCCCGCTTGAGCACCACGCCCATCCGCCTGAGCTCGTCCAGGCCCAGCGCGGCCTGTTTGCGGGCACGCCAGATCCGCCGGGCGCTTTTGGGGCCGATGCCCGGCACCCGCAGCAGCATCTCAAAGGGAGCCGTGTTCACATCCACCGGGAACAGCCCATAGTGCTGCATGGCCCAGTTGCATTTGGGGTCCAGATAGGGGTTGAAGTTCGGGTTCTCCTCGTCCAGGATCTCGTCGGCCCGGAACTCATAAAACCGGAGCAGCCAGTCCGCCTGATACAGCCGGTGTTCCCGCAGCAGCGGGGGCTTGGTATCCAGCGCAGGCAGACGGCTGTCCGCCGTGACTGGGATATAGGCGGAGTAGAACACCCGCTTGAGGCCGTATTTCTGGTACATGCCCTCGCTCAGCTTGAGGATGTGGCGGTCCGTCTCCGGCGAGGCCCCCACGATCATCTGGGTGCTCTGGCCCGCCGGGGCAAAGCGGGGCGCTTTGCGGTAAAGGGCCACTTCCTCCCGGTTGGCCGCACCCTCGGCCGCGATCTGCTTCATGGGCCGGAAGATGGAGTGCCGCCCTTTGTCCGGGGCCAGCAGCTGCAAACTGCGCTCGCTGGGCAGCTCCACGTTCACGCTCAGGCGGTCGGCCAGAAAGCCAAGCTGCTCTATAAGCTCCGGGCTGGTGCCGGGGATGGCCTTGGCGTGGATGTAGCCGCCAAAGCGGTACTCGCCCCGCAGCAGCCGCAGCACCGCCAGCATCCGCTCGGTGGTGTGATCCGGGCTGCCCAGCACCGCGCTGGAAAGGAACAGCCCCTCGATGTAGTTGCGGCGGTAGAACTCAACGGTCAGTTCGGCCAGCTCCCGCGGCGCAAAGGTGGCGCGGGGCACATCGTTGGACTTGCGGTTGACGCAGTAGCTGCAATCGAACGCGCAGCAGTTGGTCATCAGCACCTTGAGCAGGCTGACACAGCGGCCATCGGCCGTGAACGCGTGGCAGCAGCCCGGCGCATAGCAGCTGCCGATGCTGCCCGCCCTTGCCGTGCGGGACGCACCGCTGGAAGTGCAGGCCACATCGTATTTTGCGCTGTCGGCCAGAATGGTCAGCTTCTCCATCAGCGACTGTTCCATGCCGCACCTCCGTTCCCCGAACAAAAAAGCCCCCCGCTGCCGGGAAGCTTTGTCTGTGTTACCACTTGGCTTTGGTTTCCACCACACGGCCCGCAATGTGCAGCCGGTTGAGCTCCTCGCCCTTAATGACCATCTCTTTGTATGCCGGGTTGAACGGCTGCAGCACCACGCAGTTGCCCCGCTGGAGGTAGCGCTTTAAGGTGCCCTCGCCCTCGTCGCCGTAGATCAGCACACCCAGGTCGCCGTTTTCCAGCGTATCCTGCCGGTGTACCAGGGCCAGGTCGCCGTCGTGGATGCGGGGCTCCATGCTGTCGCCGCGCACCACAAGGTAGAAGTAACTGGCCGGATCCTTGACCCGCGCATACTCCTTGCCGTAATCTTCTTCAAACGCCAGTGCGCCGTAGCCCGCCTTGACCGTACCGATCACCGGGATCAGGCTGTATACATAGCTGCCAAAAAAACGCTCCTCGGTCTGGCCCTCGGCCGCCGGATCAAACAGGCCCAGCAGGTAATCCGCCGTGGTATCCAGGATCTCGGCCAGCTTTGCCACGGTCGTGGGGTCCGGGGAGCTTTTGCCGCTCTCCCATTTGCCAACGGCCTGCTGGGTGACCCCCAGGATCGAGGCAAGCTCCGCCTGACTCATGTGCTTTTGCTTGCGGCATTGCCGTAACAGCTCCGGAAACGACATCGTTCAACACTCCTCTGTTCTGCCCCCGCCGGGGTGGTTTTATCTGGTTTTATTATACAACAAAAAGATGTTTAAGTAAAGAGAAATCCCGGTGTTTTTTCTAAAAAAAGTTGTCGTGCCGCACAAAAGCACGCTCTGCGCCCAAAAAATTCGATTTAAGGGTTGACAGAAAGGTGGAAATCTGGTAAAGTAAATAGGCATTCGGTACGGCGTGTGCGGGTGCCCACGAGGAGAGATGTCCGAGTGGTTTAAGGAAGCAGTCTTGAAAACTGCCGTACGGCAACGTACCGTGGGTTCGAATCCCACTCTCTCCGCCATTTTTTATTGAATAAGTGTAACACACTTTGCTCTGGAGTAGTACTCAAGAGGCCGAAGAGGCGCCCCTGCTAAGGGCGTAGGTCGTCTAAACAACGGCGCGAGGGTTCAAATCCCTCCTACTCCGCCAAGAAAAAGCTCGATGATTCTTAGAAATCACCGGGCTTTTTCCATTACACCACGTTTTATCTTCTCGCCAACCAGATCAGGATGGCTGCGGTTTTTGAAAAGGTGCTCTCATGGAAAACAATTTTCAGTTTTTGATCTACCGCTCTGCGGAAGAAGATGTGACCGTAGATGCTTTTATCAAAGATGATACGGTCTGGCTGACCCAGAAAGGCATGGCAAAGCTGTTTGACTGTACAACCGATAATATTTCACTTCACCTGAAAAATATCTATACCGAGGGCGAGTTAGCGGAAAGCGCAACTACCGAGGAATCCTCGGTAGTTCAAACCGAAGGAAACCGTCAGGTGCGCAGGCCTGCAAAGCTTTACAACCTCGATGCCATCATCTCGGTTGGCTATCGCGTCAACTCCCGCCGGGCGACCCATTTTCGCATCTGGGCAACCGGCATCCTGAAAGAATACATGACAAAGGGCTTTGTCCTGGACGATGAACGCCTGAAGCAGGGAAAAGACGCTTTCGGCAAAGATTACTTCCGCGAATTATTGGAGCGCGTCCGCTCCATCCGCGCCAGCGAACGGCGCATCTGGCAGCAGGTAACGGATATCTTTGCCGAGTGCAGCATCGACTATGACCGCAATGCCCCCCTGACCAAAGATTTCTATGCCATGGTGCAGAACAAATTCCACTATGCCATTACCGGTCAGACTGCGGCAGAGATCGTGTATACAAAAGCCGACCATACCAAGGAGCACATGGGGTTGACCACCTGGAAGAACGCCCCGGAAGGGCGGGTGCTCAAATCGGATGTATCTGTTGCAAAGAATTATTTGTCTGAAAAACAGATCCGGCAGTTGGAGCGTGCCGTTTCAGGCTACTTCGACTATATTGAAGATCTGATCGAGAGAGAAAACACTTTTACAATGGAGCAGTTCGCCGCCAGCATCAATGAGTTTTTGTCATTCCGGCGGTACGACATCCTGCCGGATAAGGGCAAAGTCACAAACCGGCGCGCAAAAGAGAAAGCAGAAGCTGAATATGCCTTGTTCAATCCCACACAGCGGATCGTGTCCGATTTCGACAAGGCTGTAAAAAAGCTCAAGTCTGAATAAAAGCAACCGGCAGCGTCCCTCCCCAAAGGCCGCTGCCGGTTGATTTTTTATCCCAGCAGCAGGTTCGTCACCGCTGCCAGAACGGTCAGGTGTACCGGGTAGAACAGGTAGAACGCCCACTTGGCCCACCGGGGGCAGAAGCCGCGCTCGCCGTTATAGAACCGCACCGGCACAAAGGCCAGCGGGGCAGTCAGCTCCCACGCCATCATCGCCGCACCCAGGATGCACTGCTGCTTGCGGGAGCGCCGGGTCAGGTAAAGCCCCACGATGAGCGCCACGCCGATGGCCCCGTAATCCGTGCCCATCCACTCTGCCAGCGCGGCGCACCCGCCCGCCCACACAAGCCCCTGCCAGCCGGGCAGGCCGGTTTCCTTTTCAAAGCGCCTGAGCCCCGCCATGGCCAGCACGCCCAGCGCCAGCGTCCAATAAACGTTCTGTGCGCCCGGGTAAAAGGGGGTGCGGAAGAACGCAAGGTCAAAGGGCACCTCGCTCAGAAAGCCGAACAGCACCAGCCGCCCAAGGTAGCCTTTGACGTTGTGGGTATGTACAAAGCCCTCCACCAGCAAAAAGCAAAACAGGGGAAAGGCCAGCCGCCCGGTGAAGCGCAGCACCATGTCCAGCCGGTACAGCGGATCGGCGGAAAGGGTGTCTTGCGAGAGAGTGCCGAATTCCAGCCCGGGCGTAAGGATCCCTGCCTCGATGCAGGACGCGCCGATGTGGTCCACCAGCATGGTGATGCAGGCAATGGTTTTAAGGGCGGTGCCGCTGAAGCTGCGGCGCGGGGAACGTGCGGTCATAAAAAACACCTCGGTCTGTTTGTAAAAAATCGTCACAGGAACCATAACGGAGGAAAGGCGGCATTTCCTGCAGCAATTGCGGCAAAATCTGCACAGAGCGTGCAAAAATCGGGGCAAAATGCTTGACAGAAAAGGCCCGGAATAGTACAATCAAGAAGATAATTGAACTATCTCAAATCAAAGATGAAAAAGATTCACAGAGAATCGAGCGTCTCCAAACCAGATCAAAGCGGAGGGAGGCATGGGACATGACGCTGTTTTCCTATGAGATTTTCGATGCCGTAGCACGGCAGGGCAGCTTTAACAAGGCGGCACAGCAGCTGCACCTGACCCCCTCGGCCATCAGCCACGCCATTGCCGTGATGGAGGCAGAGCTGGGCTTTACGCTGTTCAACCGCGGCAAAAACGGCGTTACCATGACCAGCTACGGTGCCTCGCTTTATCCGTCCATCCGCGATGTGCTGAACAGCGACGAGGCCTTGCAGCAGAGCATCGCCCGCCTGAACGGCCTGGAAAAGGGCAAGGTCAAGCTGGGGGCGTTCAACTCGGTGTGCGCCGGGCTGCTGCCGAATATCCTGAAAAGCTTTATGGCCCAGTACCCCCAGATCGAGGTCGAGGTCTACCAGGGCACCTACGATGATGTCAAGGAGTGGCTGCGCACCGGCCAGGTAGACATGGCGTTCCTCTCCAACAACTGCCGCGAGGAGTTCACCCTGACGGAGCTGTTCCGGGAGCCGCTGCTGTGCATCACCCCGCTGGACTGGCCCGCACCGCCGGACGGTGTGATGACCCCCGCCCTGATGAACGGCCAGAACTTTGTGGTACAGTGGGATGCCACCGACGCGGAGATGCGTCAGTTCCTCAAAAAATACTCCATTGCCACCGAGCGCCGCTGCCATGTCATCGACGACCAGTCCAACATTGCCATGGTGGAAGCCGGCTTGGGCATTTCCATCATGCCCCGGATGCTGCTGCGCAACTGCACGGCAGCCGTCCACATTTATCCCATCCGGCCCGAAGAAGACCGGGTGGTGGGTCTGGCCGTCCAGCGCCCTTCCGCCATGGCCCCCGCCGTGGAGCAGATGTTCCGCCACGTTGTGGAATACTGCAAGGATCTGGACTGAGAACCAATATAGCACATCCGGCCGATGTTGACAACATCGGCTGTTTTTTTGCCCGTTTTTCTGCAAATTTCCAATTGTATCCGGCACAAAGATACGGTATACTAAGAAAAATTCCATTCCACAGGAGGGCTCTATGCAGCTTTTTTCCCGCACCCCTGTCGCCGACGGCTTCCACATGCCGGCGGAGTATGAGCCGCACCGCGGCTGTGTGATGATCTGGCCGGTCCGGCCCGGCTCCTGGCCCCATGGCGGCACCGCAGCCCAGTACACCTTTGCGGCGGTGGCCCGCGCCATTGCCGAGAGCGAACCGGTCTGGATGCTGGCCGGGCCGGAGCATCTGGCCGATGCACAGGCCGCATTTGCCCAGGATGCGGCCATCCGGGTGCTGCCCATTGCCACCGATGATGCCTGGGCGCGGGATGTCGGCCCCACCTGCGTAGTGGACGGCAAAGGCACCGTGCGGGGCGTGGACTGGCAGTTCAACGCCTGGGGCGGGGAATACGACGGCCTGTACGCCCACTGGGAGCAGGACAACGCCGCCGCCCGCGCCCTCTGCGCCGCGCTGGAGCTGGACTGTTACGACGCACAGCACTTTGTGCTGGAGGGCGGCTCCATCCACACCGACGGCGAGGGAACGGTGATCGCCACGGAGGCCTGCCTGCTGAGCCGGGGGCGCAATCCGCAGCTGAGCCGGGAACAGATCGAACAGCAGCTCAAAGCCTATCTGGGTGCGCAGAAGATCGTCTGGCTGCCGCGCGGCATCTACAATGACGAAACGAATGAGCATGTGGACAACGTCTGTGCCTACGTCGGCCCGGCCGAAGTCGTGCTGGCCTGGACGGACGATGAGAGCGACCCCCAGTACCCCCTGAGCAAAGCCTGCCTGGACGCACTGGAACAGGCCACCGATGCCAGGGGCCGCCGCTTTGTCATCCACAAGCTGCCCATCCCGGCAAAGCCGGTCTGTGTGCAGCCGGACGAGCTGGAGGGCTACACCTTTGAAGCGGGCGAGGACACCCGCGAAGCAGGGGAGCGGCTGGCCGCCAGCTACGTCAACTTTTACATTTCCAACGGCGGGATCCTCCTGCCCCAGTTCGGCGACGAGAACGATGCCGCCGCCGTCCGCATCCTGCAGGAGTGTTTCCCCACCCGGCGGGTGTATCCCATCCCGGCGCGGGACATCCTCCTGGGCGGCGGGAACATCCATTGCATCACACAACAGATTCCGAGGTGAACACGATGAAAAAGATTACCGTTGCGGCGGTGCAGATGCAATGCACCCCCTCCGTAGAAGAAAACATTGCCAAGGCCGACAAGATGGTGCGGGACGCGGCCTCCCGCGGGGCCAACATCATCCTGCTGCCGGAGCTGTTTGAGCGGCCCTATTTCTGCCAGGAGCGGCGGTACGAATTTTACGGCTACGCCACCCCCGCCGAAAAGAACCCCGCCATCCGGCATTTCCGGGCTGTGGCGGCTGAACTGGGCGTGGTGCTGCCCATCAGCTTTTACGAAAAAGCCGGCACCCAGCTGTTCAACAGCATCGCGGTGTTGGATGCCGACGGCAGCCTGCTGGGCGTTTACCGCAAGACCCACATCCCCGACGACCATTACTATCAGGAAAAGTTCTATTTCACCCCCGGCGACACCGGCTTCAAGGTGTGGAACACCCGCTTCTGCCGCATTGGCATCGGCATCTGCTGGGACCAGTGGTTCCCGGAAACGGCCCGCAGCCTGGCGCTACTGGGAGCAGAGCTTCTGCTCTATCCCACGGCCATCGGCTCCGAGCCCATCCTGGACTGCGACAGCGCGGGTCACTGGCGGCGCTGTATGCAGGGCCACGCGGGCAGCAACCTGATCCCCGTGGTGGCCGCCAACCGCATCGGGCTGGAGACCGTGGAACCGTGCGAGGCCAACGGCGGCCAGAGCTCGGCGCTGCGGTTCTACGGTTCCTCGTTCATCGCGGACGAGACGGGCGCGCTGGTGGCCGACGGCTCCCGCGACAAGGAGGAAGTGCTGCTGGCCTCCTTTGATCTGGACCAGGTAGAAGCCAACCGGATGAGCTGGGGCGTGTTCCGCGACCGCCGCCCGGAGTGCTACGGCGAGATCACCCGGCAGGGCCGTGGCGTATAATTCCATGCAGTTTCAACAGAAAGGACAACCATTGATGGATCGACGGAGTTTTTGCAAGGCACTGGGGCTGGCAGCTGCCGGGAGCATGCTGCCCATCCTCCCGGCCGGGGCCGAGACGACGGCCGCTGTGGGCCGGGCGGTGCCTGCCGGCCGCTACCCCATCTGCTTCCGCAGCGATCTGAGCCGCTGTGACCCGCCGCATGACTTTTACTATTCGGACGATCTGTTCCGGCATTCCGCTCTGGAATATGACCACCAGCTGGCTCTGGTCACCCTGGGCATGGTGTCGGCAGCCGGCAACAGCTACGCCAGCGATGCCCGCTACTGGGTCAACGGCGATGCCGGGCGGCAGGCCAACATTGCCGCCGCCTACGAGACGCTTGGCTTTGCCGACCCGCTGTTCTACAACTACGAGATCGACGAGAGCAGCGCCGGGGATCATGTGGGCTATTCGATGGCCCGCAAGACCCTGACTGTGGACGGCCAGACCCAGACGTTGATCGTCCTGATGCTGCGGGGCGCGGGCTACGGAGCCGAGTGGGCCAGCAACTTCCACACCGGCAGCGGCACCGCCCATGCGGGCTTTGTGGCCTCCGTCTCGGCGGTGTACGCTTCGCTCAGCGCCTATCTGGACCGCGCCGCAGGCCGGCAGGGCAGCCTTGGCCGGGTCAAGCTCTGGCTGGGCGGCTTCAGCCGGGGCGCAGCGATCGCCAACATGCTGGCAGCACAGGTGACCCGGATGCCCCGGCTGCGGCAGGAGGACGTGTTCGTTTACACCTTTGCCACCCCGGCCGCCCTGACGGCTGCCGACCGCCCCGACCTGCAGCAGGACTACGACAGTAATCACGCCCCGGACGGCTCCTTGAACGCCGCCTGGGCCAAGAGCAACATCTTCAACCTGATCTCCAGCGGCGACATCGTGGCGCGGGTGCTGCCCGCCGACTGGGGCTACCACCGCAACGGCTGCGACCGTTTCCTGCCCGCCACCCGCAGCGCGCAGGAGGGGGCCGACCTGGATGCCCTGGCGGCCGATTTCGGCCCCACGCCGCTGAAAATCAGCACCCTGGCCACCGCCGCCGACACCAACGCCCTGGTGGAGGTGCTGGAAAAGTTCTGCGTTTCCAAGGAAAACTTCCACCAGAAATACGAGGCCGCATTCATGGACATGATCCAGTGCGCCTTTACCCGCTCGGAAGCCGAGGTGGCCGACGGCAAGATCCTGGACGACGGCGAGATCGTGGAACGGCTGGAAAGCCTGACCAACATGAAGCAGTTCGATTTCTGGCAGATCGTCCGCAGCGTCTGGACGGCTTCCTCCATGAGCCGCCCCATCCTGGAACGGTTCGGCCAGAATGTGCCGCTGCAAGCGCGGCAGGTTGTCATCCCGGTGCTGGCCGTGGGCCTGTGCTACGGCATTGAGGCCGACGTGGTCAATGTGGTGGCTCAGTACATCGTCCAGCTCATCACCATGCGGGGCGAGCCGGACAGCGTGCTGCGCGCGGCGTTCTGCCACTACCCGGAAAATTACATTGCCCTGATGGAATACTACGCCCCGGAGGAGCACGGCATGGAGCCGTTTACCAGAAGATGATTCACTTTTCTTCACCTTCCGCCTGAAATCTCTCCACCGGTGAAACGCCTGCGATTCGTTGAAATCCCGTTTCCTCTATGTTACACTTGATTTTATCAATTGGAAAAGAGGAAAAAAACATGGAAACTCACCACAAGCGCAGCGCGTTTTCCGGCAAACTCGGATTCGTGCTGTCCGCCGCCGGTGCGTCGGTCGGGTTGGGCAATATCTGGCGCTTCCCGTATCTGGCCGCAAAATACGGCGGCGGCATTTTTCTGCTCATCTACATCCTGCTGGCTGTCACCTTTGGCTACACCATGATCATTGCCGAAACGGCGCTGGGCCGGATGACCCGCAAAAGCCCGGTGGGCGCTTACAGCCATTTTGGCAAGGGCAAGGGGCTGGCGTTCGGCGGCTGGATCAACGCCGTCATCCCCATCCTGATCGTCCCCTATTATTCGGTCATCGGCGGCTGGGTCATCCACTATCTGGCTCAGTATCTTACCGGCCATGGCAGCGCGCTGGCATCGGACGGGTATTTCTCCGGCTTCATCTCCAACGGTCTGCTGGCCGAGATTGCGTTCCTGCTGTTCACCTTTATCACGCTGGGCATCATCTTTGCGGGCGTGCGCAACGGCGTGGAGCGCGTTTCCAAGGTGATGATGCCGGTGCTGGTGGTGCTCTCGGTGGTCATTGCCGTCTACTCGGTCACCCGGCCCGGCGCACTGGCAGGCGTGAAGTATTTTCTGGTCCCCAATCCCTCCCGTTTTTCGTGGATGACGGTGGTTTCCGCCATGGGCCAGATGTTCTACTCCCTCTCCATTGCCATGGGCATCCTGGTCACGTTTGGCTCCTACATGAAAAAGAACGTGTCCATTGAGCAGTCCACGGAAAACGTGGAGTTTTTCGACACCGCCATTGCCATCATGGCGGGCCTGATGATCATTCCCGCCGTGTTCGCTTTTTCGGGCGGCGACCCTGACACCCTGCAGGCGGGCCCGGCCCTGATGTTCATCACCATCCCCAAGGTCTTTGCCAGCATGGGTATGGGCACCGCCGTAGGCGTGCTCTTCTTTGTGCTGGTGCTGTTCGCGGCCCTCACCAGCTCCATTGCCCTGACCGAGAGTGCCGTTTCCACCTTTGAGGACGAGCTGGGCTGGAACCGCACCCGCTCCACCATCCTCATCGGCTGCATTATGATCGCACTGGGCAGCCTCTCCGCGCTGGGCTACGGCCCCCTTGCCGGTGTGACCGTGTTCGGGATGCCGTTCCTCGATTTCTTCGACTTCCTGACCAACTCGGTGATGATGCCCATCGCGGCCATTGCCACCTGCCTGCTGATCTCCCGGATCGTCGGCGTGGAAAAGATCGAGGAGGAGGTCACGCGGGAAGGTCAGCCCTTCCGCCGCAAGCCGGTG
>CAKTEF010000034.1 GCA_934547065.1 uncultured Faecalibacterium sp.
ATCGACCCGAAGAACATCCAGCTGATGGAGGACTTCGGCGTGCTGACCAAGGTGGAGATGGAGAGCCGCTACGAAGTTGAGATGGAGCACTACTCCAAGATCATCAACATCGAGGCCCTGACCATGCTGGAAATGGCCCGTAAGCAGCTGCTGCCCGCTGTCAACGCCTACATGAGCGAGGTTGCCAACACCGCCGCCTCCAAGCTGGCCGTCAGCGAGTCCATCAGTGTGCGCAGCGAGACCAAGGCCCTGACCCGCCTGTCCAACGATGCCGATGCCATGAGCGATGCCATCGACGCGCTGCAGGCCGCTGTGGATGCCGCTGAGGCCATGACCGACGAAAGCGCCAAGGCCGTTTCGTTCCACGATGAGGTGCTGCCCAAGATGGATGCCCTGCGTGCGGCGGCCGACGATGCAGAAACTGTCTGCGGCGAGGATTACTGGCCGCTGCCCAGTTACAGCAAGATGCTCTACTACGTCTGATCCTGAATCAAGCATTTCTGGGCTGTAATTTCATTTGACATTCTCCTTTTCCTATTTCTTACACCAGCCTAAAGACCTGTTCCTGCAAAAGGGGCAGGCCTTTAGGCGTTTTATTTGAAAGGGAAGCTACTATGAGCTATTCGACCCAACAGGACATCCTTGATTTTGTAGAGGACAACAACGTCAAATTTGTCCGCTTTGCGTTCTGCGATATCTTTGGCACCCAGAAAAACATTGCGGTCCTTGCCAGCGATCTGCCCAAGGCGCTGGAGGACGGGGTCTGCTTTGACGGCAGCTCCATTGCCGGGTTTATGAAAGTGGAAGAAAGCGATCTGGTGCTCCGGCCCGATCTTTCCACCGTGACCATCCTGCCCTGGCGGCCGACCGAGGGCCGGGTGATGCAGTTCTTCTGCGATGTGGAAAAGCCGGACGGCGAACCGTTTGGCGGCAACTGCCGCGGCTTTTTGCGCCAGATGAGCCGCCGGTTCAAGCGGCTGGGCCTGACCTGCAATGTGGGTGCCGAGTGCGAGTTCTATCTGTTTGAGAATGATGACCGCGGCCGCCCCACCCGCATCCCCATCGACTTTGGCGGCTATTTTGACGTGGCTCCGCTGGACGCAGGCGAGAACCTGCGCCGGGACATCTGCCTGACCATGGAGCAGATGGGCATGGCTCCCCAGCACAGCCACCACGAAAGCGGCCACGGCCAGAACGAGATCGACTGCCACCACGCAGGCCCGCTGAAAACAGCCGACAATGTGATGATGTTCAAGCAGATCGTGCGGGCTGTTGCCACCCGCAGCGGCCTGCACGCCAGCTTTCTGCCCAAGCCCCTGGCAGACCAGGCGGGAAGCGGCCTGCACATCAACCTCTCGCTTTATATGGACAGCCGCAACCTGTTTGAGGGCGACATTGCCCCGGACAGCATTGCGGGCAGCTTTATGGCCGGTGTGCTGGCCCACAGCCGGGAGCTGACTGCGTTCACCAACCCCCTGCCCAACAGCTACCTGCGCTTTGGCAGCGACGAGGCCCCCCGTTATGTCAGCTGGAGCCGCCAGAACCGCAGCCAGCTGGTGCGCATCCCGCAGGTCAAGGGCGACAACTGCCGTATGGAGCTGCGCAGCCCGGACCCCGCCTGCAACCCGTACCTTGCCATCGGGCTGGTGCTGGCTGCCGGACTGGACGGCATTGAAAAGCGGATGGTTCTGCCTGCCCCCGTCAACATGAACCTGTTCCGCCCGGAGGAGGCCTCCGGCCTGGGGCTGGAAACGCTGCCCGCCAGCCTGGAAGAAGCCGTGCTGGCCGCCGAGGAAAGCGAATTTCTGCGCAGCGTGCTTCCGGAGGAGCTTTCGCACCGGTACTATGCGGAGGAGCTGAAGCGCTGCACCGCCCTGAAAGCAGCAGCCGACCCGGCAGAGTATGAGCGCATCCACTACTTCAACGCCATCTGAGCCCACCGCTGGAATGAAAAAAGAAAGGAGCGATCCGTATGGGACGTGCTCTGATCGTCAGCGCGGGAGCCAGCTCAAATGAGTACCTCTCCGCCCGGCTGGCAGAGCTGGGATACACCCGGCCTCTGATCGTCCCCAGCGGGGCGGAGGCACGGCGGCGGATGCTGGAATCGGACTTTGAGCTGATCGTGGTCAATGCCCCCCTGCCGGACGAGTTCGGACATGAGCTGTGCGCCAGCGCCGTGGAACAGACCGATGCCGGGGTGCTGCTGCTGGCCAAAGCGGCGGCGGCCGAGCAGCTGCTGCTGCCCATGAGCGAGCATGGCGTGCTGCTGCTCAGCAAACCGTTTTCCAATACCCTGTTTTTGCAGGCCGTCCACATCGCCTCGGCCAGCAACCACCGCCTGCTGCGCCTGCGGCAGGAAAACGCCCGGATGCAGGAAAAGATCGCGCAGATCCGGCTGGTCAGCCATGCAAAGTGCTGTCTGGTGGAGAAAGAACACATGACCGAGGCCGAAGCGCACCGTTACATTGAAAAACAGGCCATGGACACCCGGCGCGACCGTGCAGAAATTGCACAGGAAATCCTTGATTCTTACGAGGATTAGGTCTATAATGTCAGTTTGGAAATGTCCTGTTTCAATCGTTCTATGGCACCCTTTTCCGCCCGGCCGGAAGCTGTGCGGAGAGGGTAAAATTTGGGAAAGAATCGGATCAGAAAAAAGAAAATTAGAGGAGGAACGTAACCTATGGCAAAGTTTATTTTTGTGACCGGCGGCGTGGTTTCCGGCCTGGGCAAAGGCATCACGGCTGCTTCGCTGGGCCGCCTGCTGAAGTGCCGCGGCCTGAAAGTGGCCAGCCAGAAGCTGGACCCCTATGTGAATGTGGATCCCGGCACCATGAGCCCGCTGCAGCACGGCGAGGTGTTCGTGACCGACGACGGCACGGAGACGGACCTGGATCTGGGGCACTACGAGCGCTTCATTGACGAAAACCTGAACAAATACTCCAACCTGACCACAGGCAAAGTATACTGGAACGTGCTGAACAAGGAGCGTCAGGGCGCTTATCTGGGCCAGACCGTGCAGATCATCCCCCATATCACCAACGAGATCAAAAGTTACGTCTACAATATGGCTTCTTCCACGGAGGCCGATGTCGTCATCACCGAGATCGGCGGCACCACCGGCGACATCGAGAGCCAGCCGTTCCTGGAGGCCATCCGCCAGATCGGCCTGGAACAGGGCCGCGACAACTGCTGCTACATTCATGTCGTGCTGGTGCCCTATATTTCCGGCTCCGACGAGTACAAATCCAAGCCCGCCCAGCACTCGGTCAAGGAGCTGCAGGGCATGGGCATCAACCCCGACATCATCATCCTGCGTGCCGATGGCAGCGTAGGCAGCGACATCCGCCGCAAGATCAGCACGTTCTGCAACGTGCAGCCGGAGTGCGTGATTGAAAACCTGACCATGCCCAGCCTGTACCAGTGCCCGCTGATGCTGCACACCAACGGCCTGGATGACGTGGTGGTGAAAAAGCTGAAGCTGGAGGTTCCCCCTGCGGATCTGACGGAGTGGAAGCAGGTGGTTTCCCGCATTGCCACCCGCAGCAAGACCTGCACCATCGCGCTGGTGGGCAAGTATGTCAAGCTGCACGATGCCTACCTCTCTGTGATGGAGAGCCTGTATCACGCCGGATTTGAGAACGACAGCCAGGTCGAGATCAAATGGGTCGAAAGTGAGGACCTGATCGACCAGACCGCCTGCAAAGAAGTCTTTGCGGATGTGGACGGCATCATCGTTCCCGGCGGCTTTGGCGACCGCGGCATCGAGGGCATGATCCAGGCCGCGCAGTATGCCCGCGAGAACCATGTGCCCTACTTTGGCATCTGCCTGGGAATGCAGATCATGGTCATGGAGTTTGCACGCGGTGTGCTGGGTTATGCGGATGCCAATTCCAGCGAGTTCACCCCCGACGGCAAGCATAATGTCATTGCCCTGATGGCCGATCAGCAGGGCAACATCCCCAAGGGCGGCACCATGCGCCTGGGCAAATACCCCTGCGTCGTCAAGCCCGGCACCAAGATGGCCGAGTGCTATGGCGAGGGCGAGATCTGGGAGCGCCACCGCCATCGGTATGAGTTCAACAACGACTTCCGCCAGGAGATGGAAAACGCCGGGCTGGTCATTTCCGGCACCAGCCCGGACGGACATCTGGTGGAGACCGTGGAGCTGCCCGGCCGCAGCTTCCACCTGGGTGCCCAGTTCCACCCGGAGTTCAAGAGCCGCCCCAACCGCGCACACCCCCTGTTCAAGGGCTTTATCGCGGCGGCACTCAAGTTTCGCGCTTCGGAGCAGCGCGCCATGCTGCATGTCTGATCGGACCTGATCCCGTAATCTGAGAAAAGAGCAGCCTCACGGAGGATTTTTCCCGTGAGGCTGCTCTTTTGTGTTTTGATCCGCTCAGCGTGCAAAGGTTGTGCTGAGGGTGGTGCTCCAGCTTTGGCCCGGTTCCAGGCGGGCGGCAGCGGCGCGCTGTTCCCACTCCTGCGGGTCGGTGACCGCACCGGGCAGCGACTGCCACGGCTCGATGCAGACAAAACGCACCGGCTTTGCCGGGGCCGACCAGATCAGCGCATACGGGAACGCACCCACCTCGCATACGATGTGGCGGCCGGTATCCTTTTCGTAGATGCCCAGCGTTTTGGTGCGCAGGCCCGCCATGCAGAAGCTGTCATTTTCAAACAGGTCGTCCGTGAGCGGGATGGCGGAAACATTTTTCCACTGGTAGCCGCACTTCCCGCTGAGCAGGCCGCCCGCACCGGCATCCAGGATCATGGGGCTTTCGGGCTGGTCAAAGCGGAACTCGTAATCCGTGGTGGTATGGCCGGCATCAAAGGGGATGTTGAACGCCGGATGATACCCGATGCCAAATTGCAGCGGTTCTGATGCGCCGGCCGGATTTTCCACGGTCAGGGTGTGGTGGACGGTCTTGCCGTCCAGGCGGAACGTGCTGGTCAGGACAAAATCAAAGGGAAAGCGCTCGGCCTTGAGCGTCTCGTCGGAGCGCAGTTCCAATTCGATGGTATCGCCCGCAGCCCGGAGCAGGGTGTGCTCCAGATCGCGCGCAAATCCGTGCTGACCGCCGGGGTAGGACGTTCCGCCGTGGGAAAAACTGCCGCCGGGCAGCTTGCCGGTCCAGGGAAACAGGATCGGCGCATGGCGTTTCCAGACAGCCGGGTCGGCCTGCCAGAGCAGCTCCTCCCCTGCCGCATTTTTCACGCTGACCGCTTCGGCGCCGTGGGAATCCACGGTCAGGGTCAGAAATTCGTTGTGAATGGTCGCCTGCATGGTAAACTCTCCTTTTCTCCGTTCAGGGGTTCACGATATGTTCGCCGTTTCCGGCCAGGAACGTGCGCAGGTTCCGGGTGGTGATCTCCATCAGATTCTGCAGCGCCTCCTTGGTCGTCCACGCAATGTGCGGGGTGAGCAAAGCGTGCGGCTCGGCCCGCAGGGGACTGTCGGCGGGCAGCGGCTCGGTGGCAAAGGCATCGGCTCCATAAAAGCCCAGCTGCCCGCTGTGGAGCGCAGCCGCCACGGCGGCTTCGTCCACCAGCGCACCCCGCGCGGTGTTCAGCAGGATGGCCCCCGGCTTCATCTTTGCCAATGCGGCGGCATCCACCATGCCCCGCGTCTGGGGCGTGGCCGGGCAGTGCAGGCTGACCACATCGCTCCGGCGCAGCAGGGTGTCCCACGGGACAAACTCCACCCCGTCGGCCTCGTATTCGGGCCGCACCGTGCGGGTGCAGGCCAGCACCCGCATCCCGAACGCCCTGGCGATGCGGGCCGTCTGCCGCCCGATGCTGCCATAGCCGAACACGCCAAACGTCTTGCCGTACAGCTCCATCTGGGGCAGCAGTGCAAAATGCTCCGGAATCTTCAGCTGCCAATATCCGTTTTGGACGGTCCGGTAGTACCGTTCCGCGCACTGGCAGATGGCCAGCAGCAGGCTGAACGTCATCTGTGCCACACTGTGGGTGGAGTAGCCGGGCACATTGGCCACGGCCACCCCATGGCGGCGGCAGGCTTCCAGGTCCAGGTTGTCCGTCCCGGTGGCAATGATGCCCACCCATTTCAGGTTGGGGCACTGCGCCAGGATGGCTTCGTCCATCCGGCATTTGTTCAGCAGAACCAGCTCGGCATCCCCGATGCGGGGTGCAATGTCCTGATAGGCCGTACGGACATAGCTGGTGGTATCCGGCACCAAGGCCCGGATGCCAGACCAGTCCAGGTCGCCCTCCTGCATGACATAGCTTTCCAGAATGACTGCTTTCATCTCAATCCTCCAGTACAACATCCTCACTCAGCACCTGGCCGATGGGCTTTGCAATGCACAGATCCGCCTGCTGATCGGCCCCGGTGGGCTGCATGTTGATGACCACCAGATGCCGCCCCCGGAAATACCGGATCAGCCCGGCCGCCGGGTAGACCACCAGACTGGTGCCGCCGATGATCAGGGTATCGGCCTTGCGGATCGCCGCCACGGCCCCGGAGACAACGCTCTCGTCCAGGCCCTCCTCATACAACACCACATCCGGCTTGACGATGCCGCCGCACTTGGGGCAGCGGGGCACCCCGGTGCTGTTGGCAATAAAATCCACATCGTAAAAAGCACCGCAGTCCACGCAGAAATTGCGCAGAGTGCTCCCGTGCAGCTCATACACCGTTTTGGAGCCGGCTGCCTGATGCAGGCCGTCGATGTTCTGGGTGACGACCGCTTTCAGCCTGCCCTCCCGCTCCAGCTTGGCCAGCCGCAGGTGGGCCGCATTGGGCTTTGCCCCTTTTACAATGAGCTTATCGCGGTAAAAGCGGTAGAACTCCTCCGGGTTTTGCTCCCAGAACGTATGGCTCAGGATGGTTTCCGGCGGGTAATCGTAGGTCTGGTGATACAGCCCGTCCACGCTCCGGAAATCCGGGATACCGCTTTCGGTGGAAACGCCCGCACCGCCAAAAAAGACGATGCTGCCGCTTTCCGCAATGATTTTTTCCAGTGCAGGAACCATAAGAAAAAACGCCCCTTTCCGGCAGGAAGATCTGTGTGTTCTTCTGTTCCAAGTATAACACAAATCTGCCGGAAAGGAAGCGTTTGTTTTGGCTGGTGTTTCAGCGGCCATTCTCCGCAAACAGGATGCCCAGCTCATGAAAAAGATCGTGGGGCAGCATCCCGGCTTCCCCGTGGCTGGCCGCAGCCCGGTCAGCCGCCGCACCGTGGAGCCAGACTGCGCAGGCTGCCGCTTCAAAAGCAGGCAGGCCGCAGGCCAGCAGAGCCGATGTCATGCCCGCCAGCACATCCCCGCTGCCCCCGCGGGAAAGGCCGGGGCCGCCTGTGGGATTCACCGCACAGCGGCCGTCCGGGGCCGCGATGACGGTATGGGCTCCTTTGAGCACTACCACGGCGTTCCACGCTTTGGCAAAACGGCTGGCTATCCCCTCGCGGTCGGCGTTGATCTGCGCCGCCGGGAGTCCGGTCAGGCGGGCCATCTCACCCGGATGCGGGGTCAGGATCAGCTCCCCTGCCGGGCGGGGCAGGGGATTGTTTGCGGCCAGCAGGTCTGCGGCGGCATTCAGGCCGTCGGCATCCAGGACCGCGCTGCCCCCAAAACCGGGCAGCAGGGTCTGCACCAGCGCCCGCGTCTCGGCGGCGCGGGCCGCACTCTGGGCCGTGTAACCCAGGCCTGGGCCCGCCAGCAGCACGGTGGCTTTCTGGCGCCGGATGCGGGGCAGGCTTTGCGGGGCAATGCCGCCCTCGGCCCCCGCTTCACAGGGGCAGAGACAGCACTCCGGCAGGCGTGCAGTCACCGCTGCCAGCACCGGCTCCACACCGGCCAGCGTGACGATGCCCGCGCCGGTGCGCAGGGCTCCCTCCACGGCCAGCGCCGCCGCACCCCGGTAGCAGGCACTGCCCGCCACGACCAGCACCGCCCCGAACGTTCCCTTGTGGGCATCGCGGGGGCGGGGCTTGATGTGCTGCCAGACAAAATCAGATGTGGTGGTGAACATAGGCTTCTCCTTTGTACAACCTCTCAGTCGGGCTTGCGCCCGCCAGCTCCCCTAGTAGGGGAGCCTTTGGCATAGAGATGAGGCTTTACCCGGCTGCCAAGGCCTCTCCTATTAGGAGAGGTGGCATTGCGAAGCAATGACGGAGAGGTTTAATCCGTCTCCCCCTGTAAAAACGTTCGGATCTCCTTTTCCGCCTCCTGCACTTCTTCGTGGAACATGCGGGCGGAGACGCGGAGGGCACCGTGGCCCAGGATGATGACCTGCTCCATGCCGTCGGAGGTGGCCACGCGGACCCGCCGCCCCTTGCCGATCTCGTGGGTGACATGCTCAATGAACATGTCCGCCGTTTCGGCTTCCTTGGTATAGACGACATGGATGTTATGATACTGCTCGATGCTGCCGGGGCTGCCCGGCACCCGGTAGGCATCGAACACCAAAATCAGAACGCATTTTTTGAAGCCCTGATAGTTGCACAGAACGTCCATCAGCCGGTGGCGGGCGGCATCCAGGCTCTGCTTGGACAATGCGTTCAGCTCGTCCCAGGCAAAGATGATGTTGTAGCCGTCCACCAGCAGGTATTCCGGCTGGATCTCCCACTGCTCGGCGTTGAAATCCGGGCGTTCCCTCTTCTGGGTGGGGCGGAACGCCGCCAGCGGGTCACGCTTGATGGGGCCGTAGGTCTGCTCAAAAATTTTCAGCAGCTCAGCATCCTCTTCCAGCGTGGCGCGGTAGGCCGCCATCCGGCGGGGGCGGGTCTGCACCGTCTCCTCCGGGCGGACCGTTTTGCCCCAGCCGCTGTCCACATGCATGTGGCTCCGCACCTGGTCCCAGGGCACCACGAACCCGGCCCCGTGGGAGCAGAACACCGAGTCCGCCGGGTTGTCCAGATCGTGCTCCGGCTCATACCCGATGGCTTCGATCACCTGCCGGGCGTTGTGGCAGGGACGGTAGCCGTCCAGACTCAGGCTCAGGTGTCCCCTGCCCCGCGTATAGCCTACCACCTCCATGGGGTAGTTCTGCATCGCGGCCGTGGGGGCCGTGCCGGTCAGGATCGCGGTCTGGCCGTCGGAGGAGGTCTGGGGCGGGTCAAAGCCGCCGCCCATGTTCTGGATGTCGTTCATGGCGCGGCCCACGTTTTCCGCAGGCAGTTCCAGCCGAAACGCATACCACGGCTCCAGCAGCTGGGTCTTGTGGATCTGGTTTGCCATCATCAGGCCCTGGCGCACGGCGCGGTAGGTGGCCTGGCGGAAATCCCCGCCCTCAGTGTGCTTGAGGTGGGCCCGGCCCGCAATCAGCGTGATCTTTACATCCGTCAGCGGCGAGCCGGTCAGCACGCCCAGGTGCTGCTTTTCCTCCAGATGGGTCAGCACCAGCCGCTGCCAGTTTTTGTCCAGCACTTCCTCCCGGCAGTCGGCGGCAAACTGCAGCCCGCTGCCGCGCGGCAGCGGTTCCAGCTTGAGATGCACCTCGGCGTAATGGCGCAGGGGCTCGTAGTGGCCCACGCCCTCAATGGCTTCCGTGATGGTTTCCTTATATAAAATGCCGCCGGGGCCAAAGCTCACATCCAGGCCGTACCGCTCCGCCAGCAGGCTCTTGAGCACTTCCAGCTGGATCTCGCCCATCAGGTGGACATGGATCTCGGCCAGCGTCTCGTTCCACACCACATGGAGCTGCGGTTCTTCCTCCTCCATCCGGTGGAGCCTGCCCAGCGCCGCATGGACATCGGCACCCTCCGGCAGCAGCACCTGATAGCTCAGCACCGGTTCCAACACGGGCAGGTCGCCGTCCTGCTCGGCCCCCAGGCCCTGGCCGGGACGGGCCTTGGTCAGGCCGGTCACCGCACATACCTGGCCGGGGCCGATGCTCTCAGCCAGCGTATATTTCGCCCCGGAGTACAGCCGCAGCTGGTTTGCCTTTTCGGCCCAGGGCTCGCCGTCGGTCTCTCCGGTGAGCTGGGCCTTGACTCTGAGTTCTCCGCCGGTCACGCGCAGCCAGGTCAGGCGGGTGCCCTGCTCGTCCTGACTGACCTTGAACACCCTGGCTCCAAAGGCATCCAGCGCCGGGGCCGCGCGGGTATCGCGTTCCAGGCCGTCCAGCAGCGCATCCACGCCGTCCAGCCGGAGCGCCGCACCAAACCAGCACGGGAACACATGCCGCCGGGCAATGGCCGGGACAAGGTCGGCATCGGTCAGGGTGCCGGTGTCCAGCACCCGCTCCATCAGGCGCTCGTCACACACGGCCAGCGCTTCGTCCCGCTGGGCCCGGTCTGCGCCAAAATCCACAAAGCCTTCGCCCAGGCGGCGGTTCAGCTGTTCCAGCAGTGCGGCCCGCTCCATGCCGGGCAGGTCCATCTTGTTCACGAACACGAACGTCGGGATGTGGTACCGCCGCAGCAGCCGCCAGAGCGTCTCGGTGTGGCTCTGCACCCCGTCGGTCCCGCTGATGACCAGCACGGCGTAGTCCAGCACCTGCAGCGTGCGCTCCGTCTCGGTGGAAAAATCCACATGGCCGGGGGTGTCCAGCAGGGTGATCTCCGTGTTTCCCACCGTGAGCAGGGCCTGTTTTGAAAAAATGGTGATGCCGCGTGTCTTTTCCAGCGTATCGGTGTCCAGGAACGCATCCTTGTGGTCCACCCGGCCCAGCTTGCGGATGGCACCGGCCCGGTAGAGCATCGCCTCCGAAAGAGTGGTCTTGCCCGAGTCCACATGCGCCAGAATGCCCACCACCAGATGCTTGCGTGCTGTTTCCATCTTCCGGCCTCCTTACAACAGGCCGGCCAGCAGGGCCGCTGCCACCAGCGGCAGGCCCAGCACCAGGTTCGACAGCATGCTGCAATAGATGCGCTCCTCCGGCTCCAGCTCCTCGAACGAAACGATTTTTTCGTCGGCATAGTCGATGATGGAGCGGGTGGCGTGGAACGTTTTCTTTTTGCCCTGGCCCTTGAACTGCTCCAGCAGGTGGTGGATGGTCACGCCGTCCAGCCGCAGATAATCCACCCAGGCAAAGATCAGCAGCACGATCCCGCACAAAAAGCCCGGAGCCTCCCACATGGTAAAGGTGTGATCGCTGAGGTAACGGTCCCACAGCAGCATCAGCACCGCTACAATGGAGACACGGGTAACGGTCTTATATAAAATAGGATGGAACATGTAGCGCTTGTACATGTTTTTCAGCTTTTTCATGGCGGAAGCTCCTTTTGCAATCAAGCAGTATTCATTTTATTGTAGCATGTTTTTATGAAAAAAGATAGTAGCCCGCACAGCCGGATTGTTTTCCGCGTGGGCTTTGAGTGGGTCATGAACGCCTACAAGAACGAGGCCAACAACACCTTCAATTACGACAAGCGCAGCACGGACGGCACCCCCGATGAGAACTGGAACAAGGCCATCGCCAACAAGGCATTCCGCCAGTGCTTCTCCAAGGGCCTGGAACTGTCCAAGTTTTACGCCCACTCCATTTTTATTATGACCTATTGAATTTTGGGCAAATCGTGCTATACTATATATAAAGGAGTGAGCAGCATGGCAAAAGTATCTACCAGCATTTCTCTGGATTACGATGTCAAGCGCCAGGCGCAGGAGCTTTTTTCTGACTTGGGGCTCGACCTTTCCACAGCGATCAACATTTTTTTGAAGCAGTCCATCCGGGACGACGGCTTTCCCTTTGCGATCCGCCGCGAAACACCCAACGCTGTGACGCAGGCTGCCATTGACGCTGCCCTCAAGGATGAGGACCTGCATGGCCCCTATGACAGTGTTGCCGACCTGATGGAGGCCCTCAGTGCTTAAACCGGAATTCACCAGCCAGTTCAAAAAGGATTATAAGCTTGCAGTCAAACGCGGCTGTGACCCCAAAAAGTTCGAGGCCGTGGTCACACTGCTCTGCGCAGAGCAGCCCCTGCCGGAAAAGTACCGTGACCACGCCCTGACCGCTTCCCGTAACGATCAAGGTGTGCGGGAATGCCATATCCAGCCGGACTGGCTTCTGGTCTATCAGGTAGTGCAGGAAACACTGATCCTTAAACTGATCCGTACCGGGACCCATAGTGACCTGTTTTAATTTTTTGTTTTTTCAACAGCGGGCGCGATCTGCAAAGCGGATCGCACCCGCTGTTTTAGAATATAAAGCAGCCAGCAAAGCAAGGCGGCCGACAGGTGTTCTCTTGACAAGAACAATTTCAGTTGTTTTGTCTGCGGCTTTTGTTGTTAATTTTCCTGCACTCTTTACTGTGCAAAAGCGAATAAATTTCATCTTTTCTTCCGACAGTTCTTTCTTTTTTGAAGTTCAAGCTGTCTGTCCTCCATTGACAGCTTACTCATTTAATGATATAATACGGAGCGTGTTAAGGTTTTGCGGGAGGAGCACAGATGCAGACAGAGGGGTCTGTTTCTGCGCTTTTTTGTATTCCCCAGCAATACAGGGGAGGATCAAAGCTTTCCGCGAAGGAGTGGGAAAAGCAGTACACCGTGTACTGCACCATGGACCGTAGCACGGAAACTATTTAGGGAGGATACTACAATGAACATCAATCACGAGTCTCATGCAATCAGCCGCCGCAGCTTTCTGAAAGCTTCCGGTGTCGTTGGTGCCGCCGGCATCCTGGCAGCCTGCGGCGGCAGCTCCAACAGCGGCTCTACTGCTGCTTCCTCCGGCGCTACCAGCGCTCCCAACACCACCGGCGCTACCCCGCTGAAGGAGTTCATCTCCTGGGAGAGCACCAACCGTGAGCTGGAAAGCTGGAACATGCTGTACAGCCAGATGGCTTCCGACATGAACGTCGTCACCAACCTGTGGGAAGGCCTGCTGAGCTTTGACTGCTACGGCAAGGCCGTTCCTTCCGTGGCCAAGGAGTGGAGCCACAATGAGGACTCCTCCGTTTGGACCTTCAACCTGCGCGACGATGTGGACTGGGTGGATGTCAACGGCGAGGTCAAGGCTCACCTGACTTCCAAGGACTTCCTCGTGGGTCTGGAGTGGGTGCTGAACGCAGCCAAGAACCAGGCCAACAACACCTCCATGCCCAGCGAGACTCTGGTAGGCGCTGCTGACTACTACCAGAAGACCAGCGACATGGGCGACGCTGCTGCCGACCTGACCTACGAAGATATGCTGGCCGCCGGTGTGGGCGTTGAGGCTACCGATGATTACACTCTGGTCTTCACCTGCAAGGATCCCTGCCCGTACTTCGATACCGTGGCTGCTTACACCAGCTTCTATCCCGTCTCTGAGGATCTGATCACCGAGCTGGGCGTTGAGGGCTTCCGCGCCTGCGACTACACCAACATGTGGTACAATGGTCCGTATGTGGTGGAGGAGTTCATCAGCCAGAACACCAAGAGCTACATCCCCAACCCCAACTACTATGGTGCAGACGATGTGTCCCGCTTCGACCGCTTCACCGTTACCATGATCAGCGACGGCACCGTTACCTTCCAGCTGTACCAGAACCGTGAGCTGGACGAGATGGATGTGGGCGAGAGCACCCTGACCACTATCCAGGCCGATCCTTCCAGCGAGTACAACGATCAGCTGTGCGAGAAGCGCCCCAAGAAGTACAGCTATCAGATGCACTTCAACTACCAGAAGAACAACGAGGACGGCACCCCCGATGACAACTGGAACAAGGCGATTGCCAACACCGCTTTCCGTCAGTGCTTCTACAAGGGCCTTGAGCTGACCAACTGGTATGCACGTACCAACAAGATCAACCCCCTGAAGTGCGAGAACGACTTCTACACCATGCCCGGTGTCTGCTACAACACCAAGGGTGAGGAGTACACCACTCTGGTCGCCAAGGAGATGGGTCTGGACGGCGAGGCTTACGATGGCAAGACCATGAAGCGTCTGCGCGCCAACAACGGCGACATCGCTGACCTGAAGAAGCAGGCAATGGACGAGCTGAGCGCCGTTGGCGTTACTTTCCCTGTCCACGCTGCTTACTACATCATCGCCGGCAACTCCACCGCTCTGGACAGCGCAACCGTCCTGAAGCAGTGCTTCACCGACAGCTTCGGCGATGACTTCATCGTGCTGGACATCAAGACCTACGTCTCCTCCATCAC
>CAKTEF010000035.1 GCA_934547065.1 uncultured Faecalibacterium sp.
GAGTTCGTCCGCTTTTGGCTGCTTCGCTTCCGTAAGCTGGATATGACCCAGCCGGAGCAGCGGCAGGCACTGGTGGACACCTTCATCAATGCCATCTATCTCTACGATGATAAGGTACTTATTACCTTTAATTATAAGGACGGTACGGAAACGGTCGCTTTCGGGGAAGCCGTGAAAGCGGAGAAAAGTTCGGATATGAGTGCGCGAGGTGCACCAGAAAAGCCACACAGTAGCGTTGAAAAACGTGCTGTGTGGCTTCTTTTTTGTGTCAGATGGCGGGCTTGAATACCTTTTGACTACTTTTTGCGGAGTTCTCCGATTTGCCGGAAAGATACTCGTTCAATTTATCGGAGACATGGAGCGAATCTTCTTGTTCCAGATGAGTATAAATATCGGCGGTGACCTGAATGCTGTTGTGTCCCATTAGTTTTTGTGCCGTGCGTAAGTCTACCCTTGCACGATAAAGTGTCGTTGCGTAGGTATGCCGCAGCATGTGGGGATGCAGGGAGAACGGCACAAGGGCCGCAACGTGAGAGTTCCACAACCGAGTGAATGCAGAGCGGGTCACATCGCCACCATTGGAGGCAGGAATAATATACCGGCTCAAGTGTGGTGTACCGGAAATCAGCACTTACCAGATTTCACCGTGGCTTGACAAAATGCCAAGTCATGGTCATCCGTAACGCATCAGGTTGATATTGGGTGCGCCGTTCTCTCTGCATGGATTTCCTGCCCCCTTCCGGCGGCGTTTTCCGGCTCTCCCACTTGGAGGTCATCGCCGTGTATCCCATGCAGACGGTCTTTCGATTTTCAAGGTGCGTTGCTGATTTGGCAACAAAAAATCGCCACACAACAACCTGAACATGACCATTCCTTCCGGGATGGCTTTGATTCGGGTTTGCTATGTAGCGATAAGAAAGTTAAAAAGCTTGTTCCGGCTCCTTTGGGAGCCGAGCTGGAACTCTAAGCAAATATGTTATATTAAATTGTTGGAGTAGATTACCATAAAATTCGCGCTGTGTCAACGTGAACTTGTCGGGGCGAGGCCCCTCCATCTTGCTGCGCAAGACCGTTCTGTCGCTTAAAAGCCCCACTGGGGCTTTCATTGCTCCGCTCCGCTGCGCAAACGCGAACTTTTGAAAACAGGCCACTTTCGGCAGGGTGCAAAAAGAACTTTCCAAAACTTTAGCAAAAAGATAGAGAAATGGCATCCCCTTATCATCTTGACAGACATTCAAGGTGTAGGAACTCATAAAAGCAACACCCCACAAACCTATCTCAGTTTGCGGGGTGTTGCTTTTTATGATGAAGGAGAAAGAAGACAGCGGCTTAGCCCTTGTCTGCGCCGGAGGTAATGCCCTCGACGTAGAACTTCTGCATAATGACGAACAGGATGGAGATGGGGATGGACACCAGCACGCCGCCTGCGCAGAAGAGTGCAAAGTAGTTGTTGATCAGGGTCTTTTGCAGCATATTGTACAGGCCGATGGCCACCGTCCAGTCAGCGGAAAGGCCGGAGTTCAGGATCATTTTGGCCACCACGAAGTCCGTCCACGGCACCATGAAGGAGCTGATGATGGTGTACACCAGAATGGGTCTGGACATGGGCAGAACGACTTGGAAGAACACCCGGGCGTCCGATGCACCGTCCAGCTTGGCGGCCTCCCGCAGGGAGACGGGGATGGTATCAAAGAAGCCCTTGCAGATCAGGTAGCCCAGACCGGACGAACCGGCGTAGACCATGATAAGACCCGCATAGGAGTTGGTCAGGTTGAGGTACTTCAGCACGAAGTAGACCGCGATCATGGCCAGCACACCCGGGAACAGGTTGACGATGACCGAGAGGTTCTGCAGCAGCTTGCGCCCCTTGAACCGGCAGCAGCTCAGCGCGTAGGCCACCATCAGCACAAAGCAGGTGGAGATGACGCAGTTGAAGCAGGCCACCACAAGGGTGTTGGCAAACCAGCGCGGGAACTGCGCCACAGAGTCCGGGTGGAACAGGATGTTGATGTAGTTGCTTATGGTGTAGCTTGCCGGGAAGAACCGCCGCACATTGATGCCCCGGTCGGTGGAAAAGGAGGTGACCAGCAGCCACAGAATGGGCACCAGCCAGATAGCTGCCAGCAAGGTCAGCAGCAGATGCCGCAGAATGCTGCGGACTTCCCGGAGGATGCGCCCACGGCGCAGCTGCGCCTGCGTTTCAGCGGAACGAGCTGAAGAAATCGTTGCCTGTGTCAAGAGAACGTCGCCTCCTTCTTATTGATAAACCGGAAGCAGACCAGCGTGAACACTGCGCAGATGATGAACACCATAATGCCGATGACTGCAGCCATCTTGTAGTTGTATTGCTCCTGTGTCAGACGGAACAGCCATGTGACCAGCAGATCCACCTCTTTGGCGCTGGAGGATGCCAGCGCCTGATCCTTGGTGATATAAACGTCCTGTGTGAGCAGGTAGATGACGTTGAAGTTGTTGACGTTGCGCACAAAATCCGTTACCAGCGCCGGCCCCTGCACACTGAGCAGGTAGGGCAGCTTGATGTGGATGAAGCTCTGCCACGGCGAAGCGCCGTCGATGGTGGAGGCCTCCAGCATATCACTGGGAATATTCATCAGCACACCGGTGGCAATGAGCATCTGGTAGGGCACGCCCACCCAGATGTTGATCAGGATGATCATGAACTTTGCCCAGTGCTGATCGGTCAAAAACGGGATATGGTTCATGTTCTGCCCCAGCAGGCCAATGGTCTTTAGAAAGTCGGTCACGCCTGCATTGGACATCAGGGTGTTGAAGATGCCGGCGTCCGAGAAGAAGTTGCGCACCAGCAGCAGGGTGACGAACTGCGGCACCGCAATGGTGATGATGAACAGGGTGCGCCAGAGCTTCTGGCACTTGGTCTTTTTGTTGTTGATGAGCATGGTCAGAAATACGCCGCCGAAGAAGTTGGTGAAGGTGGCAAAGAAGGCCCACACCAGCGTCCAGCCCAGCACCCGGCCAAAGGCGTAGCTGAAGGTCACCGTCAGCGACTGCCCGCCAAACAGAGAAGCAAAGTTCGCCAGCCCCACCCATGTGAACAAGGCGGCGGGCGGCATGTGCTGCTGGTCGTAGTTCGTGAACGCCACGGCGATCAGGATGAACAGCGGCACAATGGTAAATACCACCACACCCAGCACCGGCAGGGTGAGCAGGGTCACATAGAACTTCTCGTTCAGGTACAGCGTGATGTCCTGCCGGAAGTTATTGGGCTTTTTGCCGGCGGCCTTCTGCGCCTGCAAAGCGTAGTTGCTCTGCACCACCAGCATAGCCGCTGCGATCAGCGTTACAATGACCACCAGCGCGATCACGCTGAGCAGCAGGATGGCAAACGAGTTGTCGTAGTTGTTGACCTCGTTCTTTAAGGTAAGGGGGTTGAACTGCATCTCCATCTGCACCGTGCCCAGCGTGCTGAACTTTTTCAGCGCCGGAATGCCGGAGGTGCCCAGAAAATACAGCCCCAGTCCCTGCACCAGCGTTACCAGCAGCGCCTTGATGAGCTGGCCGTGGCCGATGTAGCCCAGACCCCAGACAACGAGGGACAGCTTTGTAAAAATGTCTCCGTGAACGAATGCGTGACCGAACTTCTGAAGAAAATTCGGTTCCCGGCCATCCGCCCGCAAGGGCGGTGTAAGGACCATTTCTGCCACAGAAGTCAACTCCTTTCTTCTTGCAGCGGGTTTACGGCAAACAGAATGCTGCTTTTTGTCCTGCGATAAAAAGCGGGCACACTGCATTCTGCTGCGTGCCCGCCGGAAAAACCGGAACTTACTGTGCCACAGGTGCGGTGATGCCGGCCACAGCGTCATCCATCAGCTGCTGGGTGGTCTTGCCCTGCGTGTCGCCGGAGGCGAGGATCTCGCCCAGACTTGCGGCGGAGCTCCAGTAGTTTGCGCCTACCCGCTGCAGGGTAGCGTAAGAGCTCTGCTCGGCCAGTGCGGCAATGGCGGGTGCAGACTGCACAGCCTCGGTGGCGTTTGCGTTGATGTTGGAGGGACCCAGCTTGCGGTCGTTGAAGCGCTTGTTCTGGTTGTCCTCGTTGGTGATGAAGTCGGCCAGCATCATAGCCACGCCCACGTTCGCGCTGTGGGGGTTGACGCCCACCAGCTTGTAGCCGGAGAAGGAGCCCATCTGGGTCTGCGCGCCGTTCAGGGTGTAGGTTGGCAGCTTGGTGGCGGCATAGCCTTCGCCCCATGCCTCCTGGGCGGTGCTGGCGTTCCAGGTACCGGAGATGGCGGCGCAGCAGCTGCCGTCCTTGATGGCAGAAACGATATCAGCATCCGCGCCGGATTTGAAGCCGGGGTTTGCGGTGATATCCAGAATGGCCTGCGTTACGTCTGCGCCGGGAGCCTCGTTCCAGTTGCAGACGGTGTTGATGCCGTCATCGGCCAGCGTTGCCACCAGACCGGCACCTGCATAGAAGCTGTAAATGTACCATGCGTCGTTCACGCTCATCATGAACTTCTTCCCGGCGGCAGCTGCCTTTTCCAGCATGGTGTCCATGCTCTGCACGTCCTCGGCGCTCAGAATGCTTGCATCATAGTACAGGAAGTAGCCGTTGTCGGCGGTCATGGGGTAGGCGTAAAGCTTGTCGTTCATGGTGGCAGCGCCCACAGAGCCGGGCAGGTTGCGGCTCTTCACGTCGTCCGGGTTCAGCAGCACTTCCTGCAGAGCACCGGCGTTCACCAGCTCATTCAGCTGGTCATCGGCAAAGGCGAAAACGTCTGCGGCAGACTCCGGGTCAGCCAGAACGGTGTCCTTTGCGCTGGACTCGGACTGCACGCCGATCTCGATGGTCACATTGCCCTTGTCCGCATTCTGCTCAATAAAGGCATCTGCCATCTCGCGCAGCATGGTCTGGTCCTCTTCTGCGCCCCACATGGTCAGCTTCACATCGCCCCAGCTCTCCGCAGCAGAGGCAGCCGTGCTGGAAGCGGCAGCAGAGGAAGCGGTGCCAGAGGAAGAACCGCCGCAGGCAGTCAGCACACCGGCAGCAGCCACAGTACCCATGGCAGCAAGGAAGTTACGGCGGGAAATCAGCTTTTTCATGATCCAGTTCTCCTTCGTTCTCAATCTGAAATCTCCAATCACTCTTTGTTGCGCTTGTAAGTTGCGCACATCCGAGCAACTATTTTCTGTACTCATAGAATACCGCATTCCTTTGCTCACGTCAATGGACGAAATTCACGGGATTGTTGGGTCAAAACTGGAAAATATGACGGTAAAATCGGGATACATGGGCGAAAACGCGCAACTTTAGCGCAACCCTTTCCGTACAAAGAGCAAAAATGCCCGCTCCGGGAAAGGAGCAGGCACGGAAAGCGCATTATTTGATGCTGCGGGAGCGTTCCATCCACTTGGTAGAATCCCTCAGAATGACCTGATAGCCTTCCAGCTGCCGCATGACGATCTCTTTGCCGGCCAGACGGTCCAGCAGCATCCGGCAGGCGGTCTTGCCCAGCTGCTCTGCATCGTACTGCACCGCCGAGACCGAGGGCGTAATGCTGGCAAGCATGGAACTGTCGTACAAGCTGGCGACCCGCAGGTCGTTGGGCACGAGGATGTGCCGCATCCGCAGCTCCCGCATGACCTCAAAGGCGATCTCGTCATCACCGCAGAGGATGCAATCTGCTTTCTGCTCCAGCGCCGCCTCCAGTGCATCAATGGTCTGCCCGGAAGATTCCACGCCGGAATGAACGAGCCGCTGGTCTACCGGTACGCCAAATTCTGCGAAGCCACGCAGGTACCCGCGCGTGCGGTCGGTGTTGACCGCGTAGATGGTGCTGCCCACCAGCAGCGCGATGCGCTTGGCGCCCAGCTGCAAAAGAATGCGGGTCATCTCGCAGGCGGCAGAAACCTGATCGTTGTCTGCCTGCGGGATGGTCTTGTCCTCGCTGCGTCCGATGAGCACGAAAGGTGTCTCATATTGCCGCAAAAGGTCGATGCAGGGGTCGTCTGCCATGGCGTAGGTCAGGATCACGCCGTCCACCTTGTGGTTGGCAAGCTGCCGCTGCAGCTGCGGGTACTCGGTATAGGAGGAGTAGCACAGCATCAGGTCATAGCCGCGCTGGTCTGCCATGGTGCAGATGCCGCCCATGCACTTGCGCAAAAAGGGCAGATCCAGCGTAATAAACCGCTGCGGCATGATCATGGCAATGTTGTTGGTGCGCAGCTTTTCGCTGCTCTGTGCGGAAACCGGCTCGGAACGGGTGCGCCCCATATAGGCGTACACCTTGGCGCGGGTCTTTTCGCTGATGCGCCCTTTGCCGGAAAGTGCGCGTGATACCGTCGTTTTAGAAACACCAAGCGCATCGGCCACCTGCTCGATCGTCATTTTTTCGGTTTCCTTTGCAGCCACGGAATATCCTCTCCTTTTCACAGATCTGCGCAACAGAGCGCCACCCCAGCATACCGGGATAAGCCCGCTTTGTCAAGCCCGAAAGCAAACAAAAAGCGTTCTGCTTTTTCGGCAGAACGCTGAAAACTGTTGCTTTTGCTCCTTACAAAATCTGCTCGCCGTCTTTCCAGACAGCCGTTCCGTAACGGTTCAGCGCAGCACCGCCTACTTCGACCGGATGCTCATTGCAGTTCTGTACCAAAACGAACGCACCGCGCCGCGCCGCCAGAACACCGTCCGGCAGAGCTTCCGACCATGCCGGGGTCAGACCGGCTTCCTGTGCTGTGTTGCGGTAAAATGCGCGATAAAACGCTGCATCAAAGCGGCTTGCCAGATAGTACGCGCGGCCTGCGCCGTAAGCATGAACCGCCACGGCAGGGCAGCCGGCAAAGTAGTCCTCGGCGTAGACGCTGAGCGGCACAGCCGGGTCGGCATCCTGCAGCGCAGCCACCTCGCAGAGCACAGAAGCCTGTGCCTCTGGCAGCTTTGCGCCATCCACAGGGGCGCAGCGGCGAGTTTCGCCATCGTACATTCCGTCGATCTCGGTGCGGCGCAGACCCAGCAGCTCGGTCAGGCCGTAGGGCGTGTCCCCTAGACGGCACAGGTCACTTTCGTCCACCACGCCGCTCCAGTAGGTGACCACAACGGTGCCGCCGTTCTTTGCAAAGGCGCAGAGCTTTTGCGCAAAAGCATCCGTCAGCAGGTAGAGCATCGGAACGATGACCAGACCATAGCCGGTCAGGTCTGCTTCCTGATCAACAAACTCCACCGCGATGCCCTCGCGTGCAAGAGCGTTGTAGTGCAGCTTCAGTTCGTCCCAGTAGCCCATCCCGGCATTGCGCGGGCCGCAGGAGCCCTCCAACGCCCACTTGTTCTCCCAATCGTGAACGATGGCCGCCTGTTTCTCGCGGCAAATCGCGGTAATTTCAGACAAGGCTTCCAGCTTCCGTCCCACCTCCACCGTTTCCCGGAAGGGGCGGGCATCCTCCCGTCCATCGTGCCCGATGACCGCACCATGGAGCTTTTCCTCCGCGCCGCGGCTGGCACGCCACTGGAAATAGAGCACGCTGTCCGCGCCGTGCGCCACGGTCTGCAGCGCGGAAAGCTCTGCGATCCCGGGCTTTTTCTGTTTGGAGACAGGCTGCCAGTTGGTAAAGCTGGGGCTGGACTCCATCAGCAGGAACGGCTTGCCCTTCATGGAGTAATACAAATCGTGCATCATGGCCGTGTCCAGCGCGGTCTCTTCCACGGTCTCGGTGGGCTTGTGCCATGTGGGATAGTTGTCCCAGCTGGCAACATCGATCTCTTTGGCCATCTTGAAATAGTCGATGCCGTCAAAGCGGTACATCATGTTGACCGTGAACTTGGCATCCGGCGCAAATTCCTTTACGGTATCCCGTTCAAATTTCAAGAAGTCAATGTGCCGGTCGCTGACGAAGCGTTTCCAGTCCAGTGCAAGCCCCTGCACCGCGTTTTCTCCCTGCGGGGCGGGGCTTTCGATCTGCTCCCAGTCGGTGTAATCGTGGCTCCAGAACCGGGCGTTCCATGCCTTGTTGACCGCTTCCAGCGAGCCGTACCGCGCCTTGAGCCAGCGGCGGAACGCGGCCTGACACAGTTCACAATGACAGTCGCCGCCCATTTCGTTGGAGATATGCCAAAGCAGGACAGCCGGGTCACTGCCGAACCGCTGCGCCAGCTTCTGGTCGATGATGCGGACTTTTTCACGGTAAAGCGGAGAGGTATAGCAGTAGTTCTGGCGGCGGTTGTACAGCTCCCGGACGCGGTCTGCCCGGACACGGCGCACCTCGGGGTACTTGTGCGCCATCCATGCGGGGCGCGCCGCACTGGGGGTAGCCAGAATGGTGGAAATGCCGTTGTCATACAGGTTGTGGATGATGTCGGCCAGCCAGTCCAGCGCAAACACACCCTCCTGCGGCTCCAGCGCCGACCACGAGAACACCCCCAGCGTTACCGTATTGACGCGGGCCTTTTTCATCAGCGCAATATCCTGTGCCAGAACGTCCGGCCGGTCAAGCCACTGCTCCGGGTTATAGTCCCCGCCATGAAGCAATTGAAGCCTCTGCATCATCGTTCCTCCCTTGATTGCGCAAATTGCGCAACATTTTTGCTGAATATAGTTGCGTTCGATACTGAGTATAGCAAGAACGCCCGCAAGATGCAATGCGGCTTTATGGCGTTTTGTTGAAACAATCTGAACATTTGATGCAATATAAAAAGCCGCCCCCTGACACTCCGGAAGATTCCACAATGCCAGTGAGCGTTTTATGGGCAAATCGTCAAAAACGATTCTTCAGCCTTTATAGGGGCGGTTCGCTTAATTCTGTAATCTGCCATGGCCACAACCCAGCGACAGATAATGCTCAATCTCCCCACCCAGCACAAGCTGAGTATACTCTAACGGCTTGTTGTACTGGTTGCAGGGCTGCAACAGCAAGGGCAGAGAGATAGCCGGATGTTTGAACAAAACGGCAGAACTTTCTTGAATGGTTCTGCCGTTTTTGCTGTTGGGTAGCTTGAGCGAGCGACAACCACCAGCTCCGCTGGTGGAGTAGAAAATGCTTTAGCTATAAGATTCGAGCGAAGCGAGATGACAAAGAAACTGTCATCCTAGAAGATGCATTTTGCAACATAGCTCGTTAGAGCGGTAGGGCAGGTAATGCAGATGAAAGAGACTTGCTCGTGGCCCCTTGCAGGGGCTTTGCTAGTAAAGTGCCTTTCTAGGGCTTACTCAAGCCACCGGCTCAGCCGGTGGTTTTGACTTATGGAATAAATTGATGAGAGACTTGATTTTGGTGTGCGGCCACGCAAACCAATGCCGTCAAGCCGGTGGGGGATAGAGCGATTTTGTTTGTCGGAGAGTAAGTGCATGGTTTCTGCACGGATCTTGCACGGTTTCAAAACGTGCAGAGGGTGCGTTTCACTGCGAAATCCGAACTTTTTTCCGATAAGAGAAAGGTTCGGATTTTTTGGATGGATCCATTACGCACGTTGTTATGCCTACGGCGATCGTGCAATGTTCTCAGTCAAAATGAACCGCATAAATCGTACCCTGCCGCCCGGAACCGGTATCCCGGCACGGGTGCAGGCAGCGCAGCCCAAAATCCCCCTACCGTCTTTTCTTTGGAAACGATCTCTGCTATACTGGTCTACAAAAGCAAGGCGCACGCCTTCTATGGTGGGTCAAACAGGCGCAGGCCGGGGGACACGGTCCGGCGGCGCGGCCTGTGAGGAGGAAGAAATGAAGCTGATCCGTACCGAAGACGCGGTGGGGCAGGTGCTCTGCCACGATGTCACCCAGATCATCCCCGGCGAGTTCAAGGGGGCACGGTTCCGCAAGGGACACATCATCCGGCCGGAGGACATCCCGGTGCTGCTTTCCATCGGCAAAGAGAACCTGTATGTCTGGGAAAAACGCCCCGGCATCCTGCATGAGGACGAGGCCGCTGCGCTGCTGTACAAGGCTGCGGCGGGCCGGAACATCCACGGCACCGAGCCGAAAGAGGGCAAGATCGAGCTGATCGCCGACTGTGACGGCCTGCTCAAGATCAACCGCGAGGCCCTGCTGGCCGTGAACCGCACCCCGCAGATGATGATCGCCACCCTCCATGGCGACCTGCCCGTGAAAAAGGGCCAGAAGCTGGCGGGCACCCGGATCATCCCGCTGGTGATCGAGCAGGAAAAGATGGATGCCATGCAGGCGGCAGCCGGGCCGGAGCCGATCCTGAACGTGCTGCCCCTGCACGCCAAGCGGTTCGCGGTCATCACCACCGGCAGCGAGGTGTTCAAGGGCCGCATCGAGGACAAGTTCACCCCCATCCTGGTGGACAAGCTGGCTGAGTACGGCTGCGAGATGACGTTCCACAAGACCTGCGACGACGACCCGGTGGGCATCACCGCCGCCATTCTGGAAGCCAGGGCAGCGGGCTGTGAGCTGATCTTTACCACCGGCGGCATGAGCGTGGACCCGGACGACCGCACCCCGCTGGCCATCCGGAACACCGGGGCCGACATCGTGAGTTATGGGGCCCCGGTGCTGCCGGGGGCCATGTTCCTGGTCAGCTACCTGGGTGGCGTGCCGGTGTGCGGCCTGCCCGGCTGTGTGATGTACGCCAGGCGCACCATCTTTGACCTGCTGCTGCCCCGCCTGCTGGCCGACGACCCCATCACCGCCGAGGACATTGCCCGCTTGGGCGAGGGCGGCCTGTGCCTGGGCTGCGCCGACTGCCGCTGGCCCAACTGCGGGTTTGGACACTGCTGATTTTTAGCTTGCTTGCCCTCTCCGTCACGCCTGTTTGTGGACTTGCGCCCTCTCAGTCACCTGCGGTGACAGCTCTCCCAAAGGGAGAGCCAATGGCGGCTCACGGCCAGCAGGTGCTGCCGCAGGGCTTTCACCTCATCAGTCTGCTTCACAGACAGCTTCCCCTCAAGGGGAAGCCTTTGGCGGCTCACGGCTAGCAGGTGCTGAATCTGGGATATGCGTTGGCTCTCCCTTTGGGAGAGCTGGCATCAAGCGAAGCGCAGATGACTGAGAGGGCGAGGCTGCTGACCGAAAGCCGCTATCCAGCGATAGGCACATCTCTTGGTCAGAGCGATGCCATCGCGGTGTTTGCGGCTTTGACTTTGCCGGGCTCACCCTCTCAGCTTCACTTCGTTCAGCAGCTCCCCCAGAGGGGGAGCCACTGGCGAGCCGGTGGCGGCCCTGCTGGTCGAGCAAAGCTTGCGCAGTGCGGAAACGGCAGTGCTCCGCTGTCTCGATTCACGCCTGCTGACCTGGGCGTATTTTGGAAAGCAGCTGCTGCCAATGAGGACAGGGCCCGGCATTTTGCGCGAGATTGGGCCCAAGCGAACAGTACGGCTTGCCCGACATGCCAATGGCTCTCCCTTTGGGAGAGCTGGCGAGCGGAGCGAGACTGAGAGGGTGAGCCGGTTACAGGAGAAGATTTATGCAAAACGAATTGACCCACTTCGACGCTGCGGGCAACGCGGTGATGGTGGACGTGAGCGAAAAGGCGGTCACGTTCCGGGAGGCGGTGGCCCGCGGCATCGTCACGATGAACGCCGAGGCCTTTGCCGCCGTGGAGCGCGGCACCGTGAAAAAGGGCGATGTGCTGGGCGTGGCCCGCATTGCGGGCATCATGGCCGCCAAGCGCACCAGCGAGCTGATCCCGCTGTGCCATCCGCTGCCGCTGACCAAGATCAGCGTGGACTTTACGCTGCTGCCCCAGCGGCGGGCTGTGGAGGCGGTGTGTACCGTGAAAACAGCCGGGGTCACCGGCGTGGAGATGGAAGCGCTGACCGGCGTTTCCACCGCGCTGCTGACCATCTATGACATGTGCAAGGCCGTGGACAAGGGGATGGAGCTGGGCGAGATCCATCTTGTGGAAAAGACCGGCGGAAAAAGCGGCCATTACGTCCGGGCGGAGGGCGGCGATGTTTGATGCCACCGGCCGCAGCATCCACTACCTGCGGCTTTCCGTGACCGACCGGTGCAACCTGCGCTGCCGCTACTGTATGCCGGACGGCGTGGAAAAGCCGGAGCACGCGGATATCCTGACCTACGAGGAGCTGCTGCGGCTGACGGCGCTGTTTGCGCAGTGCGGCATCGACACCGTGCGGGTGACCGGCGGCGAGCCGCTGGTGCGCAAGGGGGTGGACCGGCTGGTGGCCGGACTCAAAGCCACCCCCGGCATCCGCGAAGTGACCCTGACCACCAACGGCACCCTGCTGGCCGGGCAGCTGCCCGCGTTGCAGGCGGCCGGGCTGGACGGCGTGAACATCAGCCTGGACACCCTGCGCCCGGAGGTGTTCCGGCGCATCACGGGCCGCGACGCGCTGGCCGAGGTGCAGGCGGGCATCCGGGCCGCGCTGGCAAGCGGCCTCCCGGTCAAACTGAACTGTGTGCCGCAGCCGGGCGTGAACGAGGGCGAGCTGGAGGCTCTGGCCGCCCTGGCGCAGGATCACCCATTGCAGGTGCGGTTCATCGAGATGATGCCCATTGGCTATGGCGCGGCCCTGCCCGGCATCTCCGGCCCGGAGCTGGCCGCACGCTTTGCCTGCCGCTGGCCGGGGTTTGCCCCGCTGCCTGCCGCCCAAAGCGCGGCCTTGGGCAGCGGCCCGGCGGTGTACTACACCGTGCCCGGCTGGCGGGGGAACGTGGGCCTGATCGCGGCCGTGCATGGCAAGTTCTGTGCCCGCTGCAACCGGGTACGGCTGACCAGCCTTGGCTTTCTGCGCCCCTGCCTTGCCAGCGAGGCTGGGTGCGACCTGCGTGCGCTGCTGCGCGGCGGGGCACCGGAGGCGGAGCTTTTGCAGGCCATCCGGGCCGCCGTTTGGGCAAAGCCCCGCGAACACCATTTTGGAGAAACGACCATGCCCGCCACCCGCGGGATGTATCGCATCGGAGGATAATGCTATGGGAAAAATTCTGGCCATCTGCACCAGCCCCCGGCGCGGCACCGTCAAGACCCCGGTGCCCGCTGCCGTGCTGACCCCGGAATGGGGCATCGTGGGGGATGCCCACGGCGGCACCTGGCACCGGCAGGTCAGCCTGCTGAGCGCCGAAAAGATCGAAGCGTTCCGCAAAAAGCTCTGGGTGGACTATGGGGCCTTTGGCGAAAATCTGGTGGTGGAGGGCTTTGACTTCCGCGCCCTGCCCGTGCCCAGCCGCCTTGCCATCGGCGAGGTGGTGCTGGAGACCACCCAGATCGGCAAGGAGTGCCACAGCGATTGCGTTATCCGGCAGCAGACCGGCGAGTGCATCATGCCCCGCGAGGGGGTGTTTGCCCGCGTGCTGCACGGCGGCACCATCCGGGTGGACGACACCGTGGCCCTGCTGCCGCCGCCGGAGCACCCGCCCCTGCGCGCGGCGGTCATCACCCTTTCCGACAAGGGCAGCCGGGGCGAACGGCAGGACCGGAGCGGCCCGCTGGCGGCAGAGATGCTGACGGAGGCGGGGTATCGGGTGGAAGAAACGCTGCTGCTGCCGGACGAAGCCGAGGGCCTGAAAGCCCAGCTCATCCGGCTGGCCGACGGCCGCCAGCTGAATCTGATCCTGACCACCGGCGGCACCGGCTTTTCGCCCCGCGACATCACGCCGGAAGCCACCCTGGCCGTGGCCGACCGCAGCGCCCCCGGCATCGCCGAGGCCATGCGGTACCACAGCCTTTCCATCACCCCGCGCGGGATGCTGAGCCGCGCCGCCAGTGTGCTGCGCGGCAAAACGCTCATCGTCAACCTGCCCGGCAGCCCCAAGGCCGTGCGGGAGAACCTGGAATACATCCTGCCCAGCCTCGAACACGGCCTGCGCATCGCCGCCGGACTGGACGGGGAGTGCGGGGGAACGTGACAGCCCCTTTGGCAACAGCCTCGCCCTCTCAGCTTCCCCGGGAGCGGCCTCGCCCTCTCAGTCTCGCTCCGCTCGCCAGCTCCCCCAAAGGGGGAGCCAGACAGATTATAATATCAAGTGCAACAGGTAAAAAAAGTAAAGACAACATAGCAGACTTCGTGTAAAATAGAGTTACC
>CAKTEF010000036.1 GCA_934547065.1 uncultured Faecalibacterium sp.
TCCACAATGGTCTTGATGGTAAAGATGGCGCGCTTTGCGTCCTCCTGATCCACCGCAGAGACGAACACATGGCCGTCCTCCTGCACGTCGATCTTGCAGTTGCAGGTGGCGCAGATGTCCTGAATGACCTTGCCGCCCTTGCCGATGACGTCCTTGATCTTATCGGTGGGGATCATCATGCTGAACATCTTGGGTGCGTAGCGGCTCAGCTCATGGCGAGGCTCGGCGATCACCGGCTTGATGATCTCGTCCAGAATATACAGGCGGCCCTTGCGGCACTTCTCGAAGGCCTCGGCAATGATGTCGTAGGTCAGGCCGTCGATCTTAATGTCCATCTGGATGGCGGTGATGCCCTTGCGGGTGCCGCCCACCTTGAAGTCCATATCGCCGTGGAAGTCCTCCACGCCCTGGATGTCCAGCATGGTCATCCAGCGGTCGCCCTCGGTGATCAGGCCGCAGGAGATACCGGCAACGGGTGCCTTGATGGGCACACCGGCATCCATCAGGGCCAGGGTGGAGCCGCAGATGGAAGCCTGGGAGGTGGAGCCGTTGGAGGAGAGCACCTCAGATACACAGCGGATGGTGTAGGGGAACTCCTCCAGCGAGGGCAGAACGGGCACCAGGGCACGCTCGGCCAGAGCGCCGTGGCCGATCTCGCGGCGGCCGGGGCTGCGCGGTGCGCGGGCCTCGCCCACAGAGTACGGCGGGAAGTTGTAGTGGTGGATGTAGCGCTTGGTCTGCTCGTCGGTCAGGTCGTCCATGAGCTGGTTGTCCTTGGTGCCGCCCAGGGTGCAGGTGGTCAGCACCTGGGTCTGGCCGCGGGTGAACATGCCGGAGCCATGCACGCGGGGCAGGATGCCCACCTCGGCAGCCAGCGGGCGGATCTCGTTGATGCCGCGGCCGTCCACGCGCTTGCCCTCGTCCAGCAGCCAGCGGCGCACGACAAACTTCTGCATCTTGTAGCTGACCAGATCCAGGTCGGCAGCAGACAGGTCGGGGTACTCCTCGGCGATCTTGTCCAGGATGGGCAGCAGGGCGGCATCGCGCACATTCTTGTCGTCGGTGTCCATGGCTGCCTTGAAATCGTCCAGATACTTGTCCTTGATGGCATGGAACACGTCCATGTCCAGGCCCACCACCTGGAAGTCGATCTTCGGCTTGCCGCGCTCGGCCACGATCCGGTTGATGAATGCGATGGTCTTTTTGATCTCCGCATGCGCTGCCTTGATGGCATTCAGCATGGTATCCTCGTCCACCTCATTGGCACCGGCCTCGATCATCACGATCTTTTCCATGGTGGCCGCCACCGTCAGGGCCAGGTCGCTCTTTTTGCGCTGCTCCTGGGTGGGGTTCAGGACGATCTCGCCGTCCACCAGGCCCACCTGCACGCCGCCGATGGGGCCGTTCCAGGGGATCTCCGACACTGCAGTGACCAGCGAAGCGCCGATCATACCGGCGATCTCCGGGCTGCAATCGGGGTCCAGGCTCATCACGGTCATGGTGATGCAGACATCGTTGCGCATCTCCTTGGGGAACAGCGGGCGCATGGGGCGGTCCACCACGCGGCTGGTCAGAATGGCGCGCTCGCCGGGGCGGCCCTCACGGCGCATAAAGCTGCCGGGGATGCGGCCTGCGGCGTAGAGCTTTTCCTCATACTCCACGTTCAGGGGGAAGAAATCCACGCCCTCGCGGGGTTTGGGGCTCATGACCACGTTGCACATCACGCAAGTCTCGCCGTAGCGGATCAGGGCGCTTGCGTTGGACAGCCCGCACATCTTGCCCATTTCAACCTTGAACGGGCGGCCGGCCAGCGTTGTCTCGTAGACCTTGAAGTTATCAAAGGTCTCTTTGCGGGAACCAAATTCAATTGCCATTTGGTTTTGCCTCCTTTGTCCTTTTAGCGGTTCTATCTTCCAAAAGGCTGCCCGCTGCGCATCATAGCAATAAATCCAGCGTCTGTACCGCTCCCAGCGGCATTCTGTTGGATATTTTCCCCTTGGCGGGGGAAATATCTTCTGTCGATGGGCGCATCCGTACCACGAAAAGGCACTTCTGCACAGGCGTTCGATTTACTGCTGCAACACGCAGCAGCGGCCTATTTGTTCCGGTATCTTGGATACAAGAGAAAATACAATATAAAAGAGCAAAGGGCAGGCACCACATTTGCGGTACCTGCCCTCTGTTTTCTATTACTTACGCAGACCCAGAGTTGCGATCAGAGCACGGTAACGCTCGATGTCCTTCTTCTGGAGGTAGGCCAGCAGATTGCGGCGGCGGCCAACCATCTTCATCAGACCACGGCGGCTGTGGTGATCGTTCGGGTTCTTCTTCAGATGCTCGTTCAGCTCATTGATGTGAGCGGTCAGCAGAGCGACCTGAACTTCGGGGGAGCCAGTGTCCTTCTCGGTCAGAGCGACTTTGGCCATAACTTCCTGCTTGTTCATAGTAACAGTACCTCTTTATAAAATTTTATTTGCCGACAGCACAGCATGCGGGAAAGCGGTACTCCCAAACGGGCATACTCCCAGCCCCGTGCTGCGGTAACGTAGCTAGTATAACAGAAGCGTGCGCAAAAAGCAAGAAAAATTCAGCTTTTCTCTGTTTTTTATCTCACGATCTGTTCCTGCTCTTGAAAATACTCTTTTGCCCGCTGCGCCGCATGGTCGATGCAGGCTTTCAGCTCGTCCAGTGTGTCAAACTTTTTGCTTGGGCTGAGATAGGCATAGAACTCCACCACCGGGTCCGTGCCGTACAGATCCCCGGAAAAATCCGGGATGAACGTTTCGCACGTCACCTTGGCCGGATCGCTGTTGACGGTAGGCCGGGTGCCCAGCCCCGTAGCCGATGGATACCAGCGGCCGCCGATCCTGGTGCGGGTGATATAGATGCCAAAGCGCGGCATCTGGAACCCCTGCGGATAGATCTGGTTGATGGTGGGCACCCCCAGGGTACGGCCCAGGCCTGCGCCATGCTGCACCGCAAAGCGGATGGCATAGGGCATCCCCAGCATGGCGTTGGCCGCCGGGATATCGCCGCCTTCCAGCGCGGTACGGATGCGGGTGGAGGAAACAGGCTTTTCCTCAAACTGCGTCATGGGCACGACCACCACTTCCACCCCCAGCGGTGCGCAGAGCCTGCGCAGCAGGTCCGGGGTACCGGCGGCCTTGGCCCCAAAGGTAAAGTTCTCGCCGCAGAACAGGGCGCGGGCCTGACAGTCCTGCACGATGCCCCGCACAAACTGTTCCGGGGTCATGGCGCGGATCTCCTCAAAATCCGGGCAGAGATAATACTCCACGCCCAGGTTCTCCACCAGGGCATGTTTCTCCTCGGTGGCAAGCAGGCGGCGGCCTTTCATCCGGCTGTCGGTGGGCAGGTGGAACGTGAACACCGCCGGAGCCGCGCCATGCGCGCGGGCCCACTCCACCGCGCCCTCAATGACGGCACGGTGGCCGATGTGGATGCCGTCGAAAAAGCCCATGGCTACGGCAGTGCCGCCCGCATGCGCCAGCGGCAGCGGCTCAAGCTGTGAATAGATCTGCATGAATCGTAATTTCCTTTTAGTTTCTCTCTACAAAAAGCTTTTCCACTTTCAGGACACCGCCGGTGATGTTGGCAAGGCCCAGAAACTGCCCGGCGGCATTGCGCACCCGGTAGCGGCCGTCGGCTGCCGGATAGCGGCTGGTGGGGCAGCCATTGTACAGGTGCTGCTCCACCCCCGGCTCCACCACCAGCAGCGGCAGGCTGACAAACACGCTTTCCACCGGCAGCATCAGCGCTTCCAGCGCCTGCGGGCCTGCGTCCTTTGCCGCCTGGATCTCGTCCAGCGTGTGGGCATCGGCCTCGGTATATCCGCCGGAAGCCGTGCGGCGCAGGCTGCTCATGGTGCCTTTCTGCCCCATGGCAGCCGCGATCTCTTCCAGCAGGGTGCGGATATAGGTGCCCTTGGAGCACTTCACGTCCAGCACAAATTCGTGTTCCGCCGGGCTGCCGCCGTACCCGATGGAAAAGATCTCGATGGGGCGGGCTTTCCGCTCCACCGTGATCCCCTCGCGGGCCAGCTTGTACAGCGGCTGGCCATTGATCTTGACCGCCGAGTACATGGGCGGGATCTGCATCCGGGGGCCCAGGAACTGCGGCAGCACGGCCAGCAGCTCCGCTTCGCCTGCTGTGACCGGGGCCGTCTCCAGCACGGTGCCGGTCACGTCACCGGTATCGGTGCGTGCCCCCAGCCGCAGCACGGCGCGGTAGGCCTTGGTGTGGTCCAGCTGCAGGTCCACGGCCTTGCTGGCACCGCCGCAGAACACCGGCAGCACACCGGTGGCCATCGGGTCCAGCGTGCCGCTGTGGCCCAGCTTGCGGGTGCCCAGGACGCCCCGCAGCTTGGCAATGACATCAAAGCTGGTCCAGCCGGTGGGTTTATCAACGATCAGGATCCCCTGCATTCAATGTTCCTCCTGCGGTGTGGGCGCGTCCAGCTCAGCTTCTACCTCGGCCAGGATCGCGCTTTTGGTATTGTCCAGATTGCCCAGCAGCTCACAGCCCGCCGCACGGTTGTGTCCGCCGCCGCCCAGACGGCGGGCGATGGCGCAGGCATCCACGCCTTTGGCCGTGCGCACGCTGATACGGTAGCTTCCGCCGGGCTGCTGGCGCAGGGTCAGCCCCACCTTGACCCCCTCGATGCTGATGGGCAGGCTGGTCAGTTCTTCCAGATCTGCGGGGTCCACGCCGCTTTGCTCGATCTCGTCACGGGTGAGGTAGATCAGGGCACAGCGGCCATCCAGGTGATATTCCAGATGGTTGCGGGCAATGCGCTCGGCTTCCATCCGCTCGCGGGGCTTGGTATCAAACAGCAGAGTGTTCAGTTCTTCCACATGGGCTCCGGCCAGCATCAGCTTTGCCGCCACAAGGTGCGTGTTCGCCTTGGTGGAGGAGAACCGGAAGCAGCCGGTGTCCGTGGAAAGACCGGTATACAGGCAGTCGGCAATGTGGGGGGTGATGTCCGCGTTCATGGCGCAGATCACCTCATACACCAGCTCGGCAGCCGCGGCAGCCGTGCCGTCCAGCAGGGTGAAATCCGCATAGCCGCTGTTGCCCGCGTGGTGGTCGATGCACAGATCGACATGATGGGCATACTGAGGCACGCCGTTGTTCTCGCCAAACAGCTGCAGCCCGGCAACATCCACCGACACCACCAGTTTCGGCTCAAATTCGCCCTTGAACAGGCGGGGATTGGTAAAGGCGTAACGACCGGGGATCGTGTCCGAGCACAGCACCGCCGCCCGTTTTTCCAGCGCGGCCAGCGCATAATACAGCGCACTGCCGCAGCCGATCGTATCGCCATCGGGGTTTTTATGGCACAGAATCAAAATGTCGTCCGCAGCGATCAGCTTATCCGCCATCTGCTGCACATTCAGCTGTTCTGTCATCCCATGATCCATCCTTTCCGCAAGGCTGATTAGTCCTCGTTCTCGGTCTGCTGGGGTTCAGCATCCCCGTTCACATTCAGCGTGCGGAGCAGCTCGTTGATGTGGGCTGCATAAGCGGCACCATCGTCCTCCACAAAGATGAAACGCGGGGCCTTGCGGATGTGCATTTTTTTGCTGACCTCGGTGCGCACATGGCCCGCGGCGCGGTTCAGTGCCTCAATGGCGGGCCCCGGGCCGTCCTCGCGGCCCATCACGCTCACATACACCTTGGCAACATCCAGATCGGGGGTCACATCCAGGCGGGTCACGGTCAAAAGGCCCCCCTCCAGGCGCGGGTCTTTCAGCCGCCCGATAATGGCGATCAGCTCCCGCTTCATGTCCTGTGCCAGACGGCCCATATTTTTTTGAGACATTTGGTTTCTCCTTATAAATAAACTTTCTCTGACACCGCTGCCGGTGCCAGAGAAAATTTCAAAAAATCTTAGTCGCGGTATTCTTCCATCTTAAAGGCTTCGTACACGTCGCCCTCTTTGACATCCGCAAACTTTGCCAGGGTCACGCCGCACTCGTAGCCTTCGGCCACTTCCTTGGCATCGTCCTTGAAGCGCTTCAGCGAGGCGATCTCGTCCTCGGTGATCACGATGCCGTCACGCACCACGCGCACCTTGCTGTCGCGGGTGATCTTGCCGCTGGTCACGCGGCAGCCTGCAACGGTACCGACGTTGGAGATCTTGTACACCTGACGGACCTGCAGCTCGCCCAGCGAGACTTCGCGGAACTTGGGAGCCAGCATGCCTTTCATTGCGTCGGTGACATCGTTGATGGCATCGTAAATGACGCGGTACATCCGCATTTCCACCTTGGTGGCAGCGGCTTCTTCCTTGGCCACATTGTCCGGGCGGACATTAAAGCCGATGATGATGGCGTTGGAAGCATCGGCCAGGTCCACATCGGACTTGCTGATGGCACCGACACCGGCGTGGATCACGCGCACGCGCACCTCGTCGTTGGAGATCTTCTCCAGGCTCTGCTTGACGGCCTCAGCAGAACCCTGTACATCGGCCTTGACCACGATGGCCAGCTCTTTCATGTCGTTCTGTGCCATCTGGCTGAACAGGTTATCCAGGGTAACTTTCTGGAATGCGGAGAACTGCTTTTCCTTGGCGGCAGCGATGCGCTGTTCGGCCAGCTCACGGGCCAGGCGCTCGTCGGCAACGGCCTCGAACAGGTCGCCCGCTTCGGGCACAGCGGTCAGGCCGGTGATCTCCACAGGGGTCGAGGGGCCTGCATCGTTCAGCAGCTGGCCCTTGTCGCTGCGCATGGTACGCACACGGCCCACAGCAGTACCGGCAATGATGACGTCGCCGGCGTGCAGGGTGCCGTTCTGGACCAGGATGGTGGCAATGGGGCCCTGGCCCTTGTCCAGGCGGGCCTCGACCACGGCACCCTTGGCGCGGCGGTTGGGGTTGGCCTTGAGCTCCATGACCTCAGCTTCCAGCGCGATGCGCTCCAGCAGGTCGTTGATGCCCATGCCGGTCAGGGCAGACACCGGGATGCAGGCCACATCGCCGCCCCAGTCCTCGGTGATGATGCCGTACTTGGTCAGGCCTTCCATCACGCGCTCGGGGTTTGCGGTGGGCTTATCCATCTTGTTCATGGCCACGATGATCTTGACATTGGCAGCCTTGGCGTGGTTGATGGACTCCACGGTCTGGGGCATGATGCCGTCGTCGGCAGCAACCACCAGAACGGCAATATCGGTCATGTTGGCACCGCGGGCACGCATCGAGGTGAACGCCTCATGGCCCGGCGTATCCAGGAACGTGATCAGGCTGTCGTTGACTTTGACCTGATAAGCGCCGATGGCCTGGGTGATGCCGCCGGCCTCGCCTGCGGTGACATTGGTCTTGCGGATGGCATCCAGGATACTGGTCTTGCCGTGGTCAACGTGACCCATCACGCAGACCACCGGGGGACGCTCCACCAGATCTTCCTGTGCGTCCTCCTCCTGGGTAAACAGGCGTTCCTCAATGGTCACATGCACTTCGTGCTCGACCTTGGCGTGGAACTCCTCCGCCAGCAGGGCAGCGGTGTCGAAGTCGATGACATCGTTGATGGCGTGCATCTCGCCCATCTGCATGAACTTGGCAATGACCTTGCCGGCCTGCTGCTTCAGGCGGGCAGCCAGCTCGCCCACGGTGATCTCGTCGGGGATCAGCACCTTCAGCTGGGCGTTGCGGGCCTTTTCCAGCTGGATGCGCTGCAGACGCTCGAACTCGGTCTCGCGCTTGCCCTTCTGGAACTGCTGGCGCTGGCGCTGGCCGCGCTGGGTGAACTTCTGCTTGTTGCCCTGCGGGGTGGGCTTGCGGCGGTTCTCGGTGTTCTTGGTGGAAGCCAGATCATCGTAACGGGCATCGAAGCGATCCACGTTCATATCCACAGTGCGGGTATCCACGGTGACCTGATTGTCCTCGCGGCGGACAGAGACTGCCTGTGCGGGGGCAGCAGTAGCCTTTGCGCCGGTCTCGCGTGCCAGCTCGCTGAAGGAAACGGTCTTTTCCTCGCGCTTCTTGTGCTGCTCGGGCTTCTTGTCGCCGTGCTTATTGTTGTTATTATTGTTGTTTGCCTTGGGCTGCTCGGCCTTTGCGGCGGGCTGCTGGGGCTTTTTGTCGGCCTTGGGAGCCTCGGGCTTCTTTTCAGCCTTCTTTTCGACTTTCTGGTCAGCCTTCTTCTCGGCCTTGGGCTCCTCCTTGGGAGCCTTGGCGCTGTTCAAAAACTCGTCCAGATTCGCCACGCTGTTATCCTTGCTGAACTTCTCCAGCAGGTAGTTCAGCTCGTTCTCCTCCAGATTGGAGCTGTTCTTCTTGCCGGTGCTGCCCATAGCGGCCAGCTCGTCCAGCACCTTCTTTGCAGAAAGGTTCAGATCCTTTGCAAAGTCACTCACTTTATATTTTACGATCATTCGCTCATATCCTCCTCATTTTTGATTGCTCCGCAGTCCGACAGGCGGTCGAAGCAGAGCTTTGCGAGGTTGCGGTCGGTCACCGCGTAAACAGCCACGGGCTTGTGGCTGATATCGGCCAGCTTATCCTGCGTCAGCGGCATGGTGAACACGTCCACCAAGTCGCCCACGGCGTAGTTCAAACGCTGCAAGGTCTTGGGGCTGATGTCCGATGCGGTCATCACCAGCCATGCCTTGCTTTTTACGCAGGCCTCCTCCACGGCGTCAAAGCCCATGGTCAGCGCACCGGCCTTGCGGCACAGGCTCACGGCCTGATACAGCGCCTCCTCCGGGGGCAGCTTGGGTTTTGCGGGGGCGTTATTCTTTTTTGCCATCGGCTGCTGCCTCCTTTGCGGCTGCGGCCAGCTGTACAGCCAGCGCGTCGTATACCTCGGCGGGGACCGGCTGCTCAAAGCAGCGCTCCAGCGCCTTTTTCTTCTTTGCCTTGGTCAGGCAGTCCGGGTCCGGGCAGAGATATGCGCCGCGCCCCGGCTTTTTGCCTACCAGATCAATGCTGATCTCCCCGCTGGGTGCGCGCACCACGCGCACCAGCTCCTTTTTGGGGCGGCTGGTCATGCAGCCGATGCACTGGCGGGCAGGGATCTTTTTTTGTGCCATCCGATCTCCCTCCTTTGGTCTTTGGGGCGGGGCTTATTCGGCTGCGGGCTGCTCGGCTTTCGGCTCCTCGTCCTCGCCATAGTAGCCGCTCTCCGGGCGGATATCGATATTGTATCCGGTCAGGCGGGCACACAGGCGGGCATTCTGACCCTTGTTTCCGATGGCCAGGCTCAGCTGCTGATCCGGCACGGTCACGCGGCAGGAGCGGGTCTCACCGGGCAGCAGCTCCACCTTGAGCACCTTGGCGGGGCTCAGGGCAGCGGAGATGAACTCAGAGACATCCTCGCTCCACTTCACGATGTCGATCTTCTCACCGCCCAGCTTTTCGACCACAGCGGCCACACGGTCGCCATGGGAGCCGATGCAGGCAGAAACGGGGTTGACGTTGGGGTCCTTGGACCAGACGGCCATCTTGGTGCGGGCACCGGCCTCGCGGCTGATGGCCTTGACCTCCACGGTACCGTCGTAGATCTCCGGCACTTCCAGCTCAAACAGGCGCTTGACCAGGCCCGGATGGGTGCGGCTGATCATCACGCGGGCACCGCGCTCACCGCTGACCACATCCACGATATACACCTGCAGGACCTGGCCCTCGGTGTAAGTCTCGCCGGGCACCTGCTCGTTGCGGGGCAGGATGGCCTCGCCGCCCTTGCCCAGGTCCAGGGCCACGATGCCCTTTTCGTTGTCCACGCGGGTCACGGTGGCCTGCACGATGTCATGAGCGCGGGACTGGATCTCGCTCAGCTGCTGGCTGCGCTCGGCCTCGCGGATGCCCTGGCGGATGACGTGCTTTGCCGTCTGGGCGGCAATGCGGCCAAAGTCCTTGGTCTTGAGGGGAGTCACCACACGGTCGCCCACCTCATAGCTCTTGCGGATCTTCTGGGCCTCGGTCAGGCCGATCTCGGCGTGCTCGTCGTACCAGTCCTCATCGGCCACAACGTTCTGGATCAGGGCCACATTGAACTTGCCCGTGTCGGGGTCGATCTCGACCATCACGTTGTCGTCCTCAACTTCATAGTTCTTCTTCACGGCGATCACGATGGCTGCCTTGATCTTCTCGATCAGGTACTCTGCGGTAATGCCGCGCTCGTGCTCCAACATGGAGAGAGCTTCAAAAAATTCATTGTTCGCTGCTGCCATTTTTCGGGTTCCTCCTAAGTGTGATTCTTGTCTCTTTTTCAGTCAAACAGGTCTTCGTCGTCGCACAGGCGCACCGTGCTGGCGGCGGATGCTTCAAAGCTGACAGGGCCCGCCGAAGTTTCCACCGTGATGGTGCTGCCCGTGCGGGAGGTCAGGATGCCGGAAAACTCCTTGGTGCCGTTCTCATTGGCCTTGTACAGCTTGACGCTGATCTTCCGGCCCTTGACGGCCTCGTAATGCTCCGGGCGGGTCAGTCTGCGGCCCAGGCCGGGGCTGCCGACTTCCAGGTAATAGCTCTGTTCAATGGGGTCTGCCTCGTCCAGGATGGGGTCCAGCGCATGGGAAACATCGGCACAGGTGTCGGTGTCCATGGCGGTGCCGTCCAGCTTGTCGATCAGCACGCGGAGATACCAGTCCGGCCCTTCCTTTTCAAAAACCACATCCCACAGGCGCAGACCCATGCCCTCCACGGTGGGGCGGACAAGCGCTTCGACTCTCTGGGCGGTATTTCCGCCAGACTGCTTCGCCATAAAAACCTCCAAACAAACAAGAAACGCGGACCTTGCGGCCCACGTTTCAGTAAAATGATATCGTACTACTAGAATATAGCATACTCGCGGCAAATATGCAAGGGTTTTTGCGGAAAATCGCCTGTTCAGGCCGCGTTTTCTTTTCCGGCCGGCTCAAAACGGGCCGCCTTGCCATGCCGGGCCTGCCCTGCGGGCTGCGTGGGCGCAGCGGACCGCCGGGCGGCCTGTGCTGCGCGCTTTACAAGACCCAGACACCGTTCCGGAACAGTTCCACGATGCGGCCATCGCGGCACTTGCCGGTGATGTGGCTGTCCTCGGCACCGATCATGACATCCTCGTGGATGGCCGACTGGTTCATGCCGCGGGCTTCCAGCTGCTCCTTGGTCAAGGCCGTGCCGCCTGCCGTAGTGCCGGGATAGCTGGCACCAAAGGCAATGTGGCAGGCCGCATTCTCATCGAACAGGGTGCTGTAAAACAGCGCGCCGCTGCGGTTGATGGGGCTGGAAGCAGGCACCAGGGCCACCTCGCCGATGTGGCGGGAACCCTCGTCGGTGTCCAGCAGCTGCCCCAGCAGTTCCGCCCCTTCCTCTGCGCCATGCTCCACGACCTTGCCATCCTGGAAAGTGACATGGAAACCACGGATCAGCTGGCCGTTGAACACATAGGGCTTGGTGCCGTAGACGATGCCGTCCACCTTATCCTTATGCGGTGCGGTGAACACCTCCTCGGTGGGGATGTTGGGCAGGAACGGCACGCCTTTCTCGCTCTTGCTGCCCGCGCTCTCCCAGCCGGCCTGGTCGGCCAGGCCAACGGTCAGGTCGGTGCCGTTGGCGCTTTCAAAGTGGACGCTTTCCAGATCCAGGACGTTCAGCTTGTCGCGCAGGTCGGTCAGGCGCTGGAGGTGGGCCTGCCACTCGGTCACCGGGTCGCCGCCGGTGACGCGGCAGACATCAAAGATGAGCTTCCACAGCTTTTCGATGGCGGCATCGGTGTCCAGCTCCGGGAACATCTTCTTGGCCCAGGGGGCGCTGGGCATGGCGGCGATGGACCACTGCACCTTGTCGTTCATGGTGTACACCCGCCACGGAGCCATGAACTTGCGGGAGGCGGCGTTCACGCGGCTGATCTTGGCACCGTCCAGCCCGGCATAGACCTCCGGGTCGTCGGCCAGGAGGTGCAGCACGCAGACCCCGCCCTCGCTCTCGGCGTAGTCCAGATAGCGGCGCAGCTGATAGGGCTTGAAGTCGGTCAGGGCTTCCTCGCTGCCCAGCTCCATCCGGGTGCGGGAAACGGTGTTATCGGCCCAATCCACCTGCACATCCCGCGCACCGGCCTCGTAGGCGCTGTACACGCACAGGCGGGCCAGCGGGGCGGCCTCCAGGCAGCAGCGGATGATCAGGGTCTGGCCCGGCTGGGGGTTCACGCCCACCCGGACGATGAAATCGGCATATTTTTTCAGAAGAATGTCAAAGTTTTCCACGGAATATCCTTTCTGCCGTGCAAAACACGGCGGTGCATTTTCTATCTGACAGTATAACCGTTCCCGGATGAATTGTCCACCCGGGATAAGAAAACAGACGCTCCCGCCGTTGCAAAACAGGGAAGCGTCTGTTGATTGAATAAAGGAGCCCGGGTTGCGGCTCCCAGCGTCTGCTTCAGCCCTTGGTGCGGGCCTCGCATCCTGCTGGCCGCGGCCCCAACAGCTCCTCCCTGTTTCCGCCGCTGGCGGCGGTCGTCGCTGTTGCATGGAAAATCTTTACACACAAAAAATGACCGCCCTCAGCGTCCAAACCTGAGCGGTCATTCTTTGTAATTGACCAGCCGGAAAGGTACTGACCGTTTGCCAGACAGCACTTTCTTTATTTGTATTATAGCACAGCCCCGCCGAAATTGCAACGGCGGGGCTGTTTTTTATCGCCTGAAAGCGAAATTTGCTCAGAACTCGATCTTGCTCTCGATATAAGCTTTCAGCTCGGAGATGGGCATACGCACCTGCTCCATGGTGTCGCGGTCACGGACGGTGACGCAGTTGTCGGCGGCAATGCCCTTGGCCTCGTCGCCCACGGTGTCAAAGTCCACGGTGATGCAGTACGGGGTGCCGATCTCGTCCTCGCGGCGGTAACGCTTGCCGATGGAACCGGTATC
>CAKTEF010000037.1 GCA_934547065.1 uncultured Faecalibacterium sp.
CGCCACACCTATGTGTCGCAGATGCAGGCGTTGGGCGTGGATATCCAGACCATCCAGAGCATCGTAGGCCACGCCGACACCGAGATGACTGAGCATTATCTCCATGTTCAGGAATCCATTCGGCAGAGTGCGATCCAGTTGTTCAGTGAGGCATTTTCGGCCTGAAAATTGGACGGAACGTCACTAATTAGACCAGATAAAATCTTTGGCATTGTGGTCAAAATTGTGGTCAAAACCAAATGAGGCCAGCCTATAAACAAAAAAATCCAACGATTTCTAACGTGAAATCGTTGGATTTATGGTCCGAGTGGCGAGAATCGAACTCACGGCCTCTTGAACCCCATTCAAGCGCGCTACCAAAACTGCGCTACACCCGGATATCGCGCTCCACTTCCCTACCGAAGCGTGGCGACAGGAGATATTATACGCGAAAAGCGGGTGCTTGTCAACCGTTTTTTGAAAATTTTGCAAGTTTTTGTAAAACGTGCTGTACTGCGTCAATTTTTAGCGGATTTTCTCTGCCGTGAGGGCTGCTTTTCTGCGTCCTGCTCCCGCAGGAGGCGATCCTTTTCCAGCAGCGGACGCAGATATTGGCCGGTAAAACTTTCCGGCACGGCGGCCACCTGCTCCGGCGTGCCCTCGGCCACGATCAGGCCGCCTGCGCTGCCACCCTCCGGGCCCAGATCAATGATGTGGTCGGCACACTTGATCAGGTCCAGATTGTGCTCGATGACAATGACGGTGTTGCCCGCATCCACCAGTTTTTGCAGCACTTCGATCAGGCGGTGTACATCGGCAATGTGCAGGCCGGTGGTAGGTTCGTCCAGAATATACACGGTTTTTCCGGTGCTGCGGCGGGCCAGCTCATTGGCCAGCTTGACACGCTGGGCTTCGCCGCCGGAAAGGGTGGTGGCGCTTTGGCCCAGCGTCACATAGCCCAGACCCACGTCCAGCAGCGTCTGCAGCTTGCGGGCGATCTTGGGCTGGTTGGCAAAAAAGACCACGGCCTCCTCCACCGTCATGTTCAGGACATCGGAGATGGTCTTTTCCTTGTACTTCACTTCCAGCGTTTCGCGGTTGTAGCGGGCCCCCTTGCACACCTCGCAGGGGACATAGACATCCGGCAGAAAGTGCATCTCGATCTGCAAAATACCGTTGCCCTCGCAGGCCTCGCAGCGGCCGCCCTTGACGTTGAAGCTGAACCGGCCGGGGCCGTAGCCCCGCATCTTAGCATCCTGTGTTTCCGCAAACACGGCGCGGATGTCGTTGAATACGCCCGTATAAGTGGCCGGGTTGGAGCGGGGCGTGCGGCCGATGGGCTGCTGGTCGATGCCAATGACCTTGTCCACAAATTCCAGGCCCTCGACCCCATCGCACTTGCCCGCGCGGCTGCGGGCACCGTTCAGCTCGCAGGCCAGGGTCTTGTACAAGATCTCGTTGATCAGGCTGGACTTGCCCGAACCGGAGATGCCGGTGACGCAGACGAACTCCCCCAGCGGAAATTTCACGTCGATATTTCGCAGGTTATTTTCCCGTGCGCCTTTCACGGTGAGGAAATTGCCGTTGCCGGGGCGGCGGGTCTGCGGCACCTCGATCCGCTTGCGGCCGGAGAGATAATCGCCGGTGATGCTGCGCTTGGCCTTACAGATGTCTTTCACGCTGCCGGCGGCCACGATCTCGCCGCCGTGTACGCCCGCACCGGGGCCGACATCTACGATATAATCCGCACTGCGCATGGTGTCCTCGTCGTGCTCCACCACGATCACCGTGTTGCCCAGGTCGCGCAGGTTTTTCAGCGTGGCAATGAGCTTGTCGTTGTCGCGCTGATGCAGGCCGATGGACGGCTCGTCCAGCACATACAGCACGCCCGAAAGCGCGCTGCCGATCTGGGTGGTCAGCCGGATGCGCTGGCTCTCGCCGCCGGAAAGCGACCCGGCCGAGCGCGCAAGCGTCAGGTAATCCAGGCCCACGCTCTGCAGAAACTGCAGGCGGTTCCGGATCTCTTTCAGGATCTGGCCGCCGATCTGCTTCTGCTTTTCGGTCAGGCGCGGCTCCGTCTCGGCCAGAAACTTCAGTTCATCACGGATGGACATTTCGCAGAAATCGCTGATGCTCTTGTCCCCCACGGTCACGGCAAGCACCACCGGCTTCAGCCGCTTGCCGTGGCAGTCCGGGCATTCCACACCGGACATGAAGCTGCCGATCTCCTCTTTCATCCACTCGCTGTTCGTCTCACGGAAGCGGCGTTCCAGGTTCTCGACGATGCCCTCAAACGTATTGTAATACACGCCGCTGCCAAACTCGTTGGTGCGGTGCATCTCGATCTTTTCACCGTTGGTGCCGTAAAGCAGGGCGTTCACCGCCTCGGTGCTCCACTCTTTGATGGGCGTATCCAACGTAAATCCGTACCTTTTTCCAAGGCCCAGATAGTACATTTCGGACACAGACCCCTCGGCATAGTACCAGCCGCTGGCCTTGATGGCTCCCTGCCGGATGGAAAGGCTGCGGTTGGGCAGGATGCGCTCCTCGTCCACCTTCATAAAGGTTCCCAGACCCGTGCATTTTTCGCAGGCACCCTGGGGGTTGTTGAACGAAAACAGCCGGGGCGACAGGTCACTGATGGAGATGCCGTGCTCCGGGCAGGCAAAGTTCTGGCTGAACGTCATGCATTCGCCGCCGATCACATCCACCTCGGCCACGCCGCCGGTCAGGGTCAGCGCCGTTTCCAGCGAATCGGCCAGGCGGCCCCGGATGCCCTTGCGCATGGCAAGGCGGTCCACCACGATCTCCACCGTGTGCTTGATGTTCTTTTCCAGCGTGATCTCCTCGTCCAGGTCGTACATGCTGCCGTCGATCCGCACGCGGGAGTAGCCGCCCCGCCGGGCCGCATCCAGCTCTTTCTGCTGGGTGCCCTTGCGCTGGCGCACCACCGGGGCCAGGATCTGGAACTTGGTCCCCTCCTCCAATTTCAGGACGGCATCCACCATTTCGTCCACGGTCTGCTGGCTGATCACCCGCCCGCACACCGGGCAGTGCGGAACGCCCACGCGGGCGTACAAAAGGCGAAGATAATCGTAGATCTCCGTCACGGTGCCCACGGTGGAACGCGGGTTGTGGCTGGTGGTTTTCTGGTCGATGGAAATGGCCGGCGAAAGGCCGGTGATCTCGTCCACATCGGGCTTGTCCATCCGGCCCAGGAACATCCGGGCGTAGCTCGAAAGGCTTTCCACATAGCGGCGCTGGCCGTCGGCATAGATGGTGTCGAACGCCAGGCTCGACTTGCCCGAACCGGAAAGGCCGGTCATCACGATCAGCTTTTCCCGCGGGAGGGTCAGATTTACATTTTTCAGGTTGTGCTCCCGCGCACCCCTGATCACGATCTTATCGTTTGCCAAGGTACTTTCTCCCTCTCCTTTGTGTCTGCGCGTGATTCTGCCTGCGCTCAGTCTCGGCGGACGAATCCACCGTGGGGTTCTCGCCCCGGCGCAGGCGGTCGATCTGGTCGCGCAGGAACGCAGCATGCTCAAACTCCAGCAGTTTTGCCGCTTCTTTCATCTCACGGGTCAGCCGCTCAATGGCTGCCTCGCGTTCCAATTTGCCCATCCGGCGGGTATCGCGCCTGGCATTTTCCGCCTTATCGCTGATCTCGATGCTGTCCGGGATGGCCTTGACGATGGTTTTGGGCACAATGCCATGTTCCTCATTGTAGGCCATCTGGATGGCACGGCGGCGCTCCGTCTCGGTGATGGCGCGGTCCATGCTGTCCGTCACCTCATCCGCATACATGATGACCAGTCCCTCGGCGTTGCGGGCCGCGCGGCCGATGGTCTGGATCAGGCTCGTCTCACTGCGCAGAAAGCCCTCCTTATCCGCGTCCAGGATGGCCACCAGGCTCACCTCCGGCAGATCCAGGCCCTCGCGCAGCAGGTTGATGCCCACCACCACGTCAATGGAGCCCAGGCGCAGATCCTTGATGATCTCCATCCGTTCAAAGGTGTCCACTTCGTGGTGCATATACTTGACCTTGATCCCCTGCTCGGTCAGAAAATCCGTCAGGTCCTCGGCCATTTTCTTGGTCAGGGTGGTCACAAGCACCCGCTCGCTGCGCGCCGTCCGGGCGTTGATCTCACCCAGCAGGTCGGTGACCTGTCCCTCCACAGGCCGTACCGAGATCAGCGGGTCCAGCAGGCCGGTGGGCCGGATGACCTGCTGTGCGATCCGGGTGCTGTTGCTGCGTTCGTAGTCGCCGGGCGTGGCCGAAACAAAGATCATCTGGTTCAGCTTAGACTCCACTTCCTCAAACTTGAGGGGGCGGTTGTCGAACGCCGACGGCAGGCGGAAACCGTACTCCACCAACGTTTTCTTGCGGGCGTAGTCGCCGCCGTACATGGCGCGCACCTGCGGCAGGGTAACGTGGCTCTCGTCCACAAACAGTAGAAAATCCTCCGGGAAATAATCCAGCAGCGTGGTGGGCATACTGCCCGGCGCACGGCCCGAAAGCACCGCCGAGTAGTTCTCGATGCCCTTGCACATGCCCACTTCCGTCAGCATCTCAATGTCGTAATTCGTCCGCTGCTGGATGCGCTGAGCCTCGATGAGCTTGCCCTCGGAAGTGAACTGCCTGACCTGGGCATCGCACTCGGCGCGGATCTTTTCCATGGCGGCCGCTTTCTTCTCTGCACTGACGATGTAGTGGCTGGCCGGGAAGATGGCCACATGCTTGACCACGTTTTGCTTGGCCCCGGTCACCGGGTTGAACTCGATGATGCGGTCGATCTCATCGCCAAAAAACTCCACCCGGATGGCAAGGTCGCTCATATAGGCCAGGTAGATATCCACCGTGTCGCCCCGCACCCGGAACTTGTTGCGGATAAAGTTGATGTCGTTGCGCTCATACTGCAGATCGACCAGCCGCTTACACAGGGTGTCGCGCTCCATCTCCATGCCGGGCCGCAGGCTGATGACCATGCTGCGGTAGTCGATGGGGTCACCCAGCGAGTAGATGCAGGATACCGAGGCCACGATGATCACGTCCCGCCGCTCCGAAAGCGCCGCCGTGGCCGAGTGGCGCAGGCGGTCGATCTCGTCGTTGATGGCGCTGTCCTTTTCAATGTAGGTGTCTGTGCTGGGGATATAGGCCTCCGGCTGGTAGTAATCGTAGTAGGAAACAAAATATTCCACCGCGTTGTCCGGGAAAAAAGCCCGGAACTCGGTACACAGCTGGGCGGCCAGCGTTTTGTTGTGGGCCAGCACCAGCGTAGGCCGGTTGCACTGGGCAATGACATTGGCCATGGTAAAGGTCTTGCCGCTGCCCGTGACCCCCAAAAGGGTCTGGCAGCGGTCCCCACGCTCCACGCCCTCCACCAGCTGTTGGATGGCCTGCGGCTGGTCGCCCGTGGGGGCATAGCTGGAAACAAGATGGAATTTTTCTTCTGCCACTCCCCTGTTCTCCTTTCCGCTCCGATTTTGAACCACAAATAGTTGTGTTTTCGTAGTGATTATAGCACAATTATTTTATAATATCAATACGGCCGCAGCATCTCACCGGTCTGGAAATCATAGAACGGCAGGCGGTTGGCTTCCCGCATGGAGAAGTATTCGCTCTCGGTCAGGATGATATGATCCCGCAGCTGCACCTTGACCAGCCCCAGCGCCCGGACGATGTTCTCCGTGGCCTGCAAGTCCTCCCGCGAGGGCAGCGCGATCCCGTTGGGGTGGTTGTGGCAGAGCACCACGCGGTCGGTACCGCCTTTGAGGGCTGCTGCCACCACATCCTTGAGTTCCAGGCTCACCCGGCTTCCGGTGCCGTCCCGCAGCCAGAACAGCCCCTTGACCCGGCTGCGGCTGTCCAGCGCAGCCAGCAGGGCGCGTTCCTGCGCGGCCCCGGCGAACTGCTTCATCAGGTATTCCGCCAGCTCCTCGGTGGTTTTCAGGCTTTTGCGGCCGTGCATGCTGCTCTGGGTGTAGTATCGGCTGATCTGGGGCAAAAGATGCAGCATCCGGGCCGTGGCGGGGCCAACGCCCTCCACGGTCAAAAGATCCTCCTCGCTGGCTTCCAGCACCCCGGCAAAATCGCCAAAGCGCTCGATCAGGTCATGGGCCAGGCCATTGGTGTCCCGCCGGGCGTTGGTGATGTAAAGGATGTATTCCAACGCTTCGTGGGGAACCAGGCTTTCCAGCCCGTACTGCTCCACCCGTGTGCGCATCCGCTGCCGGTGCCCCTGATGATTTGCTCCGTTTCCCGCCATAGCCGCTCTCCTTGTGACACATTTCTTCTTTAATAGTACCCGATTTTCCCAAAAAGACAAGCCCAGGGCCGAAATATTCCGCGTTGACTTCAAAGAAAGGGTGGTTTATTATAAAAGAAAGCCTGATTTCTGACAGATAAAGGAACAAACCTATGAAACAATACACTGCCACTGCAAACGACGAGGGCGTGCGCCTTTCGCGCTTTGTGCAAAGCGTGACCCGCGGCCTGCCCACCAGCCTGCTGTACAAGAGCTTCCGCAATAAGCGGATCAAAGTCAACGGAAAAAAAGGAGCCCCGGAGGACCGGATCAAAGCGGGCGACCTCATTGAGCTGTACATCAACGACGAGTTTTTCCCGCCGGAGAGCGCCGCCCCTGCCGCCCGGAAGCCCGCCCCCCAAAAGCAGCCGGGCCAGCCCAAAGTGACCGTCATCTATGAGGACGACAACATTGCCGTGCTGTACAAGCCCACCCACCTGCTGTGCCACAGCGACCGCACCGGCGATGCCAACTTAGTGGACGCGTTCACCCAGTATCTGGCCCAAAAGGGCGAGTACGACCCCACCGGCGAGAACCGCTTCAAGCCCGGCATCTGCAACCGGTTGGACCGCGGCACCGAGGGGTTGGTGATCGCGGCCAAGAGCTACGCCGCCCTGCGCGACATGAACGAGATCATCCGGACCGACCGGCTCAAGAAAGAATACTACACCATCACGGTGGGCATCCCGCAGTCGGGCCGCTTTACCGCCTGGTGGGAGCACGACGAAAAGAACAACAAGGTCAGCATCCACGCCCATCAGGCGCAGGACGAGCACCGCAAGCAGATCATCACCGATGTGGACGTTCTGCGCACCGCCGGGCCGTTCGCCCTGTGCAGGATTGGCCTCATCACGGGCCGCACCCACCAGATCCGCGCCCACCTGGCCTATCTGGGCAAGCCGGTGTTGGGCGACATCAAATACGGCAACCGCAAGATGAACGAGCGCACCGGCACCAAGACCCAGGCCCTGTGCGCCGTCCGCATCAGTTTCCTCGACATCCCGGAGGAGAACAGCCTGCGCTATCTCTCCGGCAAAGTCGTCAAGCTGAAAGACCCGCAGATCGTCAAACAGTTCGACGCACTGGATAAAAACAAAGAGTCCCAATAACATTTTTGGGGACCCCGGAGGACACTGAATATGGACCTGAACGCCTATTTCAAAAGCATCATCGACCAGGACCGCGAGGCCGTGGTCATCTGCGACCTGGATCACACGATTCTCTACATGAACCCTGCCGCTGTGGCGGACTATGCCAAATACGGCGGAGCCGCCCTGCTGGGCAAAAGCCTTCTGGCCTGCCACAACCCCCATTCGGTGGAAGCCATCCGCAAGGTGATCGCGTGGTTTGCGGCGGATGCCAGCCACAACATCGTCTATACCTATCACAACGCAAAGCACGACCGCGATGTTTACATGGTCGCCCTGCGCGATGCAAGCGGCACCCTGATCGGCTACTACGAAAAGCACGATTCCCGCAAGACCGAGACGATGAAGCAGTATGATCTGTTCTGACAGAGAAAGGCACCCCATGAAGCACATCGACCTTTCCACCTGGCCCCGGCGGGAGCTGTTCCAGTTCTTTTCCGGGGTATCACAGCCGTTTTACAGTGTCACGTTCCGGGTGGATGTGACCAACCTCCACGCTTACACCAAGGCCAACGGCCTTTCGTTCTACTACGCCCTGGGCTACCTGGTGACGGATGCCGTAAATGCGGTAGAGAATTTCCGCTATACCCTCCGGGACGGCGAACTTTATCTGCTGGACGAGCGCATCCCCAGCTTTACCGACCTGAAACCCGGCAGCGACCGGTTCCACATCGTCACGCTGAATAAAACCGGCACGATGGCCCAGTTCTGCGCCGCCGTCAAGGCCCGGAGCGCTGCGCAGACCCGCCTGCTGGACCAGGACGAGTTCGACCCCGCTGCCCTGATCTATTTTTCCTGCCTGCCCTGGCTGGACCTGACCGGCCTGACCAACGAACGGGATTTTGACCGGGACGACAACATCCCCCGCATCGCCTGGGGCAGATATGTGGAGCAGAATGGCCGCGAGACGCTGGGCATGGCGCTGGAGGTCAACCACCGGTTCGTGGATGGCTGCCACCTGGGCCGGTTCTGCCAGAACCTACAGGCCGCCATCAACGCATTGGAGCCGTGACCGGAAAGGAGCTGCCATGTACCCCACCCGTGAACAGGCTCTGGCCCTGCTGGCCGAAGCCGAACCTCACAACTCCGGCAGCTGGCCGGACGCAGCATTTATGATCTTGTCGAAAAAGATACGTTCGATCCAACGTCACTTCACTGATCGCACAAAAGGGGATGCCGCAAGCCACGGCATCCCCTTTTCGTTTTGTTTTAACGGTCCCACTTGTCGCAGAGGGCGTTGATCTGGTCGGCAAACTTGGCAAGGTCTTTGTTGGCCCCGCCCTCGTTGTGCTCGATGACGCGGAGCAGCCGCTTGCCGGCGCTGACCAGCCGCTGGAACACCGTGGCTGCGCGGGAAGCGCCCTCGCTGAGCTTGTGCTCCACCCGGACCCGGCTGCCCTCTTTCAGGCAGACCGCGCCCTCGGCCCCAACGGCCCACTGCTCGCCGTTGTAGGGGGCGCAGGCGGTAAAGCCCTGCTCGGTCAGGGTCTGGGCAAAGATATTCTCCACCTCGTCCTCGCCGTGGATGATGAACACCCGCTTAGGCTTGGGGCTGAACGCATTGACCCAGGCCAGCAGGCCGTCGCGGTCGGCGTGGCCGGAAAGCCCGGTCAGCTGGCAGATCTCCGCCTGCACCTCGATCGTCTCACCAAACAGCTTGACATTGACGGCACCGTCGATCAGGGTGCGGCCCAGGGTGCCCACGGCCTGATACCCCACGAACAGCACCGTACACTCCGGCCGCCACAGGTTGTGCTTGAGGTGGTGGCGGATGCGGCCCGCTTCGCACATGCCGCTGGCCGAAATAATGACCTTGGGCGTGCGGTCGGTGTTGATCATCCGGGAATCGTCGCTGGTCACGCTGACCCGCAGGCCGGGGAACTGGATGGGGTCGATGCCCCGGGCCAGCAGGGCGCGCGTTTCTTCGTCAAAGCAGGCCGAATCCGTATCCTTGAAGATGCGGGTGGCCTCGATGGCCAGCGGGCTGTCGATGTACACCGGGAAATTGCCATGGCCCGTTACAAGGCCCTTTTCCTTGATCTCGCGGATGAAATACAGCAGTTCCTGGGTGCGGCCCACCGCAAAGCTGGGGATGACCACGTTGCCGCCCCGATCAAAGGTGCGCTGCAAAATTTTGGTCAGCTCCCCCACATAATCGGGCCGCGGGCCGTGGGTGCGGTCGCCGTAGGTGGACTCCATGAACACATAGTCGGCATCCTGCAAATAGGTGGGATCCTTGATGATGGGCTGGTGTTGGTTGCCGATGTCGCCGCTGAACACCAGCTTGGTGGTGCTGCCGTTCTCAGTGACCCACAGCTCGATGCTGGCCGATCCCAGCAGGTGGCCCACATCCACAAAGCGGAGGACAAGGCCCGGTGCCAGCTCAAATTTGGTATCGTACTCGATGCCCCGGAACAGCCGGATGGCCGCCTCGGCATCCTGGATGGTATACATGGGTTCCACGGGCTCCGCACCGGCACGCTGGGCCTTGCGGTTTTTCCACTCGGCTTCAAACTCCTGGATATGGGCCGAGTCGCGCAGCATGATGCCGCACAGCTCCGCCGTAGGCTTTGTGGAATAAATTTTGCCCCGGAAGCCATTGCGCGCCAACAGCGGCAGCAGGCCGGTATGGTCGATGTGGGCATGGGTCACAAGCACCCCGTCGATCTCCCCCGGTGCCACCGGGATGGGCTGGTTCTCGTACACATCCTTGCCCTGCTCCATGCCGCAGTCGATCAGATACCGCTGCCCGGCTGCTTCCAGCAGCGTGCAGCTGCCGGTAACTTCATGGTTCGCGCCCAAAAACGTCAACTTCATACAAATACCTCCTGGGCTTCTCACCCGGGGAACCTGCCGCCGCAGACAGGTTTCCCGAAAGGAGAAACGGTTTCACCTTTAGTATAGCATAACTCACTGCTTTCTTGTGCCCAAATCGCGCGGGTGCTTATCGAGCAAAACGCCGAATCTTTGAAAATATTTTTATACAATCTTGACAAACCGCCCCCAACTGAGATAAACTTAATTCGTATGACGTAACTTCTACACAGATTGACAATAGAGAGGTTGTATTTTATGGTTCGTAACGATTTGCGCAACGTTGCCATTATCGCTCACGTTGACCACGGCAAGACCACGCTGGTGGATGCCATGCTGCGGCAGAGCGGCGCTTTCCGCGACAATCAGGTCGTGGCCGAGCGCGTGATGGACAGCGGTGACATCGAGCGTGAGCGCGGCATCACCATTCTGGCCAAGAACTGCTCCTGCACCTACAAGGGTGTCAAGATCAACATCGTCGATACGCCGGGCCACGCCGATTTTGGCGGCGAGGTGGAGCGCGTGCTGAAGATGGTCAACGGCGTTCTGCTGCTGGTGGATGCTGCTGAGGGCTGCATGCCCCAGACCCGTTTTGTGCTGCAGAAAGCTTTGCAGCAGAACCTGAGCCTGGTGGTGGCCATCAACAAGATCGACCGACCGGATGCCCGCATCAAGGAAGTCATCGACGAGGTGCTTTACCTGCTGATGGACCTGGGCGCTTCCGACGAGCAGTTGGACTGCCCCATCCTGTTCTGCTGCGGCCGTCAGGGCACGGCCAGCCTGGACCCGGATGTTCCCGGCACCGACCTGATCCCCCTGTTCGACACCCTGCTGAGCACCATCAAGCCGCCTGAGGGCGATCCGGAGGCTCCGTTCCAGATGCTGGTGTCCTCGGTGGACTACAACGAGTTCGTGGGCCGCATCGGCATCGGCCGCATCCAGAACGGTGTGGCCAAGATCGGCGAGGAAGTGGTCGTCTGTGACTGGCACAATTCCGACCTGAAGATGCGCGGCCGCCTGACCAAGCTGTACGATTTCCAGGCCAATGGCCGCCAGCCGTGCGACAACATCACCGCAGGCGATATCGTGGCTTTCTCCGGCCTGCCCGATGTGACCATCGGCAACACCCTGTGCAGCCCCTCCGCCGTGGAGCCGCTGCCCTTTGTCAAGATCAACGACCCCACCGTGGAGATGACGTTCTCCGTCAACGACAGCCCGCTGGCAGGCCGTGAGGGCAAGTTCGTCACCAGCCGCCAGATCCGTGACCGCCTGCAGAAAGAGCTGCTGAAAGACGTTGCCCTGAAGGTGGAGGATTCCGCCACCACCGATTCGTTCCGTGTCATGGGCCGTGGTGAAATGCACCTGTCCATCCTGATCGAGACGATGCGCCGCGAAGGCTATGAGCTGCAGGTCTCTCCCCCGCACGTTCTGACCAAGGTCATTGACGGCAAGACCTATGAGCCTATGGAGCATGTTGTCATCGACGTTCCCACCCAGTATCAGGGTGCCGTGATGACCGGCCTGGGCCAGCGCAAGGCCATCCTGCAGCAGATGGAGTCCCTGGGCACCGACCGTGTCCGCCTGGAGTTCCGGATGCCCAGCCGCGGCCTGTTCGGCTACCGCAACCAGTTCCTGACCGATACCCACGGCGAGGGCATCATCAACCAGATCTTTGATGGCTACGATGTCTGGGCCGGCATGATCGCCAATCGCTCCACCGGTTCTCTGGTCAGCTTTGAGACCGGCGAGGCCGTCACCTACGGCCTGTTCAACGCACAGCAGCGCGGTACCCTGCTGGTGGGTGCCGGTGAAAAGGTCTACGAGGGCATGGTCATCGGCTACACCGCTTCCGGCGAGGATGTGGATGTCAACGTCTGCAAGACCAAGCACCTGACCAATACCCGTGCTTCCGGCTCCGACGATGCTCTGCGCCTGATTCCCATCAGCAAGCTGAGCCTGGAGGGCTGCCTGGAGTTCCTGGCACAGGACGAGCTGCTGGAGGTCACCCCGGAGAA
>CAKTEF010000038.1 GCA_934547065.1 uncultured Faecalibacterium sp.
TCAAAGTCCACGGTGATGCAGTACGGGGTGCCGATCTCGTCCTCGCGGCGGTAACGCTTGCCGATGGAACCGGTATCATCGTAGTCCACCATGAAGTACTTGCTCAGCTCGTTGCGGATCTCCATGGCCTTGTCGCCCAGCTTCTTGCTCAGGGGCAGCACGGCGCACTTGTAGGGAGCCAGAGCCGGATGCAGGCGCAGCACGGTGCGCACGTCCTCCTTGCCCTTGGCATCCACCAGGTGCTCCTCGTCGTAGGCCTCACACAGGAATGCCAGAGCCACACGGTCGCAGCCCAGAGACGGCTCGATGACGTAGGGGATGTAGTGCTCGTTCGTCTCGCTGTCAAAGTACTCCAGGCTCTTGCCGGAGGCCTCCTGATGGCGGCTCAGGTCGTAGTTGGTACGGTCGGCAATGCCCCACAGCTCGCCCCAATCGGTGAACGGGAACGCATACTCGATATCGGTGGTAGCGCGGCTGTAAAATGCCAGCTCTGCAGGCTCGTGATCGCGCAGGCGCAGGTGCTCTTTCTTGATGCCCAGGCTCAGCAGCCAGTTTTCGCAGTAGTTCTTCCAGTAGGCGAACCACTCCAGGTCGGTGCCGGGCTTGCAGAAGAACTCGCACTCCATCTGCTCGAACTCACGGGTGCGGAACGTAAAGTTGCCCGGCGTGATCTCGTTGCGGAACGCCTTGCCCACCTGGCAGACACCAAACGGCAGCTTGCGGCGGGTGGTGCGCTGGATGTTGGCAAAGTTGACAAAGATGCCCTGGGCCGTTTCCGGACGCAGGTAGCAGGTGGAGGAGCTGTCCTCGGTGACACCGATGGCCGTTTTGAACATCAGGTTGAACTTGCGGATCGGGGTGAAATCGTGCTTGCCGCAGACGGGGCAGACGATGTCCTCGTGCTCGGCAATGAACTGATCCATCTCGTCAAAGCTCATGGCATCAACGTTGACTTCCGGATGCTCGTCCCCGATCAGCTTATCGGCGCGGTGGCGGGCCTTGCAGGCGCGGCAGTCCAGCAGCGGATCGGAGAAACCGGCAACGTGGCCGGTGGTGATCCAGGTCTGCGGGTTCATGATGATGGCGGCATCCAGGCCGACATTGTAGGGGCTCTCCTGCACAAACTTTTTCAGCCATGCTTTTTTGACGTTGTTCTTGAACTCCACGCCCAGGGGGCCGTAGTCCCAGCTGTTGGCCAGGCCGCCGTAGATCTCAGAACCGGGGAACACATAACCACGATTCTTGCAGAGATTCACGATCATATCAAGGGTCTTTTCGCTCTGTTCCATTGTAGTACATCCTTTCCGTCCGCGGCTGGCTTGCCGTGTCGTTGTTGTATCGTTCCGGCAGCTTTCCCCACTGCCGGGCGTGCTTTTCAAAGGGAACGCACAGCATCCTTACTGTATCATGTTTTGCGCCGCTTGTAAAGCCGAAAACCGGCCTGCTTTGGGGAACGGACCGGTTTTTGCGCTTATTTATGGTATTTCATTCCGGCGTTGATGGTGCAGGCGCGGTAGAGCTGCTCCGTGAGTACCAGGCGGGCCAGCTGGTGCGGCATGGTGATCCGCCCCATACTGAACTTGAGGGCCGCCGCCTTTTTCACCTCGTCCGAAAGGCCGTGGGAGGAACCGATGACAAAGGCCACATCCCCTGCCCCGCTGTTTGCACGGTCGGCCAGGAAGCGGGCCAGCTCCTCGGAGGAGATCTGCTTCCCCTCGATGCACAGTGCCACAATGGCTGCGCCCCTGCGGACATTGGAAAGGATGGCCTTTCCCTCCTTTTCCAGCGCACGCTTTACCACGGCATCGGAGGCGTTTTTTTCTTCGATCTTTTCTTCCGGCAGCTCGATGATCCGGAAGCTGGCAAACGCCGCCAGCCGCTTCTGGTATTCGGCCACGCCCTCCGCAAAGTATTTTGCATTGAGCTTGCCGACACAGATCAGGTCGATGTTCTGCATGGTTATCTTCTCCTTTCTCGCGCCTGTGCGCGGGGCAGAGCGCTCTTTCATTAAGGCTGATTGTTCTCTTTTGCTGGCAAAAGAGAACCAGAAAACCACCAGCGATTTCGACGCGCTGGATCCGACGGGTTGCGGTACCCAGCGTCCACTTTGTGCCTTGGGCGGCACTCGTGTCCTGCTGACCGCGGCCCCAACGGCTCCTCCCTGTTTCCGCCGCAGGCGGCGGTCGTCGCCGTTGCAAGAAAGGGGCTGCTCGCCCCTTTCAGACCCCGAAGGGGAAGTCGAAACGGAAAAAAGCTAAGCCGCTTCGCTAGAAGCTTTTTTCTCGTTTCTCCGATTTACGGCTTCGCCGAGGGTGTTACCTCTCTGCTGACGGTAAAGTTCAGCGAAAACCTGAAATCTTCGGCGAAGCCGTAAAACGGCGGAGGCTCAAAATGCGGTTAAGAGATCTTCACGCCGAATGGCGTGAATCTCCAGCATTTTGAGTTGGAGCCCACTTCTCCGGGATTATCAAGGGCGAGCAGCCCTTGATTCGTGCCTCCCGCGCCTCGAAAGTAGCGGGCACTTTTCTGGTTCTCTTTTGGTGCGCAAAAGAGAACTTAGCTCTGCGCAACAGCGCTCTAACCCGCGCCGACAGGCGCAAAAATCACAGCAACGTCATCTGCTCCCCCTCATCCTCCGCGCGGATGAGTGCGCCGGTGGCAGGCAGGCTGCGCACACGGTACCGGTGGGGATCGGCCAGTTCCAGCGTTTCCGCCGGGACCACCGAAGCGATGGTCTGGTTCTTCTTCAGGGTCACGACCGCCACGCCCTGGCTGTCGCGGGTGGCCTTGGCGGCGATCTGGGCCGTGTTTACCAGCAGCATCCGGCTGGCGCTGGTGCGGACGGCCAGCTCCGTGTCCTCCGGCAGGAAGACCATTTTTGCCAGCGGCTCCTTGTCGCAGTAGGCCTTGAGCAGCTTGCGGCGGTTGAGCTTGGTGGCATAGGAAGCCAGCGGGATCTTGGCACACCTGCCGCTGGCAAAGAAGAACAGCATAAACCCGGCGTAATCCCCGGTGATGACCATGGAAAGGATGTTCTCGCCCTCGTCCATGCCAAGGCGGCCCGGGATGAAAATGCCCATCTGGGCCACCTTGCCGTCCTCCAGCTCGGCCAGGCGCACCTTGTACACCTGCTGACGATCGGTGAAGAACAGCGCCTCCACATTGTTCCGTGTCTCCACCTGCTGGATGATCTCGTCGCCTTCCTTGAGCTTGTGGGCACCGGCGGTGCGCAGGCTCTGGGGCGGGATCTTTTTCAGGTAGCCTTCCCGGGTGAAGAACACCGTGACCGGGTAATCCGGCACGGCTTCCTCCTCGGCACCGCTCTCCTCCTCCGGCAGGTCGTACAGGATCTCACTGCGGCGGGGTCTGGCGTACTTTTTGGCCGCATCGGTCAGTTCATTGATGATGATGCGGCGGATGCGGGCGGGCTTTGCCAGGATGTCGTTCAGGTCGGCAATGTCCTTTTCCAGCTGCTCGATCTCGCCGGTGCGCTTGAGGATATACTCCCGGTTCAGGTGGCGGAGCTTGATCTCGGCCACATAGTCTGCCTGCACTTCGTCGATGCCAAAGCCAATCATCAGGTTGGGCACGACCTCGGTCTCCTCCTCGGTGGTGCGGATGATGTGGATGGCTTTGTCGATGTCCAGCAGGATGGCAGCCAGGCCCTTGAGCAGATGGAGCCGCTTTTCCTTGCCGTGCAGGTCGTAATAGGTGCGGCGGCGCACGCATTCCATGCGGAACGCCGTCCATTCCTGTAAAATTTCCCGGACTCCCATGACCTTGGGCTGGCCGGAGACCAGCACGTTGAAGTTGCAGCTGAAGCTGTCTTCCAGCGGGGTGGTCCGGAACAGCTTGGCCATCAGCTTTTCCGCATCCACACCGCGCTTGAGGTCCAGCGTCAGCTTCAGGCCGTTCAGGTCGGTCTCGTCGCGCATGTCGCTGATCTCCTTGACTTTTCCGGCCTTGACCAGCTCTGCGATCTTGTCCATGATGGCTTCCACGGTGGTGGTGGGCGGGATCTGGGTGATCTCGATCATGTTTTCGCCGGGCACCACATTGTACCGCGCACGCACCCGGATACTGCCCCGGCCGTTCTCGTAGACCTCGCGCATCTGGGCCTCATCGTAAAGGATGATGCCGCCGCCCACAAAATCCGGGGCAGGCAGGGTGGTGGAAAGATCGTGCCGGGGGTCTTTCATCAGGGCAATGGTGGTGCTGCACAGCTCCGCCAGATTGAACGAGCAGATATTGCACGCCATGCCGACGGCAATGCCCAGGGTATTGTTGGCCAGGATGGTGGGGAACGTTACCGGCAGCAGGGTGGGCTCGGTGGTGGTGCCGTCGTAGTTGGGGACAAAATCGACCGTTTCCTTGTCGATGTCCCGGAACAGCTCCTCACACACGCTTTCCAGCTTTGCTTCGGTGTAACGGGCGGCAGCGCAGGACATATCGCGGCTGTACGCCTTGCCAAAGTTGCCCTTGCTGTCCACAAAAGGCACCAGCAGACTCTCGTTGCCGCGGCCCATGCGCACCATGGTATCGTAGATGGCGGCATCGCCGTGGGGGTTCAGGTGCATGGTGCTGCCCACGATGTTGGCGGACTTGGTGCGGGCCCCTTTCAGCAGGCCCATCTCATACATCGTATACAGCAGCTTGCGGTGGGCAGGCTTGAAGCCGTCGATCTCCGGCAGGGCGCGGGAGACGATGACGCTCATCGCATAGGGCATATAGTTGGTTTCCAGCGTGCGGGTAATGGGGTCTTCCAGCACGCTGCCTGCGTTCAGGATCTCAACGCCGTCGCCCAGCTGGGGGCGCACCGGCTTTGATGTTTTCTTGGTCGTTTTTCTTGGCATTATAATGTCCTCTTGTTCATTACGCCTTTTCTTTTTCGGCAAACGAGTTCGCCCTCTCCGTCACCTGCGGTGCCACCTCTTTCAAAAGGAGAGGCCATGCATCTCCCAGATTCAGCAGCTGCTGGCCGTGAGCCGCAATTGGCTCCCCCTTTGGGGGAGCTGGCATCAAGCGAAGCGCAGATGACTGAGAGGGCGAGGCCGTGAATCTGTCAACTCACATCCAGATCGTCCAGATACTCGGCACCATGCTGAGCGATATGCTCCTTGCGGCCGGCCAGGTTGTCGCCCAGCAGCAGATCGAACACGCGGGCAGTTTCCTCCACGTCGGTGGGCAGCACCTTGATCAGGCGGCGGCTCTCCGGGTTCATGGTGGTCAGCCACATCATCTCCGGATCGTTTTCGCCCAGACCTTTGGAGCGCTGGATGGTGTATTTCTTGTCCCCGATCTCTTTCAGGAACGCGGCCTTTTCCGGTTCCGTATAGGCAAAATAGGTGTGGTCCTTGGTGGTGATCTCATACAGGGGCGACTCCGCGATGTAGACATAGCCCCGGTCGATCAGGGTGGGGGTCAGCCGGTAGAGCATCGTCAGAACCAGGGTGCGGATCTGGTAGCCGTCCACATCGGCATCGGTACAGATGACGATTTTGTTGTACCGCAGGTTGTCGAGGTTAAAGGTAGCCAGTTCCTTGTTGTGCTTGCCGCCCAGCTCCACACCGCAGCCCATGACTTTGACCAGATCCACGATGATATCCGATTTGAAGATGCGGGCGTAATCGGCCTTGAGGCAGTTCAGGATCTTGCCGCGGATGGGCATGATGGCCTGGTAATCGCTGTCACGGCTCTGCTTGACCGCGCCCATAGCCGAATCGCCCTCCACGATATACAGTTCGCGGCGGGAGGCATCCTTGGTGCGGCAGTCCACGAATTTCTGCACCCGGTTGGCCAGGTCGATCTGAGTGGAAAGCGTCTTTTTGATGCTCTGGCGCGTTTTTTCTGCGTGTTCGCGGCTCTGTTTATTGACCAGGACCTGCTGGCAGATCTTTTGCGCCTCGTCCGGCTTTTCCAGGAAGTAGACTTCCAGATAATGCTTGAGGAAGTCCGTCATGGCCTGGGAAACGAATTTGTTGGTGATGGCCTTTTTGGTCTGGTTCTCGTAGCTGGTACGGGTGGAAAAGCTGGACGAGACATACACCAGGCAGTCCTGCACATCCTGGAAGCTGATGGCGCTTTCGCCTTTTTTATAAAGGTTCTTGTCTTTCAGGTATTTATTGATCTGATAGACAAAGGCCGTGCGCACCGCGTGCTCCGGGCTGCCGCCGTGTTCCAGCCAGGAGGAGTTATGGTAGTATTCCAGCAGCTGCACTTTATTGGAAAAGCAGAACGCCGCGCTCATCCGCACCTTATAATCGGGCTGGTCCTCGCGGTCGCGGCCGGTGGCTTCACTCTCACAGCTGAACACCGGGGTCAGGGTGTCCTCCCCGGCCGTCTCGGCCACATAGTCGGCGATGCCGTTCCGGTAGCACCAGCTCTCTTTCCAGGGCTTTCCGGTGGCGGGGTCCTTTTCCTTTTCATCGGTAAAGTTCAGCGTCAGGCCCGCATTGACCACCGCCTGACGGCGCAGCACATCTTTATAATAGCTGCCCGGCACATCAATGTCGGTAAACACTTCATCGTCCGGCTTCCAATGGATGATGCTGCCCGTGCGGCGGCCCTTGTAGGCCTCTTTGTGCAGGCCGCCCACGTTCTCACCCTTTTGGAACTCCAGATGATAATGGAAGCCGTCGCGGTAAATATCCGCCGTCATCCAGGCCGAAGCATACTGGGTGGCGCACAGGCCCAGACCGTTCAGGCCAAGGCTGAACTCATAATTGTCCTCGCCCTCGCCGTACTTGCCGCCCGCATACATTTCGCAGAACAGCAGCTCCCAGTTGTAGCGGCCCTCGCCGTTGTTCCAGTCCACGGGCATTCCGCGGCCAAAGTCCTCGACGATGACGCTGCCGTCCTTGCAGCGGGTGACATTGATGGTATCACCGTGGCCGTCGCGGGCCTCGTCGATGGAGTTGGAGACGATCTCAAAGATCGAGTGTGCGCAACCCTCCACGCCGTCGGAGCCAAAAATGACCGCCGGACGCTTGCGCACACGGTCGGCACCTTTCAGCGAAGTAATGCTTTCGTTGCCGTATTCCTGTTTTTTTGCCATGTTAACCCTCCCGGTCCTGTGCCGGGGCAGCCACTGCCCCCGCCGGGCCGAATTATTATCCAGATTCTTATTAAACCATAGGTTGTGAGCAAAGTCAATTTTTCGTTTTCTCTGCCGTGGGCTCCGGCCTGCCCGGCGGCTGTGTACCGGTTCCCGTTCTATTTTCCTTTCTATTATTCATCGTCCGGACGCATTTTTCAAGAAAAGTCTGATTTTTTTCAAAAAATTTTGCAATTTCCTCTTTACAAATTCTGAATTTCGGGTATAATAATCATCGTCCGGTGCGCCTCTGTAGCTCAGTCGGTAGAGCAGGGGACTGAAAATCCCCGT
>CAKTEF010000039.1 GCA_934547065.1 uncultured Faecalibacterium sp.
CCAGGAAATGTCTTGGTTGGAAATCGCCTGCTGAAGTCTTCTTTGAAAGTGTTGCACTTGATTGACAATCTGCCGCTTTGGCAGTGCGGGAAAGCTTACGACTTTTGTGCTAGGATCTCCGCCATGGCTTTCAGGATGCTTTGCAGCAGTTCCAGCGGTTTTTCGTCGGACTGCAGGGTGACGGAGAGGTAGGGCTTTGCCCCCGCTCCGGCGGTGACGCGGCCATTGAATGCCACCAGCAGGCCCCGGATCATGGCCACATCCAGCGTTTCCAGCTGAAGCAGCAGGGTGTCCTTTTTCTGAGTCACCTCGTACACGCCCACGGCGGTGGCCTGCACCCGCACCAACGAGACATTGACCAGGTCGCTGACCGAGGGCGGCGGGTCGCCGTAGCGGTCGATCAGCTCATCCAGCACATCGGCGGCATCTTCCGCCGTCTGGATGGCGGCAATGCGCTTGTAGGCTTCGATGCGGCCGGGGCCGTCGGCAATGTATTTTTCGGGGATGTAGGCATCCACCCGCAGATCCACCAGGCACTCGCTCTTGTCGCGCTGCACCGGCTCGCCCTTGGCGCGGGCAATGGCCTGGCCCAGCATCTTGACATACAGGTCGTAGCCCACGGCCTCCATGTGGCCGTGCTGGCTGTGGCCCAGCAGGCTGCCCGCACCGCGGATCTGCAGATCGCGCATGGCGATACGGAAGCCGGAGCCGAATGCCGTGAACTCCCGGATGGCGGAAAGCCGCTTCTGGGCAATGTCGGTCAGGGTCTTGTCCCGCCGGAACGTGAAGTAGGCATAGGCTTTGCGGCCGCTGCGGCCCACCCGGCCCCGGATCTGGTACAGCTGGGCCAGACCCATCCGGTCGGCATCCTCAATGATGAGGGTGTTGCAGTTGCGCACGTCGATCCCGGTCTCGATCAGGGTGGTGCAGACCAGAATGTCGATCTCGCCGTTCAGCAGGTGCTGCCAGACGGGGTTCAGCTCCTCCTCGGTCATCTTGCCGTGGGCAATGCCCACGCGGGCCCCCGGCACCAGCTGGCTGACATGGGCGGCCGTGGACTCGATGTTGTCCACCCGGTTGTGCAGGTAGTACACCTGGCCGCCGCGCGCCAGCTCCTTTTTCATGGCCTCGGCAAGGATCACGTCGTTGTATTCCAGCACGAACGTTTCCACGGGCTGGCGCTCGATGGGCGGCTGCTCGATGGTGGAAAGGTCGCGGATGCCGCTCATGGCCATGTTCAGGGTGCGGGGGATGGGCGTGGCCGAAAGGGTGAGCATATCCACCCCGATGAAATTCTCCTTGAGCTTTTCTTTGTGCTTGACCCCAAAGCGCTGCTCCTCGTCAATGATGACAAGGCCCAGGTCGTGGAAGCGCACATCCTTGGACAGCAGCCGGTGGGTGCCCACCACGATGTCCACGCTGCCCGCCTGCAGGCCCCGCAGCGTTTCCTTTTGCTGCTTAGGGGTGCGGAAGCGGGAGAGCATCCCCACCTTGACGGGGAACGCCTCCATGCGGGAGAGGATGGTGTTGTAGTGCTGCCAGGCCAGCAGGGTGGTGGGGGCCAGGATGGCGCACTGCTTGCCGCCCATCACGCACTTGAACGCGGCGCGCAGGGCCACCTCCGTTTTGCCTACGCCCACGTCGCCGCAGAGCAGGCGGTCCATGGGGCAGGGCTTTTCCATGTCGTTCTTGATCTCGGCCGTGGCGTGGAGCTGGTCGTCCGTTTCGTCGTACTCAAAGCGGGTCTCAAAATCGTTCTGCCAGTCGCCGTCGGGCGGGAACGCATAGCCGACAGCCTGCCTGCGGCGGGCGTACAGCTCGATCAGCTCCTGGGCCATCTCCTCGGTGGCCTTTTTTACTTTGGCGCGGGTGCGCTGCCACTCGGCACCGCCCAGCTTTGCCAGTTTCACCTTTTCCTCGTCGCCGGGGGCGGTGTAGCGGGAAAGCAGGTCCAGCTGGGTCACGGGCACATACAGCACGTCGGAGCCGGAATATTGGATCTTGAGGTAATCCTTGATGGCTCCCTGAACTTCCAGCCGCTGGATGCCCGCATACATGCCGATGCCGTGGCTCTGGTGTACCACATAGTCGCCGGGCTTGACATCGGCCAGGCTGGACAGGGCGTTTTTGTTTTTCTTCCTCTTTTTGGCCTCGGCGGCCTCGGCATCCAGACCGTGCCTGCGGCTGGACAGAACCGCCGCATGGGCAAACGGGAACGTGCATCCGGCGGTCAGATGTCCGGGCAGCACCTGCACGATGCCCTTGGCGGGCCGCACATCGCGGCTCATGCTCACCGAGTAGCCCTTGTCGGCCAGATCGCGGGTGAGCGCGGCAGCGCCCTTGGGGGTGCCTGCAAACAGGGTGACGGCATAGCCCTGGGCAACGAGCGGATCCAGATCCTCCTGCAGCGAGGCCAGGTCGCCGCCCCAGTTGGGGGCCGCAAAGGCCTCGGCGTTGATGAGGTCTTTCAGCCGGAACTCGTTCATGCCGCGCAAAAAGTTTTCGCACAGCAGGGTGCTGTGGTTCTGGGCGGCAATGACAAGATCATCCATGGTCTGGTACAGCACGTCCAGCCCGGGGCAGAGCACGCCCTCCTCCAGCAGACCGGTCAGTTCCTCGCCGCGCCGGAACTCGGTGGCCTTTTGGGCATCCCGGATGCCGCCCACTTCGTCCAGGATGAACAGCGGCGCGTCCAGGTGGTCCAGCAGGGTGGCGGGCTGCGGATAGCGCAGGCCGTAATATTTATCCATGGCTTCCGGCATCAGGCCGGAGTCCAGCTGGGAAAGATCGGCTTCGGTGGCCTTTTCCAGCGCGGTGCGGCGCTTGCCGCGTGCCTTTTTGATGGCGGTGCGCAGGGCCTCGGCCGTGTCGGCCGTGCTGCCAAACAGCACCTCGCGGGCAGGGGAAAGATAGATCTTTTCCAGCGTGCCGTCCCGCCGCTGGGTCAGCAGGTCGAACGAGGCCAGGGAGTCGATCTCATCGTCCCAGTATTCCACACGGGCGGGCTGGCGCATATCGGGGGCATAGATGTCCACGATGTCGCCGCGCACGCTGAACTGGCCGGGGCCGTCCACCTGGCTGCGCCGGACATACCCGGCGGCAAACAGCCGTTCCACCAGTGTTTCACGGTTGTAGACCATGCCGGGCTTGAGCGTCAGGGTGTTTTTCAAAAATTCATCGCGGGGGACGGTGTATTGCAGCAGGGCTTCGGCGGGGACGCAGACGGCGTTCAGCCGCCCGCCCGCCAGTGCGCCCAGCACCGAAAGGCGGCGGTACTCGTACTCGCGGCCCGCGCCCTCCACCGGGCGCAGCATGAAGTCGCGGGGCGGGAACACCGCCGCCGTCAGACCCAGCGCCTTGAGGTCGTCGGCAAAATGGGTGGCCTCGGGCTCGCCGGGGGTCACGATGCACACTACCCGGCCAAGGTCTTTTTGCAGGGCGGCATACAGCAGCGCCCGGCCCGCAGGCGGCAGGCCGAACAGCGCCGCCGGGCCGGGCTTTGCAAAGCTGGCCGCGATCTTCTGGTATTCTGCTGTGTTTTTCAGCAGTGCTTCGTACATCGGAAACCTCCTCTCGTGGTCACGCTGCGCGGTTAAGCGAACCGACCCGCAGGGTCGGTTCGCTTAACCATTGTACTTGCTCTGTGCCAGCCCCAGCTTGCCGTCCATGATGAGCCTGGCAGCCGCTTCCAGGTCGGGGTAACGGTCGGCCATGGCCTTGGCATCCTCGGCCGGGAACTTGCCCAGCACCCAGTCGGCCAGGTCGTAGTCCGGGCGGGGCTTGGCCCCCACGCCGATGCGGATGCGGGGAAAGTTCTCCCTGCCTAAGCGTGCGATGATGCTTTTCAGGCCGTTGTGGCCGCCCGCCGAGCCGGAAGGCCGGATGCGCAGTTTGCCGGGGCTCTGGGTGATGTCGTCGCACAGGACGATGACGTGATCGGCAGGGATCTTGAAAAAGCCTGCCAGCGGTGCGATGGAATCGCCCGAAAGGTTCATGTAGGTCAGGGGCTTGAGCAGGACCACCTTGCGGCCGTCCACTTCGCCCTGGCCCCACAGCCCCTGGAACTTGGTCTTGCTGACGGAGATGCCCCATTTGCCGGCAAGATAATCCAGCGCGGCAAAGCCTGCGTTGTGGCGGGTTCCGTCGTATTTTGCTTCCGGGTTGCCAAGGCCCGCGATCAGCCAGATGTCGTTTGTGTTCATGATATGATGTTTGACCTTTTCTTTGAAAAATAGTGTGATACAACAATTATCGCAATTTTCAAAAATAGTGCCTATCAAAACGGCATATTTGCGATATGCAGTTTGCGGATGTTGCTTGTGCATTAAAAACGCAAACTGCTATAAGTATAACATACGCGCGCGCAAAAAGATATACATTATAAACGAATCGCGGCGCAGGATACAAAAAAATGCCCTCAGTCCACACAGGGCCGAGGGCGAACGGCCGCTCAGAAGATCACTTGTTCTGCTCAGCTTCCAGCTTCTGCTTTTTTGCGATGTAGGCTTCCATTTTGGGTTCGGCCCAGCCCTCCAGATTGGTCTGGCGCTCGCGGGCGATGCCCAGCGCCTGGGCGGGCACATCCTTGGTGATGGTGCTGCCTGCGGCGGTGTAAGCGCCGTCCCCTACCTTGACCGGGGCCACCAGGTTGGTGTTGCAGCCGATGAAGCAGTAATCTCCGATCGTGGTGCGGAACTTATCCTTGCCGTCGTAGTTGCAGGTCACGGTGCCGCAGCCGAAGTTGCAGTACTTGCCCACATCGCTGTCGCCGATGTAGGTCAGGTGGCTCACGGTGTTGCCGCGGGCAAAGTTGGAGTTCTTGGTCTCCACATAGGCGCCCAGATGCACGCCGTAGTCGGTGACGGTGTTCACCCGCACATGGGTGAAGGGGCCGATGTTGTTGTGGGGGCCGATGTGGCTGCCGTAGATCTGGCTGGCATTCACGGCAGTGCCCTCGTCCACGGTGCTGTCCTCGATGAGGGTGTTGGGGCCGATGACGCAGCCTGCGCCGATGACCGTCTTGCCCCGCAGGATGGTGCCCGCAAGGATCACAGCGCCCGGGGCAATGACCACCTCCGGGTCGATCTGCACGGTGCGGCTGTTGATGACAACGCCGTTTGCAATGTGCTGCACAAGGATGTCCTCGCGGGCAGCCTCGGCGGCGTCCAGCTGTGCCAGAGCAGCGGCGCGGGCCTGTTCAGAAATAGGATTCTGCATGAAAAAATCTCCCTTCCCACCAAAGCGCGCGGCGGAAGAGAGACAGAAAAGGCGACCGGAAAATTGTTGCCTGTCCGCCCCAGCATACCCGCTGCGGAAAGCTTTGTTCCGACAAAATAAAATTTGAAAAGTTACAGGGATAGAAAGTTGTATCCAACAGGACGAGAAATCGCGTGTATAAACAAAAAACCTCTCGAACTTTCTCCCATTCTATACTACCTTAAAACTTGGAGAATTTCAAGAGATTTGCATAAAAAATAACAGACAAATTCGGGATTTTGCATGGTGGAAAGGAATGGATTTTCTGGTATAATAGTTTAGCATTCACAAAACAATGTTCATCGTACGTTCAAGACAAGGCAAACGATGAGACCGCGGCTGCCATGCCGCCGGTCACGAATGGGAGGTAAACAACGCATGAGCAAAAAGTATCTGTACTACTTCAGCGAAGGCAATGACGCTTTCGGCGGTGACAAGGTCACCATGAAGAACACGCTGGGCGGCAAGGGTGCCGGCCTGGCCGAGATGACCGCAGCCGGTATGCCGGTGCCGCAGGGCTTCACCATCACCACCGACGCCTGCACCCAGTACTACGCAGACGGCCGTCAGATCAATGACGACATCACTGCTGACATCTTTGAGCACCTCAAGGGTCTGGAAGAGATCACCGGCAAGAAGTTCGGTGACAACACCAACCCCCTGCTGGTCTCCGTCCGTTCCGGCGCACGTCAGTCCATGCCCGGCATGATGGACACCATCCTGAACCTGGGCCTGAACGACGAGGCGGTTGAGGGTCTGGCCAAGAAGACCGGCAACTCCCGCTTTGCATACGACTGCTACCGCCGCTTTGTGCAGATGTTTGCAGACGTTGTCATGATGGTCCCCAAGAGCCTGTTCGAGGTCGAGATCGACAAGATGAAAGAGGCCAAGGGCGTTAAGAACGACGTGGACCTGACCGCTGACGACCTGAAAGAGCTGGTCGGCACTTTCAAGAAGATCTACGAGGAGAACGAGGGCAAGCCGTTCCCCCAGGATCCCCGCGATCAGCTGATCGAGGCTGTCAAGGCCGTGTTCCGCAGCTGGGACAACCCCCGTGCAAACGTTTATCGTAAGATGAACGAGATCCCCTACGAGTGGGGCACCGCTGTCAACGTGCAGCAGATGGCATTCGGCAACTCCGGCGACCGTTCCGGCACCGGCGTTGCATTCACCCGTGACCCCGCCACCGGCGCAAAGAAGCTGATGGGCGAGTACCTGATCAATGCACAGGGCGAGGACGTCGTCGCAGGCGTGCGCACTCCTTCTCCCATCAGCCACCTGAAGGATCAGATGCCTGAGGTGTACGATCAGTTCGTTGAGATCGCAACCCGTCTGGAGAACTACTTCCGCGATATGCAGGATATGGAGTTCACCATTGAGGACGGCCACCTGTACATGCTGCA
>CAKTEF010000040.1 GCA_934547065.1 uncultured Faecalibacterium sp.
ATCACACCAAAAGGCTGCACGCCATTGAACATATAGACCACATGGTAGATCACCACCAAAACCACCGTCATCCAGCGGATGTTATCCAGATACAGCTTTCTTGCAGGGTTCATGATATTCCCACCTTTGCAATGATTTTTAACACAGTATAGCACAAAGTCTTTTTCTTTGCGACCAACTTTCCTTGGCAAAAACATTCGCTTCCTGTTAAGAATCGTTGCGGCTCATCTGAATCTGCAAACAAAACGAAAGACCGTGCCAAAAAGACGGAGGAACAGGCCATGGATAACCTGTGGCTGGAACTGCCGTGGTGGTTTATCTGAATGAAAAGAAAAATCGTGATTGTGCTACAAGTTTTCTGGAAATTTATGTGCAGCAATACGATTTTGAGAAATTTTGTGGACGGATGAAACAAAATAGGATTAAATCTAAGTATCTAAGGAATGTTGATTTCACTGAGCCGCTGATTACCGACTGTAGGATTTGAGGAGGATGCCGTTTTATGAAAATTGCACGAGATAAAATGTTTTTTTCAAAAGATCTTATTCATACACTGGCATATGTCGGAATGTTCGTGGCGGCTATTATATCGGTTGGAGCGTGTAAGTCTGGTATTTGGGTGGCTGCGATATTAGCATGGATTGTAGCAGGTATAATTATCGGATTGGCGATTATTTCTGACTATAAAAAGGCAGAACTTTTGAAAAATGGAACAAGAATCACCGGAAAGGTTACAGCAACAAAACGAGTACATATAAAATTTCATATGAGTACCTACCACCTTGCCGATGAAGATGTAATCTATCCATATGTGGTACATTATCAGTATAAAGTTAAAGGTGAAACCTATAATGGCAAGTCGCAGTGGTTTTGGTTCAATCCACGTATTCCGAAAGGAACGCCAATAAAAATTCTAGTGGACCCAAAGAATCCGGCCCGAAGTGCAGTTTTCAAATCAGAAAGCTGAAGATAGCCTTCAATCGAAGTAGAGGTAAAATAAAGAAGTTTGGCCTTATAGCGTGTTTATCAAAAAGAAGATTGTAATTGTGTTACAAATTTTCAGAAAATTTATGTGCATCTATACGATTTTGGTGTGAACAAACGAAATAAATCAGACTTAAATTTCGTTATATAAACAAAAAGCAAGGAGGGAGTTTTGATGACTTGCAAAAATTGTGGTTATGAAAACAAGCTAGGTGTTCAATATTGCCAGCGGTGTGGTCAGTATATTGAACCAAAACGGACGCTGGCACAAGAAGTTAAGTCGTGGGATTTTAGAAGCCTTGCTGGCGTTGGACGCAGAGATGTGAATGTTGCGCCGTTGTTTACTGCATCGTCCAATCAAAGCCCGGCAAGGGCACACCAAACGCCTTCGCCTGTTGACCCGATGCCAGATGGAAGATGGTATTGCCCAGATTGTGGAACATTAAATGATTCTTCTGAACGATTTTGCCAAAACTGTGGAAAAGTCCGATAAAGGCGAAGAAAAACATGGAAGGAAGAAACAATATGAAAAAGAGGGCTACAATCGTTCTTTGCCTTGTGCTGGTACTTACATTGGTTGGCTGCGGAAAGAATGCTCAAAGTTCAGATGCGCACAATGCAGAATACGAAGAAGGCTATGCCGCTGGTTACGAGGCAGGGTATCATGACGGGAAACAGCAAATGACCGAAAGCCAAAGGCATTTTGCACGGTTTTCGGGTTCTTTTACGGCTACTGTTGAGCAGCTCCTGCCCGATTACTATGCGCTGCCGGGAAAAACGGTTGCAGTTGTTCACTTCTTTCAGGATAGACCATTTTTGCTTCATTTCCAGAAAGACTTAACGGGTGAACTGATGGAAGGAACAGCTTATGTGTTTGAGTTTGAGACTTTTGAAGTGGAACTTCCAGACGATGAAGAAAATCCAGATATTTCAGATTATATGGATTCAATCAATGTTACCAATTATAGAGTTGCAGAAGATGACGAACTCGGATTGGAAAGCAAGATGCCAACTGTCGAAATAGGATCGAAGTAGCGAATCATCAACAGCCCCCTATTTGCAACGACTGCAAGTAGAGGGCTGTTGGGTCTGTTTGAAAGATTCTATCGCAATTTTCCAAAATAGTGCCGATCAAAATGGCATCTTTGTGAGATGCCGTTTGCGGATGTTGCTTGTGCATTGAAAACGCAAACGGCTTATTCTGCGGCGGTCCGGCTCTTTTTGAGCAGGCTCAGGATCACGGCACCCACCACGCTGCCAGCGGCCAGGGCCACACAGTACAGCAGGGCATGATCGACTACGGGGAACACGAAGATGCCGCCGTGGGGTGCGCGCAGTGCGCAGCCAAAGGTCATGGAAAGGGCACCGGCCAGGGCTGCACCGACAACGCAGCTGGGCAGGACGCGCAGCGGATCGGCTGCGGCGTAGGGGATGGCACCCTCGGTCACAAAGCACAGGCCCATGACGTAGTTCACAATGCCGTTGCGGCGCTCGTCGGCAGTCCACTTTTTGGGGCAGAACGTGGTGGAAAGGGCAATGGCGATGGGAGGCACCATGCCGCCCACCATCACGGCGGCCATGACCTCGTAGTTGCCGGAGGCAAGGGCGGCGGTGCCAAAAACGTAAGCCGCCTTGTTGAACGGGCCGCCCATGTCAATGCTCATCATGCCGGCCACAATGGCACCCAGCAGCACCTTGGAGGTGCCGCCCATGGCGTTGAGCCAGTTGGTCATAGCGGTGTTGATCATGCCCATGACCGGGTTGATGCCGCACATCACCGCGCCCACGACCAGGATGCCGCCCAGCGGGTAGATCAGCATGGGGCGGATGCCGTTCAGGCTGGCGGGGAGCTTTTCGGTGATCTTTTTCAGGAATTCGACGATGCAGCCCGCTGCAAAACCGGCCAGCAGGGCGGCCAGGAAGCCGCCGGAGATGCCGGTGGTCTCACCGTTGGCCAGGCCCGCAAAGTTGGTGCCGTTCATGGCCAGCACGCCGCCCGCAAAACCAACCGCCAGGCCCGGCCGGTCAGCGATGGACATGGCGATGAAGCCTGCCAGGATGGGCAGCATGTAGCCGAACGCCGCGCTGCCTACCGTCTTAAAAAAGGCAGCGACCGGGGTGTTCATGCCAAAGTTGGAGGGGTCGATGGTGTAATCGTCCAGCAGGAACGCCAGTGCGATCATGATGCCGCCGCCTACCACAAAGGGCAGCATGTGGGAAACACCGTTCATCAGGTCCTTGTACAGCTTGCGGCCAAAGCTGTCGCCGCCGGTGGATGCCTCGGCAGCCTTGGCCCCGCCCTTGGCGTGGTAAACGGGCACTTCGCCGTGGGCTATTTTTTTCAGCAGCTCCTCCGGCTTGTGGATGCCGTCGTCCACCCGCGCAAACAGTACGGGCTTGCCGTCAAAGCGGGCGGTCTCCACGTTTTTGTCGGCCGCCACGATGATGCCGTCGCAGGCGGCGATCTCCTCACGGGTCAGCACGTTCTTGGCACCGTCGGAGCCGTTGGTCTCTACCTTGGTGGGCAGGCCCAGCTTCGTGCCGGCCTTGGTCAGGGCCTCGGCGGCCATGTAGGTGTGGGCAATGCCGTTGGGGCAGGCCGTCACGGCCAGGATGCGGCAGCCGCTCTGGGGGATCTCCTGGTCGGTGAAGCTCTCCTCACCAAACTGGGCTTCCTCCTGCGCGTCGATCAGGGCCAGGAACTCGGCGGGGGTCCTGGCGGCTTTGAGCTTGGCCACAAAGTCCTCGTTCATCAGCATCTGCATCATCCGGGCCAGCATGTCCACATGCAGGCTGCCGTTTTCGGGCGCGGCAATGGCAAACAGCAGGTCGGTCTTGCCGTCGTCCTCGGCGTTGTACTGCACCGGGGCGGTCAGCCGGAGCGCAGCCAGGCTGGGCCGGGTGACCACGTTCGTCTTGGCGTGGGGGACCGTGATGCCGTTGTCCACATAGGTCGAAGCCTCGTCCTCGCGGGCGTACAGGGCTTTTTTGTAAGCCTCCACATCGGTGATATTGCCGTGGGTGGCCTGCAGGTCGGCCAGGCGGGTCAAAATCTCGTCCCGGTTGGCGGCGGGGGAATCCAGCTCAATGGACTGGGCTGTAAACAATTCTGTAATGCGCATGGAAACTCCTCCTTGTTCTCCTTGCTTCTCCTTAAAGCTGCGCCAGCAGCTCGTCGATCTTCTCCTTGGCGGCAAGGCCCAGGCTGAACGCTGTGGCACTGCCGCAGGCCGTGCCCAGCCGCAGGGCAGTGTCGTAGCTGCCGCTTTGCAGGTAGCCTGCCACAAAACCGGCCACCATGCTGTCGCCTGCGCCCACGCTGTTCACCACCCTGCCCTTGGGGCAGCCGATGCGGTGGACCAGGCCCTGTTCATCCACCAGCAGCGCACCGTCTCCGGCCATGCTGACCAGAACGTTCCGTGCGCCGCGCTGCTGCAACGTGCGGGCTGCGGCGGTGATCTCCTCATCCGTGGTCAGCTCCCGGCCCACCAGCTCGCCCAGCTCGTGGTTGTTGGGCTTGATGAGGAACGGGTGATACGGCAGCACGTTGGCCAGCAGGTCGCGGGTGGCATCCACCACCGTGCGCACGCCGCGGCCCTGCAGCCGGGCCAGCAGCCGCTCGTAGGTGTTCTGCGGCATACTGGCCGGGATGCTGCCCGCCAGGATCAGCACATCGTCCTCGTTCAATAAGTCCAGCTTGGCTTCCAGCTCCTCCAGCGCACTCTGGGGGATGGCGGGGCCTGCGCCGTTCAGTTCCGTTTCCTGCCCGGCCTTGATCTTGACGTTGATGCGGGTCATGCCTTCGGCCAGGTGGATGAAATCGGTGTGCAGGCCCTGTGCGGCCAGGCCGCGTTCCAGCCAGGCTCCCGTTTCCCCGGCCACAAAGCCCAGGGCCACGCTCTTGCAGCCCAGCACTTGCAGCACGCCCGAAACATTGATGCCCTTGCCGCCCAGAACGCAGTCCTCCCCGGCGGCACGGTTCACGGTGCCCACTTCCAGCGGCTGATCCAGCCGCACCACATAGTCGATGGCGGGATTGAACGTTACAGTGTAGATCATAGCTCTGTCTCCTTGATCAAAGTGAACTGCCGGTATTTGGGGTTTGGACAGCGGTTGGTCAGGATCGCGCCGCTGTGCAGCTCCGCGATCACGGCCGGATACACCTGCGCGAACTTGGAATCGTCCACCAGAAACCAGGCCTCGCGGGCGCGGCGGACAACGGCGGCCTTCACGGCGGCTTCCTCCGGGTCTGGGGTGGTAAAACCGGCTTCCAGTGCCACACCGTTGGCTCCCATAAAGGCTTTGGTAAAGTTGTACTGCCCCAGGGCTGCCAAGGCGGCTGCCCCGATGATGGCCTCGGTCTGGGGGCGGAGCAGCCCGCCGGGCAGGAACACCCGGCAGCCTTTCTGGGCCAGCAGGCGGGCGTGGGCCACGCCATTGGTCACATAGCTGGCGTTCAGGGCCGGGCCGCTCAGACACCGGGCCAGCGCCAGCGTGGTGGAACCCGCATCCAGGAACACAAAATCCTCCGGCCGGATCAGCTCGGCCGCCGCCTGGGCGATGCTCTGCTTCTGCGCCACGGCCAGGCTCTCCTTGGCGGCCATGGTCGGCTCATCGGTGCGGAATGGGCTGTCCGGCAGCGTAGCACCGCCGTGGACCTTGTTCAGCCTGCCCAGCCGGTCCAGCTCCGTCAGATCGCGCCGGATGGTGGATTCGCTCGTGTTCAGGGCTTCGCACAGCTCCTGCACGGTGGCGGTGCGCTGCCGGGCCAGCAGGTCCAGGATCAGGCGGAAACGTTCTTCTGCCAGCATCAGGATCACCTCGTTTGAATGAATTTGATTGGATTTGGCTTTCTTTGGCTCTTTGCATCTTTATTATAGCAGACTTTCTGTCAAGATCAATCACAAAACGTCAGAAGCACTCAACAAAAAAGATCTTTGAAATTTGGGCAGATTCGCCAAACACTGGGATACAACAAACAAAAAGAAAAAGCATCCGCAGCCAGACCCCTCCCAAAAACAAAAAACGGCACCCCTGGCCGCAGCGCAGTCGTGCGCCGGGGGCCTGGGGTGCCGGAAAACAGCGGAAATTACTTGCTCTGGATGTATTCGTCAATGGCCTTGGCGGCTGCCTTGCCAGCGCCCATGGCCTTGATGACGGTGGCGGCACCGGTCACGGCATCGCCGCCTGCGTACACGCCCTCGCGGCTGGTCTT
>CAKTEF010000041.1 GCA_934547065.1 uncultured Faecalibacterium sp.
TAGTAGCTGATGGACAGGGTCGCCACGCCGCAGCCGGAGCAGATGCCCTCCTCACCGGCGAACACAGGCTTCTTGGCCGGGCGGCAGATGCCGTCCACGATGCCGGTGTTGGCGGCAACGGTGTTATCGGTGGGCACATACAGCGCATCGTTCTCGTCGGCTGCTTTCTGGCAGACCGAGGACAGATCGTTGGAATCGGAGAATGCGTACTGGGTCACGGCGACCCCCTTTTCCTCCAGGAACTTCTGCACCTCATCCACCTGATACTGGCTGTTGGCCTCAGCCGAGCAGTACAGCAGGCCGACTTTCTTGGCATCGGGCATCCACTCCACGATCATCTCTGCCTGCTGATCCAGCGGGGCCAGGTCCGAGGTACCGGAAACATTGCCGCCCACGGTGCCGTTGAAATCGCTCAGGCCCAGGGCCACGCCGTACTCCGTCACGGAAGTGCCCAGGATGGGGATGGTGTTGGTGGCAGACTGTGCAGCCTGCAGAGCGGGGGTGGCGTTGGCCATGATCAGATCCACACCGGCGGAAACAAAGCCGTTGGTGATGGTGGCACAGGTAGCGGAATCGCCCTGTGCGTTCTGGAAATCGAACGTGACATTCTCGCCGAACTGTGCGGTCAGGGCATCCTCAAAGCCCTGGGTGGCAGCGTCCAGTGCGGCATGCTGCACCAGCTGGCAGATGCCCACGGTATACTTCTGGCCGTCCGCCGCTGCCGAAGCAGCCGTGGAGGTGGAAGCAGCAGCCGAAGAAGCTGCCACGCTGGAAGAAGAACCGCCGCAGGCGGTCAGGGCAGCAGCTGCGCCGCACACGGCGGCAGCAGCCAGGAACGAACGACGAGAAATTTTACGCATAATGATTACTCCCTCAAATTTACTTTCGCGGCAACAGGACACCGCGTAAAAAGCCTATGGGAAAGCGGCTCCATGCACTGCCGCTTCACATGCGTGAAGTATATCACATTTTCTGCCCCGAAACAACCGGGTTTCAGCCCTAATTATCAATCAAAGTAAATTTATCCATCAATATTTTTGATAGCATTTCGTTTTTGCTGCATCTGTTCCAACTTTTGCAGCTCTCCGGAAAGCCACAGCAGGTTTGCTTCCAGCTGGGGCAGATAGTCTGCGGCCCAATCGTACCGGTAATACAGTGCCTGCCAGAGCTTTTCCTGCATCCGCCGGACAAACACCGGTTCAAACACGGCTTCCAGCTCCTCCACCCGGTCCTCCAATGTCATGCAGGTCTGGGCCCAGCACACATCCACGGCCTCCCGCGCGGGGATCTTGTAGCGGGCAAGGTAATCCTCCGTTGTGGCCCGCACCACCTGCCCGCCGCACCGGGTGGGCTGCAAAAAGTAAGAAATGCTCCCCTCTTTGGTGATCTCCTGGGCCAGCGGATACAGCGCACACACCAGCGGCTCGGCATCGTGGATGGCGCAGTGATCCCCGGCCAGGAACGGGCAGTTGTTGTGTTCCTCCTTCAGCGGGGCCAGACGCAGTACCGGCAGGCGGCTGACCTGCCCCACCGCCGCCCGGCAGAACGCCCGCGCCACGGTGCGGGGCGGCAGACGCAGCCGGGCTGCGATCCGCCACAGGTCAAAGCCCGAAAGCACGATATCCTCCCGCCCGCGGCAGCAATTGCCGCAGCCCGCGCAGGCAAAGGTGAATGTCTCGTCCCGCGCCAGCAGCGGCTGAGTGCGGGTAAAATCGGTGCGGCCGCAGAGATCGACCTGGGAATCCTTGAGCATCCTCATTCTCCTGTTCTGTAAAGGGTTTGCCCCATTGTACCACAAAGCAGCCCGGCAAAAAAGCGGGGCCGCCACACAGAATTTGTGCAGCGGCCCCAAGCCGGTTTCATAATTTACATTTTAACATCGCTTACAGGACCGCTCAGGCGTTTTTCTTCAGCTCCTGTGCTTTCTGCCATGCTTTCAGCACATCGATCCGGCTCACAGCGTTGTCGGGATAGAACTTCATTTCTTCCGGTGCCGTGCCCTCCTCGTTGCGATCCGGGATCAGGTCATTTTCCATGGCCCAGCGGGCGGCGTGCTGCAGGTCCATATCCTGTTCTTCCTGGCCGACATCGGGGTAGAGCCGTTCCGATTCGGGCATCGGCTTGCCTGCATCCTCCCACAGCATCACGGCAAGGGCGCTGCGGTTGGCGGGGAAATAGGGCAGATCCATCAGATAGCCTGCAAATTCCGTGCCCAGGGAATAGGCCTGATAGCCCAGCACCATGGTCCCCACAACGGCCGTGCCAATCATTGCGGCCGTGCCCAGCACCGTGGACCCATCATCTTCAATGGTGGCATCCCGGTACTGCGCGGCAATGTTCACACCCTCGCTCATGGTAAAGGTGATGGTCTCGGCCTTGTAATTCTGACCCGACGGCAGGGAGAAGCCGCCGGTCGTCCAGATATCAAACACCATGCCCTCCGGGATCTGGGTTTTATCCAGCGTCACGGTCACTTTTGCGCCGTTCGGTACAGAGTAGGTCTTTTTGTCGCCGGTCACGTCAGGGACAATGTTCAGCGTGCTGGTCACATCGCTGCCGTCGTATTTCACAGTAACAGTGCCGCCGGTCACGGTCAGCGTGCGGCAGCTCAGAGCATTGGGGTCGAACTTCCAGCCGGCATAGAGCTTGGTGCCATTGATGTTTGTAAACAGCTGTGTCTCCGGATATCGGGTCTTGCAGTCTGCATCGGTATACCAACCGGTAAAGGTGTAACCCTGTTTGATAGGTTTGTCTTTGTCAAGTGCCGTAATGTCTGCGCCGTAGTTAATTGTTTTCGGCACGCTCTTGTCACCATCGACGAGCGTCACATCAACGGTGGTAATAATGTGTTCGTCAGGTACGTCTTTTCCGCTCAGTGTAGCCTTTAAGACCGGCTCACAATAAACTTTTAACTCGGAAGAAGTATTAGAGAAAAGTTTCAAAGATCCATTGGGGGCAGTTTCTGTTAAATTACTACCAGGTTCAAAGGTGATGCATGTCAATGCATCGCAATAACCAAACATATTTGCTCCCATTGATTTTACGCTTTTGGGAATATGAATGCTTGTCAGCTGAGTACAGTGTCCAAATACCTCCCGCCCAAGAGTTTCTACTTTATCCGGAATCGTAACGCTTGTTAGACCGGTACATCTAGAAAATGCCGCCGAACGAATCGTTTTGACCTCTGAGGGAATCGTAATGCCCGTTAATCCGGTACCAGCGAATGCACATAATCCAATCGTTGTTAAGGTACTGGGAAGCGTGATGCTTTTTAATTGGTCTGCATTATAACATGCATAATCTCCGAGATAGGTCAATCCTTCCGGAAGCGTTACTTCCTTGAGACTACTTGCCTCATGCTTTCCGTCAAAACCGCGGAGGACACAATCCCCTAATGAGGTTACGCCATCACAAACTATGAGCCTCGTAATCTTTGGTATTGCCGAATACCATGGCATGTATCTAGCTGACCAATAATCGTAATTTTTCATCGGCCCCGTTCCGCTAATCGTCAAGGTATAGGTTTCTTCTCCATCGTTGTTCCGACTTAATGTCGCTGTAACGTTTTGTCCGCAGGCATACGGACCCAAATTCTCCTCCGCAAATGCTGACACTGCCCCCGCAGGCAGGAATGTCAGCATCATACTGAACGCCAGTAAGAGGCTGATGAGCCGTTTTTTCATAAAAATCCTCCTTTGTCAGTCATCAATACTCCCAATTGCTCCACAAAAAGCCCCCTGACAAATAGAAAAAGCGCCGCACCAGCCGCCAAATGGCTGATCCAACGCTTTGCGTTTTGTGCGTTCGGGGTGCTCGCCCTTTCCTACCCATGCCCTGCGTCACAGCCTTTCGACCGGCTTGCCGATCGTTCCATTTTGATAACAAGGGACTTTTCAAGTCCATCTTACCCCCCCCCCATAAAAAATCAAGGGGTCCGGGAAAAATTTGTAAATACTCACAATTCCATGGGATTTTTTCAGGGCATTTTAACAAAGGAATCTCCGCACGGCAAAAAACAAGCCCCCAAGGAATTTCTTCCTCAGGGGCTTCATTTAAGTCGGCAACTACCTATTTTCACGCGCCGTTTCCAGCGAACTATCTTGGGCACGAGTGAGCTTAACTTCTGTGTTCGGAATGGGAACAGGTGGAACCTCACCGTCATCGTCACCGACCAATATGACTGAATCAGTATAACACAATTGTTCTACTGTGTCCAGTGTTTCTTGAAGGACGTGCCTTCAAAACTGAATAATCACTGCTACTTCTCGTTGGCTCTTTGTGAGAGCTTCAAGCGAATTGTGGTCAAACCCTCGATCTATTAGTACACACTTGCTGAATGGATCGCTCCACTTACACATCGTGCC